>NZ_JBQFSB010000034.1:0-590 GCF_056537725.1 Ruegeria sp. C11 | reverse complement strand
GCGATCATGTCGTTGGCGCTGACGCCTGCGACTGCGACGGGTTTTTTCATGGCGTCGCGGCGGAAGGGTTCGCCCAGTTCCTGGTTGATCAGCGCCTCGATCAGGGTGGTGATGCCGTTCTTCTGGTCCTCGATCGCCTGGTTCAGCGCCGCGGTCAGCTCGTCCTGGGTGCGGGCAACCACGCCCTTCAGGCCGCAAGCCGTGGCGATGCCGGCATAGGACACCTTGGTGTCCAGCTCGGTGCCCACGAAGTTGTCGTCGAACCACAGGGTCGAGTTGCGCTTTTCCGCGCCCCACTGGTAGTTGCGGAAAACGATCTGGGTCACGGCGGGCCATTCCTCGCGGCCGATCGCGGTCAGTTCGTTCACCGCGATGCCGAAGGCGCCGTCCCCGGCAAAGCCCACAACCGGCACGTCCGGCTGGCCGATCTTGGCGCCGACGATGGCGGGCAGACCGTAACCGCAGGGGCCGAACAGGCCCGGCGCCAGGTATTTGCGGCCCTCTTCGAATGACGGATAGGCGTTGCCGATGGCGCAGTTGTTGCCGATGTCCGAGCTGATGATCGCCTCTTTCGGCAGCGCCGCCTGAAT
>NZ_JBQFSB010000033.1:0-591 GCF_056537725.1 Ruegeria sp. C11 | reverse complement strand
CCTCTTCGAATGACGGATAGGCGTTGCCGATGGCGCAGTTGTTGCCGATGTCCGAGCTGATGATCGCCTCTTTCGGCAGCGCCGCCTGAATGGCGCGCCATGCCATGCGCGGGCTCATCCAGTCGGGCTTGGCGGCACGGGCACGCTCGTTCCAGCTGGTGCCGGGATCGTCGTCCTCATGCGTCATCGAGGTCAGTTCCTGCGCCCAGGCCGATTTCTTCTGTGCGATGCGCTCCTTGCGCTCTTTACGGCCTTCGTCGCCGGCAGTGCCGCTCAGCTGCGCCAGAATGCCATTCGCCACCTTGGCCGCGTCGCCGACGATGCCGACGCTGACGGCTTTGGTCAGGCCAATGCGGTCAGGGTTGATGTCGACCTGAATGATTTTCGCATCTGCGGGCCAGTAGTTGATGCCATAGCCCGGCAGGGTCGAGAACGGGTTCAGACGCGTGCCGAGGCACAGCACCACGTCGGCCTCGCTGATCAGCTCCATCCCCGCTTTCGAGCCGTTATAGCCCAGCGGACCGGCAAACAGCGGGTGGCTGCCCGGGAAGGCGTCGTTGTGCTGGTAGCCGACGCAAACCGGCGCATCCA
>NZ_JBQFSB010000032.1:0-591 GCF_056537725.1 Ruegeria sp. C11 | reverse complement strand
CCTCTTCGAATGACGGATAGGCGTTGCCGATGGCGCAGTTGTTGCCGATGTCCGAGCTGATGATCGCCTCTTTCGGCAGCGCCGCCTGAATCGCGCGCCACGCCATGCGCGGGCTCATCCAGTCGGGCTTGGCGGCACGCGCACGCTCGTTCCAGCTGGTGCCGGGATCGTCGTCCTCATGCGTCATCGAGGTCAGTTCCTGCGCCCAGGCCGATTTCTTCTGGGCGATGCGCTCCTTGCGCTCTTTACGGCCTTCGTCGCCGGCAGTGCCGCTCAGCTGCGCCAGAATGCCGTTCGCCACCTTGGCCGCGTCACCAACGATGCCGACGCTGACGGCTTTGGTCAGGCCAATGCGGTCAGGGTTGATGTCGACCTGAATGATTTTCGCATCCGCGGGCCAGTAGTTGATGCCATAGCCCGGCAGGGTCGAGAACGGGTTCAGGCGGGTGCCGAGGCACAGCACCACGTCGGCCTCGCTGATCAGCTCCATCCCCGCTTTTGAGCCGTTATAGCCCAGCGGACCGGCAAACAGCGGGTGGCTGCCCGGGAAGGCGTCGTTGTGCTGGTAGCCGACGCAAACCGGCGCATCCA
>NZ_JBQFSB010000031.1:0-671 GCF_056537725.1 Ruegeria sp. C11 | reverse complement strand
CCGTTCTTGTTGCAGGTGATATGCGCCCGGCCCAGAGCCTTTTCGGTGGCGTTGCCCTTGACGCCCTTGGGGCGCAGGTCGACCAGCACCACGTGGGTGTCGGTGCCGTGGGTCACCGTGTCCAGACCGCCCTTGATCAGCTGATCCGACAGCGCCTGTGCGTTGGTGACGACCTGGCTGATGTAATCCTTGAACGCGGGCTGCAGCGCCTCACCAAAGGCAACCGCCTTGGCCGCGATCACATGCATTAGCGGGCCGCCCTGAATGCCGGGGAAGATGGCCGAGTTCACTTTCTTGGCGATCGCCTCGTCATTGGTCAGGATCATGCCGCCGCGCGGGCCGCGCAGCGTCTTGTGCGTGGTGGTGGTGGCCACGTGCGCGTGCGGGAAGGGGCTGGGATGCGCGCCTGTCGCCACCAGACCGGCGATATGAGCCATGTCCACGTGCAGATAGGCGCCGACCATGTCCGCGATCTGACGCATGCGGGCAAAGTCGATCTGGCGCGGAATGGCCGAGCCGCCCGCGATGATCAGCTTGGGCTGGTGTTCTTTCGCCAGCGCCTCGATCTGGTCATAGTCGATCAGGTTGTCCTGCTGGCGCACGCCGTAATGCACCGCGTTGAACCACTTGCCCGACTGGTTGGGGGCCGCGCCGTGGGTCAGGTGACCGCC
>NZ_JBQFSB010000030.1:0-764 GCF_056537725.1 Ruegeria sp. C11 | reverse complement strand
GAGCCGTTATAGCCCAGCGGACCGGCAAACAGCGGGTGGCTGCCCGGGAAGGCGTCGTTGTGCTGGTAGCCGACGCAAACCGGCGCATCCAGACGCTCGGCCAGAGCCTTCGAAGCCTCGATGCCGCCTTCGGCCAGAACCACACCGGCACCGTTCAGGATGACCGGGTTCTTGGCGTTCGACAGCAGTTCGGCGGCCTGCGCGACGGCGGTTTCGCCGCCCGAGGGGCGCTCGAAGTCAACGATGGCGGGCAGATCGACGTCGATCACCTGAGTCCACATGTCGCGCGGGATGTTCAGCTGGGCCGGAGCACTGGCGCGTTTGGCCTGCATGATCACCCGGTTCAGAACCTCGCAGACGCGGGACGGGTCGCGGACCTCTTCCTGATAGGCGACCATGTCCTCGAACAGTTTCATCTGCTCGACTTCCTGGAACCCGCCCTGACCGATGGTCTTGTTGGCCGCCTGCGGAGTCACCAGCAGCAGCGGCGTGTGGTTCCAGTAGGCGGTCTTCACGGCGGTGACAAAGTTGGTGATGCCGGGGCCGTTCTGCGCGATCATCATCGACATCTTGCCGGTGGCGCGGGTGTAACCATCTGCCATCATCCCGGCACTGCCCTCATGCGCGCAGTCCCAGAACATGATCCCAGCCTTCGGAAACAAATCCGAAATCGGCATCATCGCCGAGCCAATAATCCCAAACGCATGCTCAATACCATGCATCTGCAGTACCTTAACAAAGGCCTCTTCCGTCGTCATCTTCAT
>NZ_JBQFSB010000029.1:0-781 GCF_056537725.1 Ruegeria sp. C11 | reverse complement strand
CATGTCTGAACTTGCAATTGAACGCGAAATCGACCGCTCCAAAATGCAGGTGAGCGACGAGGTCGCCATCGAAATCACCAACATGAACAAGTGGTACGGGGCATTCCACGTGCTGCGCGACATCAATCTGACCGTCAATCAGGGCGAGCGGATCGTGATCGCGGGGCCGTCGGGATCGGGTAAGTCCACCCTGATCCGCTGCCTGAACGCGCTGGAGGAACACCAGCAGGGCACGATCATCGTGGACGGGACCGAGTTGTCGAATGACCTGAAAAACATCGACAAGATCCGGTCCGAGGTTGGCATGGTGTTCCAGCACTTCAACCTGTTCCCGCACCTGACCATTCTGGAAAACTGCACGCTGGCCCCGATCTGGGTGCGCAAGACGCCCAAGAAAGAGGCCGAAGAGCGCGCGATGCATTTCCTGGAAAAGGTGAAAATCCCGGAACAGGCCGACAAGTATCCCGGCCAGCTTTCGGGCGGTCAGCAGCAGCGTGTGGCGATTGCCCGCTCGCTCTGCATGATGCCGCGGATCATGTTGTTCGATGAACCAACATCGGCGCTGGACCCCGAGATGATCAAAGAGGTGCTCGACACCATGATCGAACTGGCCGAGGAAGGCATGACCATGCTGTGTGTGACGCACGAGATGGGCTTTGCCCGTCAGGTCGCCAACCGCGTGATTTTCATGGATGCCGGTCAGATCGTGGAACAGAACGAACCCGAAGAGTTCTTCAACAACCCACAGTCAGAGCGCACCAAGCTGTTCCTCAGCCAGATC
>NZ_JBQFSB010000028.1:0-1193 GCF_056537725.1 Ruegeria sp. C11 | reverse complement strand
TCACTCGCTTGCGCGAATTATTCGACGATTTTCGACACAACGCCGGCGCCGACGGTGCGGCCGCCTTCGCGGATCGCGAAGCGCAGACCGTTTTCCATCGCGATCGGTGCGATCAGTTCAACTTCGAACGACACGTTGTCGCCGGGCATGACCATCTCGGTGCCAGCCGCCAGCGTCACGGTGCCGGTCACGTCAGTCGTACGGAAGTAGAACTGCGGACGGTAGTTCGCAAAGAACGGGGTGTGACGACCGCCTTCTTCCTTGGTCAGGATGTAGGCTTCGGCTTCGAACTTGGTGTGCGGTGTAACCGAACCCGGCTTACACAGAACCTGACCACGCTCAACGCCGTCACGGTCGATGCCGCGCAGCAGGGCGCCGATGTTGTCGCCCGCTTCACCGCGGTCCAGCAGCTTGCGGAACATTTCAACGCCGGTGCAGGTGGTTTTCGAAGTGTCGCGGATGCCGACGATTTCGATCTCGTCGCCAACGTTGATCACGCCACGCTCGACACGACCGGTCACAACGGTACCACGGCCCGAGATCGAGAACACGTCTTCGATCGGCATCAGGAACGGCTGGTCAACAGCGCGCTCAGGGGTGTCGATGTAGTCATCAACAGCCGCCATCAGTTCCTTGATCTTCTCTTCGCCGATTTCCGGGTTGTTGCCTTCCATCGCGGCCAGAGCCGAACCTGCGATGATCGGAATATCGTCGCCGGGGTAGTCGTAGCTGGACAGCAGTTCGCGAACTTCCATCTCAACCAGTTCCAGCAGCTCTTCGTCGTCAACCTGGTCAACTTTGTTCAGGAACACGACCATCTTCGGGATGCCAACCTGGCGGCCCAGCAGGATGTGCTCGCGGGTCTGCGGCATCGGGCCGTCAGCAGCGTTCACAACCAGGATCGCGCCGTCCATCTGAGCGGCACCGGTGATCATGTTCTTGACGTAGTCAGCGTGGCCGGGGCAGTCGACGTGCGCGTAGTGGCGGTTGTCGGTCTCGTATTCCACGTGGGCGGTCGAGATGGTGATGCCGCGCGCTTTTTCTTCCGGCGCACCGTCAATCTGGTCATACGCCTTGAAGTCGCCGAAATACTTGGTGATTGCTGCGGTCAGCGTCGTTTTACCATGGTCAACGTGGCCAATCGTGCCGATGTTGACGTGCGGTTTTGTACGCTCAAACTTTTCCTTTGCCAT
>NZ_JBQFSB010000027.1:0-1218 GCF_056537725.1 Ruegeria sp. C11 | reverse complement strand
TGATCAGCCCCACTTGTGTGGTCCAATTTGATTGTTAGTGTATGACTGGCCTTTGGTCCATTTGAACGATGGTTTCCGGGGCCGGCGGTTTATATCCCAGAGCACTGTGCGGGCGTTTTGTGTTGTAGTGTTTCCTCCATTCTTCGATCAAAATCTGCGCTTCTCTTAGACAGTAGAAGACTTCTCCATTCAGGAACTCATCTCTGAACCGGGCATTGAAACTTTCACAGTAACCGTTCTCCCATGGGCTGCCTGGTTCGATGTATGCGGTCTTTGCTCCAACGGCATTGATCCAGTCTTGCACCGCCACGGCAATGAACTCAGGGCCATTGTCGGAGCGAATGTAGCTTGGCACACCGCGCATGATGAACAGGTCACTCAGCACATCGATGACATCGCTGGAGTTCAGCTTGCGGTCCACGCGGATCGCCAAGCACTCCCGGCTGTACTCATCGATGACGTTGAGCGTGCGGAATGCCTTTCCGTCATCCGTTCGACAATGCACGAAGTCATAACTCCAGACGTGGTTTCGGTGCTCCGGCCGCAGCCGAACACACGATCCATCATTTAACCAGAGCCGCCCCTTCTTCGGTTGTTTCATTGGCACTTTCAGCCCCTCCCGACGCCAAAGCCTTTCGACGCGTTTGTCATTCACCTGCCAGCCCGCATCTCTCAGCAAAGCCGCAATCCGACGATAACCGTAGCGGCCATACTGGCGGGCCAATTCTATCATGTCCGCCACCAGGCGCTTCTCGTCAGCTCTACCTTTCGGCAGCTTTCGCTGTGTGGATCGGTGCTGTTTCAGGACGCGACACGCCCGGCGCTCTGAGACACGCAGTTTGTGGCGCACATGGTTGATGCAGGCACGGCGACGGGCGGGGCTCAGTAGTTTCCCTTGGCCGCCTCCGTCAGGATCAATTTGTCCAGGGTAAGATCCGAGACGGCCTTTCGAAGACGCTCATTCTCTTTTTGAAGGCGCTTAAGTTCCTTCAATTGATCCGTACCCATTCCGCCGTACTTCTTCTTCCAGCGATAATAGGTCTGTTCAACAACACCAATCTGCCGGATCGCATCCAGACGGGACATGCCTTGCCCCATCAATACCTCAACCTGCCGCAACTTCGAGACAATCTCTTCCGGCTTCGGTCGCTTGTTCGCCATGTGGTTCCTCCATTTTCTTAACCATAACGGCGGACCACTTCAGAGGGGGAGGATCAG
>NZ_JBQFSB010000026.1:0-1621 GCF_056537725.1 Ruegeria sp. C11 | reverse complement strand
ATGAAGGTACTCGTGCCTGTCAAACGCGTGATTGACTATAATGTGAAGGTTCGCGTTAAAGCGGACGGTAGCGGTGTTGATCTCGCCAATGTCAAAATGTCGATGAACCCATTCGACGAGATTGCGGTGGAAGAGGCGATCCGCCTGAAAGAAGCGGGCAAGGCTGACGAAGTCGTTGCCGTTTCGATCGGCGTGAAGCAGTCGCAGGAAACCCTGCGGACCGCGCTGGCCATGGGTGCCGACCGCGCCATTCTGGTTGTGGCCGCCGACGACGTCCATCAGGACATCGAGCCGCTGGCCGTTGCCAAGATCCTGGCCAAAGTGGTCGAGGAAGAGCAGCCCGGCATCGTTCTGGCGGGCAAGCAGGCGATCGACAACGACATGAACGCCACCGGCCAGATGCTGTCGGCCCTGCTGGGCTGGAGCCAGGGCACCTTTGCGTCCGAGCTGGACATCGAAGGTGACAGCGCCAAGATCACCCGCGAGGTTGATGGCGGCCTGCAGACCATCAGCGTCAAGATGCCGACCATCGTGACCGTTGACCTGCGCCTGAACGAGCCGCGCTATGCGTCGCTGCCCAACATCATGAAGGCGAAGAAAAAGCCGCTGGATGAGAAAACCGCCGCCGATTATGGCGTCGACGTCACCCCGCGCCTCGAGGTCGTCAAGACCGAAGAGCCGCCGGCACGTGCCGCTGGCATCATCGTGGGTTCGGTCGACGAACTGGTTTCGAAACTCAAAGAAGCGGGGGCTGTGTAATGGCTGTACTTCTTCTTGCCGAAGTCAACAATGGTGAGCTGGCGCTGGACGCCACCGCCAAAGCCGTCAATGCCGCGAAAGCCCTGGGTGATGTGACCGTTCTGGCCGCAGGCGGTTCCGCCGCTGCTGCCGGTGAGGCCGCTGCCAAGATCGACGGCGTGTCCAAGGTTCTGGTTGCCGAGGATGCCTCGCTGGGTCACCGCCTGGCGGAATCGACCGCAGCGCTGATCGTGGGTCTGGCCGACGGGTACGAGCACATCGTGGCCCCCGCGACCACCGACGCCAAGAACGTGATGCCGCGCGTGGCCGCACTGCTGGACGTAATGGTGATCTCGGATGCGTCCGGCGTTGTTGACGGCTCGACCTTCGAGCGTCCGATCTATGCGGGCAACGCGATCCAGACCGTGAAATCGAACGACGCCAAGAAGGTCGTCACCCTGCGGACCGCCAGCTTTGACGCGGCGGGCGAAGGCGGTTCGGCCCCGGTCGAGACCATCTCGGTTGGTGAAAACCCGGGTCTGTCGTCGTGGGTCGAGGACAAGGTTGCCGAAAGCGACCGTCCGGAACTGACCTCGGCTGGCGTTGTCGTCTCGGGCGGCCGCGGTGTCGGTTCGGAAGAGGACTTCAAACTGATCGAAGGTCTGGCCGACAAGCTGGGCGCGGCTGTTGGCGCCTCGCGCGCGGCGGTCGACTCGGGCTATGCGCCGAACGATTGGCAGGTGGGTCAGACCGGTAAGGTTGTTGCCCCGGACCTCTATGTCGCCGTCGGCATCTCGGGCGCGATCCAGCACCTGGCAGGCATGAAGGACTCCAAGGTCATCGTGGCGATCAACAAGGACGAAGAAGCGCCGATCTTTCAGGT
>NZ_JBQFSB010000025.1:0-2393 GCF_056537725.1 Ruegeria sp. C11 | reverse complement strand
TCGGAGGTGGTCTTGTCGGTTGTTCGATTCTCTACCATCTTGCCAAGCTTGGTTGGACCGACGTTGTTCTGCTGGAGCGGGACGAGCTGACGAGTGGCTCGACCTGGCACGCGGCGGCGGGGATTCACGGGCTGCACGACAACAACAATGTCACCCGTATCCAGCATTACACGATGAACCTGTACAAGGAGCTGGAGAAGGAAACCGGGCAGGGGTGTGGCGTGTTTCAGCCCGGATCGCTCTATCTGGCCCAGACACAGGATCGCGAGCACCAGTTGCGCCTGCAGGAGTCCAAGGCCAGGTTCTATGGCCTGAACTTTTATGAAGTCAGCCGGGAACAGGCCAAAGAGCTGCATCCGCTGGCGCAGTTCGATGACGTGCGCTGTATCATGTACGAGCCCGACGGCGGCAATGTCGATCCTTCGGGTGTCACGCATGCCTACGCGGCGGGCGCGCGGGCGATGGGGGCGACGATTGAGCGGTTTTGCCCCGTGTTAGGGACGGAACAGCAAGCCGATGGCTCGTGGATCGTGCGCACCGAAAAGGGGGATATCCACACGCAATGGGTGGTGAATGCCGCCGGTCTCTGGGGGCGCGAGGTTGCGGCGATGGCCGGGCTGACACTGCCGCTGCAGCCGACCGAGCATCAGTATTTCGTGACCGAGACGATTGATGAGGTTGCCAATCTGGGCCGCCGTCTACCCTCCATCGCGGACCGGGATGGGGAGTATTACTTCCGTCAGGAAGGCAACGGCCTGCTGATCGGGGCCTATGAAAAGGATATGCGGTTCTGGGCCGAAGAGGGGACGCCGCTGGATTTCGCGCATGATCTGTTCCCCGACGATCTGGACCGGATCATGGACAATGTCATCCGTGCAACCGAACGGGTGCCGGTGGCGGCCACGGCGGGGGTCAAGCGGGTGATCAATGGCCCGATGATCTGGTCGCCGGATTCCAACGCGCTCTGGGGGCCGGTGCCGGAGCTGAAGAACTATTTCCTGTGCGGCGGTATCATTCCGGGCTTCAGCCAGTCCGGCGGTCTGGGCCTGCTTGCGGCGCAATGGATGATCGACGGTGAGCCGCAATATGACATGTTCGCCTGGGATCTGGCCCGTTTCGGAGATTGGGCAGACAAGAAATTCACCAAGGCGCGGGTCGAGGATGTCTATACCCATCGTTTCGCCATCCACTTCCCGAACGAAGAACGCAGCGCCGGCCGTCCGGCCCGTGTCCGTCCGGCTTACGAGATGCAAAAGGAAATGGGCTGTGTCTTTGGCCTGAACTGCGGCTGGGAGCACCCGCTGTGGTTCGCCGATCAACCGGGCACCGTCGAGACCAACGGCTTTACCCGCCAGAGCTGGTGGGCGCCGGTCGGCCGCGAGGCCGAGATGCTGCGCAGGAATGTGGGCGTTATCGACATCTCGAACTTCGCCAATTACGTCATCAAGGGTCCGGGCGCGCATGATTGGCTGGACCGGCTGGTCGCCAACAGGGTACCGACCGAGGTGGGGCGTTCGTGCCTGACGCCTCTGATCTCGGTCCGGGGCGGTGTGGCCGGTGATTTCACGATTACCAAGGTCGCAGAAGATGAATACATGATGATCGGCTCGGGCATGGCCGAACGCTATCACCAGCGGTTCTTCAACATGGTCGACCTGCCCGAAGGCACCACATTCGAGGTGGCCACCGACCGCATCGCAGGGTTCAACGTCGCCGGTCCCAAATCGCGCGACACGCTTCAGCGGCTGACCAATGCGGATCTGTCCAACGAGGCATTCCGCTTCATGCGGTCCGCGACCATCGAGGTTGCCGGCGTCCCCTGCCTGGCCATCCGCGTCAGCTTTACCGGCGATCTGGGGTGGGAGTTGCACTGCGCGGAAAGTGACCAGATCAGGCTCTATTCCGCACTTCTGGAGGCCGCAAAGCAGTTTGATGGCGGCCCCGTGGGTGGCCGCGCCCTCGGGTCGCTGCGCATCGAGAAAGGCTATGGCTCGTGGGGCAGGGAGTATTCTCAGGAATATTGGCCACAGGAGGTTGGGCTGGCTGGTCTCATCAAACCGGACAAGGATTTCCTGCACAAGGACGCCTGGCTGGCCATCAGGGACAACGCCCCGCGAGAGGTGCTGTCGATCTTCGAGGTCGAGGTGGCGCACGACGCCGACGCGACCGGCGGCGAGCCGATTTTCACGCCCGATGGCAAACCCGTGGGCCGCGTGACATCCGGCGCCTATGGCTATTCGGTCGGCAAATCACTGGCTATCGGCTATGCGGACCCGCAAGTGGCGCAGCCGGGCGATGAGGTCGAGATCTTTATTCTCGGCAAACCTCACAAGGCCAAAATCCTCGAAAAACCGCCGTTCGACCCAAAAGGCCAAAGATTGCGCGACGTTAAG
>NZ_JBQFSB010000024.1:0-3226 GCF_056537725.1 Ruegeria sp. C11 | reverse complement strand
TCAGGTTGTCCTGCTGGCGCACGCCGTAATGCACCGCGTTGAACCACTTGCCCGACTGGTTGGGGGCCGCGCCGTGGGTCAGGTGACCGCCGGCATCCAGGCTCATGCCCAGAATGGTGTCGCCGGGTTTGATCAGTGCCTGAAACACGCCCTGGTTGGCTTGGCTGCCCGAGTTCGGCTGAACGTTGGCAAAACCGCAGCCGAACAGTTCCTTGGCACGGTCGATGGCCAGGTTCTCGGCGATATCAACGAACTGGCAGCCGCCATAGTAGCGGCGACCGGGATAGCCTTCGGCGTATTTGTTGGTCATCACTGAGCCCTGCGCCTCCATCACGGCGGCGCTGACAATGTTCTCGCTGGCAATCAGCTCGATCTCGTCGCGCTGGCGGCCAAGTTCAGACGTGATCGAACCGAAAAGCTCGGGGTCACGCTCCGAAAGAGACTGGGTAAAGAAATTGTTGGGGCGATGGGGGGCGTTCACGTCGTCTATCTCCTGATTATTGAGTTAACCGGTCCAGCCGAGGCCAGCCGAAATCGCGTTCATGGATTGCAGCAATGGAACGGGAACGGTTCCGTTCTGCGGTTCATTCCGGGTCTGGCGCAGCAAATCCACCTGCAGCGCATGAATACGGTTTAACTCTGCCCGCTTGCGTTCAAAACGCTCGCACAAGTGCGGGAACCGATGGCCAATTTCCCGCCCCCCGGTCAAAAACCGGATGGCGCTGCAGGTACTGTCGTATTCGTTGGTAATTGCGGTGAGGATGCGTCGGCGGGTTCCCGCGTCACTGACCAGTTCCGCATAGCTTGCGGCAATGGACATGTCCGTCTGGTAAAGCGATTTTTCCATTTCATCGACCGCCAGACGAAACAGACGGGACTGACGGAACAGGTCATGCAGCACCTCGTCGCCGCGCGCACCCCGGAACCTGCGGAAACTGTTCATTGCGGCCCCGAACCCGTACCAACCGGTGATCAGATGGCGGTTCTGAGACCACGCAAACACCCACGGGATGGCGCGCAGATCATCCAGGCTTGCGGCCCCAAACCGGCGGGTCGGACGCGAGCCTATTTTCAGGCGGGCCAGTTCCTCGACCGGACTGGCCTGCTGGAAATAATCCAGAAATCCGGGCAATTCGAGCAGCGAGACATAGGCCGTCTGCGACAATTCCGATAGCGCATCCATGGCGTCTTGGAATTCGGGGCGCACTGGCGCTTCGCTGCTGTCTGCTGTGTGGCACAGTGTGCTGGACAGCAGCAGCTCCAGATGGGCGGCGGCGGTTCCACGGTTGGCATACTTGGCCGAGACGACCTCGCCCTGTTCCGTCACCCGAAGCCGTCCAGAAATGGTTCCTTTCGGTTGTGCGGCAATCGCACGTTCGGTCGGAGCCCCGCCGCGACTGACGGAGCCACCGCGACCATGAAAAAAGGCTGCTCGAAATCCCTGAGAGGCCAGCGCGGACACGATCCTGCGCTGCGCGCGGTCCAGTTCACACGTTGAACAGAAGAAACCCCCGTCCTTTCCGCTGTCCGAATATCCCAGCATCACCTCAATCTTGTTCCCCCCGGTCTTTAGGCTGCGCCGGGCCAGAGGAACATCGAGAACCTCAAGCAGGATCGAGGGTGCATTGCGCAGATCGGCAATGGTTTCGAACAGCGGCACCACCGATATGTCGAGCGTTTCCGCCCCGAACCCGGCATAGCGCGCCAACAGATAGACGCCCAGAATGTCATCCGCCGATCGGGTCATCGACAGGATGAACGGGCCCATTGCGCGGGGGTCGGGACCGGTGCGAACGGAATGAACCAGTGAAAGCAGCGCCAGCAATTCCCTCGCCTGATCGCTCAAGTCATTTTGAATAAGGTCCGGCAAATCAGGATTGGCCAGCTCGGCCCGCAGGCGGGTGGACCATTCACGCGTTCCATACTCGGGTGCGGCGCCGTACATGTCCCAAATTTCGGTCAGGACATTGGTGGTCACGGTCGAGTTCTGGCGAATGTCCAACGTTGTGGTTCGGAACCCGAAAACCGATGCCGAGCGGCGCAATGGCCGGATATACTGACGTGCCAGTAGATCGGCGTTGACCGAGCACAATGCCGCATCAAGCGTTTCGAGATCCGCGATGAATTGCGTCGTGTGGTCATAACCCTGATGCTGCAGAAGATGGCCGATCGCAGTGAGCGCCTGCCGGAAAGGTTCGTTTGCGTTTCGACCACTGTCGGGTGCACGATCTGTGATGTCCTGCAGGCGTGCGGCGTGGGCCTCAGGCAGGGGCAGGATCAGCGAGCTGATGCTCAGCCGACCGGCGGCCTCATCGATAGCCTCGCGATACATATCGATTGCCGACTCGCGTCCGCGCTGCAGCGCCAGCGCGGTCATCTCGGTTGTGACGTTCGGATTACCGTCCCGGTCACCGCCAATCCAGCTGTGAAACCGCAGGTTCGGCGCAGTCGGCAAGATCTGCCCCAGCACATCCTGACACGCGTGATCGAACCTTTGCATGACCTGTGGTACAGCGTCGAAAATTGCGTCACGGAAAAACTGCAACCCCCACTCGATCTCGTCCCTGAGGCTGGGGCGGGTAAGGCGCAGTTCTCCGGTCATCCACAACAGATCGATCTCGCCCTCAAGCGCATTCAGCAGTTCAGCCCGCTCAGTCGGCGTCCAGCGCTGCGCCTCAAGGCTGACAAGGTGGCGATAGATACGGCGATGTATCTCCAGTACGGTGACGCGCTTGGCTTCGGTCGGGTGCGCGGTAAGGGTCGGACCGACAACAAGGTATCCGGCCAATTGCCCGATTTGGCTGTTGGTCAGGGAGAGGTTCGACAGCGCCTCGGCGAACCCGCCTTCGACTGTTGCAGGGCCATCGCGGGTTTCCGTCAACCGGCGATTTCTGACAGCTGCATTTTCCTCGATGATACGCAGCAGCTGGAACCAGATCGACAGCGCCTGCAGATAAGGTGTGGCAGCTGGTCCCGTGGGCAGAGATCCCGGCGTCAGGGCATCGGCCCAAGCCGCGACATGGGGCGCCCTCTTCGACAGAATGTTACGCCACAGCCTGTGCAGTTCGCTCCGCAGTCCTTCGGCATAGGCCGAAGACGCATTCGATGGATATTCGTCCTTTGCCGCTGTTTGCATCAAATCACTCTGTCTTGAGGTTTTTTACCGTTGAAGAATTGGTTGAGGTTTTTGATGACGCGGAACCCCATTGCTTCGCGGGCCTCGCGT
>NZ_JBQFSB010000023.1:0-4558 GCF_056537725.1 Ruegeria sp. C11 | reverse complement strand
GTTTTCCCAAGCATATGAAATTGCCTTTGAATTTGGGTTTTCCTACCCGTTTTGGTGGTGTGTGTTGTGGTATACGGTGGTATCCTTACCCATTTGGGTAGTTTTTTGCCCGTCTTATTAGAAGTCCTAAAGCAGTAGTAAGTTACGTTGCGCGACGGGGCAAGCATCGGGTTTTCTGGCGCTCGACATGACACACCGGGCCGTGCTGGCCGTCAACTGCCGAGGATATCTGACGATGACCCTTCCGATTTTTCCCCCGCTCGAGATCCCCGAGACCCTGGCGGCCGGTCCGGGGCCGGGCAATACCGATGCCCGCGTGCTGCAGGCCTTTGCCGGTGCCGGGGTTGCCGATCACATGCAGGGTGACGTGCTGCGCGGCATGGTCGAGTGCAAGCAGATGCTGCGCGCGATCTGGGGCACGTCGAACACCTACACCTTTGCGGTGGCGGGCACCGGCTGGAGCGGGCTGGACACGATGTTCTCGGCGGTGATGCCCGGCGACCGGGTCGTGGCCTTTTCCAACGGCACGTTTTCCGGCATCGACGCGCTGACCCTGCGCATCAAGGCGGCCACCCGCGCCGAGCTGGCAGCGAATGCGCTGGACCCGCAGGCGGCAAGCGTCACCGTGATCGACGTGCCGCACGGGCAGTCGGTGACCGGTGAGATGGTCGAGGCGGCGCTGGCCGAGCACAAGCCGAAATGGGCCTTCATGGCGCATTGGGAAACCGGCTCGGGGCGGATCAACGACCTGCGCGGCTTCTCGGATGCCTGCGAACGCCACGGCGTCATGGGCCTGATCGATGCGGTGTCGTCGCTGGGGGTCGAGGATTTTTCGATCGACGATTATCCCGGCATCGCCGGCTGGGCCTCGTGCCCGCAAAAGGGCCTGTGCTGCCTGCCGCTGACCTATGCGCCGGTCAGCTTTACCGACGCCTATATCGAGACGCTGAAGGCAAACGGCGCCTATACCTATGTGCACAACCCGATCTTCGAGGCGCGCCACTGGGGCATCGTTGACGGTCAGGACGTTGAAAAGGGCACCTATCACCGGACCCATTCGGGTTATGCGGTGTCGGCCTTTCATGAATCCCTGCGCCTGACGCTGCAGGAAACGCTGGCCGCGCGTGCCGACGCCTATCGCACCCACGAGGCCGCCCTGCGCGAGGCGGTTGCGGCGATGGGCTGCGAGGTGACGTCGAACATGACCAGCCTTGTGGTGCTGAACCTGCCGGGTGCGCTGGCGGGCCGGGAAATGGAGTTGGTGCAGAACTGCCGGGCCGAGGGCTTTGGCATCTGGCCCACCCTTTCGGCCCCGGTGCAGGTCCGCATCGGCATCCTGAACCAACTAAACCCGACGGCCATCCGCGAGATCGTGCGCCGCTTTGCGGATGCGATGCGCGCCTTGGGGGGCGAGGTGGATCACGCCGCCATCGACGACATTCTCGACAAGCATTACGCCCCGGCGATTGCCGCGCAGTAACGCCGCTCAACAGGGAGGAGCAAATGGACATCCACGAATATCAGGCCAAGGAAGTTCTTTCGAACTTCGGCGTCGCGGTGCCCTCGGGGGCGCTGGCCTACAGCCCGGAACAGGCGGCCTATCGCGCGCGCGAGTTGGGCGGCGACAAATGGATCGTCAAGGCGCAGGTGCATGCGGGGGGGCGCGGCAAGGCCGGCGGCGTCAAGCTGTGCCAGTCCGAAAGCGAGATTTACGAGGCCTGCGAGGACATGTTCGGGCGCAAGCTGGTCACCCATCAGACCGGCCCCGAGGGCAAGGGCATCTATCGCGTTTACGTGGAATCGGCCGTGCCGATCGACCGCGAGATCTATCTGGGCTTCGTGCTGGACCGCTCCAGCCAGCGGGTGATGATCGTCGCCTCGTCCGAGGGTGGCATGGAGATCGAGGACATCTCAGCCGAGCGCCCCGAGAGCATCGTGCGCTCGATCGTCGAACCGGCGGTGGGGCTGCAGGAATTCCAGGCGCGCGAGATTGCGTTCGAGCTGGGGCTGGAACCTGCCCTGGTGCAGCAGATGGTGCGCACGCTGCAGGGCTGTTATGCCGCCTTCCGCGATCTGGACGCGACCATGGTCGAGATCAACCCGCTGGTGATCACCGGCGACAACCGGGTTCTGGCGCTGGACGCCAAGATGAGCTTTGACGACAACGCCCTGTTCCGTCACCCGCAGATCGCCGAGCTGCGCGACAAGAGCCAGGAAGACCCGCGCGAAAGCCGCGCCGCCGACCGGGGCCTGTCCTATGTCGGGCTGGACGGCAATATCGGCTGCATCGTGAACGGTGCGGGCCTTGCCATGGCCACCATGGACACCATCAAGCTGGCGGGCGGCGAGCCTGCCAACTTCCTCGATATCGGCGGCGGGGCCTCGCCGGAACGTGTCGCCAAGGCGTTCCGTCTGGTGCTGTCGGACAAGAACGTGCAGGCGGTGCTGGTCAACATCTTTGCCGGCATCAACCGCTGCGACTGGGTGGCCGAGGGCGTCGTGCAGGCGCTCAGGGAGCTGCAGCTTGAGCTGCCCGTCGTGGTGCGGCTGGCCGGGACCAATGTGGAAGAGGGTCAGAAGATCCTCGCCCAGTCGGGCCTGCCGATCATCCGCGCCACCACATTGATGGAAGCCGCCGAGCGCGCCGTGGGCGCCTGGCAGAACGACCTTACCCAGGCCACCAAGATGAGGGCTGTGCAATGAGCATTCTTCTCGATCGCGATTCCCGCGTCATCGTTCAGGGCATCACCGGCCGCATGGCCCGGTTCCACACCAAGGACATGCTGGACTATGGCACCAATGTCGTCGGCGGCGTGGTGCCCGGCAAGGGTGGTGAAACCGTCGAGGGCGTGCCGGTCTTCGACACCGTCAAACAGGCCGTCGAGGCCACCGGCGCCGATGCCAGCCTGGTCTTCGTGCCGCCCCCCTTTGCTGCGGATTCGATCATGGAGGCGGCGGATGCGGGCATTCGCTATTGCGTCTGCATCACCGACGGCATTCCGGCGCAGGACATGATCCGGGTCAAGCGCTACATGTACCGCTATCCGCGGGAGAACCGCATGGTGCTGACCGGGCCCAACTGCGCGGGCACGATCAGCCCCGGCAAGGCGCTGCTGGGGATCATGCCCGGCCATATCTACCTGCCCGGAAATGTCGGCATCATCGGCCGGTCGGGCACGCTGGGATATGAGGCCGCGGCGCAGCTGAAAGAGCGCGGCATCGGCGTCTCGACCAGTGTCGGCATCGGCGGCGACCCGATCAACGGCTCGTCCTTCCGGGATATCCTGGAACGCTTCGAACAGGACGAAGACACCCATATCATCGCCATGATCGGCGAGATCGGCGGACCGCAGGAGGCCGAGGCGGCCGAGTATATCCGCAACCACATCAGCAAACCGGTGGTGGCCTATGTTGCCGGTCTGACCGCACCCAAGGGCCGCACCATGGGCCATGCGGGCGCGATCATCTCGGCCTTTGGCGAAAGCGCGTCCGAAAAGGTCGAGATCCTGTCCGCTGCCGGCGTGACCGTGGCCGAAAACCCCGCTGTCATCGGCGAAACCATCGCCCGCGTGATGGAGGCTGCGTGATGGTCAAACCGTCGGTTCTTGTCACCCGCCGCTGGCCTGCCGCCGTCGAGGCGCAGTTGGCCGAGGATTACAACGTCGCGCTCAACACCGGTGACAGGCCCATGTCCCCGGCCGAGATCCGGCAGGCCCTGAAAACCTATGACGCGGTGCTGCCCACCGTCACCGACACGCTCAGCGCCGAGGCGCTGGACGTGCCCGCCGCCCAGACCCGCATTCTGGCCAATTACGGCGTCGGCTACAGCCATATCTGCGAACCGTCGGCCCGCCAGCTGGGCATGACCGTGACCAACACCCCCGACGTGCTGTCCGAATGCACCGCCGACATCGCCATGACGCTGCTGCTGATGGTGGCGCGGCGGGCCGGCGAAGGTGAACGCGAACTGCGCGCCGGAAACTGGACCGGCTGGCGGCCCACGCATCTGATCGGCACCAAGGTCAGCGGCAAGACGCTGGGCATCGTCGGCTATGGCCGGATCGGTCAGGAAATGGCGCGCCGTGCCCATCACGGGTTCGGCATGGACATCCTGGTCTACAACCGCAGCCCCGTGGCGCCCGAGGTGCTGGCCCGTTGCAACGCAATCCAGGTCGACACGCTCGACGACCTGCTGCCGCACTGCGACTTCGTCTCGCTGCACTGCCCCGGCGGCGCCGCCAACCGGCATCTGATCAACTCGCGCCGCCTGGGCCTGATGAAACCCGACGCCTTTCTGATCAACACCGCCCGCGGCGAGGTCATCGACGAATGGGCCCTCATCCAGGCGCTCATGTTCGACATGATCGGCGGCGCAGCCCTCGACGTCTTCGACGCTGAACCCCGCATCAGCCCGGACCTCATGCAATGCGACAACCTCGTCATGCTCCCCCATCTCGGAAGCGCAACACGCGAGGCCCGCGAAGCAATGGGGTTCCGCGTCATCAAAAACCTCAACCAATTCTTCAACGGTAAAAAACCTCAAGACAGAGTGATTTGA
>NZ_JBQFSB010000022.1:2500-5891 GCF_056537725.1 Ruegeria sp. C11 | reverse complement strand
TTGGTTGCGGGAGCAGGATTTGAACCTGCGACCTTCAGGTTATGAGCCTGACGAGCTACCGGGCTGCTCCATCCCGCGACACTTTTTAAGACCTATCGCTTACGCTACTTGAGGTCTTGCGTTGGTCTAGTGGCTATTTGGCCAGTTGAGACCTGGTCGTGTTTTTTTTCATCGTTAGAGAGAGTGGGGATTTTTCTAGGTTTGGCGGTGACCTACTCTCCCGGGGCTTAAGCCCAAGTACCATTGGCGCGGCAGTGCTTAACTTCCGGGTTCGGGATGGGACCGGGTGTTTCACTTGCGCTATGACCACCAAACCGAGGAAAATCCCCGTCGCGACTTTGCATTGCAAAGTGCGGTGTGTGTTTCAATCAACGTTGTCCAACTCAAGGTCAGTGTATGCTTTTGATTTTGTCTTTCCATTACTGGATCAAATCAAGCCTATCGGGCGATTAGTACCGGTCAACTGAACGCATTACTGCGCTTACATCTCCGGCCTATTGACGTGGTGGTCTTCCACGGCCCTCAGGGAGACCTTGTTTTGAGGGGGGCTTCCCGCTTAGATGCCTTCAGCGGTTATCCTGTCCGATCATAGCTACCCAGCACTGCCGTTGGCACGACAACTGGTCCACCAGTGGATCGTTCACCCCGGTCCTCTCGTACTAGGGGCAACTCCTCTCAAGTCTCCTACACCCACGGCAGATAGGGACCGAACTGTCTCACGACGTTCTAAACCCAGCTCACGTACCTCTTTAAACGGCGAACAGCCGTACCCTTGGGACCTGCTCCAGCCCCAGGATGAGATGAGCCGACATCGAGGTGCCAAACACTGCCGTCGATATGGACTCTTGGGCAGTATCAGCCTGTTATCCCCGGCGTACCTTTTATCCGTTGAGCGATGGCCCTTCCACTCGGGACCACCGGATCACTATGGCCGTCTTTCGACTCTGCTCGACTTGTCAGTCTCGCAGTCAGGCTGGCTTCTGCCATTGCACTCAACGAGCGATTTCCGACCGCTCTGAGCCAACCTTCGCGCGCCTCCGTTACGCTTTAGGAGGCGACCGCCCCAGTCAAACTACCCGCCACGCAGGGTCCCGGATCCGGATAACGGACCGCGGTTAGACATCAAGAGTGCGAAGGGTGGTATCTCAAGGGAGGCTCCACAGGTACTTGCGTTCCTGCTTCAAAGCCTACCACCTATCCTGCACATCACAATCCTGATGCCAGTGCGAAGCTGTAGTAAAGGTGCACGGGGTCTTTCCGTCTAACCGCGGGAAGCCTGCATCTTGACAGGCAATTCAATTTCGCTGAGTCGATGTTGGAGACAGCGGGGAAGTCGTTACGCCATTCGTGCAGGTCGGAACTTACCCGACAAGGAATTTCGCTACCTTAGGACCGTTATAGTTACGGCCGCCGTTTACCTGGGCTTCAATTCAAGGCTCTCACCTCTCCTTTTAACCTTCAGGCACCGGGCAGGCGTCAGACCCTATACGTCGTCTTGCGACTTCGCAGAGCCCTGTGTTTTTAATAAACAGTCGCCACCCCCTGGTTTGTGCCCCCAGCCCCTAGTTGCCTAGGAACCGGGCCTCCTTCTCGCGAACTTACGGAGGTATTTTGCCGAGTTCCTTCAACATCGTTCTCTCAAGCGCCTTGGTATGCTCTACCAGTCCACCTGTGTCGGTTTAGGGTACGGTCTGATGGAGGGCTATTTCCAGGAACTGCTCAGCAGCCCAACCAATCCGATAAGGTTGAACTACACCTGCAATCCGTCACATCCTCCTGGCTCAGGAATATTAACCTGATTCCCATCGCCTACGCCTTTCGGCCTCGGCTTAGGGGCCGGCTTACCCTGCTCAGATTAGCTTTAAGCAGGAACCCTTGGACTTTCGGCGAGAGTGTCTCTCACACTCTTTGTCGCTACTCATGTCATCATTCTCACTAGTGATCTCTCCACCGGATGGCTCACGCCCCGGCTTCATCGAAAGCTCCAAATATCCTCCAAGGCGATCCGAAGATCGCTAAAGAGGATAGGAACTATGTCACACTACGCTCTGCTACCGATGCTTACGCATCCCTAGACTTCGGCTCATGGCTTGAGCCCCGTTACATCTTCGCCGCAGGACAACTTATTTAGACCAGTGAGCTGTTACGCTATCTTTAAAGGATGGCTGCTTCTAAGCCAACCTCCTGGTTGTTTTGGTCGTCCCACCTGCTTTCCCACTTAGCCATGAATTGGGGGCCTTAGTCGTAGGTCAGGGTTGTTTCCCTCTCCACTACGGACGTTAGCATCCGCAGTGTGTCTGCCATCTAGTACTCCCGGGTATTCGGAGTTTGGTTAGGATCAGTAAGCCTGTGGGGCCCCATTACCCATCCAGTGCTCTACCCCCCGGGGTATTCGGATGACGCTCTACCTAAATAGATTTCGCAGAGAACCAGCTATCTCCGAGTTTGATTGGCCTTTCACCCCTAGGCACAGCTCATCCCGATCCTTTTCAACGGATGTGGGTTCGGTCCTCCAGTAAGTGTTACCTTACCTTCAACCTGGCCATGCCTAGATCACTCGGTTTCGGGTCTGATCCCACGAACTCATACGCCCTATTAAGACTCGCTTTCGCTACGCCTACACCTAACGGCTTAAGCTTGCTCGTGAGACCAAGTCGATGACCCATTATACAAAAGGTACGCCGTCAGATCTCGAGGATCCTCCGACTGATTGTAGGCGTTCGGTTTCAGGTACTGTTTCACTCCCCTCGTCGGGGTGCTTTTCACCTTTCCCTCACGGTACTGGTTCGCTATCGGTCAGCAAGGAGTACTTAGCCTTCGAAGGTGGTCCTCCGATCTTCAGACAGAATTTCACGTGTTCCGCCCTACTTAATACGTCCATCAAAGCTTCCTATACGGGGCTGTCACCCGCTATGGCCACGCTTCCCAACGTGTTCTAGTCACTTATCTGGCTCGGCTGGTCCCCGTTCGCTCGCCGCTACTAGGGGAGTATCAATTGATTTCCTTTCCTCCGGGTACTTAGATGTTTCAGTTCCCCGGGTTTGCTCTTAAAACCCTATGTATTCAGGTCTTAAGTACCTGTTTAAGCAACATATTGATTATCAAGGATAACAATATGAAGCTTTCAGGTGGGTTGCCCCATTCAGAAATCCATGGATCAAAGCTTATTCTCAGCTCCCCATGGCTTATCGCAGAGTATCACGTCTTTCATCGCCTCTTGCTGCCAAGGCATTCACCAAACGCCCTTCTCGCGCTTGATTTGATCCAGAAAGAGAAAGACACAACTTAGTGCGCTACCGCCTATTCGGCTACTTGAGCGCAGTCAGGTCAATCGCGATCATCCAGCTGGTAACTAAAGATGATCTTTCTTCTGAACCAAAAGCATACTTTC
>NZ_JBQFSB010000021.1:0-6185 GCF_056537725.1 Ruegeria sp. C11 | reverse complement strand
CATTGGCGAGATCAACACCGCTACCGTCCGCTTTAACGCGAACCTTCACATTATAGTCAATCACGCGTTTGACAGGCACGAGTACCTTCATTTTTGCGCTTGCTCCTTACAAAAACGGTAAGCCGCGTCGCGACTCCACCAATGCTCTCGCGGGTGTAGATAGCGTCTCGCGCTTCGCTGCAACAGGGCAAAATCGTCACGTCGTGGCTTCCAGACGTCGCGTTTCAGTATTTTTTTGCCTGAGAAACGGGAATCGAACCCCAAGGTGTCGGTTTGGCCCGCTGCACGGGGGCCAATGGCATCAGCTTGTCCTGAGGCTTAACTCTCTGAATACTCAGCCCGGCGCCGCGTTCGGATCAGCGGTTTGCCCCCGGAACCCACAAAACATCGTCCCGCCCGCCGTTATTGGCGCAACGCGCCGCGACAAAGAACCAGTCGCTCAGCCGATTGAGGTATTTTACGCTGGCCTCGTTGACCGGCTCCATATTGGTCAGCTCGACGGCAAGACGTTCCGCGCGGCGTGAGACGGTGCGGCATACGTGCAGATGCGCGGCCAGCCGGGACCCTCCTGGCAGGATGAAGCTGCGCAGCGGTTCCAGGGATTCGTTCATAGCGTCAATTTCAGCTTCCAGCCGATCGGTCTGAGAGGCAACCATGCGCAGAGGCGGGTAATCAGCCTCGGCATCCTTCTCCATGTCCGGGCGGCATAGATCCGCGCCCAGATCAAACAGATCATTTTGGATACGGGCAAGTGCTGCATCCACATCGCCGTCGGCCTCCAGTCGGGCGACCCCGACATGGGCGTTCAACTCATCCACGGTGCCATAGGCCGTAACGCGACCGGAATATTTGGCGACACGTTCGCCGTTGCCCAGCGCGGTTTTCCCGTCGTCGCCGGTGCGGGTATAGATCTTGTTCAGTACGACCATCTATTGCACTCCCTGTCCGCGCAATACGACGTAGAGCACGATAAGCACTACGGCAATGAACTGAAACAGGATGCGCAGCCGCATCATCTTGTTGCTTTTCTTTGCGGCATCGGTGCCGCTTTTGCCAAAATTGGCGATGCCCATCGCCAGTACGGCGACGACCGCCGCCATGGCCATGAGCAAGATGACCATCATCAGGTCCATAACTTTACCGTCCGCGATTAGTGTTGCGCCTGACCCCATCTAGCCCCGACAGGGCAAAAAGCGAACCGGTAATTTCGTCTCAGATGTCCGACAGGATGCGATCGATGGCGCCTGTGGGCAGAACCCGGCGCAGGTAACCCGCGATATAGGTTGGCGTCGTGACATAGTATCGAGAACGGGGGCGCCGGGCTTCGACGGCGCGGGCAAGCTTGTCTGTGACGGCTGAGGCGGGCAGTTCGAATCTGTCAGGTCCCGAATCCTCGTAAAGCCTTTTGAGCAGCGAATTTTCGTATCTTTCGCGCAGGGCAGAATTTTCCCAGTCGATAAAGCGCTCAAACATTGGGATCGCCTTCTCCCGCAACTTGGACGTGATCGGTCCGGGTTCGATCAGAATGACCTTGATGCCGGTGTCCCGCAGCTCAAGCCGCATGGTATCGGTCAGCCCTTCGACTGCGTATTTGGTGGCGACATAGGCCCCGCGCCAGGGAAACGCGACCAGACCCAGCACCGACGAACATTGAACGATTCGCCCGTGGCCCTGCGCGCGCATGACGGGAATCACTTGCCGCGTCAGTTCGTGCCAGCCAAATACGTTGGTCTCGAAGATATGGCGCATTCCGTCGGTTGGCACATCCTCGACCGCGCCGGGCAGGCCATGCGCACCGTTGTTGAACAGGGCATCCAGCGTGCCGCCCGTTGCCTCGAGAACCTGTGCCAAACCAGAGGTTATGCTGTCCGCGTCGGTGTAATCGATCCGGGGGCTGTCAAAGCCCTGCGCCCGCAAGCGGTCGCAATCGCGTTGCTGCCGGCAGGATGCAAAAACACGCCAGCCACGCGCACGCATACCGTGTGCCGCGTCCTGACCGATACCGGATGAGCAGCCAGTGATGAGGATGGATTTTTGCATGACATTCCCGAAAATGAACCTCGCCCATAGCTATTGCGAGGTTCGGAACAGAGCAATGACACCTCTGCGTCAGTCGTTGATTTTCCGGATGAGGGACGCTGAAATCCATCCAACGTGTCGCTCGGGCAACACGCGCAGGCGCAGCCAGCCGGTGCCCGGATCATGCAGCACCTCGACCTTCTGACCGATGGTGACCTTGGCGATGATCGGATAGATCGTGCCGGGGCCGTCGCGCATGTTCACCCGTGTACCCGATACCTCGCGGATGTCTTTGACAGGCTCGGCCGCCACAGGCGTTTCCGCAGGTTCCGGCTCTGATGGGGTGATCTGCTGCAGCCCGGCCGCGCCCTGTTCCAGAGACGCCAGCGTCAGCCCGGTGGTCTGAGTGCCAAAAAGGGATGTCCCTGAATTCAGGCTGCTGGCCGCCTGGGCCAGCAAGGCAATCGATTCTTCCGTCGTGACCGGCTCGGGTTCCGGTACGACTTTCGGCACAACCGGGGTAGCGGGTTGAAGGACGGTTTTGGTTACCAACTCTTCGGCTTTCGGAGAAACCAGAGGGGCAGGTGCGGGTTTCGGGGCCTCGGCCACCTGCTCCGGAACGGGTGCGCGTTCTCCACGTGGGGCGAAATCCGGCCCTCCGCTCATGACATAGAAAACCCAGCCAAGTGCAGCAAACGTAAGAACTATGAGGCGCTTCATGGCGCTTCCCCCGACAATCAGAAAAATCAAAAAATTGCAGCAGTACAATCAGTGAAATCTTACCATATTTTGGACGATGAGTCGAAAATGCGGGGAAATCCGGGACTTGTCTCCCCCTGTTGCAAAAAGCGCGACTTGTCCCCAGCAAAATATGCTGTGCTTGCTTTACCAGCGGGCTCTTGCGGCGTATCACATCATATATGAACGATACGATCGACGACCCCAATATGGAGACCCCTGAGACCGGGGGCGAGATAGCCGAGCCATTGCGCCGCGCGATTGGCGAACGCTATCTGACCTATGCGCTCAGCACGATCATGCATCGTGCCCTGCCCGACGCGCGCGACGGATTAAAGCCGGTTCACCGGAGAATCCTCTACGCGATGCGCGAGCTGCGACTCAGTGCAACCGGTGGATTCCGTAAGTCTGCCAAGATCTCCGGTGACGTGATGGGTAACTACCACCCGCACGGTGACGCCGCGATTTACGACGCGATGGCGCGTCTGGCGCAGGACTTTAACGTCCGTTATCCGCTGGTCGACGGGCAGGGGAACTTTGGCAATATCGACGGCGACAATCCGGCGGCCTCTCGTTACACCGAGGCGCGGATGACCATCGTGGCCGAGGCCCTGCTTGAGGGTCTGAACGAAGACGCTGTCGATTTCCGCGACAATTATGATGGCACCCTGACCGAGCCGGTCGTGCTGCCTGCGCAGTTTCCGAACCTGCTGGCCAATGGCGCCAGCGGAATTGCGGTGGGCATGGCGACGAATATCCCGCCGCACAACATCGCTGAACTTTGTGATGCCTGCCTGCATCTAATCAAAACACCCGATGCCCGCGACGACACGTTGCTGAACTACGTGCCCGGCCCGGACTTCCCGACCGGCGGCGTGATCGTCGAACCGCCCGAGAACATCGCACAGGCCTATCGCACCGGGCGCGGATCGTTCCGGCTGCGCTGCAAGTACGAGGTCGAGGATCTGGGCCGCGGCCAGTGGCAGATCATCGTTACCGAGATTCCCTATCAGGTTCAGAAATCCAAGCTGATCGAAAAGATCGCCGAGCTGATCCAGACCAAGAAAATCCCGATCCTCGCCGATGTGCGCGACGAATCCGCCGATGACATCCGCCTTATCCTTGAGCCGCGTTCCAAGAATGTGGACCCCGAGGTGCTGATGGGCATGCTCTACCGCAACTCGGACCTTGAGGTGCGGTTCAGCCTGAACATGAACGTGCTGATCGACGGCGTGACGCCCAAGGTCTGTTCGATGAAAGAGGTGCTGCGCGCCTTTCTTGATCACCGGCAAGAGGTACTGCTGCGTCGCTCGCGCCACCGTCTGGGCAAGATCGATCATCGTTTGGAAGTGTTGGAAGGCTTTATCGTCGCCTTCCTGAACCTCGACCGCGTGATCGACATCATCCGCTATGACGACGACCCCAAAGCCGCGCTGATGCGCGAAGATTGGGGCATCGACCACGTTCGCGCCACCAACGAGGCCGACTATGTCTCACCCAAGCCGGGTGAGGGTGAGTTGTCCGAGGTTCAGGTCGACGCGATCCTCAACATGCGCCTACGCTCCTTACGCCGTCTCGAAGAGATGGAGCTGGTGCGTGAGCGTGACGAGCTGATGCTGGAACGCGCCAATCTTGAGGACCTGTTGGCCGATGAAGGCCTGCAATGGGCCAAAATCGCGGAGCAATTGAAAGAGACCAAGAAAACCTTCGGCAAGGACTACGAAGGCGGCGCGCGCCGCACGCAGTTTGCCGAGGCCGGAAATGTCGAAGAAGTGCCACTTGAGGCGATGATCGACCGCGAGCCGATCACGGTCGTCTGCTCTCAGATGGGCTGGATTCGCGCGATGACCGGTCATATCGACCTGAACCGCGAACTGAAATTCAAGGACGGTGACGGCCCGCGCTTTATCTTCCATGCCGAGACGACCGACCGCTTGCTTGTCTTTGCCTCGAACGGGCGATTCTACACGGTCAGCGCCGCCAATCTGCCCGGCGGGCGGGGCATGGGCGAACCGCTCCGCCTGATGGTTGACCTGCCGAACGAGGCACAGATCGTTGACATCCTGATCCACAAGCCGGGGCGCAAGCTGCTCGTGGCCTCGGATGCGGGCAACGGCTTCATGGTGCCCGAGGATGACGTGCTGGCCCAGACCCGAAACGGCAAACAGGTCCTTAACGTCAAGGGGGACGAAACGGCCATGATCTGCAAACCGGTCGCCGGTGACCACGTGGCCGTCGTTTCGCAGAACGGAAAATTCCTTGTGTTCCCGGTGTCCGAGCTGCCCGAGATGACGCGCGGCAAAGGCGTGCGCCTGCAAAAGTACAACATGGCCCGCGGGCGTCAGGGCACGCTGGAACTGGATGGCGGCCTGTCCGACCTGACGACCTTTGACTGGGAGGACGGTCTGAAATGGTCGATGGGCGGTGACAAGACCCGGCACGAGGCAGACCTGTCACAGTGGCTGTCCAAACGCGCAAGCGTCGGGAAAAAGCCACCATATGGCTTCCCGCGTGACTATAAGTTCTCCTGACCAAAATGCGCCAGTAGGTCAATTTTTGCTGACACGGCTTGGCACAGGCCGTGTCGGTGCGCTACATCGTTAAAAAACGGACCTGTCGAGACAAGAGAATGATCCGAATACTGACGCTGACCGCCGGACTGGCCTTGCTTGGGGCCTGCGCGCCGACGCTTGTGGACGAAGCTCCTGAAGAATTGGGCGAGTTCAAGCTGCGCGTGAATTACGCATTTGCCGACAAGGCCGTTCAAGGGCCGGTGTCGCGCGACGCCACACCGCAGGAATGGACCAACGCCATTCAGAATGCCGTGGATATCCGGATGGGCCGCTACCAGGGGTCGCAGGAATACGACATCGGTATCAGCCTCGAAGGGTACATGCTGGCGCCCCCGGGTGTGCCGGTTCTGTTCAACCCCAAAAGTACTGCCATCGTTCTGGTCAATGTCTACGACGTCGAGCGCAAGGAATTCCTTGCCAAAGGCGAACAGATGCAGGTCCTCGAAGATACGACCGGCGAAAGTGCTCTGAAAGGTTCCGGCCATGCCCGCACCAAGGAAGAGCAGATGAACGGGCTGGCCCTGAAAGTTGCCGACCGGGTCGAGGAGTGGATCGCCGAAGAACACAAGGCGAACGGTTGGTTCGACAAGCGCCCCGAGGTGCTGCAACCAGTCGAAATCGGGCAGTCGTCACCGAATCCGGTACAAGGTTAGGTATTTCCCTCAGGATGTGCTTGATTTTCTCCTTTGAACCCAATATCTCGCGCGCGCAGATGTAACCTACGGGACCAAGGGTCCCCCAAATCGCAAAAGGGCGCCTGAGGAATGGCAAAGGAAAAGTTTGAGCGTACAAAACCGCACGTCAACATCGGCACGATTGGCCACGTTGACCATGGTAAAACGACGCTGACCGCAG
>NZ_JBQFSB010000020.1:0-18806 GCF_056537725.1 Ruegeria sp. C11 | reverse complement strand
ACGCGAGGCCCGCGAAGCAATGGGGTTCCGCGTCATCAAAAACCTCAACCAATTCTTCAACGGTAAAAAACCTCAAGACAGAGTGATTTGACCCGTCGAACGAACGCCTAAACCCAACCACTGACTTAGGAACTGATCATGAGCTTCTATTCGATTGAACAGGCCCCCGCCCGCCTGAACCGCAGCGAACTGGCTGTCCCCGGCAGCCAGCCCGGTATGTTCGAAAAGGCCGCAAAATCGGACGTGGACGTCATTTTCCTTGATCTGGAAGACGCCGTTGCACCGGACGAAAAGGAACAGGCGCGCAAGAACATCATTGAGGCGCTGAACGACATTGACTGGGGAAACAAATCCATGTCCGTGCGCATCAACGGGCTGGACACCCATTACATGTACCGCGATGTGGTTGATGTGGTCGAGCAGGCCGGCGAGCGGCTGGATCTTATCATGATCCCCAAGGTGGGCACCGCCGCTGACGTCTACGCTATCGACATGATGGTCACCCAGATCGAAGACGCCAAAGCCTACAAAAAGCGGATCGGGTTCGAACACATCATTGAAACCGCGCTTGGCATGCAGAATGTGGGCGAGATCGCGGCGGCCTCGAAACGCAACGAAAGCCTGCATTTCGGCGTTGCGGATTACGCCGCCTCAACCCGTGCGCGTACCACGATCATCGGCGGTGTGAATCCGGACTATTCTGTCCTGACCGATCCGGACGCGGACAGCAATCGCGCGACACACTGGGGTGACATGTGGCACTATGCGCTGGCCCGAATGGTTGTTGCTGCGCGCGCCAACGGTCTGCGCCCGATCGATGGCCCGTTTGGTGATTTTCAGGATCCTGATGGGTACCGTGCCGCCGCGAAGCGCGCTGCCGTATTGGGCTGTGAAGGCAAGTGGGCGATCCATCCCAGTCAGGTTGCGCTTGCGAACGAGGTCATGTCGCCATCCGAGGCCGAAGTGACCAAGGCACAACGCATCCTTGTCGCCATGTCCGAAGCGGAGGCTGCCGGAAAGGGTGCCGTGTCTCTCGATGGCCGCCTGATCGACTATGCCTCGATCCGTCAGGCCGAAGTTCTGGTTCAGAAGGCAGACCAGATCGCGGCAGCCTGATTGGTCCGAGTGGGACGCCGGTTATCCCTGCGTCCCACTGTCTAAAACCGGTCGTTGCTTACAGCGCGACCAAAACCGAATAGGAACCCACTGCCAGTGCGGCTGCGCCGACCAGCGCCAGCAAGCCCACAAGCTCTTTCACAATCTGTGGCATCAAAACCTTCCCCCAGGAACGTTAAGTTTGCCGGGAAATACCTGATTGTGACCGCTCCGAGAATTGCCGATGCGGAATAGTCGGATTGCGCTCAGCTCATGCCACTGAGATTTGCGCGTCCTGTTTCCAGCCCGCATCATTCACGGAAAGCTTTGGTAAAGTAATCCGTCAGCGGTTTGGTTAGATATGTCAAAGGCGTGCGTTCGTCGGTTTTAAGCAGCGTTTCTACCGGCATACCGGGCAGCAGGGCCTGACCGTTCAGCTTGGCAAGCTCGCTGTCGTCCATGACAACTTCGGCACGATAGTACGAAAACCCGGAATTTTCGTCCGTGAAGGCATCCGCCGAGACGTTGAACACCTCTCCTTCCAGTTCCGGGGTTTCGCGTTGATTAAATGCGGGGAACCGCAATTGCACCGGCTGGCCGACAAAGACCTGGTCAATGTGGATGGCGTCGACCCTGGCCGCAACCAACAACGGCGTGTCCTGCGGCACCACATACATCATGGGCTCTGCTGGCTGAATAACTGATTGCACCGCAAAGACCTGGCTGCCGTAAACCACACCGGTTACGGGCGACCGAATATCCAAACGCGACAGGCGTTCGGTCAACGTCAAACGGCGCTCGAACAGCTCGGTCAGCTGGAACTGAATATCTCTGAGCGTGGTGATGGCTTCTTCGCGACGTGTTGCGGCCAGTTCCAGTATCTCGATTTCCGTCGTCGCAATCTCTCCTTTGAGCCGCGCCACCGTGGCTTCAAGCCGCCCGATTTCACCGTTCAGACCGGCCTCTTCCCGCTGCAGGGCCAGAACCCGGCTGGTTTGGGTCAGCCCGCGTGACAGCAGATCCTGCTGATCCTCAAGTTCATCCGTGATCAATTCGACCTGTCGCGTCAGCGACACAAGCTGTGCCTCGGTGCCCTTGATTTCGCTTTCGATCTGAATGCGTTGTTCCTGCAACTGCTCGGACTGCTTCGCAAGGGTTTCCTTGCGGGCCACAAACAGGCTGCGCTGACCTTCGATCAGATCTTTGGTGCCGCTTTCCTGCTCAATCAGCTGGGCGTAACGATCATCGAGCTCGGCTTCGCCAATACCATCGCGCTCGGCCTCAAGCCGCACTTTGCGGGCCAGCAGCTCGAACAGCTGACTTTCGACAATAGCGTTTTCCGAAGACAGGAAAGTGGCGTCAAGTTTCAGCAACAAATCGCCTTCGGCGACCCTGTCCCCATCGCGGACAAAAATTTCACCCACAACACCGCCATCGGGGTGTTCCACCACCTGACGGTTGCTTTGCACTTCGACCACACCCGAGGACACAATGGCCCCGGCCAGCTGTGTTTGCGTGCTCCATATCCCAAGACCGCCAACCAGAATTGCCAAGGCGACAAACCCTACGATAGTGGGAAAACTTGCGTTCCAGGCAGGCCGCGCCGGTCGCGTCGATATATCAGCCATCGGTGCCTCCTTTGCCAAACTGGCGTTTGATGACTCCGGCGTTCTGGACCATCGAACTGAGAACTTCATCGCGGCTGCCCAGCTTGACGATCTGGCCACGTTCGACCACAGCAAGGCTGTCACACTCGGAAATGGCTTGAGGTCGGTGTGTCATGATGATCACCGCCTTGCCCGCTGCCTTGAGTTCACGCACTGCCGCGTTCAACGCTTCGGTCCCATCCGCATCCAAGGCCGAATTCGGTTCATCTAGGATCAGCAAAACCGGCTCACCATACAGCGCGCGGGCCAATGCGATCCTTTGTTTTTGTCCGCCGGACAGCTGGCTGTCGTTGCCCTCAAGAAACGTGTCGTACCCTTTCTCAAGGGTCAGAATAAGCTCATGAGCGTTTGCCTTTTTGGCTGCGGCAACAACGTCTTCCGGGTCCGGGCTCTGGGACAGACGGGCGATGTTTTCGGCCACCGTTCCGTTAAACAGCGTTACCTGCTGCGGCAGGTATCCGATGTGACTGCCCAGATCGACGGGATCGTATTGATCCAGCGTCGCGCCCCCAAGCCGGATCTCTCCGGCAGCAGCAGGCCAAAGTCCCAACAGCGCTTTTGCCAGCGTTGTTTTCCCGGATCCGCTTTTCCCGATCACACCAAGTGCTTCGCCTGGAGCAAGTTTGAAATTCGCATTTCGCAGGGTGGGTGCGGACGCACCGGGCGGGATCACCGTCAAACTTTGTACTTTCACCTGAGCTTCGGGCACCGGCAGCTTTGTGCGCTTGTCTTCCGGCGGCACTGAATCAAGGAATTTGTTGAGCGACTTCCACGCGGACTGCGCCCGTTCGATCATCGCCCACTGACCGATTGCCTGTTCGATCGGCGCCAAGGCGCGGCCCAGCAGGATCGTACCTGCAATCATCGCACCGCCGGTCATTTCGTTTTTCAGAACAAGATAAGCACCCAGTGCCAGCATGGCCGATTGCAAAAACAATCGCAGTGATTTCGTCAGCGCCGTAAAACTACCGGTCCAGTCACTGGCAGCGATCGTTTGCCTTAGTGCATCTGTGCGCTGAACAAGCCATCGCGCAGTGACAGCATCCTGCATCCCCTGTGACCGCACCACTTCGGCCCCCTGCCGGGCTTGTTCGGAAAACGCATTGGCGCGCGCCGATGCAACCTTGGCAGCGGCAACCCTGTTACGCGTCAAAGCCTGGTTCAGAAGGGCTATGATGACAAGCAACACACCACCACCAACGGCCAGCCAACCCAGCATAGGATGGAAGATAAAGATCGCCGCCAGAAAGAACGGCGTCCACGGAACGTCCATCACGGCCAGCAGGACCGGCGACGAGCACAGTGCCTGAATCGATTCCAGATCGCGCAGCGCCATGGCGGGCGCCGAACGGGCATGGGGGTGAACGGACTGAAGCAGCGTCGCGTTAAAGACCCGCTCATCAAGTTCCGACTGGAATCGCGCCCCGAACCGGGCCACAATCCGGCCGCGCGCATAATCCAGCATTGCCATCAGAAGATACAAAAGCGCGACCAGTATAAAAAGCGCCGTCAGCGTTTCAAACGACCGCGACCCCAGAACGCGGTCGTAAACCTGCAGCATGAACAGCGGTCCGGTCAGCATCAGCAGATTCACGAAAATGCTGAACAGGAACGCCAGCCCAATAAATCGCATGCCGTGATTTCGGGCAGTCCCCAACTCATTGCTGGGTCGATTTGCGGTTTTGTTTTTCATTGGGCCTGGGCTGCTCCGTCTGCTTTCAGCGTGGCTCGTTTAAACTGTTCCGCCGCCGCACTTAAGGTCCCCACTTGGAATTTGGGCCGACACTAGCAAGATACCGCCCACCTTGTCTTGTTAAATCCCTGTGACTCAGCCGAACACCTAAGAGAAAGCACATTGGATAGCCAGCCAACATTGGCCAGATTCCAAATGGTTACGCCATCAGACAGGTGCAGCCGTGCACCCCCTGCCCCGCTTGGGGCTCAGCATTGGGCACGATGCGCGCCGAGTCGCCGAATGAGCGGTGATTGGGCCAAAAACCGGATGACGGAACAGAAAAGGCCGCCAGCTTTGACAAGCTTGGCGGCCGAATCCTGCGGGTCACACCGGTGAGGCGTTACTGGTCCAGATAGGTTGCCAGTTCCGCCGTTTTGGCCGGCGCGATGTTCAGTGAAGCGTGGCTCATGTCAGGCAACTGGTGGGCAATACCCTTGTGGCAGTTGATGCAGGTCTTTTCTCCCGTGAACAAAAACCGCTCATGCGCTTCGGCGGCACGGGCGCTCTGGCGCGTGATGTCCATCGATTCCGCCGAATGGCAGTTGCGGCATTCCAACGAGTCGTTCGCCTCAAGCCGCGCCCACTCGTGCTGGGCCAGTTCTATGCGCTTTTCCAGAAACTTCTCGCGGGTGTTGATGGTACCAAAGATCTTACCCCAGACCTCTTTGCTGGCCTGCATCTTGCGCGCAATCTTGTTGGTCCATTCATGGGGCACGTGGCAATCCGGACAGGTGGCCCGCACACCGGAGCGGTTTGAATAATGGATCGTGGGCTTAAGTTCGACAAACACGTTGTCACGCATTTCGTGACAACTGGTGCAGAACTCTTCGGTATTGGTCAGTTCCAGGGCGGTGTTGAAACCACCCCAGAAAATGACGCCCATCACAAATCCGCCCATGGTAAGGAAACCCAGCGAATAGTGGACGCTGGGGCGCCGTATGACACCCCAGATACGCTTGACGAATCCCAGCATCAGTCGGTGCCCCCCTGCTGGCTCTGAACGTATTCAAGAACCGAGTCGATATCGACAAAGCCGTTCTCCACCAAAGGCCGGGCGTCGGACTGCACGACGTGGCACTGGTTGCAGAAATATCTGCGCGGGGTGACCGATGCGAGGAATTGATTGTCCCGGCTCATGAAGTGAGTGATCGACACCATGGGGGCCTGACTGACCTCAATCGCGGCGCGGCTGTGGCAGGTCAGGCATTTGTTGGCATGCAGGTCGATCTGATAGCCGTCAATCTTGTGCGGGATCAGCGGCGGCTGCTCAGGATAGTTGCGGACCTGCCGCAGATCAGAGTTCACCACACCAGCAATCGATGGCGGTTCGGCATTGTCGGCCAACGGGGTCCCACCCCGCAAAGTGGCGACCGATTGCTGGGCAAGTGCGGCACCGCCGATGGCTGTCGCCAGAATGGCGGCGATCAAAGCTGTCTGACGTTTCATGTCCTTATACTCCCACCGGTACGATCTTGACCGCGCATTTCTTGAAGTCGGTCTGTTTCGACAGAGGATCGGTCGCGTCCAGCGTGACCTTGTTGATCAGCTGACGCGCATCGAACCATGGCACGAATATCAGCCCCTTGGGCGGCTTGTTCCGGCCACGGGTTTCGACCCGGCTGACGATGTTGCCACGGCGCGACTCCACCTTGACCGCCGAACCGCGGCGCACGCCCATGGCTTTGGCATCGTCGGGATGCATATAGACCAGCGCGTCGGGAATTGCCTTGTGCAGTTCGGGCACCCGCTGGGTCATCGAACCCGAATGCCAGTGTTCCAGCACACGGCCCGTCGCCAGCCAGAACGGATATTCCTCGTCCGGGGTTTCGGGTGCGGGTTCGAACGGCAGGGCAAAGATCACAGCCTTGCCATCCGGCTTGCCGTAGAATTCGAAATCCGCGCCCGGCGTCACGTAAGGATCATACCCTTCCTTGAAGCGCCACTGGGTTTCCTTGCCGTCCACGACGGGCCAGCGCAGGCCGCGAATTTCGTGGTATGTGTCAAACGGCGCCAGATCGTGGGCCTTTCCGCGACCGAATTCGGCATATTCCTCGAACAGACCCTTCTGGATGTAGAAACCGAAATCTTCGGATTCGTGGTTGCCGTATTCAATGGCCTTTTCAGTCAGCTCAAACTGATCGACCTGACCATTGGCAAAGAGCACTTCGAACAGGGTCTTGCCCTTGTATTCGGGGTTGGCATCCAGCAGCTCGGCGGGCCAGACTTCGTCGGTGGTGAACCGCTTGGAGAATTCGGCCAGTTGCCACAGGTCCGACTTGGACTCACCCGGTGCGTTGACCAGCTGATACCAGAACTGGGTGCGGCGTTCTGCGTTGCCATAGGCACCTTCCTTTTCGACCCACATGGCGGCAGGCAGGATCAGGTCGGCGGCCTCGGCTGTTACGGTCGGATAGGCGTCGGACACCACGATGAAGTTGTCGGGATTGCGATAACCCGGCAGCCCCTCTTCCATCATGTTCGGCGCGGCCTGCATGTTGTTGTTGACCTGCACCCAGTAGCAGTTGATCTCGCCATCTTTCAGTTTGCGGTTCTGCACCACCGCATGCGCGCCGTTCCAATCGGGCACAGTGCCCTCGGGCAGTTTCCAGATCTTTTCCGCAATGGCACGGTGTTCGGGATTCACCACAACCATGTCGGCGGGCAGACGGTGCGAGAATGTGCCGACCTCGCGCGCGGTACCGCAGGCCGAGGGCTGACCTGTCAGCGAGAATGGCGAGTTGCCGGGCGTTGAAATCTTGCCGGTCAGCAGGTGGATGTTGTAGATCATGTTGTTGACCCAGACACCGCGGGTGTGCTGGTTCACGCCCATGGTCCACAGCGACATGACCTTGGTATCCGGATCGGCATAAAGCTTGGCGATCTTTTCCAGGGTATCAGCCGGAACACCCGACATCTCGGCCGCTTTTTCCAGCGTATATTCCGAGACGAATTCGGCGAATTCCTCAAACGTCATCTCTTCGGACGCGCCCGAGTTCGGGTTGGCGGCGGCCTGTTGCAGCGGGTGGTCGTCGCGCAGGCCATAGCCGATATCTGTGACGCCCTTGCGGAAATTCACGTGTTTGGAAACGAAATCCTCGTTCACCGCACCATTCTGGATGATGTAATTGGCGATATAGTTCAGCATCACCAGATCGGTTTGCGGCGTGAAAATCGCCGGGATGTCGGCCAGATCAAAGCTGCGATGCTGGAAGGTCGACAGAACGGCCACCTGAACGTGCGGGTGGCTGAAGCGGCGGTCGGCGATGCGGGTCCACAGGATCGGGTGCATCTCGGCCATGTTCGAGCCCCAGAGCACGAAGGCATCCGCGTTCTCGAAATCATCGTAGCAGCCCATCGGTTCGTCGATGCCGAAGGTCCGCATAAAGCCGCCCACGGCGGACGCCATGCAGTGCCGCGCGTTGGGATCGATGTTGTTCGAACGGAAACCCGCCTTCATCAGCTTGGATGCGGCGTAGCCTTCCCAGACAGTCCACTGGCCCGAGCCGAACATGCCGATGCCTTTGGGGCCTTTCTCGGACAGCGTCTTTTTCCACTTTTCGGCCATGATATCGAAGGCCTCGTCCCACGAGACCGGCTCGAAATCGCCGTCCTTGTCGAAAACACCATCCTTCTTGCGCAGCAGCGGCTGGGTCAGCCGGTCTTTGCCGTACATGATCTTGGACAGGAAATAGCCTTTGACGCAGTTCAGGCCACGGTTCACTTCGGCCTCGGCATCCCCGTGAGAGGCGACGACACGGCCTGCCTTGGTGGCGACCATGATCGAACAGCCAGTGCCGCAAAAACGGCAGGGGGCCTTGGACCATTTCAGGTCGGTCAGTTGCGCGTCGGTAACAAGGTTCTGTGCCGCTGCGGGGATCGGAATGCCCGCCGCTGCGGCAGCGGCCGCCACGGCCTGCGCCTTGATGACATCACGTCTGGTAACTTGGGTCATGAAATCCTCCGGTTCCGGCGGTTAAGCCAAGATTTCTGGGTCTGTTTCTGTTTGATGATAAACCAGCGAGGCGCTCGCGACGCCGTCGATCAGGTTTAACTGGTTCAGGTAGTTTACGATTTCGGCCTCGCTTGGCGTAACAAGCGTGACAATGATCTTGCCTGTCGGATCGATGGCAGGCGTTTCCGCGACCGGAATTTTCTGAATCTCGGCAACAACCGAATCCAGTTGATCCGGGTCGGCCAGCACCATCAGGCTCGAGATATGTTCCAATTCAGCCATTTGGCATTCCTTGCGTTGGCGCGCGGACGCTGATGGCACCCACCGGACATACCGGCAGGCAAGCACCGCAGCCCGTGCAGGATTCTGTATCAACCACGATCCGGCCTACCGGACGTTGAGACAGATCAAGTCGCAGTGCCGTCTGATCACAGCTGTCGGTGCACAACTGGCATCCTATGCCATGTTCCAGCATGCAACCCGGTTGAATGATCGCAATCACGTCCCAGGGCGTCTGGTTTACCGGCGCGAACACGTCTTCGTTACAAGCCTCGGCACACGCGCCGCAAAAGGTGCACTCACCTGCACTGAAATCCAGGGCGGGCGTTCCGGCATAGGCGGAAAACAGGATGTTCTCCGGACATTTCCTGATGCAGTCTCCGCAGCCGGTGCACTGCTTTCGGATTGCTATCTCGGTGGCCCAGGGCGGGCGCTGCAAATCCGATCTGCGGAATTTTGACTGGCGTTCAGCACGGGCTGTCAGCTGGTCGTTCATTCAAGCCTCTAGCCAGCCGGGGGGCCGTTTATGATCTGCAGCATCCAGATTAGAAAACCCCATCCGCCCACGATCGCAACCGCCAGAGCCGGGGCAAGAAAGACCGCCAGCAGCAGGAATGCTGTACGCTCATCACCCTGAGAGCTTTGGGTTGGCTCAGATGTGGTAGGCATACCATCCGACATGGCAAGCGCCTCCATTTTCGTTCGCTGTGATTGAGCTTAGCCAGCGAAAATCAACCTGTCTACGCCGCCAAACCCAACAACCGGTCATCGTACCGGTCGCCGATTCCGGGACTAACCTAACCTGTTGAAAGGTTGAACATTTATCTCACCCACATGTTTTCATTAAATGTTCTTCACCTTTGCCGGACGATGCGGGAAGGTGCGTAACAGGACATCCGCGCATGGCTCATTCGAATCTTTGGCGTAGCTTGGCACCATCCGGCGTGATCGAATACAAGGATAATGTGTGGTCCGTGTTTCGCATCCGGTGTCGCAGCATTTGTCGGCCCAGCCGCGCGAGATCTGCCGCATATTCCGGATTTCCAGCAACGTTTTCCATCTCGCCTTGTCCGTGATGGTCGAACAGCATCGGGGGAAGGTCAGCCGCGAACTCGACCAGCGTAAACCGCTCGTCGCGCAGGATGCTCAGGCAGGAGTCGTTATTGTCCGTGCCCAGATCGCGTTGCCACTTTGTCGGTGCCTCGGGCTCTGAAAAATCCAGCTCGCTGAAGGAATACCCCCGCCAGTCCGCAGGCGCTTCCCCTGTGAGCAGGGGCATCAGCGACCTGCCATCCATGGAATTGGGAATGCCCTGCCCCACCCAATCCAGAATAGTAGGCGTGATGTCGATGGATTCCGTCGGTGCATTCACCTCGGCGCCAGCCTGATCCTGATTGCCCGGCACCCGTATCATTAGTGGCGTACGGTATGCTGCATCATATACAGTCATTTTGCCCCAGGAATGGCGATCGCCCAGCATCTCTCCGTGATCGGCAGTGATCACGATCAAGGTGTTGTCATACTGACCGCTGTCTTTCAGATATGCCACGACACGACCAACGTGATGGTCCACCTCGGTCGCTAGACCCAGATAGACCGCGCGCAGGGTTCGGATGTTTTCGTCCGTCGGCTCGACCTTGTCAAAACCTTCCACGAAATCCCGCGCCTCATAGCTATCCATCGTCGGGCCAAAGAACGGATGCACCGCCTTCTCATCCCCCGGCGACGGCAAGCGTGTCGGCAGAGGGATGTCCGCCGGATCATACATGTCATTGTAAGGGGCTGGCGCAACCAGAGGAGGATGTGGACGAATATAGGTTAGATGGGCGAACCAGTTCTGCTTGTGAAAGGCAACGATGTTGTCGAGAAACGCGTCGGTCAGAAAGGCAGTATCGCTGTCTTCTGCTGTATAAAGCGCCGGGTCGTTCAGCTTGCGCGCACCCCCATCGGTCGAGGTAGGCTTGTAAACATCCCAATAGGTTTCAAAGTCATAACCCTTGCGCATCAGGTGCGATTGCCACGGAAAGGATTCCTCCAGCCGCATCTCGGTGATCTCGTGAAACCCGACCATCGGCTGCTCATAGGATTTCAGGGCTGGATCGTTGGCATCGTGAACCCGAGGGTCAGCGGACGTGTCGGTATACCCAAACAGCATGGGCAGATACCCGGCCTTGCGCATCTCGGTCGCGATGTTCGGCGTGTCATGGCGCAGCGGTGTTCCGTTGCGAACCGAACGGTGGTTCATTGCATATTGCCCCGTCAACAGCGATGCTCGCGACGGTCCGCACGGATTGGTCACGGAAAAATGCCGGTTGAAGGACACGGCGTCTTTCATGAACGCCCGAAGGTTCGGCAACGCGACCTGATCTGCCAGCGCGCCGGCCAGACAGTCGGCCCGCAGTTGGTCTATGATGATGAACAGGACATTTCTGGTCTGCGGCATATCTGCACCCGATTCCAAGTATTCGACCCAGGCCAGACTTTGTCCCGCCCAACAGAGAAACGCAACAATTTATGGAGCTTTGACCACTTTAAGTGTTGATGTGGGCGTTTTTGTTGTCTTTGAGCAAATAATCTTGGGGTAATGCGGTATTCTCGACGTTTTCACGACGCCACACCCACAATATCTCATGCTCTGCACCAACCAAATTCCTCGGCCAGACAACCGACAAGCGGAAAATATGCGAAAGCACCACGCATCAAACCGGACTTGGCCCTTGAATGACACCACAAAATGGCTGTGAATACGCGTTATGAGTGGCGGAAAGAAATTGCAGGGTACCGAAGGGGAAGAGTTCGAGGATCTGACCGCCAGTATCTATGACACCGATCCTCCGGAAGAAGATGATCTGTGGTTTCTTCCCCCACTGGACGAAACCGAAGAAGAAGGCCCGATGCCTCTGTTGCGAACAGGGGCTGCAACACCTTTGTTCAACCCGGCAGAGTGGCGAGCAGCGCAGGATTCCCTGTCGGCGGAACTGGCGGACCTTGCACTGACATTCGGTATGCTGGACGAACGGATGCGGTCCGGGCCCGAAGGTTGGCGGCACAGGCTGGCATTGCTTGAAGTTGCCGATCTTGGCTGGTGGACCGGAGATCGCATCAGCGCCGAACGTCTGGCCTTGTGGATCGGCCTGCGGTTGGGTGCGACCGGAGACGACACATTGGCGCTGGCCCGCGCGGGATGGGCTGTGCGCCGCCTGACATCCGGCGCTGCGCCCAACGCGGGCGGATTGGAAGACGGGTTGTCCGCATTTCTTGGCCGAACAACACCTGCCGGACACGAAGTCCCCGAAGCCGTCGCCGATTTGTCCGACGTGATGGCAGCGGCGATTCACCTCCATCCGATGACGCAGTCTGCGATGATGTTTCACGCATGGCGGGCACTTGGTCAGGGGATGTCGAACGACGCAGAAGCGGCTGTTCTGGCTGCGCGCCACGGCGCCTCTGCAGGCCGGGGCGGAGCGCTTTTCATGCCGGTCTGCTTTTCCGGGCCCGGCGCGCTGAGGGGCATGGGCACGGCCGAGCAAAAGCTAAACGCCTGGTACACAGGCGCCGCACAGGCGACCCTGGCGGCGCTATTGCTGATCGACAGGGTCAGCACCTGGCATGATCGCGCAGTTGAAGAAACGCGCGATTTGTCCGGACGCACGCCGCCTGCATTGATTGAGGTTCTGACCGCGTGGCCCATGATTACCGCTCCGCTGGCAGAGGAACTGACGGGCGCGTCCCGGGCCGCGGTTCAGCGCAATCTGGACAAACTTTCGCAGCGTGGACTGATCCGAGAGATCACCGGGCAAGGCCGCTACAGGGTCTGGACCGCCTCTGTTTAAGGTGTAGCACCTACCCGAAACGCGCACTGAGCCGTGGAAACCGGACCAACCCTTGATCGACTCGGCGTTTTCCCGGAACATTACCCTGGGTAAACTCATTTTACGGGGTCCCATGGACTCGATCATTTTGTTTCGCATTGCTGAACGTCTGACTTTGACTGCCGTCGTCATTCTTGTGGCGCTTGTGGTGATGATCGGATTTTGGAGAACCATCCAGAAAATCAATATCTCACAAAACGAACATTTCGGACTGGCCGGGTCAGTCGCGTTTTCGACGCCGGTATTCGTCCTGCTTGCCATCATCGGCTATGCTTGGGTTTCTCTGGAGCATCCGATTCAAGTTGGTCAGGTGACACCCGATGACGCATCAATCCAGGCGACCGCAGGACAAGAGGCGGCAACCCTGACAACCGGCAATTTCGTGGGCTCAAGCCGAACCGCGACCGGCACGAATACAGGGTATGACGCAGCCATCACCCAACGGCGTCTGCGCAGCGTGAATTGCGCCCTCAGGGGCAAGGAACTTGGCCAAAGGACATCCGATGATATTGCCGAGATAAAACTGACGCTGATCCGGGACCTTTGGCAGGACGACTGGGGCGATCCGGTAACCTTTGCCGACTGGGTGCGTACTGGCGGCACCCCTGCCCCCAACGACATCGTGCTTGAGGTCTGGGAGGAGGTTCATCCACTGTGCTGAAAGTCGCCGCCTTTGTTTCTCTACTGACGCTGGCCTCTCAGGCCGGAGCCCAGCTTTATACCGAGGACGAGCGCCGCCATACGCTCGAACGTGCCACACCTGACATCATCCGCGTATTCAACGACGATATCGTTGGCAACCTGCCGCGCGCGGATCGACCGCGCGCAGCGCAGGTCCGGCTGGAATTTCCGGATCACGGACCATCACCGCTGGCGTTTTTTGCCGACCCGGCCGAAGGCGTGATCTATATGCCCTTGGAATCCATTCGTTTCTTTGACGATGTGGCAACGCTGTTTGCATGGATCGAAAGCAAAGGCTGCGACCCAGCGGCGCTGCAGGCCTATCTCTGGGCCAAACTCCGACAGGGGCGGCCCCTGCCCTCGCCTCTGCGCGCGTTTCAGATCGACCGGGACACCGCCTTTGCCGATCCGTTCACCTTTAACGTTTCGGGCAAGATCGTCAGTTCCGGCTTGCAGTTCATCCTTGCGCATGAGCTTGGGCACATCATGCTGAACCATCAGCCGGGTCTGAGCGGCCAGGACAGTCAGGCACAGGAAATCGCAGCCGATGAATTCGCGCTGGATCATTTCTCACGTCTGGGAGGCCTGCCCATGGGCGTGTTCTGGTATTACATGGCGGCCTGGTGGCAGGATCCGATCGGCGGCACCGCGCGCGATGCCAGCACGCACCCCGTCTCCCCCGAGCGAATTAGCCGCCTTGCGGAACGGATTGTCACTGATCCGATGGCCTTTTCCCATGGCGAACAGGACCCGGAAAGAGAAATGCAACTGGCCACCGAAATCGGCATGATGGTCGCAGAACTGGCAGAACTGATTGATGATGACGGGATGTTGTCCCTTATGCCTCTGACGCTTGAACGGGACTGGCCGGAAAGTCGATTGGCCTCGGCCTGCCCTTCGGACTAAGCCATCGGTATCTGCCCGATCATCCTAACCCCGAAACAACCGGGTGGACGAAAACATCGCTTCCAGTTCCTCGATCCGCTCTTTGCTTTCCTCCCATCGGGAATCCTGCACCTGCGCAATCAGCGCCTCGGAAATAAGTTGCAGCGAAATCGTGGAATCCCAGCTCGAGGGTGCCTCGACCAGTCCGTGAAAGGTGAAATCGGCACAACGACCGATGGGCGAACCCCACTGATCCGTAAACAGAACCACCTTAGCACCACGTTCCGACGCAATTCGGGCGAGCTTTTCCAGATGCGCCTCGTAGCGACGGATATCGAACACCACCAGAACCGACGTCCGATCCATGTCCAGCAGGTATTGGGGCCAGACATTGCTGGAGTTGCTCATCATCGTCACGTTGGGGCGGATGATTTGCATGTGGTTATAAAGATAATCGGCATTTGACCGGGTTATGCGTCCGCCAACGACATAAAGGGGACGGCTTGTATCCGCCATCAAACGGGCAACTTCGTCGAACATGGCTGTGTCCACACGCTCCAACGTATGGCGCATGTTGGTCCAGACGGCCTGAGCGAACCGCGTTAGCGCGTGTTCGGCAGTATCGTCCACCACCCAGGCATCCCGCTTCGAGATCGGCTTTTTGATCTGGGCCGCAACCTCCTCACGCAGTGCTTCCTGCAGGTCCGGGAACCCGTGGAAACCCAGCTTTCGTGCCATGCGGATCACAGTTGGGGTCGAAACACGTGCGGCTGCAGCCAGCTTGGTGATCGATTGCAGACCGGCCATCGGATAGTCCTGCAACAGGACCGAGGCCAGCTGGCGCTCGGACCGAGTCAGCCCGTCGATCTCATCCTGCAGCATTTGTTTGACCAGACGGCTGGTTATCACGCACGGCCTCTTTTCTAGCTTTTGTTACAGAGTATGAACTAATGTAGCCTTGTCTACAGAGAATTTGTTGACAAGCGGGGGCTGGCTGCTCCCAATGTGAGAGACGGCACGCTTTGCGCCGGCAAGATCAATGAACCGCCTCCGGCTGATAGGTGGTCGCGACTACAGGGAAACAGGCATGAACCTGATGCGGAGATACATCCGGATCGTTGACGGGATGAACCGCTGGATTGGCCGCATCGTGATGTACGGCATCTTCGTGATGATGGGCATCCTGCTGTGGTCGTCAATTTCAAAGACCTTTTTCCTGCCATCCTTATGGACACTGGAGGTCGCGCAATTCGCCATGGTCGCCTATTACATTCTTGGCGGACCATATTCGATCCAGATGGGATCGAACGTGCGCATGGATCTGCTCTATGGTGAATGGTCAAGCAAACGGCGGGCCTGGACGGATGCCTTCACCGTTCTGTTCCTGATCTTCTATATCGCTGTCCTGATCTACGGCGGCTGGGATTCACTGAGCTATTCCCTGCAGTACGGTGAACGCAGCCCTACGGCGTGGCGGCCCTATCTGTGGCCCATCAAAACGATCATGCTGTTTGGGTTAGGCCTGATGCTGCTGCAGGCTGTATCCGAACTATGCAAGGATATCATGCGCATACGCGGTGAAGATATCCCACGAGAGGTGATCTGATGTCTTACGAGCTGATCGCCACAATCATGTTTTCAACCATGATGCTGATGTTGCTGACGGGCCAGCGGGTTTTTGGCGCCATTGGTTTTGTCGCCGTAGTGTTTTCCCTGCTGCTATGGGGGGACCGGGGTGGGTATGATTTAGGCTTTGCCGCCGCGGTGAAGCTGATGAAATGGTATCCGCTCCTGACGCTGCCGATGTTCATCTTCATGGGGTATGTCCTGTCTGAATCCAAAATCGCGGACGACCTTTACAAGATGTTCCACGTCTGGATGGGCGGCCTGAATGGCGGGCTGGCTATTGGCACGATCGGTCTGATGGTTCTCATATCAGCGATGAACGGGTTGAGCGTTGCGGGAATGGCCATCGGCGCGACCATTGCCCTGCCAGAGCTGCTGAAGCGCGGTTATGACAAAAGGATGGTGACAGGCGTTATTCAGGCCGGGTCATCTTTGGGCATTCTCGTGCCGCCATCCGTTGTACTGGTTCTGTACGCAATGATCGCGCGGCAGCCCGTGGGACAACTGTGGCTGGCCGGAGTGGTTCCGGGCCTGATGATGGCTACGATGTTCATCCTCTATATCGCCATCCGTTGCCGCATTAATCCCGATCTGGGCCGCGCGCTGCCTGCGGACGAGCGCGATGTGCCGATGTCGGAAAAGCTGGCCCTCCTGCGTGCTGGTCTGCTGCCGTTGGCTATCTTTGCCGCCATGATGGTGCCGTTCGTGAATGGCTGGACATCGCTGGTGGAAAGTTCTGCGATCGGGGCGCTGACCGCTTTCATGGCCGCCGTATTGAAGGGCCGGATGACGCGCGCCGTGTTTGAGACCTCTGTGCGGTCCACGCTGGGCATTACCTGCATGTTCATGTGGATCATCCTCGCCGCGCTGGCCTTTGGTGCGGTTTTCGACGGGCTGGGCGCAGTCAAGGCGATTGAGAACCTGTTTACTGAACGGCTGGGACTGGATCCTTGGCTGATCCTGATCCTGATGCAGCTCAGCTTTATTCTGATGGGCACGTTTCTGGACGACACCGCCATGCTGGTAATCGTGGCCCCGCTTTATGTCCCGCTGGTCAAGGCGCTGGGTTTCGATCTGATCTGGTATGGCGTGCTGTACACCATCACCACGCAGATCGCCTATATGACACCGCCATTCGGCTACAATCTGTTCCTGATGCGCGCCATGGCCCCTCCCGAGATTACTTTGCGGGACATCTACGGCTCGATCCTGCCGTTCGTGATGGTCATGGCGCTGGCCCTGGCAATCATCATGACCTTTCCACAGATCGCCCTGTGGTTACCCGAATACATCTACAACAAGTGACCCCGGAATAAACCGGGGCAATAACGGAGAGCATTTAAAACACGTCAACCATTTGGGAGAGAGAGTATGACGACAAGACGCAAGTTTATCAAAGGGGCCGCAGCAGCGCCCGCCGCCGCCGCACTGGCAACGCCGGCACTGGCACAGGGGACCATCACCTGGCGATTGCAGACCTATGCCGGTCCCTCGCTGGCAGAACACGTTCTGGACCCTGCGATCAAGATGTTCAATGAAATTGCGGGCGACCGCATGCAGATTGAAACCTTCTATTCCAATCAGATTGTGCCTACCGAAGAGTTGTTCCGTGCATTGCAACGCGGCACCATAGATGCGGTGCAATCGGATGATGACTCGATGGCGTCACCCACCGAGGTTACTGTTTTCGGGGGATATTTCCCGTTTGCGTCACGCTATTCCCTCGATGTTCCGGTGCTGTTCAACCAATACGGGCTGAATGAAATCTGGGACGAGGAATATTCCAAGGTCGGCGTGAAACACATCTCTGCCGGGGCCTGGGATCCGTGCCATTTTGCCACCAAGGATCCGATCAACAGCCTGGCCGACCTGCAGGGCAAACGCATCTTTACCTTCCCGACGGCGGGCCGTTTCCTCAGCCAGTTCGGCGTCGTTCCGGTAACCCTGCCGTGGGAAGACATCGAGGTCGCGGTGCAGACAGGCGAGTTGGACGGTATCGCATGGTCAGGCATCACCGAAGATTACACTGTTGGCTGGGCGGATGTTACAAACTACTTCCTGACCAACAACGTCTCGGGTGCATGGGCAGGCCACTTCTTTGCCAACATGGATCGCTGGAACGAGCTGCCCGATGATCTGAAAACCCTGTTCAAGGTTTGCGCGGATCAATCCCATTATTATCGCCAGTGGTGGTACTGGGGCGGCGAGGCTTCGCTGCGTGTGAACGGCGACAAGCTCAAACTGACCACGATTCCGGATGAAGAATGGGCAACCGTCGAAGAGGCGGCCGTCAAGTTCTGGGACGAGATCGCGGCGGAAAGCCCCACAAAGGCAAAGGTCGTCGAAATCTTCAAGCAGTACAACGCCGTCATGCAAAAAGCCGGGCGCCCGTATCGCTACGGGTAATCAAAAGAAACGCCGCCCGATGGACATTGGGCGGCGTTCGACACAGCGTCTGTATTTGTCAGGAAACTCAGTTCGACGTATCCCGGATCACGAAATGCTTGGTCGTGGTCTCAATTACTTCCCAGTAACCCCGAAAGCCATCCGGGATCATGAAAGACGCGCCAGCGCGAAAGTCCTGTCGTGTGCCATCCTCGTGAATCAAAGCGCAATGCCCGGAAACGATATAGCAGTATTCATCCTTTTCGGTGAAAGCATGCCATTTTCCCGGCGTTGACGTCCACGTACCTGCAGAAAGTTTGCCGTCAGGGCTGGTGAAGTGCATACCGACCTGATGGTGAGGATCGCCCGCAACCACCCTGTCGGGTAGGTCCGAAAGACGCCGTTCGCTTTTGATCGGTGCTTCGTTGTTCAGATCAATGACATGGGTTGTCATTTTCCATCTCCTTAAAAAAACACGCCCGGCAGCCGAGCTGAAGGGCGTGCTTGTTTGTCAGGCTGTAACCCTTTTGTTTACTGGGCGATCATGTCGTTGGCGCTGACGCCTGCGACTGCGACGGGTTTTTTCATGGCGTCGCGGCGGAAGGGTTCGCCCAGTTCCTGGTTGATCA
>NZ_JBQFSB010000019.1:0-25352 GCF_056537725.1 Ruegeria sp. C11 | reverse complement strand
AACCGCCGGCCCCGGAAACCATCGTTCAAATGGACCAAAGGCCAGTCATACACTAACAATCAAATTGGACCACACAAGTGGGGCTGATCAACTGAGCAAACGCGACACCGCAGACGAATAGAAGAGGCAGAAACCAAAGTGTCAAAGTTCTCATGACGCCGATCCCCCTACAGGAATTATGTGCACATCGCGTTGCGGGAACGGTATTGATATACCTTCTTCATCAAACCGCTCTTTTGCTTGACCGGTTAGGTCCCAATAGACTGTCCAATAGTCATCGGACTTGGACCATGGACGGCAGAAGATGTTGACTGAGTTGTCGCCCAACTCACCCACGAAAATTTCTGGTTCTGGTGTCTTCAGACAAAGCTGGTGACGGGCGACCAAATCCTTGAGGACTTCAATTGCTTGGGCAGCGTTGTCCGAATAGGCGATGCCAAAGACCAGATCGACCCGACGTTCTTCGGATGCGCTCACATTGGTTATCACGTCCCCCCAAATCTTGCTGTTGGGAACGATAATAATCTGGTTGTCGAATGTTCTGATCTTGGTTGAAACCACCGACATCTCATCCACAAACCCCGACGAACCGCCTACTTGGATATAGTCGCCAGTATCGAACGGCTTGAGAACCATGATCATCAAGCCGCTAGCGAGGTTCCCTAGCGTTTCCTGCAATGCAAAGCCTAGGATGAATGACAAACCGCCGAGTACAGCAAAAAGCGGTGTAACGTTGACTCCGAATAAAGCCAAAACGACGAGGATACCGAGGACGAAAACAGCCCAGTACACGGCGGTGGCAATGAAGCGTTTCAGCATTCTGGAGATAGTCGGGATCTTGTTCAGACCCCTTTCGGTGACCCGGCGCACCATTCGAGCAATGAACATCATAGCCCAAACAGCCACCAGGACACCGATGCCAGCCATCAGCAGACCAAAACCCCCATCCCACGAGAACAACCATGCCCAAGCGTTCTGAAACAGTGTTTGAAAATCGGTCGTTTTTAGAGCTCCCGTTTTCAATGCGAGGATATAGTCAGTATGTGGTTCTAGATCTTCTGCCTTCGCGCCTTTCAGAGTCCATGCTTCGAGTACCAGGCGATAGTTGGTGAGAATGTCTGATCCAGAGTCGTTCAGGGATGACAACTGAGACCGCAAGTTGACCTCTTGATTTCCGCTTGCTGACCGAAGTTGCAAGTTTACTTGCGCGACTTCTTCAAGCCGAGAACGTACGTAACTCTGCCAAGTACCAGCGACTTCGGAAAGCTCTTCAGAGGTTAAGGGAACAAGAAGGATCTCTAGGTCATCTGCCGCAATCATCTCATCTACGACTGCATTTATTAGATCGTCATTCTCGACTTCCACAACCTCTTGGTCCGCCTCAGTTTCTTGCGCGCCGACAGAAAAAGCACTCGATAATGCCGCGAACCCAAGGAATGACCAAATCGTCAACGTTCTCAGTGTTAGTCTCATCTTTCTGTCCCCTACTTCTTTAACGGTCGAAGAGAGCACACACAGACCCAACAAATCCAGTAATATGTTTATGTTTGAATATTACTCTGTGATGAACACCATGATTTTTGGGTCGCTCTCAACATAGAAATTCACGCAAATCGGCGGAACGGCAGTTCTGCAAGCGTAACTGTCGTTTGCGAGGAGAGGCCATAGATTTGCTGTGCGCGTCGAACTTTAACTTTTTACGTATTAGACCCATTAAACCGAAAATGATGACCTCCTGGGACAGGCCGCAATTTATACCTATAGAGGGCAAGACTTTAGTGTCATTCAAAAGATCACGCTGCGCATGACAGCTTGGATGAACTACTTCTGACTAAGGCCCGGGTGATGTCTGGCTGGCTTAAACTTCGGCCACTTGTTCGGATGCACCATGGAAATGTCGGAGTTGGGCTCACAGCAGACATTCGAAAGTTCACGATAGGGAGGAGCTTAGTTTCGTCAACCTGTTGAAGGTATTCGCGGGCGACCCCAAGGCCATGATCCTTGCCACCTACCGGGATTGCTTAGGGTTGGTTTCTTGCCCTACCAATGGGACGCGCTGTCTATGCTCTTTGCCTATAGAGCCCAAGCCAACGGCCATTCGGATACATCTGGACTTTCTGCCAGTATTTTCCGTGAATCGGTGAAAGTAGATATAGCTGATGCCCCAAGCAGGCCGGGGATTAACAAAAAATCGGGGAGGTGCCGCAGTACTTAAGTGGGTCCAATGATGGGACTAAAAAACGCCCTGCAAGGTTATATACTTGTTTTAATTATATAAAAATCTAAAAAGTGGTGCGGGTGGAGGGACTTGAACCCCCACGCCTTGCGGCGCCAGAACCTAAATCTGGTGCGTCTACCAATTTCGCCACACCCGCATCGCAATGCCGCGCTGAATAGCAAAGCTTGTGTAGGAGTGCGAGAGGAAATTAAGGGCGCTGTGCAGAATATTTTGGGCGCTCCGATTTTTCTCCTTCGACGTCGATGCAGCACTTTAATTGCACCTTCCATTCTACTCTGCTGGCTTGAGGCAGTTTTGCCTGCGGTCGATAAAAAGCCGTGCCACCAAACAGTCAGTAATATTGGCCTGCTGCATTGATGATTTCCTACACCGTGATGTCCTGCCTTCTCCGGTTCAAACGGGCCTGCCCAATTTCAGGGAAATCGAAGCGGGAACGTGGCATTGGCCAACAACTTTCCTGCTCGCTTACGTTGAGTTAACGGACTTTGCAGCAAAGCCCGTGCAGCAAGATGCGGGGTGCATTTCATATCCTCGAAATTGCGATCTGCGTTGCTGGCCGTTCTACGATTACCGGGCCGGGTGAGGTCAACCAGTCGCTTCGGGTCGTGTATTGCCAGTAAAATATGGCGTTTCATTCGTTCGTGTTTGTCTCCGAAATCCAGAGGGTCCCTATCATCATGCCGGTAATTTTTTTGGTTTAACGGTAAGGATGTATGGGGCGGTCAGCGCGATTTCTCCTCAAGGTTGAGGCAATTTTGAGCAGACCGATTCACAGTTCCGCCACAATTCCAACGCCAAAAAATCTTATTCAGGTCAAATTAACACCGCCTTGAGGGTAATGCTGTTCAGCAAGGAGTTAATGAGTCTTTTTGCCACTTTGGCGACGTACCAGTTTCTGCTCAACTCCGGAAAAAAGGTTCTCATCGTGACCGAACAACTCAAAACTGCTGCTTCGGAGCAAGAGTCCGTCTTTCTTGCCCGCGAGAGCTTCATTGGTGAGCTCAAAACCCTGAACAAACGCTATCCGAACACTGGGTTCGGCGTTTCGCTCAGAACACATTCAGGCGAACACTATTTGTTGGCAAACACACGGATGCCGTTGCCTGCCAACAAAGCCGAAGGTTTTCCGACCGGACGCCGTGTTGCTTGCCTGGAAAACGGTGACAGGTTTCATTCCATTGAGGTGTTGGCAGACTCCGGCGCCTACGAGTCGATCTCTCCGCGCACCGAAGCTGCGATCCTCAGCAACGCGCTGGAACTGATTGCGAAAATCGATACCTCATCCAGCGTTCCGGTCGGGCGCCTGGAAACGCAGTTCGCGTCTCAGAACGTGGCTACCGGCACCGGAGGGTAAATTATGGCGCGCAATGATCATCTGCTGTCTGTCGGCAACGAGGCGCTTGCGCCCATGACATCGTCCATGTCGGCGCTGACCGCGCAGATCGACCAATTGACAGAGGTGGCAGATGCGCGCTCCTCGGCGCGTCTGGCCACACTCAAGACGCGAATGGAGAACTTTACAGCCAGTGTCACACTTGTGGGGCAGGTCAAGGCGGGCAAATCGTCCGTCATCAATATCCTGGCCGGACACCCCGGCTTGCTGCCTTCTGACGTCAATCCTTGGACCTCGGTGGTTACCACACTCAACATCAACACGCGGCCACCCGGTGACACAAAGTCGAAATTCACATTTTTCGCTCAGGAAGAGTGGGACAACCTGATGGTTGGTGGCGGTCGTTTGGGCGAATTGGCCAATCGGGCCGGCGCGGATGATGAGATGGACGATATCCGTCGTCAGATCGCCCAAATGAAGGCAAAGTCCGAGGAACGCCTTGGAAAACACTTTGATCTGATCCTCGGCCAAAGCCATCAATACGACTACTTTGATGACGAATTGATCGAGCGGTATGTCTGCCTGGGTGATGAAGACGATCCGGACATCGATCCGAAAACAGGGCGTTTTGCCGACGTCACGAAGTCAGCGGAACTGTATATGGACATTCCGCAGTATCCGATATCGCTGAAACTTTGCGATACTCCGGGTGTCAACGATACATTCATGGTTCGTGAGCAGATCACGTTGCGCAGCTTGCGCGGATCCGAGGTCTGTGTCGTGGTGCTGGCCGCAAGCCAGGCTTTGACAACCATGGACATGGCGTTGATGCGGATCATCGCGCAGTTCGAAAATCGTCAGATCGTTCTATTCGTCAACCGCATCGATGAGCTGTCCGACCCCGTGAATCAGGTTCCGGAAATCCGTGATCGGATTCAGGAGACGCTCAAGCAGAACAACATCGACACCAGCACCAGCATCGTGTTTGGTAGCGCATTGTGGGCCGAAGCCGCCCTGACCGGAAATCCGGACATTTTGACTGAGGATTCGCGCAAGGCGCTGAACACCTTCTATCTTGCGGCCGGTTTCGGGGATCAGGCCGCCTCGCTGGACAAAATCTGGGCACTGTCGGGTTTGCCAGATCTGCTTTTGGCCATGAACGAACGGATTGCCGAAGGTGCTGGGGCACGTCTGATCGATCGTGTCCGTCATCGCGCCCGCAATATTGCAAGTCAGATCCGTGCGACAGCGGTGGCCAAGAATCTTTCCGACACAGGAGAAATCGCACGGGATTTGTCGGGAAACACACCCGAAGAGGCGATCTCGGTTATCATCACGGACTACGAAAAGCAGGTTGCCAATCTGACATCCTCGCTGCGTGACAGAGTTCTGGAACGTCTGACCTCGGCTGAAACTAACTTTGTCAAACGCGCCACGGATTCCCTGATTTCACATCTCGAAGTCAATGGTGAGCAGGGGACGTGGCAATACGATCCGGCAGGTCTACGGACTTTGCAAAAAGCCGCGTATTTCAGCTTTGCCCGTAACATGCGCAAAGAAGCCGGGGCGCTGTATACCGCCGCTGCAGCGGATATCGGCGCGTTGTATCACAAGCTACTTGGCAATCATCTGGGTGAGTTCAACATCGAAGCACCCATTGTTCCGCGAGTTCCGCCGCCTTTGGGTATCGGACGGACCATCGCGCTTGATCTGCAAAGCACATGGTGGAGGCGATGGTGGCAAAAACGCAAAGGTTTTGAAGCTTATGCCGCTGACTACACCCGGCTGATCGCGTCCGAGGCAAACTCGATCACAAAGGATATCGAAGAAAATCAGGTGGCAGCGGTCCTTGAAAACGTGCGCGCTACGCTGACGGATTTCATGCGTGAACAAAAGGAGACACTCCTGAGCATCTCGCAATCTGCCGAACGGAATCCCGAACAAAACGCTGCATTGATGGCAGGAATGCAGCCAAAGAAATCCCGGGACGAAATCCTGGGAGACATCCTCAAAGACCTTAGCAACGAAGCAGCATAAGAAGAGTTATGGTAAAAAATAGTAGCATCCGCTTCGTCTCTCCTCGGCAATGGGAACGTATCGAGCAGTGGTCCCGCCGCAAGCCGGTCTTTGCGCTTATGGGAGAATTCAGTGCCGGGAAATCGACACTGATGAACTTTCTCCTGCGCAAGCAGGCTTTGCCGACGCAGGTGACGGCAACTCAACTTCCGCCGGTCTGGTTCAGTTGGGGCAATCAGCCTGCTTATGTGAAGCGCCCTGATGGCAGCACGGAAGAAATCGGTCTGGATCAACTGGATCAGGTTGGTGTCAATGATGCGCAGTTCATTCGCATCCACCTTGAGGCTGACATTCTGGAGGCCGTCGATCTGATCGACACTCCGGGTATCTCGGACCCAAAAATTTCCTCGGATGTTTGGCAGCGCGCTGTAGGTCAGGCAAACGGAGTGCTGTGGTGCACCCATTCAACCCAAGCATGGCGTGAAACCGAGCGTGCGACCTGGGTTTCACTACCTGAACGTTTGCACAATAACTCGTTGCTGCTTGTCACCCGCGCTGACGCGTTGAATACCAAAGACAGGCAAAAAGTTCTGCGCCGTGTCAATCGCGAGGCAGGCCATCTGTTCAATCGTTCAATTCTGTTTTCCGCCCGTGATGCAATTACCGCGCGGGACAAGACGGGCGACGCCGAGTTGTGGGCCCGCAGCGGCGGCGGTAAGATGATCGACAGTTTTCTGGAGATCACCGAGAGCATCATGGATGCCCGCGCGGATCAACTGGCCCGGTATCAGGTCGACAAGAGCCTTTCCGATGCCACACCGATTCAGCCGGCGCGCGCTGCTGAAAAATCGACGCCCATTTCCGAAGATAACGTGGCGGCATCGGAGCACTCCGCTGAAACATCCGTGCAGCCGCTCAAGCTTGAAAACCCGCTGCAGGAAGGAAAGTCTGTTACGGCCTCGTCCGGTGAAAGCGGTACCGTCACCAACTTTCCTGTGCGTCCGGCCCGAGTGGCGCCGCGCGGTGACGAAGAGGCAGAACGGGTGGAACGGGTTCGCATCGATGCCGAAGACGCTGTGCGGATGCGGGCGGAAGTGACAACTGAGACCGCCGTTGACGTTGTCCCCGAAGCGGAAACCAGCGACGAAGATCTGCGTGCATTCTTCCGGGATACAGGCGGCAATCCGTTGGATATTTCCAGCCCGGATGGTGATCGGCCCACAGGATCACCACTGGATATGGAGGATGAGTTCGGGCTGATCGATTTTGACGATGAAGAAGAGGCAGGCGAAGCGTCCTCGGTTCTGGAAGGAGACACCGCAGAGGAGCTTTCCGAAGAACACGCCGCAGGAGACGACACAGACACCCTGCTAGCTTCGCTGAATGATCAGCTGGAGCAAACTCCGGACTCCGAAACCGGCGACATTGAGCCCGACAAGAATCCTGTCGCGTCGGAAATTGAAGTTTCCGTATCTTCGATTACAGCGTTGCTGAGCCGTCAGGAGGCTGCGCAAAGTGAAAATCCCAGTGAGGATTTCGAACCGGAGTCGGAGGAAGACGACTTGTCCGGCGCTTCTGTTCTGGCCATGTCGGACAATCTGTCGACCCCCGAGGATGAAGCTGACGACGCAGATGCCGAAGGTGACGAAGGGGAGTTGGAGCATCTTCTCGACGTGCCTGCGGGCTCACCGCTGAGCGCTGCGGCCATGTGGCGGGAAGTGGCCTCAACCGAGGTGTTGCCCGATGACGCGCAGGACCTCAGGGCAGTATTCCAATCGTTCTTGGAGGAATTCGACAAAATTGCAGTCGAGCATAGCGCCAGGCAAGCAAAGGACACATTGCGCCCGATCCCAAAGGCGAACAACGCAGGCAAGGCAGAATGGCATGTTTTGTAACGGAACATCTATTAGGCACTGGCCGAATGGAATTTTGTTCCAACATCCAGCCTGCGATGCTAACGAAGACGCGCAGCGGCCCGAGGGCCGCTGCAATTGTAGATATTTAGTAAATAATAGCAGGCGCTTAGATGTCACTTGACGCAGCACTGACTGCCGCGATGGCAACCATACCCGACTGTTTTGCAGCCGGGTATATCGACATGGAAACCGGAATGTTGCTGGGGCTTCGGGGGGATGATCCCGAAAGCGCCGAGGCCTTGCAAACGTTGGCGGTCGCCGCGTCAAATCTGTTTCAGGGAAGCGGCGTTCAAGCATTTGAACAGATGCTGCGAGAATCCGGTGTGCAGGATGCGGAAACACCAGGTTTCGGGGAAATCGCGGTATTTTCGAATAACAGGCTGCACATCTTTTTGCGGACACAGAAATATCCGGATCATGTCGTCTGTTACATCTGCAAAGACAGTGCAAATGTCGGCCTTGCCCTGACGAAATCTCATATGAGTCTCGGGCCTGTGGCGGCAGCAGTTTAGACAGGAGCAGAGGGGGAAGGTTATGATGGACACAGACATTCTCGACATGCTCGAAGATATCGGGCGGTCGGCAACAGCCCGGTTGTCTCCGGCGGTTCGCCTACCGGGCTCGACCGCGGAAGAGCGCCGTCAGAGCGTTTTGAAGAAAATTCGGGGCACGATTCTGCCACGTCGATTGGAATTCACCGCCAGCAACGGGGATCAGCTGGCGCTTGAGGTCAGTAGCTCGCGCGTCACGGATGTATTCCTAACACCATCAGGCGACGCGCCCGACTTTGAGACAGAGCCGCGAAATGGCGTGGCCGACAAACTTGCACAAGGCATATCAGCCATCAGCGGTGCGCCTGCTCCGTTGGAAGTGGTATCGCTCCGACCTGACGCGACGCCCGAGGCGGATGATGTTGGCATAACCCTCAGCGAGATTGAAAGCGCCTGTGCGTTGATCGACCTGCCTTCAGAACCGCATGTAAAAGTTGTGGCGGAAGCACTCGAACCTTTGGCCGAAAGTGAGCCGGTTTCCGAGGCGGCACCAGAGACAGACACCGAAGCATCTTCAAATTCCCGCAACTTTTTTGATGGCGCTGAACGCTTTGCCCTCGGACGTATACTGGTTGAAACCGGCGATGCGAGTTCGGTTCAGACTGCTGATCTGTGTGCTGAAAACGCACCGTTGCATCCTGAGCAGGATGTGCTGGACCGCTTTGTCAGTGATTTGTCCGGTTGGGATGCGGACAGCAAATCAGTAATGTCCCATCCGCAATTGATCGTGATGCGCCCCTCAGGCGGCAGGGCTGCCGGAATTGCCGTATTACGCGACGGTTCTTCGACCACAGTCGCGATTCACGAGGCGCGCAAATTGGGCGCGGTCGTAAACCTTTGGAAGTCCATTCGGGAGGCAGAGTGATGGCCGCCTCCCCAACCATTAAAATTTTCTGTTCAGGAAAAGTCCTTACATACCAGTTAATAGGGTAAATCTTATGAGTGAGACCAGTCGCCGGGAGTTAGTCCGGATAGCGGAAGAAATGAACGAAACGACGAATGACGAAACCCGTCAGTTCATTTCGCGCATTATTGACGATCTTTCGAACCTCAAGCCTGGAATTGCATTTGTCGGGCAGATCAAGGCGGGTAAATCGCGTCTGATCAACGGGTTTACGGGTCAGGCGGAATTCCTGCCGTCCGACGTCAACCCGTGGACCACGGTGATTACGGATATGCATTTCGGTCACCCTTCGGGCCGAACCACCGGGGCCGAGTTCCACTTTTTCGACAATCACCAATGGCACGCGCTGATCGCCGAAGGTGAAGAGTTGCGCAACATGTTCCCGGATGACGAGGACAGCTATAAGCGCGAGATGATCGAAGAGCAGGTCGAGGCGATGAAAACTCGCGCTCGTATGCGTCTTGGCGACAGCTACGAGGAACTGCTGGGTCAACATCACGATCTGGACGCTTTGAATTCCGACGATCTGGCGCGCTATGTCTGCGCCGGCGACGACCCGCTTGATGGCGAAGTGGAAGAGCCCTCTTCGGATCGCGGGCTGTACAGCGATATCACTCGCAAGGCCGAGGTCTTTTTCGACGTCGGCCACTTTCCCTTTCCTTTGACGGTAACCGATACGCCCGGTGTCAACGATCCGCTGCTGATCCGCGAGGAGATTTCGCGGCAATATCTGAGAGAGGCGGATTTCTTTGTCGTGGTTCTGTCCGCGCATCAGGCTTTGTCCCGGGCGGATCTGAAACTGTTCCGACTGATGCAGGCGTTGGAACTGGGCCAGATCGTCGTCTTCATCAACCGGGTGGATGAGCTGGGTGGTGGTGCCGAGGATGCGCTCAAGGTGCGCACAGATGTTCAGGATGGTTTGGAAAAAGCCCTTGGAAACTCGGACATCGATGTGCTGATGGGCAGTGCCCAATGGGCGCATTACGCCCTGACCGGAGACGAATCCGGCGTCGATCATGATCAGGTACTTGCATGGTTGCGGGCGCATCCGGAACTGATGAAACAGTATCTGGAAGGTGTTGAGGACATTAAACAGGGTCCTGGCCCCATCAGCCGTGAAGCGGTGTTGCGGTTTGCCGCGATGATTGCATCTGGCCTACCCGATCTGCGCCGACACGTGACTCATGCATTGTCAACCGGCCCGCGCAGTGAACAGTTGAAGATGGCGTGGCAGCACCTCAACAGTTTCGCGCAGGCTGAGCTGGAGCGCAGCCAGATTCATCTACGGGCTCTGGACGATGAGGACGACACAACACCTGCCGACGAAGAAGAAAACGACAAGACTCTGGCATCACTCCGCGTTCTTGTGGCGGAGAAAACCGCCGAGATTACCCGCGACATGGACGATGTGTTTGCCAATCTTCGCGGTGTTATGGACGACACAGTTTCCGAGGCCGTGTCCAATGTCGTGCGCGGTCCGGATGGAAAATCTCCGCTGTTGGCCAAGGGTGGCGCGACAGAGCTTAACTTCACAGACCTCCGTGACAGGATGCGCGAATTAGTTCAGGACGCAACGCAAGTCGTGAGGCAGCGGCTGTTAAGCGAACTTTTCACTGTCGACATTCAATGCAACGCCGCGCTTCGTGCCTTGCCGGGTTGGGAAAATCCGCAGGACAACAGAATGAACACCAGTGCAGTTCGGTGGTTCCGGCCCGATACAACTGCATTGACCCGTGGGATAACGGTTGAGCTTCGCGTGAACTGGCTGTCTCGTCTGATCTCGCGTAGCAGCGTTGTTTCCCGCGCGGAACGGATGATTGTTCAGGAGTTCGAGTTGATCGGTGACGATTTGGTGGACACCGTTCGCACCGACCTGCTGGAACGGTTGAACACGGTACTTGACCATTACCTGGCCCTGTTGGCCGGACATCTTGAAAACCGGATCGGGTCTGGGGAAACCTGCGCCCGAACCGAGGCACAAAGCGCGTTCGATAAAGCCCGGCGGATCGCCGACGAGCTGGGCTCGGCATTCGGCTCTGAGCGCGCGGATGAAAGACAAGCGGAGGCTGCGGAGTGATCGAATTTCCCGGAACCGAGCATGAGGTACGACAGCTTGAGCGTTTCCTTGCTGTCTCGGAGAAAGACCCTACCAGCCCCGCGCTGGAAGAGTGGCGCGCCCGCGCGCAAAAATATGTCGAGAGACTGTCAAGCGCCGTGTCGATTGGTTTCGCCGGAGAGTTCGGGGCCGGAAAATCGAGCCTTGCAAATATGCTGGCAGGCGCAGACATCCTGCCAACAGGACCGCAGCATCTACAACTGCCTCTGGTTATCGTGGCTTATGCGGATGAGCCGGAGACGACTGTCGGCTGGTGGGATAAAGAGCCAAAAACATATGCAGGCGTCGCATTGGAAAAGGCGGCTGCGGATAAACCCGATTTTATCTCGGTCGGGCTGAACACCCCTGCCCTTCGCGAGATTTCTCTGTTCGATCTGCCCGGATCCGGCGCATTGGACGATACGTATAAACAGACGCTTGATCTGCTGAAGTTCGTTGACTGTGCCATCTGGTGCACCAACGGAACAAATGCCTGGCGCGAGACCGAGCGCCACCTGTGGGCGCAGGTGCCCGAAGAATTGCGGGCCAACAGCCTGCTGGCGGTAACCCATTCCGATTTGCCGCCGGTGCGGGATTCACTGGACCGCGTTCTTAAGCGGTTGGAAAAGGAAAAAACCGGAATGTTCCGGTCTATCGTGCCAATCGGAACGCCTGTTGCAGTCCGCGCGATGTCGCAGGAACCGGAGCCCGATATAAGTCTGTGGGAATCCTGTGGCGGGCAAAACCTAGCGGAACAAGTTCTGCAGGCCGCTTCGGACCGACGTCAGAGCGATCTGAAGGCTGCGCGTCAGGATCTGATGGAACATTTCCTGCCGTATCTTGAAGCCGTGTCCAAACTGAATGGTTCTGACGCGGCTGAGAAACCGGATGCGGTTGAACAGGTTCAGAACAGCTTGGGTGCGACCCTGCCCCCGCTTACCAACCCGATCCTCGAAGATTGGCTGGCCGCAATCGCAAGCATCTATGATGACCTGCGCGAATCGACCGATATCGAACCATCAGAATTTTTGCGAAGCTGTCAGGATATCGTCGAAGATTTTGCCGAGCGGCTTGAAAGCGGAACGGAAATCGATCCCGAAGCAGACTGGATTCCGGCAGAGTTCGAAAAGGCGACCGATCTGCTTCTGTTGCTGCAATTCGAAAGCGGCCAGGCACCGCTGAAAGATGCCGTAAATATTCTTGCGCAGCTAAGCGATAACCTGGCGTGGGCCGGCAGCACCGTCGCCGATCCGCAACCCAGAACAGGAACCTGATTGTTCCGGCAAAAATCAAGTCGTTTTGCATCGAATCGAATCTGTTGGAATCGCCTCCTAATTGTTTCGATATCGTAGACCAAGCACGGTATTTGGGGGCAACAGCCCCCATTTTTTTGCACAGTGCAATCAACATATAGTGCCCCTCGGTCATCAAATTCTAAATCTAGCACCCTCGGATTATCCATCCTTAGTGAAGCCATCAGGCGGCCCCAATAAAGTCAAATTTGAAACGTCTAACCGTTCTCGAATGTCCTGCGGTTGTTTTTGGTTGTGAGTTCGCGGGCCCCTAGCCCAGTTATTTTTTGCCGCAAACCGAGTATTATGGGCGGGTAGAAATGAGCCACAACCAGGCTGTCGGCCAAGCGCACGACGAACCTCAAATAGACGGGCTGAGACCAGGAGCGAAACTGCTTCGCGGCCAGTATGAAATTATCCGCTATCTCAGCCATGGCGGTTTTGGCGTCACCTATCTGGCTCGCGACAGTCTGGAGCGCGACGTCGTGATCAAAGAGTGTTTTCCGTCAGCACTCTGCCGTCGCAACGGTGATCTGGTCGAACCTGCAGACACGTCCTATCAGGAAGATCTGAAGTCGATCGTCGACCTTTTCATTCAGGAAGCCCGCAACCACGCACGCCTTGTTCATCCCAACATCGTGGATGTGCACCAGGTGTTCGAAGACAATCAGACCGCTTACATCGCAATGGATTTGATCCGCGGGTGTGACCTGCTGGATTACTTAGAAAACAAGGAAAACGACGCCGGTCCGGACTTTATTGTTCAGGTGACTGAAAAGATGCTGTCGGCGGTGTCATTTATCCATCAAAGCGGGATGCTGCACCGGGATATCTCGCCGGACAACATTCTGATCGACGAAAACGGTGATCCGGTTCTGATCGACTTTGGTGCGGCACGGGAACAGGCAGCCAACAAATCAGCGGCGCTGTTGACCTTGCGGGTGATCAAGGACGGATATTCTCCGCACGAGTTTTACGTGCGGGGTGCCGAGCAGGGACCAAGCAGTGATCTGTATGTGTTGGCGGCAACGCTATATCACGCAATCAGCGGCGAACGTCCGATTGACGGGCAAACACGTCTGAACGCTTTCAACAACGATCAGTCTGATCCCTACGCGCCCCTCACAGGACGTTTCGAGGGGTATCCGGATGGATTCCTGCAAGCGATCGACAAGGCGATGGAGGTTCACGCCACCGACCGGTTGCAATCCGCGCTGGACTGGCTGCGAATGTTCCGCGGGCCTGGCGTTGAATTTGACTCGTTCAAATACCGCCCGGTTTCGGTCATCGTTGCATTGGACCGCAAGGATGAGGCCGCAGAGAGGGAACGCATCAAGGCTGAGACCGAAAATGCCGAAGCGGTTGTTACGGCCCTGCTTGCAGGCAATTCGGATATCGCATTGGGCGACGAAGAAAAGCCGGGCCCCGAGGCAGCTAAGTTTGTTCAGAAAGAAGAGCCCACTGTGGCAGTCGACACCGTGGTTCAAAGCAATTCAGGTGGCGGCATCAAGATTGTTGCCGGTCTTGCGGCCGTCGCTGCGCTTGCAGCGGGCGGGTTTATTTTCCTGAACAACAGTAACAGCGAAGTCCAGACGGCTGCGGTTCAATCGACCGAAGTTGCGTCGACTGCGGTGGAAGAACCAGCACCCCAAGTTGCCCCAATTACATCTGAGCCTGTTCAGGATGACACACCCGCAGCGGACGAGGTAACCGAAGCACCAGCAGAAACGGTAGCAGAAGAACCTGTCGAGCAGACAACCGTTGAAACAGCAGCCAACGAAGCTGCGAATAGCGAAAATGAGGTTCCGGTAACCGAGGCAGCGATTGAACCGGCAGAAGAAGCGGTTGAAATCGCTGAACCTGCTGCACCGCCTCAGCCTGCCCCTGTGAATGTCAGCGAAAATCAGATCTCCTTCTCGCACTGGGACGTGGATATTCCGTTCGCGACAAGCTTGCGGCGTGGGTCCACAGGCAATGTCTTTGCTATCACCAGTGTCGACTCAAATCGCGATATGTCGGTCATCGGTGACTGGGTTGGCCGTGGTGCTGCAATTTACACGCTGAACGGGAAACCGGTTCGCAATGACGCGACTTTTGCCGCTCAGGTGCTTGAAAACCTGAAGGTTGACCCGGACGGTTACACGCGCGTTGCCGCACGGTATCGTGAGCTGGGCAAAACCCGCGCCCAAAACGGATTGCTGGCCTTGCCTGCCGTACGGATGTTCGGACTGGAAAATGGCTATTCCTTCTCTGCACAAAACACCGGCAAAGACGGCTGGCAGACAGTTGTGACAAACGTACCTGCCAGCAGTGCCGAGGGTCTGCAGCAAGGCGACGTACTGTTGCGTGAATCTACGACCGGACAAAGCGTGGAAGGGCCTGAAAGTCTGGATGAAATCCTGACAAAACTCGCAGGCAACAACCAGCAAAAGGCCAGCCTGACCGTCCTGCGAAACGGTGCCGAAACCGCTGCGGTCATGCAGCTGGCGCAGGAGTGACCTGAACAGTGTAATCGAAGTGCGCCAGTGTGTTGTTGCTGAGGATGGCGGGCAAAGTTTGCCATCCTGACCGGGGGTCACCCGGTTGCGAAAAGTAAAGGTTCCTTGGTTTTCCAGATAATCAGTGCCGCTGTGCGTCGTTGCGCAGAGGTTTGTATGCAGCCCCACGGGACACAGATCCTGTGCCCATAAATCGGAAGGTGTCGACACCATGTTCAAATATAAAAGCCCCCTGAGCCGGCTTCTCGAAGGTGCCGGCAAAGCCAAGGAAACCGAAGAGGAAGTGAGCCCCGCCCCCGAAGCGGAAGCTGCCGAACCGATTGCGGATTTCAACGCGCTGCGTCAGGCCCTTGCCGGCGGGAACATGCCCTCGGAAAGCTATGAGGACGCAGAAGAACTGATCCCGGAAGAACGGATGCCCGACTTTGATGAAGGCAACGCCGAACCGGATCAAGCCGAGGCTGCAGAAGAGGCCGTTGAACCAGAAGTCAGCGACATCGCTGAGGAAACGGCGAATGATGATGAAGTGGAACAGGTTGTAACCCTGCATCTGTCTACGCCTGAAAACAAAGAGCCCGAGGGTGAGCCTGTTCAGGCTGAAGCGGCCGAGGCCGTAGAAGAACCTGCCCCTGAACCAGTGGCCGAAACCCCTGAGCCTGTTCTGGATGACGCGCCCGCAGCCCGGCCTGCCGCAGTTCAACCCGAGCAGCCCGCCGCACAGGCAGAGGACCGCCGCGCCCGTGTGAAAACCACATTCCTCGGTTTTGAACGTCCGGATACGCATGTGCAGGACCTGATGGAAACCGCACCGGCAGCAAAAGCCGAAGCTACTCAGGAATCCTTTCCCGTCGGCTGGCTTGTAATCACCAGCGGCCCTGGCCGTGGTGCAAGTGTTATTCTGACCGAAGGTCTCATGCAGATCGGCCGCAACGACGATCAGGGCATCCAGCTTGATTTTGGCGACACCGGGATATCGCGCAGCAACCATGCCGTGATCGCATATGATCCCGAAGACCGGAAATGTTATCTGGGGCACGGCGGCAAAGCGAATCTGGTGCGTCTGAATGGCAAACCTGTGCTGAGCACGGTTCCGCTGAACAGTGGTGACATGATCCGGATCAGCGAAACCTCCATGCGTTTCGTCGCGTTTTGCGATGACGGCTTTGACTGGCGGGATGCCTGATAGATGCTGGCGTCCCCGGCATATGATATTGCGCTGATCCTTGATCAGGGTCGGCGCGACTCTCAGGAAGATGCGATTGCAGCGCGTGTTTTTGACGTTGCGAATGCAGGATATGTCGTCGTCGCTGACGGCATGGGCGGGCATGACGCGGGCGAGGTTGCCTCGGAGCTTGTCATTGCAGCCTGGCGCAACATGCTGGACGAGCCGATGGAAAGCGGCGACTTTTCCGAGGCCTCTATCGTCGACGCGCTTCCGATGGCGGCCATGCAGGCCAACGCTGAAATCGCTTCTCATGTCGAAAGTCAGGTTGCCGGGTTCAACATGGGTTCGACCTTGTTGGGCGTTTTGTTGTTGGGCAATCGGCTGTTCTGGATATCGATCGGCGACAGTCCCCTCTATTTGTTTAGGGAGGGGCAGTTAACGCAGATCAACGAAGACCATTCGATGGCGCCTGTCATCGATGCTCAGGCCGAGGAAGGGCTGATTTCGAAGGATGAGGCCCAGACGCATCCCGACCGCAATCAACTGACTTCGGTAATCATGGGGGCCTCGATACCCAAGGTGGACTGCCCCGAAGCGCCAATGGAGCTGACGTCAGATGATATCGTGATCATCGGCAGCGACGGCCTGCAATATCTGAGCAACACGGAAATCGAAACCATAACGGCGCAACAGAAAGACAACCTGGCCGGCGACATCGCAGATGCTTTGTTGAAGGCGCTGCAAGTCAGAAATGACCCGGATCAGGACAATGTCTCGGTCGCCGTTGTGAAATTGGCAAGTACGTAAATCAAGGCAAAGAAACGGAAACCATGAGGAAACATCTGATCGTATCCAGCCTGGCGCTGGCGGCTGCTACAGGGGCGGCCTCGGCTCAGGAAGCCTGTTCGACCTATGAAATTCAGCGGGGCGACAGCCTGCGCGAACTGGCCATACAGGTTTATTCGACCGAGGATTACCGGATCATCTATGACGCCAACCGGGACACCATCGGATCCAATCCGAACATCATCCGGGTCGGAGATACCCTGACATTCCCCTGTCTTGAGGATGTTGGACGGGCAGCGCCGGAACCCGCGTCAGAAGCGGAACGCATGGCCGAGGAAATGGCCGCCGAACTGATCAAAGCGGCGGAAGAACGCGCGCAGAAAGCGATTGACGAAGCAGAGGCGCGCGTCGCCGCTGCTGAAGCCGAGGCAAAGAAAACCAGCGAAGAAGCGGTAATTGCCGCCAAGGCTGCCGCCAAGCAGGAGATCGAGGCCGCCCGGGCCGAAGGTGCAGCCCTGATCCGTAACGCCGACGCAGGTGAGCGCCCGGATATCCGGGATCGGCAGTTGCTGCTGATCACCGGGGGCAATTACGCGCCGTTCACCGATGAAGCCTTGCCGAACCGCGGTCTTTATACCGATCTGGTACAAACTGCGTTTTTGCGGGCAGCTCCGGAACAGGCTTACAAAATCCAGTTCGTGAATGACTGGTCGTCGCATCTGGATTTGCTGATGCCGACACTTGCCTTCGACGCCACATTCCCGTGGTCGCGCCCGAACTGCGAAGAGCCGGCCGCCCTGTCGGAAAATGACCGCAACCGTTGCGAGACCTACAATTTTTCAATCCCGTTCTACGAGGTCGTTGACACCTTCTTTGCCCGCGAGGGTTCGGGCTATGAGGAAACGCTGACCTATGCGGATTTTGCGGGAACCACGATCTGCCGTCCCGAAGGCTGGTCGCTGTCCCATATGGATGCTGTCGGCCTTTATGAACCGGCAGTTACCTTGCTGCGCCCCGTATCACCGGACGACTGCTTTCATGCAGTCATGCAGGGTGAAGCCGACATCGTAGCGATCGAAGCGCATCTGGCAGTCGAGGCGATTGGTCGGCTTGGTTACGAACATCAGATCATCGAAAACCCCAATCTTGCGGCGATCAAACCGCTCAACATCATGACCCACAAGGATAATCCTGACGGGAAAGCGATCCTTGAGACACTGAATCAGGGTTTGGCAATCATGCAGCAATCGGGTGAGTGGCGCGACATCGTTTCCACCGCTCTGCGTCATCAAATGGAAAATGGCTAAGGCCGCGACGGCCTGACAACTAAAATCTGGAGGAATTTCTAATGTTTGAACTCAAAGTCAAAAAGATCGCAATGTCGGCAGTGGCCTTTACTGCGATCAGCGCCGGAGCGGCCGCCGCTCAGGAAGCCTGTACCAACTATACCGTATCCGACGGCGATACACTGGCGACAATTGCAATCGCGGCCTATGGCACGTCGAACTACCAGCCGATCTTTAACGCGAACCGCAACAACATCACCAACCCGAATTCACTGGAGCCAGGTCTGGTTCTGGCTCTTCCATGTGCGGACGGTAGCCTGCCAAACGGTCAAACGGCGCAAGAAATTATTGCCGCGGAAGAGCAACGTGCCGCGAGCGTCAAGCGGTCCAGCGTTTACGAACCTCCGATCAAGCTGGTAACCGGCAACGGCTGGGCGCCCTTCGCAGATGAATCACTGAACGGCGGTGGCGCGATCACTCGTCTGGGGACCACAGCCCTGCAACGTGGCGGCAACGCGCGCGATTACTCCGTCAGCTTTGTGGATGATTGGAACTCGCACCTGGAAACTCTGTTGCCGTTGGGCGCATTTGATGTCTCGATGGCGTGGAATATGCCTGACTGCACCAACCGCACCTACGAATGGTCCTGGGAAACTGAAGTGCGCTGCACACAGTTCGATTCATCTGTCCCGGTTTATGATATCGTCGTCGGCTTCTACACACTGCCCGAAAGTGATTATGCGAACGCAACCACCTTCGATCAGCTGAAAGGCTCGACTATCTGTCGTATGGACGGTTGGTTCATTCACGATCTGGAGCAGGAAGGCCTGCACAATGGCGAAACCATGACCCTGATGCAGCCGATCACTGCGCGTGAATGCCTTGATGCGGTTCTGACCGGCACCGCTGACGTCGCAACGTTCGAAGTTCAGCTTTTCTCGGACACCATGTCGGAAATGGGTTTGAACCAGAACGACATGATCGAGAACCCCTTCGTAACTTCGCTGTCGTCACTGCGTTTCATCGCTCACCGCAGCAACCCCTTTGGAAAGCAATACCTCGCGATGCTGAACAAAGGCCTGAACGAGATGCGTGAGTCCGGCGAGTGGTATGCGATCGTTTCGGATACCCTGCGCGAGCATAACGAAAAACTGATGGCCGCATCGAACTAATCCCTCGGCAAAGCTGCCAAACATTGGGCCGGTCCTAGGACTGGCCCCTTTTTTTGTTCGAAATGCCAGATCATTCATTGTGTCTGCAGCGGTTTTTTGGCGCATCGCAACAGAAAATCCGTCCGGACTACGGGAAACCCCTAATATTCAGAAGCCTTGGAAATGCTACAGTTAAGTTCAAGCTTCCGGTCCGGCTAACGCCGAACCACTCACTCGGAAAGGGGCAGGCATTGGGGTGCCGCCCCTTTTGTGATTTCAGCCACTAAATCGGCTCAAAGTGACGGAACATGATTGGCCTGGGCACGACACCCGACGCGAAATCCGACACCCGGCCCGGCAGCGCAAGATAGAACCGCAAGAGACCCGGTTCGATTTCCTCCGCAATTTCAGAACATCTTCGGATGATCCGATCCGTATCGTCGGACAGCTGCCCCTTGCGCAATGCGTCTACAAGTTTTTCATGCTGACCCGCCAGATCCCTGAACGCCGCCGAGCGTGCCGTCTCCTGCCCGCCGACCACAAGAAATATAGGTTCAGGAAGCGCTTTTCCCTTTAGTGGTACAACGCCTGCCTCCAGCAGAGCCATTTCCTGTCCGATGGCCTTAAAAACAGTTTCAGACACCAGTATGTCATAGTCCACATGGCGGCAGGTTTGCTCAATTCGCGCGGCGACATTCACCACATCTCCGATGACGGTGTAGTTGAACCGGCTTCGTGAACCGATATTTCCCACGCAGGCAATCCCCGTTGCACATCCCGTGGCCAGAGAAATCCTGGGCTGCCCCTTGGACAGGCGTGTGACATTGATCCGGTTCAGGGCCTCGCGCATGCGCAGGGCAGCTTGTGCCGCGCGGATCGGGTGGTTCTCGAGCGGCATTGGCGCATTCCAGAAGGCCATGACCGCATCCCCGATGAATTTGTCGATTGTTCCGCGTTCGGACAGGATTTGATCGCCCAGGGTTGAAAAAAGTTCGTTCAGGTTCGTGACCAGCTCGGTCGCGGAAACCGTTTCAGACAGGGCGGTAAAACCCCGAATATCCGAGAACATCACGGTTATGTCCTGTGTGTCACCGCCCAGCTTCAACGTATGGCCGTTGGTCTCCATCTCGTCTAGAATTTCGGGGGCTACATAGTGTGAGAAGGTCTGGCGAATGGCGCGTTTTTCTCGTTCCGTGGAAATGAACAGATATCCCGCCAACAGGCCAAAATTGGCCATGCCTCCCATAAGCGGAAATGTAGCATCGAACAGCACCGAGTTGGTTTGAAACGCCGACCAGCTGATGACCAGAACAACAGCGGCAGCTACGCCCCCGGCTATGAATGATGCCACGGCGCCAAAGCGGGACATGACAAAGATAACGACCAGACCAAGAACGGTGAACGAAATCAGCTCCAGGGCCGAGGTCACATCCGATCTCCGCAAGACTTCGCCTTGCAGAATCTGTTCGATGATCTGTGCATGTATTGAAACACCTGGGACAGCCTCGCCCAGGGCCGTTTCGCGAATGTCGATCAGACCGGCGGCCGAGGTGCCGACAAGAACGATGTGGCCTTCAATCCTGTCCCGCACCGAGGGATCACCGGGACTTCTGAGCACATCAGCTGCAGACAGATAGAGGTCCGGATAGTCCTTTCGGTACCTCACCCAAATCTCACCGAATTCAGTCGTTGGAATGAAGAATTCTCCGATAGCCACGGACAGCATGATCCCCTTTTCGTCCTGAGAGCCTTCCGCAATGATGTTGGTTTCGCCCATCGCGATGCGTAGCGCTTCGAGCGATAGAGCAGGCAGGATGCCATTTGGCCCGTTCCATAGCACCGGAACCTTGCGGACGACCCCCGTCCCACCCAAAGGCGAGACATTGATGCCGCCGATGCCCCACGCCTTTTCACCCAATGGTGGCGCAAGCGATGTCCAGTGTGGAACGGTAAACAGACCTGCTCCGGGAAAGTCCCCAATCTCGATTATCCCCGCACGAGGCTGGATGGGGTCTGCTTCCCCCATCGTTCGGGCTGCGACACCCAAAACGACGGGCCACTCGGAGACGGCCTCGCCCAGTTGAACGTCGTTATCCATATCTGCAATCTCACTGTCGGCGCGCAGTGCCGAAGCGAGGGTAGGATCAGCCAGCAGACGTGACGGTGAAAACCGGTCCGGTTCGGCAAACAATGTGTCAAACGCAATTACAGCAGCACCGTTGTGGCCCAACGTTTCAACCAGCTGTGAAATTATCGACCGGGGCCACGGCCACTGACCAAGCTCGGCCAACGAAGTTTCGTCGATATCCACAACGCGCACAGGCAAGTCAGGATAGTAATTTCTGGGTGCGAGTCGCTGCAGGTAGTCAAAGTAGATTAGGCGGGACATCTTAACCGGATAGGGATCCATGACCCGCACAAAACACCCTAGCAATATCAGGCTTAGCCCAGCCGCAAAAAATGCCCATTTGCGATGCCGTTGTCCCGATTGCTGACGCATATCACCGAGTTTCCAAATAAAGCGACCTAGCCGCTGGCTGCACTGGAACCCCCTGCCCCGCCACCTGTTCCGCCACCAGACCCACCATTGGCGCCTCCGCTTCCGCCGTTCCCTCCGCCACCGGTATTCCCGCCGGAATTATTGCCCGGAGCACCGCCGCCTCCGATCGAGCCGCCGCCGGATCCACCGCTTACGCCGCCCGCGCCACCGATCTCTCCACCGCCGCTGCCGACGCCTGTGCCGCCACTACCGCCAACACTACCCTGACCACCGCCATTGCCACCACCGGTGCCCTGATTACCTCCGCTGCTCTGGTTTCCTCCCTGACCTGCCGGTTCACCGGCAGCGGGGGAGTTTTCCCCTGGGGGTGCGGGCGCTGGCGCTGGTGTCGACACCGAATCCGGCTGGGACGCGCGATCCACAACTTCCGCAGCATTGGGCGGGTCAGTGATGCTTGCGCATCCGCTGATATCGACCCGGAAGGGCTGCAATAACGTGTTCTGCGAGGTGATGAACGGAAAACCGGCGTTCAAAGCCCGGGCAGCCTGTCGTTTGTCGATGGGACGACCGACGCGTCCCTGAGCATTTGTTGCAACGATGCTGCACTGTCCGCGGATGGATTTGCACCGACCGCTAAGCCCGCACATGCGCACAACACCTTCCAACATGACCAATGAGCTTTGCTTGTCCCCGACGACCCACAAATCGAAAACCGTTCCCCGGACACCCATCGTGGATGTTGGCGTTTTCACGACATAGGCTGATTTCTTACTTTTCCCTGAAATAAACCGAAAACTGCCACCAAGCGTCTGAACAGCAAAGCTTTTGGCTTTCTTCCCGCCACGTAACATTGTGACGTCCAGAACCATGCGCGCATTCGGTCCGACGGCGATTTTGGTTTCGTCATTGAATAAAATCTGAACCAGCCCCTTTGAATCCGTGGAAATAGTATCCCCGGTTGCTACGTCCATTCCCGCGCTGATCCGCCTGGTCTCTCCGCCTGAAGTCAATTCGGCGCCCTGCTGAACACCAATGACTTTGCCAATCGTGGCGAATGCTTCACCAGGAAATAATGAAAACAAGCCGCAAAAGGCCAAAATCTTAAACCAGGCCAACGTAAGCTCTCCCTAAAAAGCAGCTTCCATCGGTTCACAAGGCCACCCATCCTTGCAACCAAACCCACAATGGGCCAAATCGCCTGTACTTATTTTCCGTCTCAAATATTCAAGAACTATTATGGTTTTTTACTCTCACATTGCAAGTTTTCAATGTGCCAACCCCGGAGCCGCGTGAGATGACAAGACGGGTTGCAGCCATGGATTGAAACCGGATTTCACAACCGCGGGACGCGTCCAACCGATGCTGGAACCTTGCCCCTGCAGACCTTCGGCAGCGCCAAAGTCACTTTGGGTAGGATTTCACTGCACCCAATTCCACAACGCATCGGAGCAAGGCCGAATGACGAATACAGTAGCTGTGTATGCGTTTCAGGATTATTGCCGTTTATCTGTGTGCGTTTACGCATTGTTCTGCAATTTCAGCTATTAACCAAAGAGTCGCGAAAAATCTCCGAAACCCTTACTTTTGGCCTTGTTTCTCTGGGCGCATGGCTGATAGACGGGTCAGCGGAGATGTGGCCGAGTGGTCGAAGGCGCTCCCCTGCTAAGGGAGTAGGCGGGAAACCGTCTCGAGGGTTCGAATCCCTTCGTCTCCGCCATATATCATTGATATATAGTTGATATTTTTTGACTCTAGTTGCGATGCCCGCCAAAAAAACCGCCATCCCAAATGCGCTTGGTCGCCATCTCGTGCAACAGGTGAATCAGCTAAGTCCATTTGCTATCCATTGGATGTTTCACGCATAGAATCTAAGTTGAAAAGTCCAATATAGCCCAGCCGCCCCGAACGTGCACAGATGGAGGCTATAAGGAACGAAAAGAGAACACACGATGCAGTGATCATTCGCTGCGCGTTGTTCGAACTGGTAAGACGCGGACTCTGCCGACATTGGATTTCTCAACTTCGCCGACGCAGCATCCGTTCGCATGCGCTGCAATAATTGTGCTGTGATGCAGCATTTGTCGCCGCAGGAGCCACTCAAATCACAGTCAACGGACCTGAACCGACCCCCATGAAACCGCCGACCATCAAAGTCGCGCCGCCGTGGATCAGTTCGCCTGCTGCTTCGGCCTGAAGCGCGTTTTTCATCAGCCGCCCCCCTCGAAACTAGCTTTTCCGCACCCCAACTTCTTTTGAGGCAAGCACATAATGAAGAACGAGTTCATCGCGCTTCTTGGCCAGGTCAGACATCGAATTGCCTTCAACCGCGTCCCGAACACCGCTTTCGAGCCGATCTACAACATCTGGAGTCAGGCGCGGGTCGCCCAGATCGTCCCACCAGCTTTGGAACGGGCCGCCCAAGTGGTCGCAAAAAGCTCGGATTCCGCCCGGTCCACCACCAAGATGCAATAGCGTGTTGGGGCCAAGTGCCGCCCATCTCAGACCTGGACCAAAGGCGACGGCCTTGTCGATATCTTCGACGGAGGCGACGCCCTCAATTGCCAAGTGGATGGTCTCGCGCCATATGGCAGCCTGAAGGCGGTTGGCGATATGGCCGGGGATTTCCTTGGTCAGGCGCACACAAACCTTGCCGATGCTCTTATAGAACTCGGTCGCGTCTGCCAACACCCCGGCATCAGTTATGTCATTGTCCATCAGTTCAACCAAAGGGATCAAATGTGGCGGGTTGAAGGGATGTGCCAGAATGAAGCGACCAGGATTGGCAAAGCCAACCTGCATTTCAGACAGTTTCAACCCCGAAGTTGAACTGCCGATGATGGCGATTTCTTTGAGATGCGGTTCGATTTGCGCATAAAGCGCGTGTTTGATGTCCAAACGCTCGGGCACGCTTTCCTGAATGAAATCGGCGTCAGTGATCGCCTCTACCGGATCATCTGTAAATCGAAGCTTTGAGGTGTCACCTGCAGACTCCCAGCCCAAAGCCGTCAATGTTTCCGCTGAGGTTTCAACGAGTGTTGTCACCCGATCTTTGGTTTCGGATGACGGGTCAAACACTGCGACGTTCCGACCTGTTGCAGCAAATAGTGCAGCCCAACTCATCCCGATCGTTCCCGCACCAAGAATGGCGATATTCGGATTTTTCATGGGGTTCTCCATTATGTTAAACCTGCGTAAACGGCATTGCGAAACCCGATGCGGTGTTCACAGCGATGGTCCGGTGCATGGGTTAGAAACACGGCGATAAGCTCATTCTTCGGGTCAACCCAGAAGTTGGCACCAGAGACACCGGGCCAAAAGAACTCTCCAACACCGCCGGGAAGACCGGGTCTTTCCGCCGTTCTGACGGCAAAACCTAGACCAAACCCCAGCCCGTTCTTTGCCCACGGCGCCGTTATCCCAAGCTCTTCGGTATAGGCGCCATAGGCCACATCTGAAGGAAGATGATCCTGCCGCATCAACGCAAGCGTCTCTGTCGATATCAACTCACCGCCATCTATCAACATGCGCGCTGATCCTCCCCCTCTGAAGTGGTCCGCCGTTATGGTTAAGAAAATGGAGGAACCACATGGCGAACAAGCGACCGAAGCCGGAAGAGATTG
>NZ_JBQFSB010000018.1:0-27769 GCF_056537725.1 Ruegeria sp. C11 | reverse complement strand
GCATCATCGCCGAGCCAATAATCCCAAACGCATGCTCAATACCATGCATCTGCAGTACCTTAACAAAGGCCTCTTCCGTCGTCATCTTCATGAGTTTTTTCCTTTTAAGTGAGTGTCGGTGTGGCGGATCAGGCCACTTCATCCTTGAGGTAGTACCAGATATAAGCAAAGCGTTGACCCAATCGGCGGAAGGGCGTCAGCACGCCATGGCTGGGGAGCGGCGATGCAAAAATCGGCAGGTTGAACACCTCATCCTTCACGCCGGCAATTTGCTGCGCCATACGGCGCCCGGCCTGCGCCGAATACATGACACCATTACCGCCATATCCCATCGCGTAAAAGATACGCTCGTCAGGATTGGGCTGGAAAATACGTGGCATCATGTCGTGGCTGACGTCAACCCAGCCCCACCACGAGTAATCCAGATTGATATCTTCCAGAGCCGGAAACTTGCGCGCCAGACCCTTCTTGAGAAGCTCCAGATGCTTGCCGTTTTCCGCGTCGCGACCGGTTACGGCTGAACGGCTGCCGATCTGCATCCGGTTATCGGGAAGCAGGCGATAATAGTGCCGCAACGTCCGGGTATCGGTTAGCGGCGATTTCGTCTGAATGCCGCATTCTTGTAATTCGGACTGGGTCAGTGGCCGCGTCACCAGAGAGTTGGACAGGATCGGCATCAGCCGGTGTTTTGTCTTGGTGTTAAGACCCGGCGGCGTGTACCCAGCGGTCGCCATCGCAACTGTCTTTGCCTTGACGATACCGCCCGGCGTACGCAAGTGGTGCACACCATTTTTGGTTTCCCAACCCATCACCGGGCTACCGGTGTGGATTTTGACGCCCAGACGACGGGCCATGTTCACATAGCCGAACGCCAACTTGCCTGCGTGGATGCAGGTGCCGTCGGGTTCCCACATGGCGCCGTGGGCTTCCATGTCGCGTACGTGTTCGGCATGCAGTTCCTCGCGCCCGAGGATGCGGGAGGCGTAACCGAACGTGTCGTTCAGCAGCGCGCTTTCCTTTTCAAGGCCCGGCAGGACCTTGGCACGATGCGCGATGTAGTAGTGCCCGCCCGGCTGAGGGTCGCAGTCGATGTCGTCACTGGCGATAAGATCATTGAACAGCTCGAACGCTTCGGAAACTTCGCGATGCATTCCCTTGGCCGTTTCAACGCCCCAGCGCTGAATCCATTGCGACCGTTTCAGCCGCCCGGACGAAATTTGTGCCTGCCCACCATTGCGGGTCGAGCAGCCCCAGGCCACAGTATTTGCTTCAAGAACAACGGCTTGGATGCCGTGTTCCTTGGCAAGATGAATAGCGGTCGAAAGGCCGGTATAGCCCGAACCGATGACAACGACATCCGCGTCCATATCGCCGGAAACGGGTCCGTCATCTTCGGGCGGGGTGCCCGCAGTACCAATCCAATAGGTCGGGGCATGGTCGCGGTTATGACCCGGACCGGCGTCGATAATGGGATCGTATTTCGGGTCATAGCTGGTTTTTGGCCAGTGACGCGGGATGCTGTTGTCCACCATTCTTGTTTTTCTCCGGGGCTGCGCGCAGGGCGGCGGATCAGGCTTTGAACATCGGGCGCGTCTTACGAAGCGCCTGTTTTACGACAATTTTTCCGTCACGAACGGTGAACAGATCGGCGCCTTCGGCCTCGATCCGCATGCCGTTGGCATCGGTACCCGAGAAGGTCCATTCCGATACAGCACGGTCGCCGTGAACGAAGTGGCTGTGGTGATCCCAATGGGCGTCTTTCATACCGGCCCAGACACCCGAGAACGCGGCGGCGATGGCCTCAGAACCTTCAACCTTGTTGCCATATTTCTCGTCACCGGCGACGGTGTAGAACACACAGTCATCGGCAAAGTGGGTCATCACACCGTCGATGTCGTGACGGTTGAACGCGTCGAACGTGTCGGCCAAGTCCTGCGCGGTCAGGGTTTTGTTCATTTTGTACTTCCTTTTCAGAGGGGTTGTTACGTTTCGTACGTGTTCGGTACGATCAGTGTCGGGATTTTGGAGCGCCGCAGAACGCGCTTGGCGACGGTGCCCAGAAAGGTGTGCGAGAATCCGTGATCATGCGCGCCCAGCACGATCAGGTCGCACTCCAGCTCGACCGACCGACGCAAGATCACTTCTGCCGGGTGGCCGTCGGTGACCTCGATCGAGGTCACCTGTTCGCGGATCTTGGCGTCATCGCCGGTGAAGTTCGCCCAGAAATTGGCCTGCCGTTCGGCCAGAACCTGACGCACCATTTCATGACGGCGCTTCATCGCGGTCTTTCGGGTGTCTTCGTTCAGGATGAACATCTCCATCGTGATCTTGGCGTCATCCGATAGCGGCTCGTTCACGTGCAGGACGTGAATTTGCGCTCCGGTCGCCTGCGCTATGCTGGCAGCATGGCGCAGGGCGTGGGTCGAGTTGGCCGACAGGTCCGTGGCAAACAGGATGTTGGTGACCAGTTGTTTCATGTCGTCATCCTTTCCGGGTCAGTAGCCCAGCAGCCGTGGCAGCCACAGCGACAGTTCGGGGAAGAAGGCGATGATGAAGATCGCGATGGTGTTAGCAGCCGCAAACGGCAGCGCCCGCAACGAGATCTGTTCAATCGTGATGTTCGAGATACCCGAGGCGATGAACAGGTTCTCACCCAGCGGCGGCGTCTGGAAACCGATGCCAAGGGTACAAACCATCACCACACCAAAGTGGATCGGGTCGATGCCCACCGAATAGGCAACGGGCAGCATCACCGGAACCAGGATCAAGATGGTGGCCAGCGTCTCCATGAACATGCCGACAAACAGCAGGAAGAAGATGATCAGAGCCCAGATCACATAGAGGTTGTCGGTAAAGCTGAGCATCGAGTCCGCAATGATCGCCGGAATCTGGTTTTCCACCAGCAAACGGCCAAACACGGTTGCCGTGAACAGGATCAGCAGCACGCGACCGGTCAGCCATGTGGTTGCCTCGAGCGACTGGAAGAACGACGCCCATGTCAGTTCGCGATAGATCACGACACCTACGACCAGCGTGTAGAAAATCGCGACGATGGCGGCCTCGGTCGGGGTGAAAAAGCCGGTATAGATACCGCCAAGGATCACCAGCGGCGCCATCAGCGACCAGAACCCACGATACATTTCGCACATCACGTTGCGGAACGACCAGCCTTCAGCCACGCCTTTGTAGCCACGCTTTTTTGACATGAAATAGTTCAGGATCAACAGGCTGGTGGCGATCAGGAAAGCCGGGACAAAGCCAGCGATGAACAGTTTCGAGATCGAGACCGACTGGAAGGTGCCGAATTTCTCGACCGCTTCCGGCGGAGGCGCCATACCGAGCGCGGCAATGCCGAAGATCACCATCGGGATGGAGGGAGGAATGATAATCCCGAGGCCGCCCGAGGAGGCCGTGATCGCCGAGGCATAGCCGCGCTCATACCCGCGGTCGATCATCGCGGGGATCATCAGCATCCCCACCGCCGCGGTTGTTGCCGGGCCCGAGCCCGAGATGGCACCAAAGAAAAGACAGGCCATGACGGTCGCCGCCGAGATCCCGCCGGTGAACGGACCGGCCAGACTTTCGGCAACATTGATCAGGCGTTTTGAGATACCGGCGGCCTCCATAAGGGCCCCGGCAAGGATAAAGGCAGGCAGCGCCATCAGCGGGAAGGACCCAACCGAGGTAAAGGCGATCTGCACGAACTTGATCGGGTTGTCGCCCAGATACAGGAACGAGACCAGCGATGCGACGCCCAGTGCAACTGTGATCGGTGCGCCGATCAGCAGCAGAAACAAGAATGATCCAAACAGGATTGTGACGATTTCGGATTCCATGATTTTTCCTCCCTGCCTCAGTCGTGCTTTGCCGCTTCGGTGGCGGCTTTGATTTCGTCGAGGTCGATCTGATCGGGATCGTGGATGTCTTCGCCTTTGATCAAGCGGCGGTAGTTCACCTGAATGATGCGGAAGGTCATCAGCGCAAAGGCGATGGGCAGCACCATGTAGATGTATTTCATCTCGATGCCCAAAGTCTGGGATTTCCAGAACTTGTTCATCTTGTTGAAGACGAAATCGGTCGCCAGATAGAGGAAGTAGACATTGAAGAAGAGCCAGAAGAGATCGGCAAACGCTTCGATGTACTTGATCGAACCGTCAGGCAGGAACTTGAACTGGAATGTCACGCGGTTATGCGCGCCTTTTAGGGCCGCATAGCTGGCGCCGAAATAGACGAACCAGACGAACATGTAGACCGAGAGCTCTTCGATCCAGCTGATCGAAAAGCCGAAGATTTCGCGCGCCACGATCTGCACGAACAGCAGGATGACAAAGCCGGTTAACAATATCCGGCATATGACGCTTTCTATATTGTCCAGAAACTTCCAGAACATATGGTTTCCCTCCTCCCTGAGACGGGAAGAGCGCCGTGGCGCTCTTCCTCATATCGCTCTGCGGCGATTATTGCTGGACCGGGTCGCGGCCGATGGCGGCCAGAACGGCGTTCATCTTTTCGACGCCACCGATGGAGTCGTAGAACTGCGGCCATACAGCTTCGGTCGCGAGCTGGATGAACTCGGCTTCGTCATTCTCGGGATCGACGATTTCCATGCCCTTGGCGACCAGCTCTTCCTTGATCGCGGCCTCGGAGTCGCGCAGGAACTGAGCCGATTTCAGGGTTGCTTCCTGTCCGGCTTCGAGGATCATCTGCTGCTCTTCTTCGCTGAGGCCCTGGAACACGGATTCCGAAATGATCAGCGGTTCGATCGAGAAGATGTAACGCAGGTTGGTGACGTGATCCTGAACCTCGTAGAACTTCATCGCGTTGATGGTCATGTACGGGTTGTCCTGACCGTCGACGACTTTGGTCTGCAGACCGGTGAAGGTTTCCGACCAGGCCATCGGGGTCGGGCTGATGCCCCATGCCTTGTAGGTTTCGATCATGATCTCGTTCTTGGGAACGCGGATGACCAGATCCTGCAGGTCGGCAACCGAAGTGACCGGTTTCTTGGAGTTGGTCAGACGGCGGAAGCCGGTATAGGTCCACGCGATGATGCGGACACCTGCGTCACGGATGGTGTTTTCCGTCAGTTCCTGACCGATCGGGCCCTGCGTAAGGGTTTCGGCGTCTTCCAGGCTGAGGATCACGTAAGGCAGGGTGAACACACCCACCGACGGCGAGAACGGTGTGACGTTGTTGATCGCCAGCAGCGACATGTCCAGCGTGCCGATGGCAGCTTCGTTCACGGTGTCCTGTTCGGAACCCAGCTGACCGTTCAGGAACAGGGTGCCGGTGTGTTCACCACCTGATTTTTCTTCCAGAGCTTCGACAAAGAACTTGCCGGTAGCTTCCTGCGGGCTGCCCGCACTGTCGCCAACCGCGATCTTGAAGTTCTTCGCGTCGGCTGCGCCCGCTACCATCAGGGCCGCCACGGATACAGCAGCGGTGAAGGTGCCAAGCTTGTTGATGAATGACATGGATGTCCTCCCATTTGTCAGGTTTTCGAGGAGCGCGCCGGCCAGGGGAGAGTTGGCCAGTCCGATTCTGCCTCGGCGGCGCGAACGTATCTTGCGCAAACCGTTTCTTCGTTGCTAATCTTTGCGCGAAAGGTTTCACAAATATCGAACTTGAGAGATGTCCCGGAAATCACTTGCCACACGGATCAGCGACACCGACATCCGCCTGCTGCGGATATTCAAGACAGTGGTCGAAAGCGGCGGTCTGTCGGCGGCAGAAATCGACCTGAACATCGGCAAATCGACGATCTCGAAACACATCTCGGATCTGGAGCTTCGACTGAACCTGAAACTGTGCAACCGCGGTCCCGGCGGGTTTTCCCTGACCGAGGACGGCCAGAAGGTATTGCGCGCCGCCGAGGACCTGCTGATTTCGGTATCGCAGTTCAGGACCGAGGTGAACGAGATCAAGGAACAACTGGCGGGAACAATCCGGGTGGCCCTGTTCGATCAGTGTGCGTCAAACCCCGAGGCCCATCTGTCGCGGACCATTGCCGAATTCAACAAATCCGCCCCCGCCGTCGAGATTGAACTATCGCTGGAGCCGCCCAACGTGATCGAGACGATGGTCATCAGCGGACGGCTTGATCTGGGCATCGTCGCGCTGCACCGGCCCTCGCCCAGCCTGAACTATGTGCCGCTATACGGAGAGAACATGTATCTGTATTGCGGGCATGGGCATCCGCTGTACGGGGCGCAGGGACCGGGGCTGAGCATGTCGGACGTGCAATCCTTTGGCTATGCGGGTATCAGCGTCAGCTCTCCCAATCAGATGGTCGGCCAGCGGCTGGGCTTTCGGCGCGCGGCCAAGGTTCAGAACGAACAGGCACTGGCAATTCTGATCATGTCGGGCCGGTATATGGGGTTTTTACCCGATCATCTTGCAAAAGAGTTTGTGGACAAAAACCAGATGCAGGCCGTTCTGCCCGAGATGTTTCACTATCGCTCGAATTTTGCGGCCATCGCCAGAAAGCACCCGGCGCCGACGCGGGTTTCCAAGCTGTTTCTGGATCATCTGAGTCGCCAACACATGAGCAACGCACAGGCGGCAGAAACAGTCATCTGACGGTTTCCGGAAACAGCAAAGGCCCCCGTGTGGGCGGGGGCCAGTACCGAAAGTTCAGAGAATATCAGCCGATAATCGCGTTCAGCGTGGCGCTTGGGCGCATGACCGCGGCAGTCTTGGCAGGGTCGGTGTGATAATATCCGCCCAGATCAGCGGGCTTACCCTGTGCAGCTGCCAGTTCACCCAGAATGTCGCCTTCTTTTTTGGCCAGTTCCGCAGCGATCGGGGCAAAGAATGCCGCCAGTTCGGCATCATCCGTCTGTGCCGCCAGTGCCTCGGCCCAGTAGCGGGCGAACCAGTAGTGGCTGTCACGGTTGTCAGGCTGACCCACCTTGCGGCTAGGGGACCGGTTGTTGTCCAGAATACCCTGTGTTGCAGCCTCGGCCGCGGCACCCAGAACACCCGCCTTGGCGTTGCCTTTGCTGTCGGCCAGGAAGTTCAACGATTCACCCAAGGCGCAGAACTCACCCATCGAATCCCAGCGCAGGTGGCTTTCCTCAACCAGCTGCTGTACGTGTTTCGGGGCCGAACCACCGGCACCGGTTTCGAACAGACCGCCGCCATTCATCAACTTGACGATGGACAGCATCTTGGCCGAGGTGCCCAGTTCGAGGATCGGGAACAGGTCGGTCAGGTAGTCGCGCAGCACGTTGCCGGTGATGGCGATACTGTCCTTACCTGCGGTGATGGTTTCCAGTGACTGGCGGGTCGCCTCACGCGGGGCCATGATCAGGAATTTGTCCGCAACACCAGCAGCTTCAAGCGCGGGTTTCACGTACTTGATCAACTCGGCATCATGGGCACGGTTTGCGTCCAGCCAGAAGATCGCCTCGGACCCGGTCAGGCGCTGACGATCCATCGCCAGCTGAATCCAGTTCTCGATGGGGGCTTTCTTGACCGTGCAGGCGCGCCAGATGTCGCCTTGTTCAACCGCGTGCTCATGCAGCGTCTCACCATTGGCCAGAACGATACGGATGGTGCCATCAGCCGGGGCCTGGAACGTGGTCGGGTGCGAGCCGTATTCCTCGGCCTTTTGCGCCATCAGGCCGACATTGGCCACGGCACCGGCGGTGGCTGGGTTCAGCGCGCCGTTGGCTTTGAAGAAGTTGATGGATTCGTCATAGACCGAAGCATAGCAGCGGTCGGGGATGACACAGTTGGTGTCGCCCTTGGCGCCGGTTTCGTCCCAGCCCTTGCCGCCTGCGCGGATCACGGCGGGCATCGAGGCGTCGATGATCACGTCCGATGGCACGTGCAGGTTGGTGATGCCCTTGTCGCTGTCGACCATGTACATGGACGGACGGTCCGCCTTGATGGCGTCGATTGCGGCCATGATGTCGGCATTGCCCTTCACGCGGTCCAGCAGATCGCCAAGGCCGGAGTTCGGGTTCACACCCAGCGCATCCAGTTCGGCACCGAATTGCTCGAACACAGGGGCCAGCCACGCCTTGACGGCATAACCAAAGATGATCGGGTCACTGACCTTCATCATCGTGGCCTTCATGTGCAACGAGAACATGGTGCCGTCTTTTTTGGTGTCTTCAATGGCGTCCGCCAGGAACGAGGACAGAGCCTTGACCGACATGAAGGTCGCGTCGGCGACGGTACCCTCTGCCAGCGGCCAGCCATCTTTCAGGACGGTTACGCTGCCATCCTTACCCACGAATTCAATCTTTGCGTCACCCGCCTGCGCAGCAGTGATGGTTACCGATTTTTCGTTGGCATAGAAGTCGTTGCCTGACATGGACGACACTTTGGTTTTGCTGTCCGACACCCATTCACCCATCGAATGCGGGTTCTTCTGGGCATAGTTCTTGACCGCCCGCGCAGCACGACGGTCGCTATTGCCTTCGCGCAGAACCGGGTTCACGGCCGAACCCTTGATGGCGTCATAACGCGCGCGGATTGCCTTTTCCTCGTCGGTCGATGGCTCTTCCGGATAGTTCGGGATGTCATAGCCCTGCGATTGCAGCTCTTCGATCGCAGCCACCAGCTGCGGCACCGAAGCCGAGATGTTGGGCAGCTTGATCACGTTGGCATCGGGCGTTTTCACCAACTCGCCCAGTGCGGCCAGATCGTCGGTGATGCGCTGATCGTCGGTCAGGTTTTCCGGAAAGGTTGAAAGGATGCGACCGGCCAGCGAGATATCCTTGGTGCCGACGCTGACGCCAGCGGCCGAGGCGAACTTGCGAATGATGGGCAGGAACGAGGCGCTGGCCAGTTCAGGCGCTTCGTCTACAATGGTATACAATACGTCGAAGTTCGATTTATCTGCCATATTCCCTTACCTTTTTTAAGCCTTTAGGGGCGTGCGATCCGAGAGTGATGCCACGAAAGACGTGGCGCGGGCGGAGCGTGGATATGCAACCGCTCCGGGGGTGACTCTGTTTTGACAGGGCTCACATAAATCAGGATCGCCACGGGATCAATCGCAGGGAGGCGCGCATTTTGACCCAGTTCGCGCAATTTTTCGCATTTGCAGCATTTTTGGGCTGTTGATGGTGCCGTCCTGCCTGCTGCACTATTAGAGATGCCTGTTGGGATACTTGTTTCCCAGCCGTTCAATATATCTGTCAACGGCCAACTCCACCTAGTCCGCAGACTCGGCCCACGAGCCACCGACGCATATGTCCGTCAGGGATGGCTGGGCGGGCGCCAGGCGAGATGTGCTGTAGGACAAGAGGGCAGCAGCAACGGCAATGATCAAAGCAGCAAGACGTATGCGCATTCGGTATCCCGGTTTGAAAACAACTCACCCTCAGGCAGTCGTCCATTTGTCTGACCACAAGGAATGCGGGCGCTTGGAGCGTCGCGAACGGGATTTCGAACCACGGGCCGTGGTAAGGCGGCAACGATGCGATGCGCACCATAGGGACCCCGTCATTGCCAAAGAAAATCACCCGGTATGGTTTTTGATTGACGAACCGCCATGCACAAACACAGAGTTGCGGCAGAAGCGCATCAGAAAGGGTGACGAAACCTCATGCCGATAGAACATGCCCCTTTCAGTCAGACCGAATACGACCGCCGGATTGCCAAGACCCGCAAGGCCATGGATGCGGCCGGGATTGACGTTCTGTTTGTCACCGATCCGTCGAACCAGGCCTGGCTGACCGGTTATGACGGCTGGTCCTTTTATGTGCATCAGGGCGTGATTCTGGGCATGGACGGCGATCCGCTGTGGTGGGGGCGTGTTCAGGATGCCAACGGCGCGCGTAGGACCGTCTGGATGGAAGACGAAAAGGTGCTGGGTTACGCCGATCATTACATCCAGTCCACCACCTGCCATCCGATGGAGGATCTTGCAGGCCACCTTAAGGCGATGGGTTTTGAGAATGCCCGCGTCGGCGTCGAGATGGAGAATTACTATTACTCCGCCAAGGCCCATGCGGTGCTTGACGCCGAATTGCCCAATGCCACGCTGGTGGATGCCACGGCGCTGGTGAACTGGCAGCGCGGGGTGAAGTCGGACGAAGAGATGGCATTCATCCGCAAGGCCGCAAAAATCTCGGAGAAAATCGTCCGTGTCGGGCTGGAAAGGGCGAAACCGGGCGTTCTGAAGAACGAGTTGGTCGCTGACATCTTTCACGCGGGCATAACCGGTGTGGATGGTGACTGGGGTGATTATCCGGCAATCGTGCCGCTGACCCCGTCAGGCATTGACGCCACCGCACCGCATCTGACCTGGAACGGCAATGAGATGAAGTCGGGCGAGATCACCTTTTTTGAACTGTCGGGCTGCTATCGCCGGTATCACGCGCCGCTCTGCCGGTCCGTGTTTCTAGGCAAACCGCCGCAAAACATGCTCGACGCATCCGAAGCCTTGACAGCCGGGCTTGAGGCTGGGCTGCAGGCGGCACGCGCCGGTAATCGCGCCTGTGACATTGCCAATGCGCTGAATGCGGAACTGGCCAAGGTTGGCATCGACCGCGGCGGGCGCTGCGGCTATCCGATCGGCCTTTCCTATCCGCCCGACTGGGGCGAGCGCACCGTGTCGATCCGCCCGACCGACGAGACCGTCCTGCAACCCGGCATGACCTTCCACTTCATGCCCGGTCTGTGGCTGGACGATTGGGGGCTGGAGACCACCGAAACCATCGTGATCACCGAAAGCGGCCCAGCCGAAGCCCTGTGCAATGTCGAGCGTAAGCTCTTTGTGAAAGACTAAGCCTTGGGCAACCTTGAAGATACCAAGACACTCTTGGGGGAGCTGATCAGCTTTCCCACGGTGTCCTCGGACAGCAATCTGGACATGATCAAACACCTCGCGGATCGGCTGGCCGACTGCGGGGCCGAGGTCGAGATCTGGCATGATGAGACCGGAACAAAGGCCAACCTATTCGCCACGCTGGGTCCGCAACGCGACGGTGGCATCGTGCTGTCGGGTCATTCCGACGTGGTGCCGGTGGCTGATCAGGACTGGTCGTCCGACCCGTTCGTGATGGAGGAGCGTGACGGTCATTGGTTTGGGCGCGGCACCTGCGACATGAAAGGATTCATCGCCGCCGCGGTCGCCATGGCGCCGCGTTACGCACAGCTCGATCTGCAGCGTCCGGTGCATTTCGCCTTTACCTATGACGAGGAAGTCGGCTGTTTCGGCGCCCGGGCGCTGGCCGATACTCTGCGCGAGAAAGGCATAAAGCCTGCCGTGGCGATCATTGGCGAACCCACGTCGATGCGGATCATCGAAGGCCACAAGGGCTGTTATGAATACACCACTCATTTCACCGGGCTCGAGGGGCATGGCTCGGGTCCCGACCGCGGCGTGAACGCGGTGGAATACGCGGTGCGCTATGTTTCGAAACTGCTGGAACTGAAGGCCGGGCTGCAGGGCCGTGCCCCAGACAACAGCCGGTTCGAACCACCCTGGACGACGATCAACACCGGTGCGTTGGTGGGTGGCGTGGCCCACAACGTGATCCCCGGCAAAGCGCGGGTGGAATGGGAAATGCGGCCGGTGCAGCAAGCTGATGCGGCTTACGTCAAGGACGAGTTGCACCGGTTCTGTGCCCATACACTTATCCCCGCGATGCAGGCCGTCCATCCAGATGCCGACATCGAGACCGAAGTGATCGGTGAGGTCGATGGGCTGGAGCCGATGGACGACAACGAGGCCCGCGATCTGGTGATGGAACTGACCGGGGCCAATGGTGCGGATGTTGTGCCCTTTGGCACCGAGGCAGGAATTTTTCAGGGTCTCGGCATGAGTGTGGTGGTCTGCGGTCCCGGCTCGATTGAGCAGGCGCATAAACCGGACGAATACGTTTCGGCCGATCAGATGGCACTGTGTCTCGACATGCTTGGGCGGTTATCCGCAAAACTGGTGTAGCCTATGACCACGGCACGCGCGGTCTCGGTTTTCTGGACAGGTGCGCCGGTTCTGTTCGTGCTGTTCTGGGCAGGCGGCTACAGTTTTGCCAAGCTGGGGCTGCCCTATATCGAACCGATGACCATGCTGGCGATCCGATATGGTCTGGCAGTTCTGTGCCTTTTGCCGCTGCTGGCGGTGTTCCGACCGGCACTGCCGCGCGATCCGGTTCATTGGGCCGCCATGGCTGCCAGCGGATTTCTTATCCAGTGCGTCTATTTCGGGCTGGCGTATCAGGCGATGAAACAGGGGCTCGGCGCTGGCGCCACGGCCATCGTGATGGCCTTGCAGCCCGCGCTGGTTGCCGCATTGTCACCGCTGGTCGGAGAAGTGCGCGGCAGGCCCGTGATGTGGGCCGGTCTGGCGCTGGGGTTTGTCGGGGTTGCGATATGTGTCTTTGATCGGACCAACGCCGCACCTCTTTCTGCCGGGCTGCTTGCGGTCAGCGCGCTTTTTGGTCTGACCGCCGCCACCTTGCTGGAAAAACTGCACGGACGGCGCAGTGACCCGGTACTTGGCGGTATGGTGCAGTACGTCGTGGGTTTTGCCGTTTTGCTACCCATCGCCTTTACCACCGAAACGATGGTGGTCCACTGGCACCCGGACCTGATCCTGTCGCTGGCCTATCTGGTGGTTGCCAATTCCCTGATTTCCATCAGCCTCTATGTCGCGCTGATCCAGCGTGGCGATACGACTCGCGTATCGACCCTTCTTTACCTTGTTACGCCACTGGCCATCGCGCTGGCCTGGCTGATACTTGGAGAACCCGTAACATGGCGTGTGGCCGGTGGCTTTGCGCTGTGTCTGGCGGGGGTCTACATTGTCCGGCGATCCAAGGACTGACGCCGTGAACCTTCCGGGAGCTGACCCTCCAATCGCCCTTATGCTCAGGTATTGTGCAATTGCACGTAGACCTGCCCGTCTTCGATCCTGACCGGATAGGTTTTCAGATCAACGGTGCACGGCGCGGACAGCGCTTTGCCGGTGCAGATATCAAAGCGTCCACCGTGCAGAGGGCATTCGATGACCTGATCGATGACCAGACCATCCTCAAGGTGCTGCTCTTCGTGGGTGCAATGGCCATCCGTCGCAAAGAACCCCTTGTCGGTGTTGTAGATCGCATAGGTCTGGCCGCCATGATCCCAACGGATCAGGTCCTCTTCATCCACATCATCTGTGGCGCACGCATGTACCCAGTCGTTCATATCTCGGGTCTTTCTTGTTGGCTGTCTGTTTGTAATTTGATGGCGGAACAGGGAAACTTTTGGCGGCGGCTTCCGCATGGAGCATTGAAAGGGCGGCGACCCGTTCCCCTGAATTGGATGGTGCAGGCGCCGGACATGCACGGGGTACGGACATGTCCGGGCGACCTGGCTTTTTTGCTGGCTCCGGTTCGTCTTACATCGTCCTCTCGGCGATGCGATTGACCGGGCCGCCATCGGTGATCATATGCGGCGCCTGCCGAATGGACTCCGCCTTGGTCGACCACCCCAGAGACCGGCGCAGGGTGACGACGAACACCTCCCAGTTGGTGCGCAGAAAACCCGGGTCGGGTTCCGGCACCTGTTCCTTGATCGCTATGGCAAGATCAGGCAGCGCATGAAATGGCACCTGCGGATACAGGTGATGTTCCACATGGTTATTCATGTTCATGTAGAGAAAATCAGCCAGCCAATGCCCCTTGAACGACCGGGTGCTTTCCAGGATCGAGGGCGAGTTTTCCTGCAGCTCGACATGCTGGATCAGCGTGAACAGCAACATGACGGGCGCACCGAGGATGCGGGGGATCACGATAAACCAGACCGGCCACCAGATGCCCGCAAAAGGTGCGATGGCGATCAGGGCATAGATTGCCAGCATGATCCGGGCATTGCGGGTCATCTTGGGAAATTCATCCTCGGGTGTGACCATTTTCATGGTGTCGGTATATTTGCCGATGGCCAGATGCCAGAACACCTGCATGTGAAACCGCAGCAACCCAAACCCGGTAACCTCTGTCAGCCAGCCGCCAAACCCCATCGGCGTGTCGAATGGCATCTGGCTGTCTTTGCCGACGTGCCATGTGTGGGTGTGATGGTTTGTATGCGTGTAGCGCCGGTGCAGAGGCTCCTCCATATAAAGAAGCGACGTAACCCACAGCACCGTTTCATTCAGCCAGCGGGTCCGAAAAGCCGTACCGTGCGCCGCTTCGTGGCTGGCGGAATAGGCCGGCACCGTCAGCATGACACCGTGGATGAACATCGCAGGCCACACCCAGACCGTCCCAAGCGCAAGCCAGACCAGAACACCCGTCGCGGTCAGGGCAGCGGCCCATTTGGCCAGATAGATCAGCCCCGGCGCATCGGATCTTGCCGCAATGGATTTGAGGGTCTTCTTGTCCAGCCTGACACTGGAAGACGCCGCATTGGTGGGAACGTAATCAGGCATTGTGTCAGCTCGCGTAGTCGTCGTTTTCGTGGTCCAGTATGGCTTTGAGCTCGGCCAGATGCTGTTCTGCCTGACCCGGGTAATCGTCCAGCTCTTGGGCTGTTTTCTCTGCAATCTCGTCCGACAGAACCCGCAGGGGCACGCCGCATTGCAGCGCGCGGATATAGGTTTCGGCTGCACGTTCGAAATAATAAAGCCGGTTGAACGTATCCGCGACCGAATCGCCGATTACCAGCACGCCGTGGTTGCCCATGATCATGACCTTGATCTTCGGGTCAGAGAGCATGGAGGCACATCGTTCACCCTCACTTTCAAAGGCAAGACCCGAGAAGTCTTCATCCACGACATAGCGATTGTAGAACGTGGCGGTATTCTGGTCGATTGGCGGCAAGGTGCTGTCCTTGAGACAGGCCAGCACGGTGGCATGGATCGAATGCACATGCATGACGCAGCGCGCATGCGGGCAGCGGCGGTGGATTGACCCATGCAGCCCCCAGGCCGTTGGATCCGGTGCATCCGGTGTGTTCAGAACATCAGGATCGTTTGCATCCAGCAAAAGCAGATCCGACGCCTTGATCCGGCTGAAATGGCGCTGGTTCGGGTTGATCAAGAATTGGGTGCCATCCTCGTTGACGGCAAGCGAGAAATGATTCGCCACGGCTTCGTGCATGTTCAATCTGGCAGTCCACCGGAAAGTGGCAGCCAGGTCAGTACGTTCCGGCCAGTGTGTTAGGTTCGTCGATGTCATGGGCTGAAGCATTGTGCGTTCCTTTCAGAATTCTAAAGAAATGCCAGACTCCGGGATTTGGTGACAAATGATGAATTCCGGGCTATGCCATTAAGAAAACTAATGGATGCGTTTATCATGACAAATCAGCCATCCGGCCTGCCCCCCCTGACCTGGTTGCGCGCATTTGACGAGAGTGCGCGACATCTGAATTTCACACGCGCCGCAACCGAGCTGAACCTGACGCAATCCGCGGTAAGTCAGCATGTTCGCAGCCTCGAAGCGTTTCTGGGGCGCGATCTTTTCATCCGAAAAACGCGCCGCCTGGAACTTACGGAAGACGGCGCAAACTACCTGCCCGGCATTCGCGAAGCCTTTGGCCTGATCGCCAGCAGCACCCGATCCTTTATCGGTAGGGATCGGGGGCAGATGATGAGCCTGCAATGCAACATGGCATTCTCGGTCTTTTGGCTGGCACCGCGATTGCATCGCCTCTATGCGCGTCATCCATGGCTGGTTCTGAACATCGTGACACCCATCTGGGATCCTGAGCGGCATGCAGAACATGCGGCGTTGGAAATTCGGTTCGGACGACCAGAAGAGATGTCCGAAACCGCGCAACGGCTGACCAATGACCGGTTCTATCCGGTTTGTGCACCTGACTATCAGAAAGGTGAGTTTGATCTGGAAACGGCAACCCTTTTTGACTGCGCGGGTACAATCGGCACATGGGATGCCTGGCGCCAGGCCTGTGGCGTGCCATTCAACAGGACCGGAGAGATCAATCTGGCCTCGACCTATGTCATTGCAATCACCGCCGCCCTAAACGGGGCCGGGATGACAATGGCCCATGACACACTGGTATCAAATCTGGTGTCGGATGGCCGTTTGATACGTCCCTTTGCCGCCAGCGCGCCGCTTGTCGAAGGCTATTATCTGTTCGCTCCGTCACCGCATGCGGTCACCCCCGCCAGCAGCGCCTTTCTGGATTGGATGCACGAGGAAATACAGGCCATGCCGTGACTGTATCGGGGAAAGGCGCGATACCCTTGCATGAAATGAAAAGAGGTTGGGTGTGGGCAGTCAGAACCCCAAAAACACCATGTCGAGCGCTCGGCGGATTTGATAGTCATGCCTGGTCAGGTCGGCAAGCGGCTGACCTTTCAGGATACCCGAAGGAACCGCCGCCAGTTCGGCCGTGTGCAGCACGTAAGCAATTTCACCGATCTGGAAAATGGGCTCTAGCTTGGCCAGAGGGGTGGGCCCTTGTGACAACGGAATAAGCGGCGCGACAACACGTGTTCCGGTTTCAATCAGATCGGATTGAAGATCGAGAACAAGTCGGTCGTCCGCGATACGATAGGCATGGAACTGAGCCATCAGTGGATTTTCAGTACCTGGACATCCGCCAATGGCGTTCCGTTTTCCCTGATCCATTCCCGGCGCTCGGCAATCGCGGCGGAATTCTCATCGGCCCATGCCTTGGCCTCAGCCTGCGCAACCGCGCGGGCCAATGCTGCATCACTGATTGCAGACACATTGAGACCCAGTTCACGGGCCTTCGCCAGCGTCCCGGCATTCAAAGTGACGTTCGTGCGTTGCTTGTCTGTTGCAGACCGGGACATGACGGGCCCCCTTTCATGTGTAAACAGTACACACTTTCAGTGTGTGCAACAATGCCCAGCCTGAAATCACGCTTTTGGATGCAGTCATGTCTAGACGGGCAACACCTCAGAACATGAGGTTGAGCATGACCAGAGAGACAACCAGAAACAGGACCGTCATCACCCCGCCCGAACGCACGAAATCCATGACCTTGTAGCCAGCGGGACCCATGATCAGGGCGTTCACCTGATGTGTTGGGATGATAAAGCTGTTTGACGTCGAAATGGCGACGGTAAGCGCAAAGACAGACGGGTTGGCGCCTGCCGCGACCGCAATTGACACGGCAAGTGGCACCAGCAACACCGTGGCCCCGACATTGGACATTACCAGCGAGAACGCGGTGGCCAGTATCGCGACTCCGGCCTGAAGGGACCAGATCGGCCAACCATTCAGAATGATCATGATTTGCTGGGCGATCCAAGCCGCGGTGCCAGTATTCTGCACGGCCTGACCCAAGGGTATCAGGCATGCCAACAGAAATACGGTGTTCCATCCCACGGCCCGGTATGCCTCGTCCACGCTGAGCACGCGGGTTAGCATCATACCTGCGGCACCGGTTAGCAGACAAAGCGACAACCGCACATCCGTGAACAAAATCAGCGATAGCGAAACAGCAAAAAAGGCCAGCGCCCAGCCAACCTTTTGCGGCCGCAGTTCATCTTGTGGAAAATCTGAGGTTACCACGACAAAATCCGGATCGCGTTTGATCCGCATCAGGTTGTCCCAGCGGGTATGGGCCACAAGCATGTCGCCTGCGTGAAAGTTCTCAAGCCCGATCTGGGTGGATTGATGCGTGTCCGTTTCAACGTGGCTAAGCGTTTCCTCGCCGCGATGAATTGCAAGCAGTGACATGCCGTATGTCTTGCGGAACAGAAGTTCGCGGGGGCATTTTCCAATCAGCTTGCTGTCAGGTGTCACAACCACCTCGGCGATGCCCGCGTTGGTGGGGGCAAATTCCTCGACGAAAATGTCCAGTTCCGGAAGGACAGTCAGCCCGAATTTCTTGGCGAATTCCTCTACCACCCAGCGCTGGCCAATGATGGCCAGCCTGCAGGGCGCAGCAATCTCGGCCGTCAGAACCTGAACCATCGACGTCTTGCCGCGGTAAAAGGTAGAGATGATGTACAGGTGGTTTTCATGATTGATGTCAGCCAGAATCTGACCGACCAGAGGGCTGTCCTCGGGGACTATCACTTCAAAGACATCCGCTTGCAGACCGTAAACCCGTTGCAAATATTCTTGCATTCCCTGACCCGTACCGGTGTTGTCCGACCCGGCATCGCCCGGCAGCACCCATCGGCCAAGCAACAGAAAATACGCAATCCCCGACAGGATCAGTGCAGCACCGATCGGCGTGACAGAAAACAGGCCGAACGGCTGCATCTTCTGAGATTCAGGCAGGCCTTCGTTTGCGGTCAGGATCAGGTCATTCAGCAGGATAAGCGGGGATGAGCCGACCATCGTCATCGTCCCACCCAGAATGGCGCAAAATCCCATGGGCATCAGCAGGCGCGACAGCGGAATTCCCGATCTTGAGGATATCCGGCTGACAACCGGCAGGAAAAGCGCGGCCGCCCCCACATTCTGCATGAACGAAGAAATAACTCCCACCGTACCGGACACAATCGGCAGCACCCGGTTCTCGGCTGTGCCCCCATATTTCAGAATAATCGCGGCGACCTTGTTCATGAGACCTGTCTTGTCCAGTCCGGCGCCAACGATCATGACGGCTATGATGGAAATCACCGCGTTTGAGGCAAAGCCGTCGAACAGGTGTGGGACGTTTGCCAGATTTTCGAGGCCGGGCGCATAGCTGAGAAGGCCGATGATGACCAGAACCAGAATGGCGGACAGGTCAATTCGAACGATTTCGGACACGAAAAGAAAAACAGTAAAGGCCAACAGTGCGCAAACCACACCCATCTCGAAAGTAAAGGCCAATTGTTCCAACAGGACCACCTGGTACTTGTATTAATAGTGTAATGAAAAAGCCTAGGCGATCACCGCAGTCTTGTCATGAGTTTTCGATTTTCAGCGTCATGCTTCAGTCTTTGCCTGCGTCTTCTGCCAAGAGCCGCTCTGCGATGGCGGTCGTATCATCGAGATGCCGGGCGACGGCTGCTTCTGCTGCATCGGGGTCACCGGACAGGATCGCATCGCAGATTGCCTGCATATGATCTGGCCCCGGACGCGCGCGCTCGGAAGAGGCGAGGGTCATCATGCGCAACCTGCTGATGCGCCCGTTCAGACGCTGCACGACTTCCCAGGCTATATGATGCCCTGCGCCGTCAAAGATTTCCGAGTAGAAATCCGACGTTGACCGAAACAGATTGCCCGGTGCGCTGTCCTTGAAGCCCTGTTTCAAACGATCCAGCGCCTTCTGCAGGCGGTCGGCCCGTGCTGGCGTTATCCGTTCGGCGCAGGTTCGGGCTGCCGCGGTTTCCAGCATCCGGCGAATGTCGTAAATCTGGCGCGCGTCGTCCCAGCTCATCCGTGCAACGATGGGGCCGCGTCCGGCCAGAATCTCGACCAATCCCTCGGCCTCGAGATAGCGGATCGTTTCGCGAACGACTGTCCGGCTGACGCCCAGCTGGTCGCACAAAGGGCGTTCGACCAGACGTTCACCCGGCTTGAAATGCCCCTCGATAATCGCGTCGCGCATACGCTCCTGCACCATGTCACGAAGGGTGGCCGGGGGGTGCGGTATCTTTGCAAGCTCAGGTCTGGTCATGAGCCACGCAATAGCAGTGCAAGTCTGAGCGGGCAAGCTATATTGACATACCGTATTATGGTATACCATCTTGTGTCGCAGAGAATCACACCCGAGGTCCCCGATGCCTGCTGAAATCCGCAAGACCCTGCTGCATGTCGAAACCACGCTGATCGAAGGCGGTAAAACAGCAGCAACGCCCCTAAAGATGATTGCGGCCGTTGCCGTGATCCGAAACCCGTGGGCCGGCCAGGGATTTGTCGAAGACCTGAGGCCCGCAATTCACGACTGCGCCCCGGGTCTGGGCGAGCTGCTGACCGGCATGGTCCTTGATGCCACCGGCGGCGGTGACAAGGTCGAAGGCTACGGAAAATCCGCGATTGTTGGTGTGAACGGCGAGGTCGAACATGCCTCGGCCCTGATCCACACATTGCGTTTTGGGAACCATTATCGCGAGGCGGTGGGCGCAAAGTCTTATCTTGCGTTCACCAACACCCGGGGTCCGGCGAACGCGCCGTTGCAGATTCCGCTGATGGACAAGAACGACGGTGGACGGCGCAGCCATTATCTGACCATCCAGCTGCAGGTGGCGGACGCCCCGGCGCCGGATGAGATTGTAGTCGCCCTTGGCGCCTCGATCGGCGGGCGGCCGCATCACCGCATCGGCGACCGTTATCAGGACCTCAAGGAACTGGGCCATGACGTTGACAACCCTGCAGCTGTCTGAGCCATTCGGTCGGGTCACCTGTCAGGAAGCAGGAACCGGTACGACCGTGGTGCTGATCCATGGTGTCGGTATGCAGTCCAGCGCTTGGGGCCCGCAGATCGATGCCCTATCGGATAGCCATCGCGTCGTGGCAATTGACATGCCCGGACATGGCGGCAGCGCCCCCCTGCCCGACGGGGCCGAACTGCCCGAGTTCGTGGACTGGCTTCATGCTGTTCTGCTGGCTTTGGACACAGGTCCGGTCAGCCTTGCGGGCCATTCCATGGGCGCGCTTGTGGCCGGTGGATACGCCGTGACACATCCGGGAATGGTGTCCCGGGTTGCGTTGCTGAACGGGGTATTCCGGCGCACGGCCGAGGCCCGCGCCGCCGTCGAAGCACGCGCCGCAGAAATCCACAACGGCTCGTTTGATCTTGAAACTCCGTTGTCGCGCTGGTTCGGCACAGGTCCCGCCGATCAGAGTGCCCGCCAACAGGTTGCCGGATGGCTGTCGACGGTGGATATTCATGGCTATGCGACAGCCTACCGGGCCTTTGCACGCGGTGACGCCACTTATGCGGATCGGTTTTCCACGATCTCCTGCCCTTTGCTGGCACTGACCGGTGAGGGCGATCAGAATTCTACTCCGGCCATGTCCCGGGCCATGGCGCAGGCGGCGTTGAACGGCAGGTCTGCAGTGATCAGCGGGCATCGACATATGGTGAACCTGACAGCACCATCGCAGGTTAACGATGCTCTGAAAGATTGGCTGAACACACCTGCAGCGGAATGGGAGACGAGCGATGAGCACGATTGATCCACGCGCGCTGCGCGACGCGTTCGGCGCATTCATGACCGGTGTGACCGTTGTCACAACCCATGACCACGACGGCAATCCACTGGGGTTTACGGCAAATTCCTTTTCCTCAGTATCCCTTGATCCGCCGCTTGTGTCGGTCTGCCTTGCCAACAGCTCCCGCAATTATCAGGCGTTCAGTACAGCAACCGGGTTTGCCATCAACATCCTGTCTGATGCGCAAATGGATGTCTCCAACACCTTTGCGCGTCCCGTTGAGGATCGGTTTGCAGCGGTGGACTGGCAAACCGGCCCAAATGGCGCGCCGATTTTCGACGGCGTCTCAGCATGGTTCGACTGTTCCGTGTTTCAAACGGTCGAAGCGGGTGACCACCTGATCCTGATCGGCAAGGTCGAAGCCTTTGAAAACACCACCCGCCCCGGTCTGGGCTATGCACGCGGGGCCTATGTGACACCTGCTGCCGAGGCTGAAGCCCTGAGCAATTCCACCAACCTCGTGGTGTCGGCGCTGATCGAATTTCAGGGCAAGGTTCTGTTGATTGATCCCGGCGACGGGCAACTGTCCCTTGCGGAAGCAAAGGTCGGCAAGGACGGCGCGACAGCAGCATTGAAGCGGCTCATCGATGCAAGCGGCGCAAGGGCCGAGCCCGGATTTATCTATTCCGTTTACGAAGACGAAGCGCGCGGAATGCAACATATCTCGTTTCTGTGTCAGGCAAGTGATGACGCCACATCGCAAGGCATGTTCACCGAGCTTACACCAACAACCCTGATGGACATTGCAGATCCGGCGATCTGCACCATGCTGGAACGGTTCGCGGATGAAAGTAAGTTGGGGAATTTCGGGATATATTTCGGCAATCAGGTCAGCGGCACCGTTCGCCCGATGACATCAGGGAGTTGAGGCATGAAGTTCTCGCTTTTTGCGCATATGGAGCGCATTTCCTCGGATGAGGATCAGAAACAGCTTTATGACGAATTTGTCGAGCTGTGCAAAATCGCTGACCGGGGCGGGATGCATGCGGTCTGGACGGGCGAGCATCACGGTATGAATTTCACTATCGCGCCCAACCCGATGCTGAACCTTGTCGATCTGGCGCGTCACACCGAAAACGTGCGGCTGGGCACCGGTACGGTGGTCGCGCCCTTCTGGCACCCGGTCCGGCTGGCGGGTGAGGCGGCGATGACCGATATCATCACCGATGGCCGTCTTGAGCTGGGCATCGCACGCGGAGCGTATTCCTTTGAGTATGAACGCCTGATGCCTGGCATGGACGCGTGGGAGGCCGGTCAGCGCATGCGCGAACTGGTACCTGCGGTTCAGGCCCTATGGAAAGGCGACTATGACCATAACGGAGAGTTTCATTCGTTCCCCAAAACCACCTCGTCCCCGCAGCCGCTGCAAAAAGACGGACCGCCGATCTGGATTGCGGCGCGCGACCCCAACAGCCATGAATTCGCCGTCTCAAACGGGTGCAACGTGCAGGTCACGCCCCTGTGGAACGGGGACGGGGAAATTCATGACCTGATGAGTAAATTCAACGCCGCCTGCGAGAAATTCCCGGAACGGCCACGTCCAAAGATCATGCTACTGATGCATACATACGTGGCTGACAGCGAAGAAGACACCAAACTGGGCGCCGTCGAGCTGAACCGTTTCTACTGCTACTTTGGCGCATGGTTCATGAACAAACGCGATGTCACGCAAGGTCTGATCGAACCGCTATCCGAAGACGAAATTGCGGCCCATCCGATATACTCGCCCGATGCGATGGAACGAGATCTGGTGATCGGCACGCCCGAAAAGGTTATTGAACGGCTGAAAACCTATGAAGCGCTGGGATATGACGAATATTCCTTCTGGATTGACAGTTCGATGACGTTCGAGCGCAAGAAAGCCTCGCTTGAGCGATTCATCAACGACGTGATGCCCGCCTTTCAATAAGGCCCTGTCAGGAGCAGAAATGCAGATATTTCAGCACTATATCGACGGCGAGTTTTCCGACGGCTCAGCTCAGTTCGACAGTCTGGACCCGGCAACGGGCAAGCCGTGGGCAAAAATGGCCCAAGCTAGCACCGGAGATGTGGAACGCGCAGTCCAAGCTGCATCGACTGCGTTTGTTTCCCCGGAATGGGCGGACATGACGGCCACAGGCCGGGGCAAGCTGTTGCTGCGTCTTGCGGAATTGCTTGGCGAGAACGCACAGCACCTGGCCGCGATCGAGACCCGCGATACGGGCAAGATCATCCGCGAAACCAGCGCCCAGATCGCCTATGTCGCCGAATACTATCGTTATTACGCGGGCCTTGCCGATAAGATAGAAGGTGCCCATCTGCCGATCGACAAGCCAGACATGGAGGTCTGGCTACGCCGCGAACCAGTTGGTGTTGTCGCCGCGATCGTCCCGTGGAATTCGCAGCTGTTCCTGTCGGCGGTGAAAATCGGACCCGCGCTGGCGGCGGGGTGTACCGTTGTCCTGAAAGCGTCCGAAGACGCCCCTGCCCCGATGCTGGAATTTGCCCGAATCTTTGATCAGGCGGGGTTTCCGAAAGGTGTCCTGAACGTCATCACCGGCGGTCCTGATGTGGGCGCAACGCTGACGAGCCATCCATTAGTGGATCACGTGGCCTTTACAGGCGGTCCGGAAACCGCGCGCCATATCGTTCGCAATTCGGCCGAAAACCTGGCGTCGACCTCGTTGGAGCTTGGCGGAAAATCCCCTTTCATCGTTTTCGATGACGCCGATATCGAAAGCGCGGTAAACGCGCAGGTCTCGGGCATTTTTGCAGCCACCGGTCAAAGTTGCGTGGCCGGGTCGAGGTTGCTGGTGCAAAGCTCGATCAAGGACGAATTCCTCAGGCGTTTGAAGGAAAAAGCCGAAGCGGTTGTTATCGGCGCTCCTGATGACATGGCGACCGAGGTTGGTCCCCTTTGCACTCTGCGCCAGCGCGACAATGCACTGGGCCTGATTGCTCAATCCGTGGACGAAGGGGCAGATTTGATCACCGGCGGCGCGGCACTTGAACGAGATGGGTTCTACTTTGCCCCGACCATTCTTGATTGTTCCGACGCGCCGAACGCCCCAAGCCTAAGTCAGGAGTTCTTTGGCCCCGTTCTGTCGGTGGTGTCCTTTGAGGATGAGGCCGAAGCAATCCGCATCGCCAACGACACCCAATACGGGCTGGCAGCCGGTGTCTTTACCCAAAACCTGACACGCGCACATCGGATGATCCGCAAAATCCGATCCGGAATAGTCTGGGTGAATACCTATCGCGCCGTCAGCCCGATTGCGCCCTTCGGGGGGCATGGACTGTCAGGGCATGGCCGTGAAGGCGGGCTTCAGGCGGCATTGGACTATACAAGGATCAAGTCTGTCTGGCTGCGTACCAGCGACGACCCCATTCCGGACCCCTTCGTGATGCGCTGATTTCTGGAAAGAGTTCCGGACCACTAACCCAAGTCTGTTCGTGCTTTCCAGTTTTCAGAACAGATGTTTTTATTGGGCATGGACCAGAATCGCAAATCCCGCCTGATTGCCCGCCTCAAGGCGGATATCGACACGATGCCGCCCCGGCTGAAATCTGTGGCCAAACACATCATCGACCACCCCGGCGAGTTTGGCATGGACCCGATCCGGGTATCGGCGGACAAGATCGGGGTAAGCCCGAACTCTCTGGTGCGATTGGCGCAACGCATGGGGTTCGACGGGTTCGAACCTTTTCGCGACCCGTTTCGTCAGGCGCTGATGACCGACCGCGAGGAAAAGCTGGGTGAGGACTGGTTGGGGCGCCTTGAGGGTGGCGATGATCTGGCCCGCAATCAGGCGCTTGTCGCAAGAAACGAAATCAATATCGTCTCGCGTTCCCTGCGGTTGATGACGCAGGACAGAATTGCGACGGCGCTGAAACACATGACCACAGCGCGCACGTGTTACGTCACCGCTACACGCGCCAGCTATGCTCTGGCCTACTATTTTCACTATGCGGGCCGAATGGCATTGCCCAGTCTTCAGCTTATTCCGCGACATGTGGGATCGGCGGTGGATGAGCTGATCACGGCGGATGAAAGGGACTGTCTGATCGGGATCACGTTTTCCCCTTATTCCGCCGACACGATCCAATCCCTTCGTTATGCAAAGGAACGCGGCGCACGCCTTATCCTGATTTCCGATAGCGAGGTGATCGCCCCGCGCGTCGAACCGGATGTGGTGTTTCCGGTCACCACTCAGTCACAACACTATTTTGGCTGCTACGGCGGGGCGATGGCGGTGATCGAATGCCTGATCGGGCATCTGGTCTCTGCCGGTGGTGAGGAAGCACAGAGGCGAATTGCCAGATACGAGGCAACCCGCGAGGATTCCGGCGCCTATTGGACTGCGCCGCGACAGCCGAAAATCCGTCTGTAAACCAGCGCCCTGCCCTATGATTACCCGTTGATCATCTCTTCGACCTGACCAAGACGTTCTTTGCCAAAGAACATCTCGTCCCCAACGAACAAAGTCGGAGATCCAAAGACCCCGCGATCCACAGCGTCAGAGGTATTTTTAACAAGCCGCGCCTTGACCTCGGGGTCCTGTGTGCGCTCAAGGATCGACTGTCCGTCGAAACCGGCCTTGTCAAAAACTTCGGCCATCACCGATGGGTCATCCATCTTAAGGCCATCTTCCCACATTGCCTGAAACCCGGTGTCGCAATAGGCCGCCAATGTCCCATCCAGTTCCGCAGCAACGGCCCCGCGCATCAACATCAGCGTATTCACCGGAAAGTGCGGGTTGAAGTTGAACTTGGTCAGTCCATGCCGGGCAATGAACCGCTGCATCTCCAGCCGTTCATAGTTCATTTTTGCGGGCACGTTGGCAAAGGCCACCATAGGTGGCTGATTGCCAGTGCTTTTGAATATCCCGCCCAGCAGGCACGGGATATAGTTGACCTGAACACCCGCCCGCTGCGCAATATCCGGCAAGACCTTGTGCACGAAATAGGCATTTGGGCTGCCGAAATCGAATATGAAATCGATCGTAGTGGTCATGGCCACACTCTCCTTACCATTTTTCGGTCCATGGACGCAGATCCAGCTCATGCGTCCATGCGGTTCGTGGCTGCTTGTGCAGCATTACATAATTCTGCGCGATGGCATCGGGGTTCAGCAGAGCATCGTTTTCGCGCAAGTCATCCACGCCCGGCACGTTTTCTCGGATGAAGTTTGAATCGATGGCACCATCGATCACGGTGTGCGCCACATGGATGTTCTTTGGCCCAAGCTCGCGTGCCATGGATTGAGCAAGGGCCCTGAGCGCGTGTTTGGCACCCGAAAAAGCCGAAAACCCTTCACGTCCGCGAATGCTGGCGGAGGCGCCGGTAAAGATGATCGTGCCCCGCTTGCGTTCCAGCATTTTGCCGGCAACCTCGCGCCCCATGAGAAAGCCAGCAAATGTCGCCATTTCCCAGACTTTGCGATAAACGCGCGCTGTCGTCTGGGTGATGGAAAAGCGGACATTTGCGCCGATGTTGAATATGGCGACTTCGATTGGCGCCACTTCGGCCTCGATGCGGTTTATCAGGGCCACCATTTCCTCTTCGTCGCGTGCATCAGTGGGCATGGCAAGCGCCTCGCCGCCGCTGTCACGGATGGAGGCCGCGAGGGCTTCCAGTGCCTCGGCATGACGCGGCCTGCGCACAAGGCACACGATCATGCCTTCGTTTGCAAAGGCGCGTGCAATGGCTGCGCCGGTATCGTCCCCCGCACCGATGATCAGGCAGGCCTGCTTTTCCGACATCGTCCATCCCTTTTCTGTCGCGTGAACACTGGTTGGTCTTGTTTCAAGACTAATTCTACTTGGTCTCGAAAAGCAACCATATTTGTGCTAGTCGTGTCTCAAGACAAAATTCGGAGATCACAGATGGCGAACCAGCACACGCATACCTGCGGTATTGCGGCGATGATGAATATCTTCGGGGATCGTTGGACATGGCTGCTTGTGCGGGAAGCATTCTATGGGGCAACCCGGTTCACGGAATTCCGGCGAAACACCGGCGCGTCGCGAAATATCCTGTCGGATCGTCTGAAGGTACTGGTGGATCATTCGATATTCGAAGAGATCGAAATTGGTGTAAACGGAACCCGAACGGCCTATGGCCTGACGGAAAAGGGCAAAGCCCTGTTGCCGGTGATGATCACCATGAGTGAGTGGGCCAATACATTCGAATACGGGCCGGGCAAAGAGCCGGTAATGCATTTGAACGGGGAAACCGGCCGCCCTTTGGACACAACTCGTTTCTTTGATGCGGACGGGGCCGAGATTAAGCCGGAAAACCTGCGCGCAATACCCGGCCCCGGCGCAAGCCCGGCAACCGTCCGGCGGCTGCAGAATGCAAGCCAGAACCTGATCTGAATCGGAAACGGCGCCATTGTGGCGCCGTTTGCGTGTCTCAAAGAGGGTGTCTTTATAGGTTCGGGTAGATCGGGAAGCGGGCGCAGAGGGCGGCGACTTCGGACCGGACCTTGGCCTCGACGGCGCTGTTGCCGTCTTCGCCATTGGCCGCCAGACCGTCCACAACCTCGATGATCCAGTCGGCGATCTGGCGGAATTCGGCCTCGCCGAACCCGCGGGTGGTGCCGGCGGGCGACCCCAGGCGGATGCCGCTGGTGATCGTGGGCTTTTCAGGATCAAACGGCACGCCGTTCTTGTTGCAGGTGATATGCGCCCGGCCCAGAGCCTTTTCGGTGGCGTTGCCCTTGACGCCCTTGGGGCGCAGGTCGACCAGCACCA
>NZ_JBQFSB010000017.1:0-59960 GCF_056537725.1 Ruegeria sp. C11 | reverse complement strand
GCATCATCGCCGAGCCAATAATCCCAAACGCATGCTCAATACCATGCATCTGCAGTACCTTAACAAAGGCCTCTTCCGTCGTCATCTTCATCGGGGTGTACTCCAAGCAGCAATGATGATTGCCAAGGCGGATGCCCGGGCGTTGAATCTGGAATAGGCGGAAGGGGTGGCAGTAGGTTAGGGCCAGACTGAATGGCCGGGTATGTCCAGTAAAGACCTATGCGGATTGGATTGCCGAAGCGATGAGGTCAATCCCCGGCCGAATCCGATCCGGGGTGATCGAGGAATACCCCAGCCGGAAATAGTTTCGCGGACGGTCCGCCCCGAAAAAGAACGGCTCTCCGGGTTCGATATGCACGCTCTGTTTCTGCAGTGTGCGCGACAGCGTTGTCGTGTTCACATGATCCGGCGCTTTCATCCAGATTGACGACCCGCCGTGAACACCGCGCCCGGCAGCTGTCAGGCCCGCGTCCTCAATCGCGTCCTCAATCGCTATTCGACGTTCTTGCAGGGCTTTGGACATTCGCCTGATCTGCGCGTCGTAATGCCCGAGAGACAGAAAATAGGCAGCCGTACGCTGCACGTGGCCGGGCGGATGGCGCAGGACCAGAGAGCGCAAGGCCCGCGCTTCGCGGATGAAACGTTCCGATCCGACCATGTATCCAAGGCGCAGACCGGGAAACAGGGATTTCGAAAAACTGCCGACGTAGATGACCCGGCCATCGCGGTCCAGAGACTTGAGCGCCGGGGAAGGTGCGCCAAGAAAAGCCATCTCAAATTCGTAATCATCTTCGACAATCATGGCGTCGATTTCACGGGCGCGTTGCAAAAGCTCGTGCCGACGCTCAAGCGGCATGGTGGCTGTTGTCGGGCATTGATGGCTGGGCGTGGTAAAGATCACATCTGTGTCGTCGGGAATGGCTTGCGGTGGCAAACCGTCCATATCGACACGCAGTGGTGCGAGTTTGCATTCCGATCGCAGCAGCAACTCGCGCAGGGCGTAATAGCAGGGGTCTTCGATCGCTGCCTTGCGGCTGCGGTTCAGCAACACCCGCGAAGCTAGCCAGAGGGCGTTCTGTGCCCCAAGCGTGATCAGTATTTCTTCGGGTCGGGCAGCGATTCCCCGTCGTGGCAGAGTGTGACGCGCGATGAACTCGACCAGCAAAGGATCATCCGCATCGACATAATCGCCAGTCAACGAGGCGAAATCCTTGTGCCCCAGGGCGCGCACCGCGCACAGGCGCCAATTGGCATGGTCAAACAGGGTCCGATCGGCCTGTCCGTAGATGAAAGGATAGCGATAGTCGCGCCAGTCCATCGGCTTTGGCAGAACGTCGCCGCCCGAGAATCGCCGCGCCAGCGCCTTGCCCCAATCCACGGTTTCCTCACCGCGCTGCATGGGTGCATAGGTTGGTGGAACAGGTGCATTTTCAGAAACATAGTAGCCGGATCGTCCCCGAGAGACGAGGTAATCATTGGCCAGAAGCTCGGTATAGGCCAGCGTGACGGTGATTCGGCTGACCCCCAGATGACCGGCCAGTTTCCGGGATGACGGCAGCTTTTCCCCCACATGGAATCGTCCTGACAGGATGCCTTCGGCGATCATCTGCTGGATTTGCGCCTGCAGTGTGCCTTGCCCGTCAGGTTTCAGAAAGAATGTGTCGACTGCGATCCCCATTCAGGCACCTTAACGTGGACTTAAGGTGCGCACAATCTGGACTTACATTCGAAACGATCCCTCAGCTGAGAAAATTTGGTTGACTTCCACACGATTCTAAACCAAATAACTAGAAATCTAGTTTAATGGAGATAAGCAATGTGGGAAACAGCAGCCGCGGGTTTTTCTGCAATGGGATCCGAAGCCCGGCTTCAGGTGCTCAAGACACTGGTCCGCGCCGGTGAGGCGGGTCTGACCGTGGGTGAAATCCAGAACCGGACGGGCATCGCGCCGTCGACACTGGCGCATCACCTCAGGTTTCTGGCGGCCGGTGGAGTGGTTGAACAGGAAAAGGCCGGACGCACCACGATCAACCGGGCACGGTTTGATGAACTTAAAAAACTTGCGCAATTCATTCTGAGCGAATGTTGCGCCGACGAAGAGAGAAAGGCCGCCAACAATGGCTGAACTGACGCAAAATCCCAGACCAGTTGCCAAAAGCGCGCTGGAATGGGCCAAGACACCCTGGGCGCTGATTGTTGCCATTCTGGCGGCCGTCGCCGTGCTTGATCCCGGAAACTGGACCACGGTCGTGACCTTCGCGGGCAAGGCGTTGGCCCATACCGGGCAGTATATTCTGTTTGCGGTTCTGTTGCTCGCCTATCTCAAGGCGACAGGTGCCGAGGTGATGGTCGCGCGCGCTTTTGTCGGGCGCGAGACGCGGATGATCTATCTGGCCGCGCTCTTTGGCGGGCTTGCCCCGTTCTGCTCCTGCGAGGTCATTCCGTTCATTGCCGGTTTGCTGGCGTTGGGCGCCCCGCTGTCTGCTGTGATGGCATTCTGGCTGAGCTCCCCTTTGATCGACCCGCCGACCCTTTTGATTACGGCAGGGGCACTGGGCTGGCCTTTCGCGATTGGCAAGGCTGTTGCCGCTATTGCGTTGGGACTGTTTGGGGGCTTTGCCGTGAAACTGTTGATGAAACAGGGCGCGTTTGCTGAACCGTTGCGGGAATACAAGCCCGCTGGCTGCTGCGGCTGCGGCCCCAGCAAGGAGGAAAAGCCACATTGGCGGTTTTGGGAAGAGGCCGAGCGCCGCAGCAAGTTCCGCACCGAATTCGTGCATAACGGCCTGTTCCTGCTGAAATGGTTGGCCTTCGCCTATGTTCTGGAGGCCTTGCTGGTCAGCTATGTCCCTGCGGATCTGATCGCGGGAGCAGTCGGCGGTGAAGGTCTTTTCCCCATCATTGTCGCCGCTCTGGTCGGGATGCCTGCTTACCTGAATTCTTATGTAGCGCCGCCGCTTCTGGCAGGGCTGATGGAACAGGGCATGACTGCAGGCGCCGCGATGGCCTTTATGGTGGCGGGCGCTGTCAGCTCGATCCCTGCGATGGCGGCAGTCTGGTCTCTGGTCAAGCCGCGCGTATTCGCGACATATCTTGGGCTTGGTATCAGTGGGGCAATTGCGGCGGGGGCATTGTTCCAGCTGATCTGATAAGAGTGCCGCCCGTTATAAAGGGGCGGGCGGCACTCCACCTGGCAACGGGTATTCCGTTATCCGGCCTCGCAATATCGCGGAAGTTTAAAACGGTATCGCGCGTCACCGCTTTCGACAAAAACCCGTTTCTCTATGCAGGCAGTCGTTCCCACGGTTGTCGAAACCTCGGCCTCGGTTGATGTGATCGATGCGGCAGACCCGTCCGGCAAACGTACCGATGCGATGACGCCGTTGTTCAGGTCTCCGTTGATCGGCGTGGCGGACAGAACGGGCACAGTCATGAACGAGTCATGCTCGTGCCTGCCATCGCCGCTGAACAAAAGCAGGCCGGTCAGAATGGCGAACAGGGCTACAACGCCCAGAACGGCCAACCCCTTGGTCTGAAAAAAAACATAGATCGAGACGGCCCGGTGGGGGCCAAAGACAGTTGAAAGAACGTTCAGCATTGCATCCTGCAGATACAGAAAACCCCGGCCTGATCAGGCCGGGGCCAATTCGGGTCAGGGACGGGTTTCGCCATCCTCGTCTTCGTCGTCGCCGCCGCCTTTGGGCAGGTTGAAGAAGCTGTCCGCGTCGATGATCGGATCGCTGTCTTTCTCATCTTCGCCATCATCGGACAACGAGAATGTTTCCAGACCTTCGATTGCCGTCGGAATTTTCGGTGCGGCGTCCATTTCCAGCGACTGTTCGGTCGAGACCAGCTTGCGGCGCTCATCATCGCTCATCACGCCGCCTTCGGCTGCTTTCTTGGCAGCGGCCTTTTGGACCACAGCATCCAGTTCCGACTGTTTGCAGAGGCCCAGAGCGACCGGATCGATCGGCTGCATGTTGGCGATGTTCCAGTGTGTGCGTTCGCGGATCGACTGGATCGTGGGTTTGGTGGTGCCCACCAGTTTGGCGATTTGGCCATCGCTGAGTTCCGGGTGAAACTTGACCAGCCACAGGATCGAGTTCGGACGGTCCTGACGCTTGGACAGCGGTGTATAACGCGGGCCACGGCGTTTTTCCTCGCCGGTAGCGGCGGGGTTGAACTTGAGCTTCAGCTTGTGCAGTGGGTTGCCCTGCGCCGTGTCGATCTCGTCCTGCGTCAGTTGGTTGTTGGCAATCGGGTCGAAACCTTTGACGCCAGCCGCAACATCTCCGTCTGCGATGCCCTGCACCTCAAGCTCGTGCATCCCCACGAAATCCGCGATCTGCTTGAAGCTGATCGTGGTGTTGTCCACCAGCCATACGGCTGTTGCCTTGGCCATAAGCGGTTTTGCCATCAGCCCGTCTCCTATAAATACATCTGTCCCGTCGCCGGAATTCGGCGGCCCCGTGGTGTTGGGGCAGGTTTCCGTTGTCGGGGAACTTGGGCTGTATATAGTCGCGCATGGGCAAGAAGGGAAGAGGCGAATGCGCTGGGTGGTTCTGGGGCCGGTTTTGTGGATGTTCAGTGCGATGGCGGTGCTGGCGGATGGCGAAAAGGCGGGCGAATTCGACTACTATGTCCTGTCTCTCAGTTGGTCGCCCAACTGGTGCGCGCGCGAAGGCGATGCGCGCGGGTCGGACCAATGCGACGCGCGGCATGACCACGGGTGGATTCTGCACGGGCTCTGGCCGCAGTACCATCAGGGCTGGCCAGCTTTCTGCCGGACCACTGAGGCACCCCCATCGCGCGGCATGACCCGTGAAATGGAAGATATTCAGGGCAGTTCCGGTCTGGCCTGGCATCAGTGGAAAAAACACGGCACTTGTTCCGGCCTTTCCGCGCCCGACTATTTCGCCCTTTCACGGCAGGCCTACGACCGAGTCGAGCGCCCCAAGGTGTTCCGCAAGCTGGACGCATCCGTCAAGCTGCCCGCCTCGGTGGTTGAGGAGGCGTTTCTGAAAGCCAATCCGGGTCTGGAAAGAGACATGGTCACGGTGACCTGCCGGGATGGATACATCGAAGAGGTCCGCCTGTGCCTGTCCCGTGATCTTGATCCCGTGCCCTGCGGTCGGGATGTGATCCGTGACTGCACCGCCAAGGACGCCCTGTTCGATCCGATTCGCTAGAGCTTCTTGTTCTGGCAATCCCGTGCGTATTCCAGTGCCTTGGCGGTCCCTTTTAGGTCAATCGCCATCACCCGCTCACCTGATGGGTTATAGACGGTCATGGTCTTGTTCTTCGCAATGGCATTGACGAAATTCCGGTCGGTGAAAAACACCGTTCCTCCCGGCACACGGTCCTGTCTGAACCCGATCGCCGTGGCATCAAAGCTCTTGCCGTCCAGTTCGAACCGGATCGGATAGCTCTGCCCCGGTTCGATATCACCCCAAGCCTTGTTGTAGACGGTAAAATACCCACGATTGCCCAGCGCGTCATAACCCAGGCGAACAACCGAGAGGTCCTGATAAACCGTCTGGATCAGGCACCCGTTGCCAAGGCTGGGGTCCATCATGATGTTCCAGCCTTCGACAAAGCCCTTGTCGATCAGTTCCTGAGACATAGCGGCAGTTGCGGTGAAGGCGGCAAAGGCAAGGGCGAGAAGGCGGGTCATCGAAAAGCTCCCAAAAAAACGCTGAGTTTATCATTCTTTAGCGCAGTATGGCGGCCAGCCATAGAGGCTTGTCAGAAAGCAGGTGCGGCTAATGCAGTCAAATTCTGCCCCAATTGCTGACAGCCGGGTCACATCAGGATGGTTTCGGAGTTTTGGGAGAGGTGAAAAATGCACCCCTGGGTCCTTGGCAGCTGAAGAAGCTGATCCAAATCCAGCCCTAACCAGATACCCCTGAGCACCAGTGAGGTAACACCATGTGTTACTACAATTGCCGGTGCGTCCTGCTCGTCCAGAAAGGATCGGACTCTTATGGCAATGTCCTCAAAGCTTTCACCGCCAGGACTTTGAAAAAACCAATGATGACTTTCGTACGGGGATTCGATCTGGGTTCGGATGAAATCTCTTGTGGCACCTTCCCATTGGCCAAAGGCTATCTCCATCAACCGATTGTCGGATTTTGCTACCAAATGAGGCGCAATTGCCAGCCTCGCCGTGTGTTGAGCCCGCTCCTGCGGGCTGACGAAAACACGTGAAGGCGCGTTTGGAACGCGGTTGAGGATCTCGTACTGCCTCACCGCCTGAGACTTGCCGGTTTCGGTCAGAGGAGAATCCTTGCGGCCCTGGAATTTACCCAGCTTATTCCACTCGGTTTCACCGTGCCTCAGGACAAAAAGATCGGGGTATTTGTTCAAGAGAATACCTGTGAGAATTTGATGTGTTCCGGTAAAATTCGGTCAACTGGAGCTGAAAAGTGCTACTAGTCTAAATTTCCTTCCGCGCCCGCAGCGCTGCCGTAATTGTCCCGTCATCCAGGTAATCCAGCTCTCCGCCAATCGGCACACCTTGCGCCAGTGAGGTCAGGCGCACCTGTCCCTCCAGCTGATCCGCGATGTAGTGGGCCGTGGTCTGGCCGTCGACGGTGGCGTTCAGCGCCAGAATGACCTCGGATATCCCCTCGGCCGTCACCCGATCCTTGAGGCGCGGAATGCGCAATTCGTCCGGGCCGACCCCGTCCAGCGCCGACAGCGTGCCGCCCAGAACGTGATAGCGGCCTTTGAATACCCCTGCGCGCTCCATCGCCCAGAGGTCGGCCACATCCTCGACCACGCACAACTCTCCGGTAGCGCGGACTTCGTTGTCGCAGATATCGCAGATATCGGTGGTGCCTACATTGCCGCAGTTCAGGCATTCGCGGGCGGTGGCGGCCACCTGCTGCATCGCGTCAGACAGAGGTGTCAGCAGCAGGGCGCGTTTGCGGATCAGGTGCAATACCGCGCGGCGGGCCGAGCGCGGCCCGAGGCCCGGCAGCTTGGCCATCAGGTCGATCAGGTTGTCGATATCGCTGTTCGAACTCACCACGCGTTCTCCTGCAAATGGGCCGGGCACCGATGCCCGGCCATTGATCCGTCAGGAGGGTGTATCAGAACGGCAGCTTGATGTCTTTCGGCAGACCCATGCTTTCAGTGAGTTTTGCCATTTCTTCCTGCGAACGCTCGGCCGCCTTGACCTGCGCGTCCTTGATGGCGGCAAGGATCAGGTCCTCGACCACTTCCTTGTCGTCGCCATTGAAGATCGACGGATCAATATCGAGGCCCTTCAAATCGCCTTTGGCGGATGCGGTTGCCTTGACAAGGCCCGCGCCAGATTCGCCTGTGACCACGATGTTGTTCAGCTCTTCCTGCATCTCGGTCATCTTGGTCTGCAGTTCCTGTGCGGATTTCATCATCTTGGCCATATCGCCCAATCCGCCGAGTCCTTTGAGCATTGGTTTTCTCCTGTATGCCGGTTTGACGCCTAGATACGGGGGGTCAGTGCGCGGCACAAGGGGCAGGGTGGCTCAGATGACGCGCACGGAATTCAGACCATCCGCTTCGGTCACCGAGCAGCAGATCGAGCGTAAAACGCGGGGATGATCATAATCCCACGGGCGACCCCGATGCAGTGTTGCGCGTTCATCCCAGATCAGAACGTCGCCGACCTTCCACTCATGAGAATAAACATATTCAGGGCGCGTGCAGAATTCGATTGCCTCTTCAAGGGTTTGCTGGCTTTCGGAATGACCCATGCCTTCTATGGCAAAGGCGTGCGAGGCGATAAACAGCGCTTCTTCCCTGGTCACCGGATTTGTCCAGATCGCGCGCCATGGCCGGTCGGGCCAGCGGGTCATGCGCGGCAAAGCGGCAAGGTCGGCCGAGATCTTCGACCGGGAATGTGAAAGCCTGTGCCAGATTATGGCATCGCGCAAGGCATCTTTCAGATGGTCCGGCATATCGGCCCATGCCGCACGCGTTGAGGCGATCTGGGTTTCGCCGCCGCTTGGCGGTACGACATGCGCCGTCAGAATGTTGATCAATGCAGGGATCGGCAGAAATGTGCTGTCGGTGTGCCACAACATGTTGGCCTGCAGATCCAGAAGCCGCAGATCGTCCCGGGCTCGCATTCCTTTGTCAGTCTGGTTGGATAGTTCCGAGACCTGAAACTCCAGATCCCGCCCGGCGGCCATGGCTTCGCGATTTTCCAGTGGGCCAAACAATGCGCCAAGGCGCGTGTGATCCGAATCGGAGATCGACTGGCCGGGGAACAGCAGTAGGGAATGCGCCTCGAACGCTGCCCGGATTTCGGGATAGAGGTGGCTTTCCGTCACCTCGCGCAAATCCACGTCGTGAATGGTCAGTCCAAACCTTTGATGCAGCGGGGTTGTTCTCATGTCACTCAAACTCGCAGGGTTTTGGTCAGAGTGAGAGGCGCAGGCCCGGGTTTCAAGCCGGTTTGCGACATCGCTGCAGATGTGTGCAAGACGCGTCAGTCTTCTTCGAATGGATCCCACTCATCCTCGACCTCGGGTAGGGCTTCGGTCTCGACCTTGGCGGCCAGTTGCTCAACGGTCTGAATCTTGGTGATGCGTGCCTTGGGGAACTGCGCCAGCACGGCCTGTACCATCGGATGTTCTCCGGCTTCGGCCCTCAGGGCGAGTTCTGCGGCGTCGCGCAATTCGGCAATCGTCGGCGCGTCGCCGTTCGAGGCGACGGACACCGCCCATCTGTTCCCCGTCCAGCGCTGCAGGGATGAACCCAACCGTTGCGCCAGATCCGTCGGGGCCTGTTCGGTTGGCGTGAATTCGATCCGGCCCGGTTGGTATGATACCAGTCGCACACCGCTTTCCACCTCAACCAGCAGCTTTACGTCGCGGTTCGAGCGGATCAGTTCGACCACATGCTCAAAGGTCGGATAACGCGCCAGGGCCGCCTGCAGTTCCTGCGCCAGAGCGGCTGTCGGTGCACCTCCGCTTCCACGCGGTGGCGGCACATGGGCAGGTGCGGCAACGACACCCGCATTTGTGACGGCAGAACTGTTGCCGTTTACCGGGACGCCACCGCCCGGGCCGCCCGGAGGCGGAGGAGGCGTGTCCTGAAGACGCCGGATCAGTTCCTCGGGGCTGGGCAGGTCGGCCACATGCGTCAGGCGGATAACCGCCATTTCCGCCGCCATCATGGCGTTAGGTGCGGCGGCTACTTCTTCCAGCGCCTTCAACAGCATTTGCCACATCCGGGTCAGCACGCGCATCGGCAGGGCCTGCGCCATCTGCTGGCCGCGGGCGCGTTCGTCCGGTGAAACGGTCGGGTCCTCGGCGGCGTCCGGCGTGATTTTGACCACCGATATCCAATGGGTGATTTCGGCCAGATCGCGCAATACCGCCAGCGGGTCGGCCCCTTCGGCATATTGCGCGCCCAGTTCGGTCAGTGCCCCCGCCGCGTCGCCGCGCAGGATCATGTCAGTCAGATCCAGTACGCGCCCTCTGTCCGCCAGCCCCAGCATCGCGCGTACCTGATCGGCCGAGGTTTCCCCCGCCCCATGAGAAATCGCCTGATCCAGCAGCGATGTCGCGTCACGGGCGGAACCTTCCGCGGCGCGGGTGATCAGGGCCAGTGCGTCTTCGGCGATTTCCGCGCTTTCGGCGCTAGCGATTCTGCGCAACAGGCCAAGCATGTCCTCAGGCTCGATCCTGCGCAGATCAAAGCGCTGGCAGCGGGACAGAACCGTCACCGGAACCTTGCGAATCTCGGTGGTGGCGAAGATGAACTTTACATGCTCGGGTGGTTCCTCCAGCGTTTTGAGCAGCGCGTTGAAGGCGCTGGTCGACAGCATGTGCACTTCGTCGATGATGTAGATTTTATAGCGCGCGCTGGCGGCGCGGTAGCGGACCGAGTCGATGATCTCGCGAATATCGTTGACGCCGGTGCGGCTGGCCGCATCCATTTCCATGACATCAACATGGCGGCCTTCCATGATGGCCGTGCAATGTTCACACTTGCCACAGGGTTCCGTCGTTGGACCGCCTTCACCATCCGGGCCGATGCAGTTCATGCCCTTGGCAATGATCCGTGCGGTGGTGGTTTTGCCGGTGCCCCGAATACCGGTCATGATAAAAGCCTGCGCAATCCGATCGGCTTCGAAGGCATTTTTCAGTGTCCGCACCATCGCGTCCTGACCGACAAGATCGGCAAAGGTTTCGGGGCGGTATTTTCGGGCAAGGACCTGATAGGCCGTGGATGCGGTGTCGGTCATGTCTGCTCTGGCGGATTCGTACTGAAGCCGCAGCGTAGAGCCCCCCGCCGCCCGCGTCCACAGCAGGTCGTTGCGAAATTAATTTGGATAATGCCCGATGCGGGGTAAATTACAGCTGTGGGTAACCGGACGGCCATGACTGACAGGGTCTGTTTGGGGGGAGTTAAATGTCTGAACTGGTGATATACGCCTTGCAGGTCGGCGGCGGAACGCTGGCCATTTCCCCGCTGCCGGGACGTGGCGGAAGATATTCCGAAGATTTGAACACGATTGCCGACTGGCAACCAGGCCTTGTGATCTCGATGACCACCGAGGTTGAGATGATTCAGGAGGGCGCGCGGCATTTTGGCACCGACATTCAAAGCCGCGCCAGCCGCTGGGTGCATCTGCCAGTCGAGGATTTCGGAGCGCCGCCTGCCGAAATTCGCGCGCGATGGCGTGATGCTAGCGCCTCTGCCCGGCAGGCGTTGTCGGGTGGTGGACGTGTGCTGGTGCATTGCAAAGGCGGGTGCGGCCGCTCGGGCATGGTTGCCCTGCGGTTGATGGTAGAGTGCGGCGAAACACCCGCAAAGGCGCTGAGCCGCCTGCGTGCCGTGCGCCCTTGCGCGGTCGAGACCGAAGGGCAGTTGGACTGGGCCACAAAGCCCGCGCAGGCGCACGCGCAGCACTGACAGTAACTTGCGGTGACTTAAGCCGAAGCGTGGGTCGGACCACAGGTGGCGGCGTTGGCTGCTCGAGGCGTCGCCTCTAGAATCGCGCAGGGTGGATTGGTGATCCAACCGGACGGCAGGGATGTTGAGGCCGGATTCAACAGGACATCCGCATAGCGGTCCAGCTGAGCGGTTTCGGTTGCTTCATCCACATCGCAGTACACGCGAATCCGGCTTCCATTTGCGTGAAACCGCGCCGTACAGCCGCCAGGGCAATGTGCAAGTTCAATGTTACCCTCGATCTCGAAGCCGTCCGAAGTTGCCCGGCGAGCCTGTGTGACGGCCTTGGTAAGAGTGTTTGCCATGTGCAACAACGCCGGGCAGGGTTCGCCGGTACGTTGGCAGACCGTGGCTGAAAGCACGTGTGTCTCGGTTTTCAAAATCATGATGCGCCCTCCGCGCGACGGATGGGGCGTTGATCAGGGGAAAGACGGCGCTGTGCGTCAAACCCATTACGGACACCCCGCCCGAATTCGAGTTACAGTTTCGATGGCAGGTCTCCTGACTTGCGGGTCATTGCTTTGCCGACCTTCCCGGCCATTCGGCCAGTGGCATTTCGGCATTGCTCTCCGCCTACAGTTGCGGGGGCAGTCGCGGCATTGGTTCAATTGAACCGCACCGTGTTCCCTTTTCATCCCGTCCGAAGATTCGGCACGGAAACCATCACGCAAGTGCTACCCGCACGGAAGCGCCCGGGTCAACGGAATTCGTCGAACCGCATCATCTTTGGAAGTCCGCGCAGTACGTCCGAATTCTGCCGGGCGCGCGCCAGTTGCCATCCGCCCTGCAGCAGGATGAACAGTGCATCTGCCTGAAGGTCGGGGTCTGGTACGTTCAGGCGCCTTGCGTGGTCTTTCACTTCGGTCATCCAGCCTTCGTACAGATGATAGGCGTGCTCGCGAAATTCGGTGTTCTCGGGCCCTTCGAACAGCGTTGCCGAGATGGGGCAGGTGTCCCAATGCCCTGACTTATCGAAAAGTTTCGCGATCTTGTGGCACAGGGTCTCAACACCTTCTCGAAAGTTCCCGGCGGGCTCAAACGAGGCTGCGATCAGGCGCAGCATGCCATCCGACGCCCATGTCGCGGCAGCAAGCGCCAGATCGGATTTACCGTTCGGAAAGTGATGATAAAGCGAACCCTTGGGCGCATTCGCAGCCATAAGCAATTCAGACAGACCAACGCCATGATAACCCGAACGCTGGAACAGCTCGGCAGCGGTGCGGATCAGGCGGTCTTTGGTCGGAAGCGGACGTTCGGTCATTTGAATTGCATATTGACGAGATTAGACCGATTGGTCCAGAACGAATTGAATGGACCGATTGGTCCAGTGATTGGCGGGGTGTGTGATGTTGGACAGCCAGAACTCGGTAGCAGTCGAAGATTTCAGGTTTCCATCGGGCGGCGCGGAACTTTCGGCCCGCCTGTATTCACCGGCATCTGAACCTTCAGTGGTGGTCGTTCTTAACGGCGCGACGGGTGTACCCAGGGATTATTACAAGCATTTTGCCCGATGGCTGGCAGCGGAAAAGGGAATGGCCTGCCTGACCTATGACTATCGTGATTTCGGCCATTCGCAGACAGGCCCACTAAAGGCGTCCACAGTGACCATGGCAGACTGGGCCCTGATCGATATGCCAGCTGCACGAACTGAGATGCGGCGCAGGTTCCCTAACGCGAAACTGTGGGTCATAGGTCATTCCGTTGGCGGGATGCTTGGGCCGGTGCAACCCGGTATTGAAGAGATCGACCGGATGATCTGCGTCTGCTCGGGTCTGGTGCATCACAGTGATCACCCATGGCCCTATCAGGGACTGGCGCGGCTGTTCTGGTTTGGCCACGCGCCTCTGCTGGTTCGCTTGATGGGGTATCTTCCCGGGCGGATGATCGGGTTTGGCGCGGATTTGCCGCCGCTGGTCTATTGGCAGTGGCGGAAATGGTGCACCTCGCGGCAAAGCTATCTGCCCGAAGCGGGACAGGGCCTGCCAGCAGCGGATTGGGGCCGTTCGGACGCTCAGGTGGAGATGTTTGCCTTTACCGACGATCAGGTGATTCCTCCGAAATGTGTCTGGCGTCTGGCCGATGTCTATGGCCCCGCAGCGCAAAGGCACGAATTGAATCCGGGTGACTTCGGGCTTGAGGACGTTGGGCATCTCGGGGCATTCGCCCGCCGGAATGCAGCCGTCTGGCCTAAGCTGATGGCGTGAATAGTCGGCCACTGTTACGGGCACAAACCGTCAGACCAGCGCGGTTCTTGCGATCACGATTGTAGCAGGAAAAGGTGAGAGGCTGGACATCGACCCAAGCGGGACTCGTTGTGGCTGCTTCCTTCCGGACCTGACCAGGTTGGCGAGGCGCTCGCCCGCGCCAACCTCTCGCAGCCGATATAGGCAACAGATCGGAAAATGGCAACCCGACAACATCAAACGTAATTAGCTTATTAAACCGCGCCAAGGCGTATATGAGGTCTTTTGACATTAGAACGGGCATTGCGCCGCCGGGCCAGCCGTGGCAGCCATTTGCCCGTAACAAATGAGGGCGGGAATGAAACGCGCAGAGCAGGTAACATTCGGCGGATCGGGTCTGGATCGGGCGGCGCATATTCGTAGTGATCCACAGGCGATGGCCAATGCCGTGGTGCATCAGGATGCGCAATGCCTGCTGCTGTGGCGCGGCAAGGTTCTGGTGCAGGGCGAGCGCCTCAATCATCTTGCTTATGTGCGGATGTCTCATCCGCTTGTTACGGCAGGTCCGGGCGGTGCGATGGAAGAGCCGGTTTTACTGGGTGTCGGGAGTGGCGGAGCACCCATTTTTGCTGCTGACATTTCAAACTGGGCAGCCGAAGGGCTTGATCTTTCAGGTGTCGGCAACTTTGTCGATAGAACCGAACAGCAGCACCCGGATTTGCCAGAAGGCCATGTATTTGCCGAACTACGCCGGATCATGACCCGTCTGAATACGCGGGATGCTGAACTGGCGGCCACTGCAAAGGCCGTGATCGGCTGGCATGAAACACACCGGTTCTGTGCCAGATGCGGCGCGCCAAGCCAGATAACGCAGGCTGGATGGCAGCGAAGCTGTCCAGCTTGCAACGGGCAGCACTTTCCCCGCACTGATCCAGTTGTGATCATGCTGATAACGCATGGCGATTCCGTGCTGATGGGGCGGTCGCCCGGTTGGCCTGAGGGGATGTACTCACTGCTTGCGGGATTTGTTGAACCGGGTGAGACGTTGGAGGCCGCAGTGCGGCGCGAGGTCATGGAAGAGGCAGGCGTGCCTGTCGGGCAGGTCGGTTATCTGGCCAGTCAGCCCTGGCCTTTCCCGGCATCCCTGATGTTCGGGTGCCATGGTGAGGCGCTTTCACGCGAGATCAGGATCGATCCGGTTGAGATCGAGGATGCGCTCTGGGTCAGCAAAAGCGAAATGATGCAGGCTTTTGCCGGGGACCATCCCAAGCTATTGCCTGCCCGAAAAGGTGCGATTGCGCATTACCTGCTGCAAAACTGGCTTGCGGATACGCTGGACTGAGGAAAGACTGCACCGCAAAAGAGAGCCGTCAGAAACACGATGCAATTTTCAGCCAGAGAAGATATCGAAGCCCCGATCCACGCCGTTTTCGACATGGTTGCTGATTTCGACCGTTTTGAGCGCATGGCCATCCGGCGCGGGCTCGAAATCCGGCGTATCGGTACTCCGGATCATGATATGGCCGGTACGAGTTGGGAAACGGTGGTCACCATTCGCGGGAAACCGCGCCATGTTAATGTGGTCCTGACCAATTGTGAGGCACCGTCCCTGATGCGTTTCGAGGCCCTGAGCAAAGGCATGAGCGGAGAAACCGTGATCGAACTGATGGCGTTGTCACAACGAAGAACACGATTGAGCATCAATACCTCTATTGCCGCAAAAACGCTGCCGGCACGTTTGTTGCTGCAATCACTGAAACTCGGGCGGTCCCGCATCAAACGTCAGTTTCAGGTTCGCTTTTCCGAGTTCGCGCGGAATCTCGAAGAGCGGAATGCGCACAGGACCTGAAATTGGTCCCTGCACCGCTGCCTGTTAAACTCAGTTTCGGGGGCGTGCTGCCGGGTAAACACCCAGAATTTCGACATTTGTGGTGAAGTGCTCTAATTCATCCATGGCCAGTTTCACGTTCTCGTCATCGGGATGCCCGACGATGTCCGCATAAAACTGGGTGGCCGTGAACGATCCGTCGACCATGTAGCTTTCAAGCTTTGTCATGTTGACGCCATTGGTGGCGAAACCGCCCATCGCCTTGTAAAGCGCTGCCGGGATGTTGCGGACCTGAAAGACGAAACTGGTCAGCATACCGTGTGCGCCGCGGCGCGATTCGTCGGCTTGCCGCGACATGACCAGAAATCGGGTGGTGTTGTCGCCACGATCTTCGATATGGCGGGCCAGAACGTTCAGCCCGTAAATTTCACCTGCAAGCTCGCTTGCCAATGCTGCCGAGTGCTTTTCGGCTTGTTCCGCCACTTCGCGGGCGGCGCGCGCATTGTCCGGGCTGACACGTCCGCGAATGTTGTGCTGACGCAGAAATCCTTCGCACTGGGGCAAAAGGACCAGATGGGAATGCGCTTCGGTAACGTCGCTCAGCGTTGCCCCCGGAACGCCCAGCAGGTTGATGTGAACGCGAACGAAAGCCTCGTCGATGATGTGCAGACCGCTGTGGGGCAGCAGCCGGTGAATGTCGGCAACTCTGCCATAGGTCGAGTTTTCGACCGGCAGCATCGCCAGTTCCGCTTCGCCGGACCGGACCGATTCGATCACGTCTTCGAAGGTACGGCAGGGCAGCGCGTCCATGTCGGGCTTTGCATTCCTGCAGGCCTCGTGACTATAGGCGCCGGGCTCTCCCTGAAAGGCGATGCGATTTGTCATTGGACGATTCCCTGCAACAGGTTATTGATTGGGCGTTTAGTCGCGGTGTCTATACCTTGCCTCTTGCAAGTGGAAGCCTTAGACACCCGCGCAGACAGCTGAAATGGACTCGCGATCAATGTTCGACACGATGACAGTTACCAAGGCCGCTGCCGGCCTGTTTGGCGCCTTTTTGGCGCTGCTCCTGGCCAAATGGGGCGCCGACGTTCTCTATAGTGTTGGGGGGCACGACGCCGAAGCCGCCTATATCATCGAGACCGAAAGCTCGGGTGAAAGCGCTGACGGCGAAGAGGTGGTATTCGAGGAACTGCTGGCCGCAGCCGATCCCGAAAAAGGTGCGCGGGTATTCCGCAAGTGCACCGCGTGTCACAAGCTGGAAAAAGGTGCCAATGGTACCGGTCCGTACCTTTACGGTGTCGTAGACCGCCCGCTGGCCTCAGCCGAAGGTTTCACCGGCTATTCCGCAGGCATGCAGTCGCATGGCGGCAACTGGACGCCGGAAGCACTGGATGCATTCCTGCTCAAGCCGAGCTCGTATATTTCGGGTACATCCATGAGCTTCGCCGGTCTGAGAAAGGCCGAGGATCGGGTCAACCTGATTGCATATCTGCAAACCATTGGCGACTGATCCGGTCACCGGGATTTGAATTGAAAGGCCGCTGCCCCGTGCAGCGGCTTTTTTTGTGCGCGATCAGGGAAAAAAGATCAGCATCAGGTAGACAAGAAACAGGACCAGATGCACGGCGCCCTGCAGGATGCTGGTGCGGGTGCCGCCAAACGTCAGGTTGCAGGTCAGCAGCGTCAGCAACAGCATGATGATCGACGCGTCATCCAGACCCAAAGGCACCGAGAGCCCCATAATCAACCCGACCGAAAGCACGGCCGGAACGGTCATGCCGATCGATGCAAGGGCCGAACCCAGCAACAGGTTGATCGAACGCTGCAGCCGGTTTGCCCGCGCCGCGTTGATTGCAGCCATGCTTTCAGGGGTCAGGATCAGCAGCGCGATCAGCACACCGCCCAACGCCGCAGGCGCGCCAACACCGACAATTCCGAAATCCACCAGTTTTGCCACCCGTTTGGACAACAGGATGATCGGCAGCAAAGTCAGGATCAGGAACACGGCGTGATACGTTCCGGACCTGATCGGGCCATGATGCTCGTGCACGTCATCGGTTGCTGAACTGCGGCTGGGGTTGTCATCCGGAAAGTAGGGCTGTTCGAAAAAGGTTCGGTGCCGGACCGTCTGAATACCCAGAAATACCAGATAAAGAAGGGTCGTCGCGCAGGCAAGGAACATGGCTTGCAGCGGCGCATAGCTGGGATCAGGTGTCGAGGTGGTGAACCGCGGCAGAACCAGCGCCAGTATGGACAGAGGAAACAGAACGGCAAAAAATGCCCGCGCGCCCTGCAGATTGTAGTTTTGTGTCGAATGGCGCAGGCCACCGAACAAGAGGGCCGCTCCGACCAGACCGTTCAGAACGATCATCAGAACCGCGAACATGGTGTCCCGCGCCAACGTCGGGGCCGAGTCGCCTGACAGCATTACCGCAACGATCAGCGACACTTCGATACCGATGACCGAAACCGTCAGGATCAACGTCCCATAGGGTTCGCCCAGCAACTCTGCCAGAGCGTCTGCGTGGCGAACAACGCCGAACGATGCCCATAGAACCGCAATGAACAGACCAAGGAACAGAACCGCCGCGAACAGGGGATTTTGCAGATCCTTCAGCCACAGATCGCCGCCGAACTGAAAGAGTGCGACGGTCAGAACGCCGACGATCAGAGGCGCCTCTTGGCGCAGCATTGTTATCCCTGTTACCTGGGGGTGTGAAAATTTGTTGTCCATGCATTCGCTTTGACACAGATTTGAATGTCAGGAAATTGCGTTAATCCGCCCAAATTAGCTTATAAATCAAACTTCACAAAGCGTTCACGCATTCTAAACTTGCAACTGCCAGTGCTGGACCTTTAGCTAGCGCAAACGAAATAAAGAACGATATCGACCAGAGGAAGAGCCAGATGAAATCCCCCCAAGTGCCGACCGTCGCGCTGAAACCCAAACATCGGGCATGGGCGGCTGCGCTTGGAGTTTCACTTGCGCTGACACTTGCAGCCTCGGGGGAGGTACGCGCCGGGGATGAAGGTATCACACGCAGTCATGGGTATTCTTATTTCGGCAATCTGGATTATCCCGAGGACTATCCGCATCTTGAATACGTCAATCCCGATGCCCCCAAGGGTGGCGAACTGGCGTTGTCGGCATCCGGGACATTCGACTCTCTTAACCCCTATTCCCGCAAGGGGCGCGCCGGAGCACTGACCACACTTCAGTATGACCGTCTGATCGAAAGCACCGATGATAGTGTCGGGCAATATTACGGGGTGCTGGCGGAAAGCCTGGAATACGACGAGGGTCGCAATTACGTCATTTTCCATCTCCGCCCCGAGGCCACATTCTGGGATGGATCTCCGGTCACCGCCGATGATGTCGTGTACAGCCACAGGCTGTTTATCGAACAGGGCTTGCCATCTTATGCGCAGGCCGTGGGCCGGATGGTGACAAACGCCGAAGCGCTGGATGATCACACCGTCAAATTTACCTTCGATCCCGAGGTCACTCGCCGCAGCCTGATCGAGACCGTTGGTTCAACGCCCGTGTTCTCGAAGGCATGGTTCGAGGCTGACGAGTCCCGCCGCCTGGACGAGCCGCGCCTCGAAGTGGCCGTCGGGTCCGGCCCGTACAAGCTGGACAGCTATGACATCAACCGGCGCATTCTGTACAAACGCCGCGATGATTACTGGGGCAAGGACCTGCCGATCAATCGTGGGCGGCACAACTATGACACCATCCGGGTGGAGTATTTCGCCGATCAGACCGCCGCGTTCGAGGCGTTCAAGGCCGGTGAATACACGATGCGGATCGAAAGCGACCCCAAGCTCTGGGCGTCCAGCTATGATTTCCCAAAGCTGACCGAAGGCTCGGTGGTTCAGGATGAAATCCCGGATGGCAGCCCCCCGACGCCGTCGGGTTTCGTGTTCAATCTGGGCAAGCCGCAATTTGCAGACAAGAACGTTCGCAAGGCGCTGGCGCTGGCCTTCAACTTTGAATGGGCCAACGAATCCCTGATGTTCGGTCTGAACTCTCCGCGCAGTTCTTTCGTGGAAGGTACACATCTTGAGGCGAAAGGCACCCCTGAAGGTGCAGAGCTGACATTCCTGCAGTCTCTGGGGGAAGTGGTGCCATCGGAATTTCTGGCTGAGCCGGCTGTCGTCACGCATGAATCCCGGTCCGGACGTTTGAATGACAGGCGTAACCTGCGTCAGGCTTCGAACCTGCTGGACGAGGCCGGTTGGCAGGTGAGCGACGGAAATCTGCGCCGCAACGCGCAGGGGCAGACTCTGAAGGTCAACATCCCCTATCCATCCAATATCCCGACCTCGACCGCGACAATGATCGAGACATTTGTGCAAAACCTACAGGCAATCGGTGTGGACGCTAGCGCGGAAAAGGTGGATCCCGCCCAGTACACTCTGCGCAGTCGCGAGCGGGATTACGACATGGTGTATTCCACGCGCTATGGTTCTTTCCTGTCGACGGGTGGTGGGTTGAGCCAGATGTACGGCTCGGATGAGGCCGCGTTCAGCCTGTTCAACCCCGCCGGTCTGGCCAGCCCTCTGGTCGATGCGATTATCGAAGCATCGTTCGAAACGGAAAATCAGGAAACCCAGGATGCAGCCCTGATGGCGCTTGACCGGGCATTGCGGTATGAGTTCTTCGTCATCCCCGATGGCTATATAGCGGACTACTGGACGGCCTATTACGATATGTACGAATACCCTGAAAACCTGCCCCCGTTCGGTCTTGGCTATCTTGATCTGTGGTGGGTAAACTCCGAGAAACAGGCCGCGCTGAAGGCAAAGGGCGCGCTGCGGTAAAATGGGCGCCTATATTCTCCGCCGCCTGTTGCTGGTTATTCCGACGCTTCTGGGCATCATGATCGTCAACTTCACGCTGGTGCAGTTCGTGCCGGGCGGCCCGGTCGAGCAGATCATCGCCCAGATCGAAGGGCAGGGTGATGTGTTCGCCGGTTTTGCCGGATCGGGCGAAGCCGGGGCCAGCGCCGAACCTGCTGGCGGGTTCGATGACAAATATGTCGGCGCACGAGGTCTGCCGCCTGAATTCATTGCCCAGCTTGAAAAAGAATTCGGGTTCGACAAGCCGCCGCTCGAGCGGTTCCTGTCCATGATGGGCAACTATCTGACGCTGGATTTCGGTGAAAGCTACTTCCGTTCGATCAGCGTGATCGACCTTGTGCTGGAAAAGATGCCGGTATCGATCTCGCTTGGCCTGTGGTCGACCCTGATCGCCTATCTGGTTTCCATTCCGCTGGGTATCCGCAAGGCGGTCCGGGATGGCTCAACCTTTGATACCTGGACCAGTGGCGCGATTATCGTGGCCTACGCTATCCCCGGCTTTCTGTTCGCCATCCTTCTGCTTGTCCTGTTTGCCGGTGGTTCGTACTGGCAGATCTTCCCGCTGCGGGGGCTGACGTCGGACAATTGGGACAGTCTCAGTCTGGTTGGCAAGGTTCTGGATTACTTCTGGCACATCACGCTGCCAGTTGTGGCTTCGACCATCGCCGCCTTCGCGACATTGACGCTGCTGACCAAGAACTCGTTTCTGGACGAGATCAAAAAGCACTATGTCATGACAGCGCGTGCCAAGGGGCTGAGCGAGAGCAAGGTTCTGTATGGTCACGTTTTCCGCAACGCCATGCTGATTGTGATTGCAGGCTTTCCGGCGGTGTTTATCGGGGTCTTCTTCTCGGGCTCGATCATCATCGAAACGATTTTCTCGCTCGACGGCCTCGGTCGTTTGGGGTTCGAGGCCGCCGTCGCGCGGGACTATCCGGTGATCTTCGGGACGCTGTTCATCTTTGGCCTGCTCAGCCTTGTCATCGGTATCATCAGCGACCTGATGTATGTGCTGGTCGATCCGCGCATCGATTTCGAAAAGCGGGAGGGATAAATGGCTCTGTCACCTCTCAACCAGCGCCGCTGGCGCAACTTCCGGCGCAATGGCCGGGCCTTCTGGTCGCTTATCATATTCTCTGTGCTGTTCGGTGTGTCGCTTTTTGCCGAGTTCATCGCCAATGACAAACCGATCCTGGTGAAGTACCGGGGTGAGTTCTTTACTCCGATTTTCAGGTTCTACCCGGAAACGGATTTTGGCGGCGACTTCAAGACCGAGGCGATCTATCGCGACCCCGAGGTCCAGTGCCTGATCGACAGCGGTGGGCTGGAAGACTGCTTTGACGACCCCGAAGGCATCATCGACGAAATTCAGGCGGGGACGTTCGAAGGAGAAGGCTTTGAACGGGGCTGGGCCATCTGGCCGCCCATCCCGTATTCCTTCAACACGTCGGTTGATCGTCCGGGGGCCGCACCGTTGCCACCGAACGGTCAGAACCTGTTGGGCACGGATGATACAAAACGCGACGTTCTTGCCCGCGTGATCTATGGTTTCCGGCTTTCGATTCTGTTTACCCTGCTGGTCACGGGCGTTGCCAGTCTGATCGGTGTGTTTGCCGGTGCCATACAGGGCTTTTTCGGGGGCTGGCTGGATCTGATTTTCCAGCGGATCATCGAAATCTGGTCTGCCACCCCGTCGCTTTACGTTATCATTATTATGTTCGCCATTCTGGGACGAAGTTTCTGGCTGCTGGTCGCGCTAATGATCCTGTTTTCGTGGACCGGTCTGGTGGGCGTGGTCCGGGCTGAATTCCTGCGGGCGCGAAATCTGGAATACGTGCGCGCGGCCAAGGCGCTGGGCGTCGGAAACATGACCATCATGTTCCGCCACATGCTGCCCAATGCAATGGTGGCGACGCTGACTTTCATGCCCTTCATCGTCACCGGCACGATTGGTGGTCTGGCCTCGCTGGACTTTCTGGGTTTCGGTCTGCCATCGTCGGCCCCGTCTTTGGGTGAGCTGACATTGCAGGCGAAACAGAACCTGCAGGCGCCCTGGCTGGCCTTCACCGCCTTTTTCACCTTTGCCATCATGCTGTCGCTTCTTGTCTTCATTTTCGAAGGCGTCCGCGATGCGTTCGACCCGAGGAAGACATTCTCATGAGCCTTCTTGCCGTGAACAACCTCAGGGTTTCATTTCAGCAGGACGGGCGTGTTTCGGCCGCAGTCAAGGGGGTCTCGTTCACCGTTGATCGCGGTGAAACCGTTGCTTTGGTGGGCGAGTCCGGATCGGGCAAGTCGGTCACGGCGCTGTCTACGGTTTCCCTGCTTGGGGAAAGTGCAGCGGTCGAAGGTTCTGTCCTTTATGACGGGCAGGAGATGATCGGCGCATCCGAGCAGCGTCTGATGGATGTGCGCGGCAACGATATCAGCTTTATCTTTCAGGAGCCGATGACCTCGCTCAACCCGCTGCACACGATCCAAAAGCAGATGGCGGAATCTCTGGCACTTCATCAGGGGCTTGTCGGAGATCAGGCGCGTGACCGGATTCTGGAATTGTTGAACAAGGTCGGCATCCGCGATCCCGAAGAGCGTCTGGACAGCTATCCGCATCAGTTGTCCGGCGGGCAGCGCCAGCGCGTGATGATTGCGATGGCATTGGCGAACAAGCCCGACATTCTGATCGCGGATGAGCCGACAACAGCGCTGGACGTAACAATTCAGGCCCAGATTCTGGAGCTTCTGGCGGAATTGCAACGATCTGAAAACATGGGGATGTTGTTCATCACCCACGATCTGGGCATCGTGCGGCGGATTGCCGATCGCGTCTGCGTCATGAAAGATGGCGAGATTGTCGAGACCGGAGAAACCACCGAAATCTTCGACAATCCACAACACCCCTATACCAGAAAGCTGCTGGCCGCCGAGCCGTCGGGCTCACCTGATCCACTGCCCGCTGATGCGGAAGAAATTGCGCGTACCGATCACCTCAAGGTCTGGTTTCCGATCCAACGCGGGTTTTTCAAGCGCACGGTTGGTTACGTAAAGGCGGTGAATGACGCCTCGATTTCCGTTCGGGCAGGTGAAACGCTGGGCATCGTTGGCGAAAGCGGTTCGGGCAAAACAACGCTGGCACTTGCGATCATGCGGCTGATCTCGTCCGAAGGCGGGATTACCTTTCGCGACCGGGATGTGCGGCGATGGTCCACGCGGCAGTTGCGACGCCTGCGCAAGGATATGCAGATCGTGTTTCAAGACCCGTTCGGTTCGTTGAGCCCGCGCATGACGTGCCAACAAATCATCGCAGAAGGGTTGGCCATTCACAACGTGGACCCGCATCGCGAGCCGCGCGAATTGGTTGCCGAAGTGATGGACGAAGTCGGCCTCGACCCGGAGGCGATGGACCGCTATCCGCACGAGTTCTCGGGCGGTCAGCGGCAGCGTATCGCGATTGCGCGGGCGATGGTCCTGCGGCCCAAACTGCTGGTTCTGGACGAGCCGACCAGCGCACTGGACATGACGGTGCAGGTGCAGATCGTCGATTTGCTTCGGAACCTGCAGCGCAAATACGGTCTGGCCTATCTGTTCATATCTCACGACCTGAAGGTTGTGCGGGCGATGTCCCACAACGTGCTGGTGATGAAACAGGGTGACATTGTCGAGATGGGCACTGCCGATGCGCTGTTTGAAAACGCCCAAACCGAATACACCCGCGAACTGATCGCGGCGGCGGGATAGGGCGGGCTTTGTACCCGCCCGCCTGCGCCAAAATCGCCGGTCTTACTTGGCTTTGATTTGCCTCCGCCCGAAGTACGGGCAGAGGCTCCTAGGCGAACCCGTTAATGGGCGTTGGCTTTTTCGCGGGATACCTTTGGCGCCTGACCGCGAAGTTCTTCATAGTGATCAAAGCGGAGTTTTACCCAGCCGGTTCCGCGCGTCGCGCTTGCCAGGGTGCGATGCAACTCATCTTCGGCAACCGCCGGAAGCATTGCGTTGAAGATCTCCCAGCCGGGTGCGTTCGGGTTGCCTTCAAAGCCCAGAACCTGCCCCTGCAACGAGCTAATCGTCGGAACAAGATCGCCAACATATAGTGACGGCAGATGAATTTCAGCATGCAGAATCGGCTGCAGAACCACTGGTTTGGCCTCCGGCAGTGCTTCGCGCACGGCATTCTTTCCAGCCATGCGGAAGGCATAGTCCGAACTGTCGACGCTGTGGTGCTTGCCGTCCTTCAGGGTGACTTTCAGGTCGACCACGGGAAACCCTTGGGGGCCTTGTGCAAGCGCATCTTCGGCACCGTGCTGAACCGACGGGATATAGTTCTTTGGAACCGCACCGCCCTTGACCACATCGTCAAACTCAAACCCCGATCCGCGCGGCATGGGCGTGATCGAGATCACCACATCGGCAAATTGCCCTGCGCCCCCCGATTGCTTGCGATGGCGATGTCGATGCTCGACCGGGGACTGAATTGTCTCTCTGTAGGCGGTTTCGACCGGTTCGGCCTCGATCTCGATACTAAAGTCCTCGGCTAGTTTGGCGGTGATGCGACGCATGTGCTGCGGCCCCTGAGTGCCGATAACCGCATGTCCGCTGTGCTCGTCCTGACTGAGGTGCAGGCCCGGGTCGATTTCGTCCAGCCGGGTCAAAGCGTTGGACAGACGCACATCGTCACGTTCATGAGTGGGCGAGACAACCTGTCGGAACCCGGACGGGTGTGAACTGGCCCATTCCGGCAAAGGCGTCGCGTCAGCGCTGTCATACAGGCTGCCGGGGTTGAGGTGATCGGATTTCACCGCCAGACCAATCTGCCCCGCCTCAAGCGAGCCGATCTGAGTTTTGGCGTCAAGCGTTGTGAGATTGCCCACGGATTCTCCACCAAGGTTTTCGTGTGCCTTGACCCCTTTCCCAAGCCCGCGCAGGACGATGATCTTGCCGATATGTTTTTTCACATCGGCAAAACCAGCGATGGCACGGGCGTTGTCGGCGGCTTCGTCCCGGCCTGCGGCAATGTCAAATTCGGGTGCCTCGTGCCGCAGCGCCTTCATCAGGCGGGTCAGGCCGTTGCCATGGCTGGCCGCACCCAGACAGGCCGGTATCAGTTGGTGATTCTGCAGGACCTGCGCGGCAAGATCGTAAATTTCTGCGCTCGGCGGCTGCTTGTCCTCGATCAGTTGCTCCAGAAGATTGTCATCGAAATCTGAAAGCGTCTCCAGCAGTTCTGTCCGGGCCTCCTGTTCCCGGTCTTCTGCGTTTTGAGGCAATTCGATCAGGGCCGAGGGCTGCCCTTCCTGATATTTCCACGCGCGTTCCGAGATCAGGTCGACGGCCCCGATCACCTGATCGCCGTCACGGATAGGAACCTGACGAAGCGTGATGTGATGCGTGCAATAGGTCTGGAGCGACGAAATGATGTCGCGGACCCGTCCGTTGGGGCTGTCCATTCGGTTAATGAACAGGAAACAGGGAATACCCGCCTCTTCCACCAACCGCAGATAGGGTGCGCACAAGACTGCTGCGTCAGGGTCCGGCGGTATAACCACCACCGCAGCATCGGAAATTGCCATGGCAGGCCCGACATAGGCCAGCGCATCGCCGCCCCCGTCCACGTCGATGGCGCACCACGGCTCGCCCAAATAAGAAAAACCGTGCAAGTGCACGGTTCCGGATACGTCAAATGTGGTTGGCCGGCCGTCGAGGCGGCTGATGGCCTCGACCAGTGTGGATTTGCCTGACTGGCTGGGGCCGAGGACGGTAAAGACGCGCATGGGTGCTGTCCCTCTCTCTGGTTGCAGTTCCGCTGCACGAAAGGGGCGTCGAACGCGATTGCGTCGGCTCAATCTGTCTGTAACTCGGCCTGCCTCGGGTAAGGGAAAAACTATGCCCCCGTGTCCTGAGTGTGGGAAATACCCAAGGCACGCGTCAAGCCCCCCTGCCAATTTTGGAGAAGTTGGCGGTGTTGGCCGCCAATCCCGTTGGTTTCAGATCGCCGAACTGTGACCCGCCTTGCTGAGGTCATATGCGTCAAAGCTTCCGGCGATCATTCGGGTCAGCGGTCGCGCTTCGGGCGGAATGGAAAGCCCGTTTTCCGAGACCCGCAGCAACCCCTCAAAGTCACGGTTGGCGGTTTCAAACATTGCGTTCAGCTCTGCCGCGGAAATCCGGTGGTCGCGCAGAATTTCCGCAGAGTCGATCCGGAAATCGCACATCAAAGCCTCGATCAGTCTTGCACGCAGGACGTCCTGCCCTTTGAAAAGGTGCCCACGGGATGTTGAAAAACGCCCCTCCCGGATCGCCTTGGTATGGGCAGATGTTGCCGGCGCGTTCTGCGCATAGCCTTGCGGAAAACGCGATATGGAACTGGCGCCGACACCAATCAGTATGTCGGCCTGATCATCGGTATACCCCTGAAAGTTCCGTTTCAGGCGACCAGCCCGCAATGCGCGGGTTAACCCGTCCTCCTGCGTGGCAAAGTGGTCAATACCGATCTCGGCGTAGTTATCCCACATGAACAGGCGGCGCGCGGTGTCGAACAGGTCCAGCCGCTGTTCGGGGGTTGGCAGGGCGTCCGACGGAATCAGCTGCTGGCGCTTTGCCATCCATGGAACGTGAGCATATCCATACAGCGCCACCCGGTCCGGGTTGAGCGACAACAGCTTTTGCACGCTTTCCGTCATGCGCGCTTTGGTCTGATGCGGCAGACCATACAGAATGTCGGCGTTCAGGCTGGAAATGCCGCGCGCGCGAATCATGTCAGCGGCCTTGCGCGTGGTGTCATAGCTTTGGATACGGCCGATGGTCTTTTGAATTTCATCGTCGAAATCCTGCACCCCGATCGAGGCACGGTTCATCCCTGCCTCGGCAAGGGCGTCCAGACGCCCTTCGTCGATTTCGTTCGGATCGATCTCGACCGAGAATTCCGCATCTGGCCCTAGCGGAACAATATCCAGAATGCGGGCTGCAAGATCGCGCATCAGGTCGGGATTCAGCAAGGTCGGTGTACCGCCGCCCCAGTGCAGGCGGGACAATGTCACCCCCTCTGGCAGGCGTTCAGCAAGCATGTCCAGTTCCGCTTTCAGCACATCCACGTAGGCGATCACTGGATTGTCGGTTTGCGTGCCTTGTGTCCGGCAGGCGCAGAACCAGCACAGCCGACGGCAGAACGGAACATGGATATAAAGCGATACGGCGCTGCCGGGTTTGATGCCGGAAATCCAGTCGCCAAACATCTCTGGCCCCACGTCGTTGTTAAAGTGGGGGGCGGTCGGGTAGCTCGTGTAGCGCGGAACTTTCGCGTCAAAAAGTCCGAGCTTGGCCAATTGTGGTTTCGCTATCATGTCGATACCGTTATGTGATGGCTGGTTCAGGTACCTTGACCGAGATCAAGTGGAAACGCGCATGACCCTACAAGTCCAGTTTGACCATTCGAATTGCGGCGACTGTCCGATCCGACATCGGGCGGTCTGCGCCCATTGCGACCGCGATGAACTCGAAGATCTTGAGGAAATCAAGTATTACCGCAGTTTCGAAGCGGGCCAGACGATCATCTGGTCCGGGGATCAGATGAACTTTGTGGGTTCGATGGTGCAGGGAATCGCCTCACTGACGCAGACCATGGAGGACGGGCGCACCCAGATGGTGGGTCTGTTGCTGCCCAGCGACTTTGTCGGCCGCCCCGGGCGCGACGCTGCACCTTATGACGTGCAGGCCACGACCGACGTGGTGATGTGCTGTTTCCGAAAGAAACCGTTTGAGGAATTGATGGGGCGCACGCCGCATATAGCCCATCGTTTGCTGCAGATGACGCTGGACGAGCTTGACGCTGCGCGCGAGTGGATGCTGGTGCTGGGCCGCAAGACAGCGCGGGAAAAGATTGCAAGCCTCTTGTCCATCATAGCCCGCCGGGATGCATCGATCGGAAAAGGCGGCATGACCGGCCCGATCGTGTTCGATCTGCCCCTGACCCGCGAGGCGATGGCCGATTACCTGGGGCTGACACTGGAAACCGTAAGCCGCCAGATTTCGGCCCTCAGGAAAGAAGGCGTTATCAGCCTTGAGGGTAAGCGTCACGTCACCGTCCCGGACATGGGCCGCCTTATGGAAGAGGCCGGTGACGATACGGATGGCGGCTTTCTGGTCTAGTCAAAGCCTTTCAGCCAATTGACCACGCGATCAGCCGGAGATTTCGGCCTGATTCGACGTGGGCTCCAAAGTTTCAGGCTGTCAGGCAACTCAACACGCGTATTGAACGGGGCAACCAGTTGGCCGCTGCGCAAATACGGCGCGATCAGCGCCTCGTGCCCGATCAGAACGCCCGCGCCGTTGACGGCCTCCTCTACGGCCAGCGACGGCGTGGAAACTGGATAGAATAGGTTATTCGCAACGGTTTCATCATTGTCACCGCCAAAGACAGAAACAGATCATAGAGTGCGCGTATTGGTTTGATGGTACTTCTTCCTCAGTCAGTGACACTTCAATTTTCGGTGCGGCTTGCCGCAACACTCAATGGATCGGGCCCAGATTTTTTGGAAAACTGATTTGTATGCAAGCCGGGACTTTCGCATTCTGACCGCAACAAAACGGAGGTTCAGATGCCACAGCTTGCCCACCGCCCCTGGGTGCCGTCCCATTGTGAAGATTATATCCAGACAATCGCTGCGAATACCGCCGGCGCCGATCCGGCGTCCGTCCAGAACCGGCTGGATGAACTGGTCCGGCGCAACACCGAAATTCATGATGCAGAGTGTTTTAACCTCAACCCGGCAACGAATGTAATGAACCCGCGGGCCGAGGCGATACTGGCCAAGGGTCTGGGCAGCCGACCGTCGCTTGGCTATCCCGGTGACAAATACGAGATGGGACTGGAAGCCATCGAAGAGATCGAGGTTATCGCAGCCGAGCTTGCAGCACGGGTTTTCAACGCGCGTTACGCGGAAATTCGGGTGGGTTCCGGGGCATTGGCCAACCTCTATGGATTTATGGCGCTTTCCAAACCGGGCGACATAATCATCGCGCCGCCCGCATCCATCGGTGGGCATGTTACACACCACTCCGGCGGTTGTGCCGGGCTGTACGGCCTCAACACGCTAAATGCACCGGTGGACGCAGATGGCTACAGCCTTGACCTGGATGGATTGCGCGCGCTGGTCCGGGACCGCCAGCCGCGGCTGATCACGGTGGGGGGGTCGCTGAACCTGTTTCCGCATCCCGTTGCCGCTGTGCGCGAGATTGCGGACGAAGTTGGCGCAAAGGTCTTGTTCGACGCCGCTCATCAGTGTGGCGTCATCGCCAGCGGTGCCTGGGCAAATCCGCTGGACGAGGGGGCGCATCTTATGACGATGAGTACCTACAAAAGCCTTGGTGGCCCAGCCGGTGGCCTGATCGTGACCAATGAGGCAGACATTGCCGAGCATCTGGATGCAATCGCCTTTCCTGGCATGACCGCTAATTTCGATGCGGCAAAATCGGCAGCTTTGGCGGTCTCGATGCTGGACTGGATAGAATTCGGTGCAGATTACGGCCAGGCGATGATTGAACTGGCGCAGGCATTGGCCGGGGAACTGGCAGCACAGGGTCTGCCGGTGTTCCAGGGCAAGGGCGGCGCCACCGCATCGCACCAGTTTGCGATTGAGGCAGAAGGCTTCGGTGGCGGTCAGGCCGCGTCAAAGACGCTGCGGCAAGCTGGCTTTCTTGCCTGCGGGATCGGGTTGCCCATCGCGCCTGTCGCGGGAGACATGAACGGTCTGCGCATCGGAACGCCCGAACTGGTTCGGCGCGGGGTGACCCCAGAGCATGCCAACAAGCTTGCGGCGTTGATCTCGCACGGGCTGACCAGCGATGATCCTGCCTCGGTCGCGGTGCAAACGCGGGAATTGCGGGGGCAGTTTCAGGGAATGCACTACGTTCGGGCGTGACCTGCGCGCCTTCCCGTGATCTGATAGACCCGAGTTTGCAGGATATTGGGAGGCGAGAATGGAATTTGGAAGCCTGTTGGCAATGCTCTTTGTCGGGGCCATCGCAGGATGGTTGTCGGGCAAGATCATGGAGGGGCGCGGTTTCGGCCTGATCGGCAATGTCATCGTCGGGATTGTTGGCGCGTTTCTGGCGGGAACTCTGTTTCCGGCGCTGGGGTTCTCGGTCGGGGGCGGGATGATCTCCTCGATAATCTATGCGACGATCGGAGCGGTGATCCTGCTTTTCCTCATCGGGTTGATCCGCAAAGCCTGAGAATAGAAAAACCGCCCGGCTTGGGCGGTTTTCTTGCTTGCAAAGCGCCTGTCTCGGTCAGTGCGCGAGGAAAACCGGCACGGTGCATTGTTCCAGCATGTTCCGGGTCGCTCCGCCCAATATCGCCTCCCGGAACCTTGAATGGCCATAGGCGCCCATGACGATCATGTCAGCCTCGGTGTCCACGGCATGGCGGTTCAGAATATCCGACACCCGCGTCATCGTCTTGCTCAGAACATCGATTTCGCATTTCACGCCGTGCCGCGCCAGCATCTGGGACAGCATCCCGCCCGGGTCCGAGCGATCAGGCCCGTGGCGTGGTGGGTCGATGACAACGATACGCGCCAGCTCGGCCTGTTTCAGAAACGGCATCGCGCAGCGGATGGCACGCATCGCCTCGACGCTTTCGTTCCAGCCGATCAGAATTGTGCGGGGCGTCGAAATCGGTTCGAAATCGTCCGGCACGACCAGAACCGGCGCGTGCCCTTCGAACATGGCGGCTTCGACGATGGGTTCCGCCTCGGCACCGTGTCCCTCACCGTAGGGGCGGGGCAGGACGACAAGATCGGAAAACCGCGCCCGGTGCGCCACGTGGCGACCGATATCCGCAATTTGCGCGACACCGCTTTCCGCTGACCAGCGCACGCCGGATTTGCCCAGATAATCCTGCGCAAACGCCAGTATCTCGTCGGCCTCTGCATTGGCGCGGCTGAGCGTTTCCTGCAGGATCAGTGCGTTCGCGCCGGCATAGTAATACCCTGTCTGACTGCGATCGACCCCAAGGCAAAGCGCCTCGGCGTGGCCTTCCTGCGATGCCGCCAAAGCCGTCAACTGCGCAAGCGCGGGTTTGGCCAGGGTCGTTTCCGTCATGACGGTGAGAAGGGATTTGTAAGACATCTCTACCTCGTGGTTCGGGTGCTTTGTCACATGCGACCAGTTTTCCCATTCATGGGATTATGCGTGTCACAGAATTCAGGTTATTGTTTTGATACAGATCAAAGCAACAGATGCCCCTATTCTACAATACAGCAGCCAGTCTAATAAGTCTGGCGCGACGCGAGAATCGCGCGGGGCATGGCAAAGGGACGCAATATGTCGAATTATATCAAGCTGATCGCGCTTGGTCTGGTCGCGCTATTCGCAGCGATCGGAACCAACTATGCGCGGGATTTGGCGTATCAGGTGCATGCGATACTGGTGATGCTGATCGCCGGTGGGTTGTTCATCTGGACGCTGCGCAACACTGAAGAGCCAGATATTCTTGTTGATCGCTCGGCGGAATACATGGATGACGTTATCCGCTATGGCGTGATTGCCACCGCGTTCTGGGGTGTTGTCGGTTTCATCGCCGGTACCTTCATTGCGTTTCAGTTGGCTTTCCCGTCGCTCAATTTCGAATGGGCACAAGGTTATCTGAACTTTGGACGGCTGCGCCCGCTGCACACTTCGGCGGTGATCTTTGCCTTTGGCGGCAACGCCTTGATTGCGACCTCGTTCTATGTGGTGCAACGCACCAGCGCGGCACGCCTTTGGGGCGGCAATCTGGCGTGGTTCGTGTTCTGGGGCTATCAGCTGTTCATCGTGCTGGCCGCGACCGGCTACGTTCTGGGTGGTACCCAGTCCAAGGAATATGCCGAGCCGGAATGGTATGTTGACCTGTGGCTGACCATTGTCTGGGTTGCTTATCTGGCCGTGTTCCTCGGTACGATCATCAAACGGAAAGAACCGCACATCTATGTGGCCAACTGGTTCTATCTGGCGTTCATCGTCACCGTCGCCATGCTGCACCTGGTCAACAACATGACCATCCCGGTCAGCATCTGGGGTTCTAAATCGGTCATCGTCTGGTCCGGTGTTCAGGACGCCATGATCCAGTGGTGGTACGGCCACAACGCTGTGGGCTTCTTCCTGACCGCGGGCTTCCTGGGCATGATGTACTACTTCATCCCGAAGCAGGCCGAGCGTCCGGTGTTCTCGTACAAGCTGTCGATCATCCACTTCTGGGCGCTGATCTTCCTGTATATCTGGGCCGGTCCGCACCACCTGCATTATACCGCGTTGCCTGACTGGGCTTCGACGCTTGGCATGGTGTTCTCGGTCGTGCTGTGGATGCCGTCATGGGGTGGTATGATCAACGGTCTGATGACCCTGTCGGGTGCCTGGGACAAGCTGCGCACCGATCCCGTGATCCGCATGATGGTGATCTCGGTCGGGTTCTACGGCATGTCCACCTTTGAAGGTCCGATGATGTCGATCCGCGCCGTGAACAGCCTGTCTCACTATACCGACTGGACAATTGGTCACGTGCACTCGGGCGCGCTGGGCTGGAACGGCATGATCACCTTTGGTGCGCTGTACTTCCTGGTGCCTGTCCTGTGGAAGCGTGAGCGTCTGTACTCGCTGCAGTTGGTCAGCTGGCACTTCTGGCTCGCCACCATCGGTATCGTGCTCTACGCCGCGTCGATGTGGGTGACCGGCATCATGGAAGGTTTGATGTGGCGCGAAGTGGACGCCAACGGTTTCCTTGTGAACTCGTTCGCCGACACCGTGGCCGCCAAGTTCCCGATGTATGTGGTGCGCGCTCTGGGTGGTGTTCTGTTCGTCGCCGGTGCCGTGATCATGTGCTACAACCTGTGGATGACTGTGCGGAAAGCGCCGGCCAAAGAGGCCAGCCTGACCGTCGCGGTCCCGGCTGAATAAGGAGGGCCGGAGCAATGGCAATTCTCGACAAACACAAGATCCTCGAGACCAACGCGACCCTCCTGCTGGTGTTCAGCTTTTTGGTTGTGACCATCGGTGGCATCGTTCAGATCGCACCGCTGTTCTATCTGGAAAACACCATCGAGAAGGTGGAAGGGATGCGCCCCTACACCCCTCTCGAAATGGCGGGGCGCGAGATTTATCTGCGTGAAGGCTGCTATGTCTGCCACAGCCAGATGATCCGCCCGATGCGGGATGAGGTGGAACGCTATGGCCACTATTCGCTGGCGGCTGAATCGATGTATGATCATCCGTTCCAGTGGGGTTCCAAACGGACAGGGCCTGATCTGGCGCGCGTTGGTGGCCGCTATTCGGACGAATGGCATGCAGACCACCTGCGCGATCCCGAAGCGGTGGTGCCCGAGTCGGTGATGCCAAAATACGGCTTCCTCGAAAGAACCAAGCTGAACGGCAAATACATCGGCGACATCATGGCGGCCAACGCTCTGGTCGGTACCCCGTATACCGATGAGATGATCGAAAACGCCGTCGCCGACTTCCGGGCACAGGCGGATCCGGACAGCGACTATGACGGTCTGCTTGAACGCTATGGCGACAAGGTGAACGTGCGCAACTTTGATGGCCGTCCCGAGCTGACCGAAGCTGATGCACTGATTGCTTATCTCCAGATGCTGGGAACGCTGGTCGATTTTTCGACCTTCGTCCCGGACGCGAACCGCTGAGGAGGGTGTAATGGAAGAATATACAATCCTCAGACAATTCGCGGACAGCTGGATGTTGCTGGTGCTGTTCGTCTTTTTCATTGGCATCGTCATCTGGGTTTTCCGCCCCGGTGCCAGCAAGGAATACAAGGACACAGCCAACATCCCGTTCCGGCATCAAGATAAACCCGCCACATCCAAGGAGGCGCGGCAATGAGCAAGACACCTGAAAAACAGCCGGGTGACCCCAACACGACCGGCCACAGCTGGGATGGAATCGAGGAATTTGACAACCCGATGCCGCGCTGGTGGCTGTGGACCTTTTACGTCACGATCATCTGGGGCGTGATCTATACCATCCTCTATCCGGCATGGCCGTTGGTGAACCACGCAACTGCCGGTGTTCTGGGCTGGTCCTCGCGGGCCGACGTGAATGCCGAAATCACCGCTGTGGAAGAGGCGAACGCCTCGATCAATGACCGGCTGGCGTCGGTGGAACTGGCCGCAATTCAGAACGATCCCGAACTGAACAACTATGCCATTTCGTCAGGCGCCGCCGTTTTCCGGACCTGGTGTGCGCAATGTCACGGGTCAGGCGCGGCCGGGGCGAAAGGCTATCCGAACCTGCTGGATGACAGCTGGCTTTGGGGCGGCGATATCGACAGTATCTACTTCACTGTCGCTCACGGCATCCGCAACGAAGAAAGCGATGATGCACGGTATTCGCAGATGCCCGCATTCGGTCGAGACGAGTTGCTGGGCAGCGAGGAAATCGATCAGGTCGTGAACTATGTCATGTCCCTGTCCGGCGAACCAAAGGACGCTGGCGCGGTTGAGGCCGGTTCGGTGGTCTTTGCCGACAACTGTGCATCCTGCCACGGCGAGGATGGGACAGGTGATCGTGAACAGGGCGCGCCAAACCTGACGGATGCGATCTGGCTCTATGGCGGGGATTACGACACGCTGACTGACAGTGTCTATAACAGCCGCTTTGGTGTGATGCCTGCCTGGAACAATCGCCTGACCGAGGCGCAGGTTCGCGCCGTATCCACTTACGTCCATCAGCTGGGCGGCGGTGAATAAGAAATAAGAACACCTTCGGGCGGCTTGCGCCCGAAGGCTGAGGCACCGGCTGTTCCATCTGTTCGCGCGTTTCCTGAACAGCCGGTGCCGATTTTTCCAGACTACTGACCTATGTCCATCCGGTCCAGACACCAGTCACACCGGGAATCCCTGTCAGAGATTATTCAAACCCACGTTCCATCTGATGCGGAAATTGCGGCGCGCGCCCGACCACCAGCGGCGCGGTTTCGCAGTCTTTTTTCTGGGTGCGTCCGTTACCCGGGGGCGATCAAAGCCGGTCGCGGTCATATAGGTTTTTGCATAGATCGATAGCATGTCCACTCTCCGATTTGCAGTGTTGCCGTTGCTAAGAGGATTGATCTTCGGCGCCCGAAATGCGACTCAATTCGCATTGCTATATGTAAGTAGGAGTTACATATGGACTGGATGAAGCTTCCACCTTTGGCGTCGCTCAGGGCGTTTTCGGCCTTTGCGGAAAAGGGAAATATCGTGCAGGCCGGGCAGGCATTGAATGTCAGTCACGCTGCCATCAGCCAACAACTCAGGGTGCTTGAAAGACATCTTGGTACAACCTTGTTGGACCGGTCCGGCAAAACACTGAAAATGACCGAAGAAGGACGGCGGCTTGCCAACGCTCTGGAGCTCGGTTTCGGGGCCATCTGGTCCGTAGTCGGCGACCTGATTCAGTCGGGCAAGGATCGTCCGGTCCATGTGTCCCTTACTGCGGCCTTTGCGGCCTCGTGGTTGATGCCGCGTCTGTCAACATTTCAGGTCGCACACCCCGAGATTGACCTGATACTCGACCCGAGCCCGGCGCTGGTGGAATTGCGCCCGGGTGGTGTCGATCTGGCAATCAGGCATGGCGCAGGTGGATGGCCAGGGGTCGAGGCGCAGATGCTTCTGAAAACGCCCATGGTCATCGTCGCCGCCCCTTCTTTGCTTGACGGCAGGACATCGGTGTCCGCATCCGAACTGGCGGAGCTGCCCTGGCTTGAGGAGGTCGGCACTACCGAAGCCACCACCTGGCTGGCCTCGCACGGCGTTCAACACGGGCCGAAAGCAGGGCGGATCGCCTTGCCGGGCAACTTGCTGCTGGAGGGTGTGCGGGCAGGTCAGGGCGTAACTGTCACCGTGCGACATTTCGTCGAACCAGAGATCGAATCCGGCCAGCTTGTCGAGCTGTATTCTCAGCCGGATCAGCGCGGCTATCACATCATTACAGGGCTTTCACCACTGCGGCCGCCGGTCAGGACCTTCATCGCGTGGCTGAAACGTCAGGCCCTTGAACCATAATAAAAGGTGTCCACACGATGCGCTTTTTGACCCATGTCAAAGTTGCGTCATGTATGATCTGGAAGAAGACGCTTTCATATAAGCCAGTTCTGGAGCCTGCCCCGTGAGCGATTCCGATCCCGCCCCCAGCCTATACGCCGCCAGGGAGCCCATCTTTCCAAGGCGTGTGTCCGGACAGTTCCGCAACCTCAAATGGATCATCATGGCGGTGACCCTGGGTATCTATTATCTGACGCCCTGGATTCGCTGGGATCGCGGTCCCAGCCTGCCGGATCAGGCGGTGCTGCTGGATATGGCCAATCGACGTTTCTACTTCTTCTGGATCGAAATCTGGCCACATGAATTCTATTTCGTGGCCGGCCTGCTGATCATGGCCGGGTTGGGCCTGTTTTTGTTTACGTCTGCCCTTGGGCGTGTCTGGTGCGGGTACGCCTGCCCTCAGACCGTCTGGACCGACCTGTTCATCCTGGTCGAGCGTTGGATCGAAGGTGACCGGAACGCACGCCTGCGGCTGCACCGGCAGAAAAAGCTGGATGCGCGAAAAGTCCGGCTGCGGCTGACGAAATGGGCGGCATGGTTCCTGATCGGCCTCGCCACCGGCGGGGCCTGGGTATTCTATTTTGCCGATGCGCCGACGCTAGCGCGCGATCTGGTGACCGGCAACGCACATCCGATCGCTTACACCACGATGTTGGTACTGACCGGCACGACCTTTTTCTTTGGCGGTTTTGCCCGCGAACAGATCTGTATCTACGCCTGCCCGTGGCCGCGGATTCAAGCGGCGATGATGGATGAGGATACGCTGGTTGTCGGGTATCGCGAATGGCGGGGCGAGCCGCGCGGAAAAGGTAAGCGCACGGCGGATTCCGAACTGGGTGACTGCATTGACTGCATGGCCTGCGTCAATGTCTGCCCGGTCGGCATCGACATTCGCGACGGTCAGCAGCTTGAGTGCATTACCTGCGCGCTGTGTATCGATGCCTGCGATGACATGATGGCCAAGATCGGCAAACCTCGTGGTCTGATCGACTATATGGCGCTCAGCGATGAAGAACGGGAGCGTTCGGGTCATAAGCCCAAGAACGTGTGGAAACACATCCTGCGTCCCCGCACGATCATGTATACCGTTCTTTGGTCTCTGATCGGGTTTGCCTTGCTGTTTGCCCTGTTCATCCGCTCGGATATCGATCTGACGGTCGCACCGGTTCGCAACCCAACCTTCGTGACCCTGTCCGACGGTTCGATCCGAAATACGTATGATGTGCGCCTGCGCAACAAACACGGAGAAGAGCGGCCCTTCCAGCTGTCTCTCAGCGGTGATCCTTCCATGCAGCTTCAGATCGAGGGTGTGGAAGGTGATACCGTCACAGTTACCGCTGACACGGCACAGCTGACCCGTGTATATATCGTGACACCCAAAGAGGCTTTGCCCTCCAGCGCGGCCAATACACCCGTGCGGATTTGGGTTGAGGATCTGAACAGCGGAGAACGGGCGTCCAAGGACACTACGTTCAACGGGAAAGGCAATTGAAGGTGACAGAACGCCGTTTCACAGGAAAGCACGCGCTGGCCCTTTTTGTCGGGGCCTTCGGCGTCATCATCGCAGTAAACCTCGTGCTCGCTTACAGCGCAGTAAAGACGTTTCCTGGACTTGTGGTCAAAAACTCGTATGTCGCCAGTCAGGATTTCAATGAACGCCTGAGCGAGCAGAGAGCGCTTGGCTGGTCCGTGAGCGCCGACCTGACAGGTGGGTTGGTCATTCTGAAGTTCACCGACGACCTGGGCGCCCCGGTCGAAGTCGCCGATTTGCAGGTTGTGATCGGCCGCGCCACACATGTGCGCGACGATTTCACTCCCGAGTTTACCTTTGATGGCGTGGCCTATGTCGCCAAAGCGGAATTGGGCAAGGGAAACTGGAACATCCGGCTGGCGGCAAAGTCGTGGGACGGTGCCGATTTCACTCAGCGCATTCCGCTATACGTGAAAGGGTGACGTGATGGCTGCGGATGTCAGTTCTGGCACAGCGGCTTGCCCCGGATGCCTTGCGGCGCCGACCGAACCCGCAAGGCCAATCCCGGAAGACGTGCAAATTGCGCTGTCGCTGCCCGGTATTCACTGTTCGGCCTGTATCGCCACCGTCGAGCGGGTGCTGAACGCCTGTCCGGGCGTCGGGAACGCAAGGGTGAACCTCACCCTGAAGCGTGCGATGATTCAGGCCGAGCCCGGTATTCAGGCATCTGATCTGATCCCCGTGCTTGAAGGCGCCGGGTACGAGGCGCATGAACTGGACCCCGGAGCATTGTCGGCCACACAAACGGACCGGGCCGGACGTGATCTGCTGATGCGGCTGGCGGTCGCCGGTTTCGCGTCGATGAATGTCATGCTGCTGTCCGTCTCGGTTTGGTCCGGCGCGACGGATGCGACCCGCGACATGTTCCACTGGATTTCGGCAGCCATAGCACTGCCCGCAATCGCGTTTTCGGCAAAACCGTTCTTTATGAATGCATGGTCGGCGTTGCGGGTCAGGCGGCTGAATATGGACGTGCCGATTGTTCTGGCGATCCTTCTGGCTCTGGTCACGTCCCTGTGGGAAACGGCGCTGAGCGGCGAGCATGCCTATTTCGACGCGGCGCTGACCCTTACGTTTTTCCTGCTGGCGGGGCGCTATCTGGATTATCGCACCCGTGCTGCGGCCCGGTCTGCCGCCGAAGAGCTGACCGCGCTGGAGGTTCCCCGGGCAACGAGGCTTGTGAATAGCGTTGAGGAAGAGGTTGCCGTTGCCTCACTGAACGTAGGCGATCTGATTTTGGTGCGCCCGGGCGGCCGGATGCCGGTGGATGGCGAGATCGTGTCGGGGCAGTCGGAACTCGACCGTTCTCTTCTGACAGGTGAGACGCTGCCGGTTTTTGCCGAGGCCGGGCTGAAGGTCAGCGCGGGCGAAGTCAACCTGACCGGCCCGCTGACGATCCGTGCAACAGCTGTTGGTGAAGACACGTCGCTGCACCGGATGGCCGATCTTGTTGCCATCGCGGAATCGGGCCGTTCGCGTTACACGTCGCTGGCGGACAAGGCGGCCAAACTGTATGCACCAGGTGTGCACATCCTGTCTGCGCTAAGCTTTGTTGGCTGGTACATATATTCCGGTGACATCCGCACAGCACTGAACATTGCGGCGGCTGTTCTGATCATTACATGCCCCTGTGCTTTGGGTCTGGCTGTTCCGGCTGTCACAACCGCAGCCTCAGGCCGCTTGTTTCGGCGCGGCATGCTGATCAAGCACGCGACGGCCATTGAGCGGCTGGCCGAGGTGGATACCGTTGTTTTCGACAAGACCGGCACTCTGACCGCAGGCACACCGGAATTGACCAACCTTGGGGATAACGCGCGTGGTGATCTTGAGGTTGCGCTTGCATTGGCTGACGCGTCCTCGCATCCGCTGTCAGTGGCCTTGTCCAAGACGGCCCGTGAGGCCGGCATTAAGCCAGCAAATGTTCAGGAGATCGCTGAAGTCCCCGGTTTCGGCACCGAAGGGATGTTTCGGGGCCAGCGTGTGAGATTGGGCCGGGCCGCTTGGACGGGGGGAGAGCAGGGGGCCCAAACGGCGGCATGGCTGGCAGTTGGGACGCAGGCGCCGGTCGCATTTCTGTACTCGGATGCGTTGCGGCCGGGCGCAGAGAGCGCTGTGAATGCGTTCAGGACTGCTGGCAAGTCCGTTCTTCTGGTTTCAGGCGATTCTCAGGGCGCAGTTCAGGCCCTTGCTGATCGTCTGGGGATTGCAGACTGGGTTGCCGAGGCGCTTCCACAGGACAAAGCCCGTTATGTTCAGAAACTGGGGGATCAGGGGCAGAAGGTTCTCATGGTCGGGGATGGCCTGAACGATACCGCCGCGCTGGCGGCGGCGCATGTGTCGATCTCGCCCGCTTCGGCGCTGGATGCAGCACGGGTTGCTTCGGATATCGTCCTGCTGGGCAACGACCTGTCACCGATTTCTGATGCGTGTGACACGGCCGTCAGGGCAACCCGGCGGATCAGAGAGAACTTTCGGATTGCCACTGTTTACAACGTGATTGCGGTCCCTCTGGCGGTCGCGGGGCTGGCAACGCCACTGATTGCCGCATTGGCGATGTCGACCTCATCGATTACAGTATCGTTGAACGCTTTGCGCTTAAGGTGACGTGATGGAAGTGCTGGCTTATCTGATCCCTATTTCGCTGTTGTTGGGCGGCGTCGGTCTGGTTGCGTTCATCTATACCGTGCGCACAAATCAGTATGAGGACCCTGAAGGGGATGCCCGGCGTATACTCAGCGATGAATGGGATGATCGCCCGAAACCATGATCTGCCGCAGAAATCACAATCGCACCACGCGATAGCCACCCTTGAAATTGCCGCAATGCCCGGCTATGTCCGGCCCATCCGCTAGCAGAGAGTTATGCCAAATGGCCACCATCAACCCGATCCAGTTCATTCAGCAGGTCCGCGCCGAAGTTGCAAAGGTCGTCTGGCCTACCCGTCGCGAGGTGCTGTTGACTACGGTCATGGTGTTCATCATGGCGGCGCTGACGGCTGTTTTCTTTGCTTTGGTCGATCTTGGTATCCGCGGCGGTCTGCAACTGATTCTCGGCGCCTTCGGTTAAGCCCTGATAAATGGCTGCGGCCCGAGCCTGACTCCATGGTGCGTTCACCTTTGTGATACCCATTGCCCCTTGCGCAATGCGCCGTGTGAGAGTAGTTGACGCGGTAACTTTCGGGACAGGCGTGCGGCGATTCGGGTTGCGCGCCGCTTTTTGTTCCGGACAGCGCGGCGGGGCCGCGAATGGATTTCAATAACGGGTGCGTTCGCAATGTGAATGCGCCAAAGGTAAACAAGGACGGCAAGTTCATGGCGAAACGGTGGTACTCGGTCAGCGTTCTTTCCAACTTTGAAAAGAAGATCGCAGAACAGATCCGCACGTCCGTGGCCGAGCAGGGCCTTGAGGACGATATCGACGAAGTACTGGTGCCCACCGAAGAGGTGATCGAAGTGCGCCGCGGTAAAAAGGTCACGACCGAACGCCGTTTCATGCCCGGCTATGTGCTGGTGCATATGGAAATGTCCGACCAAGGATATCACCTGGTCAATTCGATCAACCGCGTCACCGGTTTTCTGGGCCCGCAGGGTCGCCCTATGCCGATGCGCGACGCCGAGGTGAACCAGATCCTCAACCGTGTTCAGGAAGGTGAGGAAACGCCCAAGCTGATGATCAGCTTCGAGGTGGGCGAGAAGGTCAAGGTCAACGACGGCCCGTTCGAGGATTTCGACGGCATGGTCGAAGGCGTGGACGACGAGAACCAGAAACTGAAAGTTTCTGTTTCGATCTTTGGCCGGGAAACTCCGGTCGAACTGGATTTCATGCAGGTCACGAAGCAGTCGTGATATGCTGAATTGAGGATTTTCGTACGAAAATCCTCGCACATTCGTGGAAGGCGGCCGTCACGCGTGAGGGCACCGAACCACGGGCAAACCTGTCCGGCCATCGCGATGGTCCGGATGCTATAAAAGGAGAAACCAAATGGCCAAGAAGCTTGCTGGTACAATGAAGCTGCAGGTTCCTGCAGGTCAGGCGAACCCCTCGCCGCCAGTTGGTCCGGCGCTGGGTCAGCGCGGCATCAACATCATGGAATTCTGCAAGGCGTTCAACGCCAAGACCGCAGACATGGAGCAAGGCGCGCCTTGCCCGACCGTGATCACCTACTATCAGGACAAGTCCTTCACCATGGACATCAAGACGCCGCCCGCGTCTTATTACCTGAAAAAAGCTGCTGGTCTGAAGCCGGTCGGCAAGCGTAACCGCCCCCGTGGCGCGGAAAATCCCGGTCGTGAGACCGTGGCCACCGTGACCTCGAAGCAGGTTCGTGAAATCGCCGAAGCCAAAATGAAAGATCTGAACGCCAACGACGTCGAAGGCGCAATGCAGATCATCCTGGGCTCGGCCCGCTCCATGGGCATCGAGGTGAAGTAAGATGGCAAAACTCGGTAAACGTACCCGCGCTGCGCGCGAAGCTGTCGCTGGCAAGGAAAACCTGTCGGTCGAAGAAGCAGTTGCCCTGGTCAAGGCCAACGCAACCTCGAAATTCGACGAAACCATCGAAATCGCACTGAACCTGGGCGTTGACACCCGTCACGCAGACCAGATGGTTCGTGGCGTTGTCGGCCTGCCGAATGGCACCGGCAAAGCGATGCGCGTTGCTGTTTTTGCTCGCGGCCCCAAGGCGGACGAAGCGAAAGAAGCAGGCGCGGATATCGTTGGCGCAGAAGACCTGATGGAAACCATCCAGGGCGGCACCATCGAATTCGACCGCTGCATCGCAACCCCGGACATGATGCCGATCGTCGGTCGTCTGGGTAAGGTTCTGGGCCCTCGCAACCTGATGCCGAACCCCAAAGTCGGCACCGTGACAATGGACGTGAAAGCGGCCGTGGAAGCAGCCAAGGGCGGTGAAGTTCAGTTCAAGGCGGAAAAAGGCGGCGTTGTGCACGCCGGTGTTGGCAAAGCGTCATTCGACGAAGCCAAGCTGGCGGAAAACGTCCGTGCTTTCGTCTCGGCTGTTGCCAAGGCCAAGCCGTCGGGCGCCAAAGGCACCTACATGAAGAAAATCGCGCTGAGCTCGACCATGGGTCCTGGTGTGACTCTGGATGTGGCTGCCGCTTCGGGCGAATAAGCCCAAGCGTTCAGGTTTGAAGATTTGATCCCGGGTGGTGCGAACTGCCCGGGATTTTCTTTGAGAAATGCGCGCGCCCCTTCGGTCTTCGCGAGCAGTCCGGTTCGAGACCCGCGCGACGTGGCGCGGGATTGCGCATTTACCGCAAGGGCCGGCCCCCGAAGAAGCTCTGCCGTTTTGCCGCGGTCGTTCTAGCTTGCGTAATCCGGGCTTCGCTTGTCCAGCATCCGGAGCAGACCGGGCCATTCAGTTTTGCCGTTGTAGTTGTAGTGTTCGGATGCCGCCATCTGGTCCTGGTAACGGGCCACTTTCTGCGGGTCGATCAGGTGCAGGTCGCGCCCCATGGACAGCGTCCTGATCTGGGTAGAGCAGGTCTGACGCAGGAAATAGGCGCGGAAAAAGGCCGCTGCCGCCGTTTCACCCAACGCGTAATATCCGTGGTTGCGGCTGATCAGTATCTGATTTTGCCCCAACGTCCGGACGAAATGCGCTCCGAAGGCGTCATCTTCCTCGAACTCGTACTCGATATAGCCGGTGATGTGCCCCAGATACACGGCGGGCTGGTTCAGGGGCAGCAGGCCGTCCTTGACCGACCCGACGGCCATCACCTCTTCCTCATGACCGTGTACGAAAAAGTTGGTCTCGGGGCGCGAACCCAGAATCCATTGGCAAAGGTTTTGCACGCCGTCGTTCAGCCAGGGGGCATCTGCCGCCACAGGCTGGCCGTTGGCGGTGATTTTGACCATGTCGGATGCGCGCGCTTCCTCCCAGAACATTCCATACGGATGTACGAGGTAGTGATCGGGCTGGTCCGGCACCCGCGCGCAGACCGCGCCGTTGGCAAGGTCCGACATGCCGTAATGCGCGATAATGCGGAACAGGGCCGCAAGTTCGACGCGTGCCTGCCATTCGGCTTCGGAACACTCTTGCGGCTTCAACTGATATGTGGCGGTCATGGGCGTTCCTTTCCTGTGGCCCGGTGTTCCAATGAGCCCGGCGCTCTGAATTTTTCGGATCATGGGCCTTGCGTCTGCATCAAAACCGACATTCGGCACAATTATCCGGATGGCGCCTTTGTCGTCAGGCCGATATGCGGGCCGCGGTTTATCCCTGCGTTATCTTTGGCCGGCCTGAATTTACCCCTTGGAAACCCCCGCTATCTGGCCTAAGTAGGGCTGCGGAATAAAGCGTGCGATTCGTCGTGCGCTTTATTTCGTTTCGTCCAAGACGGTGGGTGGGTCCGTTCGGTCCCTTAATTCCCTGCCTGAGACGGGAAAGACCAAAGAATTCGAGGGTCCATCCCTCGGGCGAATTTTGGCTCAACCCCGTAACAACGGACCTGAACGCCGGGGCGTAAGCCGCGGCAAATATGAGCCGGGGTGAGATATCATCCCTAACTTGGAGAGAACTGTGGATAGAGCCCAGAAAGAGAAAGTGGTCGAGGAACTCGGCCAGATCTTCGAAAGCTCTGGCGTCGTTGTGGTTGCCCACTACGTCGGTCTGACAGTTGCCGAGATGCAGGACCTGCGCGCGCGTGCACGCGAAGCGGGTGGGTCTGTGCGTGTTGCCAAGAACAGGCTCGCCAAAATCGCCCTCGAGGGTAAGCCGTGTGCAAGCATGGCCGACCTGCTGACGGGTATGACCGTTCTGACCTATTCCGAGGACCCCGTGGCAGCAGCCAAGGTGGCCGAGGACTTCGCCAAGGAGAACAAGAAGTTCGAAATCCTTGGCGGTGCAATGGGCGAGAACGCTCTGGACCGTGCCGGCGTCGAAGCCGTGTCGAAAATGCCGTCGCGCGAGGAGCTTATTGCTACCATCGCTGGCATGATCGGCGCACCTGCTTCGAACATCGCTGGCGCAATTGGCGCACCTGCAAGCAACATCGCAAGCATCCTGTCCACCATCGAAGAGAAGGCGGAAGCTGCGTAAGCGGTTGGCACTGAATGATCTGCGTGGGGTGAACACCCTGACGTTGGAACACACACTGTAAACGGAAAGAGCTGATACTATGGCTGATCTGAAAGCACTCGCTGAAAGCATCGTGGGTCTGACCCTGCTGGAAGCACAAGAACTGAAAACCATCCTCAAAGACGAGTACGGCATCGAGCCCGCAGCAGGCGGCGCAGTTGTCATGGCTGCTGCTGGCGACGCCGGTGGCGCTGCTGAGGAAGAAAAAACCGAATTCGACGTCGTTCTGAAGAACGCCGGCGCTTCGAAAATCAACGTGATCAAAGAAGTTCGCGGCATCACCGGTCTGGGCTTGAAAGAAGCCAAGGAACTGGTCGAAGCCGGCGGCAAGATCAAAGAAGGCGTGTCGAAAGACGAAGCCGAAGAAGTCAAAGGCAAGCTGGAAGCAGCTGGCGCAGAGGTCGAACTGGCCTAAGCCCTTTGTCTGGTGCGTCGCTGATGCACCGCAGAATTTGGCTGGGTCCGGAGAAATCCGGGTCCAGCCGAACCTGTCTTAGAAAGGGCCTCATGATCTGGGGCATTTTCTAAGACGCGGTTCGCGGATCGGGAGGCCGCCACTCGGGACGGTGGCCATGAATTGATCCGGACGTGTCGTCTCTAATGTGCAAGGCGCCGGGGCCCGACGGTGTCTTTGCCCGCTGAGAACATCGAAAGGTGACATCTGACATGGCTCAAACGTTCCTTGGCCAGAAACGTCTTCGTAAATATTACGGCAAAATCCGCGAAGTGCTGGAGATGCCGAACCTCATTGAGGTCCAGAAATCTTCTTATGATCTTTTCCTGCGCTCCGGCGATGCAGAGCAGCCCACTGACGGCGAAGGCATCAAAGGCGTGTTCCAGTCGGTTTTCCCGATCAAGGATTTCAACGAAACCTCCGTTCTGGAGTTCGTGAAATACGATCTGGAAAAACCCAAATATGACGTCGAAGAGTGCATGCAGCGCGACATGACCTACAGCGCGCCGCTCAAGGTCACTCTGCGTCTGATCGTGTTTGATGTCGACGAAGATACTGGCGCCAAGTCGGTCAAGGACATCAAGGAACAGGACGTGTTCATGGGCGACATGCCCCTGATGACGCCGAACGGGACGTTCATCGTGAACGGCACCGAACGTGTGATCGTGTCCCAGATGCACCGTTCGCCCGGCGTGTTCTTCGACCACGACAAGGGCAAGACCCATTCCTCGGGCAAACTGCTGTTTGCCTGCCGCATCATCCCGTATCGCGGCAGCTGGCTGGACTTTGAGTTCGACGCCAAGGACATCGTGTTCGCCCGTATCGACCGTCGCCGCAAACTGCCTGTGACGACCCTGCTTTATGCGCTGGGTCTGGATCAGGAAGCGATCATGGACGCCTATTACAACACCGTGTCCTACAAGTTGGACAAGAAGAAGGGCTGGGTCACGCCGTTCTTCCCCGAGCGTGTGCGCGGTACCCGTCCTACCTATGATCTGATCGACGCGAAATCCGGTGAAGTGATTGCCGAAGCAGGTAAGAAGGTCACTCCGCGCGCGGTCAAGAAGCTGATCGATGAAGGCAGCGTCACTGACCTGCTGGTTCCGTTCGATCACATCGTTGGCAAATACGTCGCCAAGGACATCATCAATGAAGAAAACGGCGCGATCTATGTCGAAGCCGGTGATGAACTGACGCTGGAATATGACAAGGACGGCGATCTGATCGGCGGCACTGTCAAAGAGCTGATGGATGCGGGCATCACCGACATTCCGGTTCTGGACATCGACAACGTCAACGTCGGCCCCTACATGCGCAACACCATGGCTCAGGACAAGAACCTGAACCGTGAAAGCGCGCTGATGGACATCTACCGCGTCATGCGCCCGGGCGAGCCGCCCACCGTCGAGGCTGCGTCGGCCCTGTTCGACACCCTGTTCTTCGACAGCGAGCGTTATGACCTGTCCGCCGTTGGCCGGGTAAAGATGAACATGCGTCTGGCTCTGGATGCGCCGGACACCCTGCGCACGCTGCGTCGCGAAGACATCGTGGCCTGCATCAAGGCGCTGGTGGAACTGCGTGACGGCAAGGGTGACATCGACGACATCGACCACCTCGGCAACCGTCGTGTGCGTTCGGTCGGTGAACTGATGGAAAACCAGTACCGCGTCGGCCTGCTGCGCATGGAGCGCGCGATCAAAGAGCGTATGTCGTCGGTCGAGATCGATACTGTCATGCCGCAGGACCTGATCAATGCGAAACCGGCTGCGGCTGCTGTTCGCGAATTCTTCGGCTCTTCGCAGCTGTCGCAGTTCATGGACCAGACCAACCCGCTGTCCGAGGTTACCCACAAACGCCGTCTTTCGGCGCTTGGCCCGGGTGGTCTGACGCGTGAGCGTGCGGGCTTTGAGGTTCGCGACGTGCACCCGACCCACTATGGCCGGATGTGCCCGATTGAAACGCCCGAAGGTCCGAACATCGGTCTGATCAACTCGCTGGCCACCTTTGCCCGCGTGAATAAGTATGGCTTCATCGAAACACCTTATCGCGTTGTTAAAGACGCCGAGGTGACCGATGAGGTCCACTACATGTCCGCGACCGAGGAAATGCGTCACACCGTGGCGCAGGCGAACGCGACACTGGATGCGGATGGCAAGTTCATCAACGATCTGGTTTCGACCCGTCAGGCCGGTGACTACACCCTTGCTCCGCGCGAGAATGTGGACCTGATCGACGTTTCGCCGAAACAGCTGGTTTCGGTTGCTGCATCGCTGATCCCGTTCCTTGAAAATGACGACGCCAACCGCGCTCTGATGGGCTCGAACATGCAACGTCAGGCGGTTCCGCTGCTGCGGGCCGAGGCGCCGCTGGTCGGTACCGGAATCGAGGAAAAGGTTGCGATCGACTCGGGCGCTGCAATTCAGGCGAAACGCGCAGGTATCATCGACCAGGTCGATGCCCAGCGTATCGTTATCCGCGCCACCGAGGATCTGGAACTGGGCGACGCTGGCGTTGACATCTATCGTCTGCGCAAATTCCAGCGTTCGAACCAGAACACCTGCATCAACCAGCGTCCGCTGATCAAGGTGGGTGACACCGTCCAGAAGGGCGAGGTCATTGCCGACGGTCCGTCGACCGATATGGGTGAACTGGCCCTTGGTAAGAACGTGGTCGTCGCGTTCATGCCGTGGAACGGTTACAACTACGAAGACTCGATCCTGATCTCGGAGCGTATCGCGCGTGACGACGTCTTTACCTCGGTTCACATCGAGGAATTCGAAGTCGCCGCCCGTGACACCAAGCTGGGTCCGGAAGAGATCACCCGCGATATCCCGAACGTCGGTGAAGAAGCGCTGCGTAACCTCGACGAGGCGGGCATCGTTTACATCGGTGCGGATGTTGAACCGGGCGATATTCTGGTCGGCAAGATCACTCCGAAGGGCGAAAGCCCGATGACCCCGGAAGAAAAGCTGCTGCGTGCCATCTTTGGTGAGAAAGCATCTGACGTGCGCGACACCTCGCTGCGCGTGAAGCCGGGCGATTACGGTACTGTGGTCGAGGTCCGCGTCTTCAACCGTCACGGCGTCGAGAAAGACGAACGTGCGCTGCAGATCGAGCGTGAGGAAGTCGAACGTCTGGCCCGTGACCGGGACGACGAACTGGCAATCCTTGACCGCAACATCTATGCGCGTCTGCAGGGCATGATCCTGGGTAAAACCGCTGTCAAAGGCCCGAAAGGCGTCAAGGCAGGGTCGGTGATCACCGAGGAGCTGCTGGAAACCCTGACCCGTGGTCAGTGGTGGCAGCTGGCGCTGGAAGACGAGCAGGACGCGCAGGTTGTCGAGGCTCTGAACGAACAGTACGAAGTGCTCAAACGTGCTCTGGACGCCCGTTTCGAGGACAAGGTCGAAAAGGTCCGCCGCGGCGACGACCTGCCGCCGGGTGTGATGAAGATGGTCAAAGTCTTCATCGCTGTTAAGCGCAAGCTGCAGCCGGGCGACAAGATGGCCGGTCGTCACGGGAACAAGGGTGTGATCTCCAAGGTTGTTCCGATGGAAGACATGCCGTTCCTGGCCGATGGTACGCCGGTCGACTTCTGTCTGAACCCGCTGGGTGTGCCTTCGCGTATGAACGTAGGCCAGATCCTTGAAACCCACATGGGTTGGGCCGCACGCGGTCTGGGTCTGAACATCGACGAGGCACTGGGTGAATATCGCCGTTCCGGCGACCTGACCCCGGTCCGCGAGGCGATGAAGCTAGCCTATGGCGAGGATGTCTACGAAGAAGGCATCAGCGGCATGGACGAAGGGCACCTGATCGAGGCAGCGGGCAACGTGGCCCGTGGTGTTCCGATCGCGACCCCGGTCTTTGACGGCGCGAAAGAGGCGGATGTCAACGACGCGCTGGTACGTGCGGGCTTCTCGGAAAGCGGTCAGTCGGTTCTGTTCGACGGTCGCACCGGTGAGCAGTTTGCACGTCCGGTGACCGTGGGCATCAAGTACCTGCTGAAACTGCACCACCTGGTGGACGACAAGATCCACGCGCGTTCGACCGGGCCGTACAGCCTGGTTACCCAGCAGCCGCTGGGCGGTAAGGCGCAGTTCGGTGGTCAGCGCTTTGGTGAGATGGAGGTCTGGGCTCTGGAAGCTTACGGCGCCGCCTACACCCTGCAGGAGATGCTGACGGTGAAATCGGATGACGTCGCCGGCCGGACCAAGGTCTATGAGTCGATCGTCAAGGGCGAGGATAACTTTGAAGCGGGCGTACCGGAATCGTTCAACGTTCTGGTGAAAGAAGTCCGTGGCCTCGGCCTGAATATGGAACTCCTGGATGCGGAGGTTGAGGAGTAAGGGTGCTGCCCTTTCTCCCGTCCCCCCTTCCGCAAGATTTGAGGTAACAAATGAACCAGGAAATCACCAACAACCCGTTCAACCCGCTGACGCCGCCGAAAGTTTTCGACGAGATCAAGGTCTCGCTGGCGTCGCCTGAGCGGATCCTGTCTTGGTCCTATGGCGAGATCAAGAAACCCGAAACCATCAACTACCGGACGTTCAAGCCCGAGCGTGACGGCCTGTTCTGCGCACGTATCTTTGGCCCGATCAAAGATTACGAATGTCTGTGCGGCAAATATAAGCGGATGAAGTATCGCGGCGTTGTCTGCGAAAAATGCGGTGTGGAAGTCACCCTGCAGAAAGTCCGCCGCGAGCGTATGGGCCACATCGAACTGGCCGCGCCCGTCGCACACATCTGGTTCCTGAAGTCGCTGCCGTCCCGCATCGGTCTGATGCTGGACATGACGCTGCGCGATCTGGAACGCGTTCTGTACTTTGAAAACTACGTCGTCATCGAGCCCGGTCTGACCGACCTGACCTACGGCCAGATGCTGACCGAAGAAGAGTACATGGATGCGCAGGATGCCTATGGCATGGACGCGTTCACCGCGAATATCGGTGCCGAAGCCATTCGTGAGATGCTGGCCCAGATCGATCTGGAAGCCGAAGCCGAGCAGCTGCGCGCTGATTTGGCCGAAGCAACCGGCGAGCTGAAGCCCAAAAAGATCATCAAACGTCTGAAGGTTGTTGAATCATTCCTCGAGTCGGGTAACCGCCCCGAGTGGATGGTGATGACCGTGATCCCGGTTATCCCGCCGGAACTGCGTCCGCTGGTTCCGCTGGATGGTGGCCGTTTCGCGACTTCGGATCTGAACGATCTGTATCGCCGCGTCATCAACCGGAACAACCGTCTGAAGCGTCTGATCGAACTGCGCGCGCCTGACATCATCGTCCGCAACGAAAAGCGGATGCTGCAGGAATCCGTGGACGCCCTGTTCGACAACGGCCGTCGTGGCCGCGTGATCACCGGTGCCAACAAGCGCCCGCTGAAATCGCTGTCGGACATGCTTAAAGGTAAGCAGGGTCGCTTCCGTCAGAACCTTCTGGGTAAGCGCGTCGACTTCTCGGGCCGTTCGGTCATCGTGACCGGCCCGGAACTCAAGCTGCACCAGTGTGGCCTGCCCAAGAAGATGGCGCTGGAACTGTTCAAGCCGTTCATTTACTCGCGCCTTGAAGCCAAGGGTCTGTCTTCGACTGTTAAGCAGGCGAAGAAGCTGGTCGAGAAAGAGCGTCCCGAAGTGTGGGATATCCTCGACGAGGTGATCCGCGAGCACCCTGTCATGCTGAACCGTGCGCCTACGCTGCACCGTCTTGGCATTCAGGCGTTCGAGCCGGTTCTGATCGAAGGTAAAGCCATCCAGCTGCACCCGCTGGTCTGTTCGGCCTTTAACGCCGACTTCGACGGTGACCAAATGGCTGTTCACGTTCCGCTGAGCCTTGAAGCACAGCTGGAAGCCCGTGTTCTGATGATGTCGACGAACAACGTTCTGTCGCCTGCAAACGGCGCACCGATCATCGTTCCTTCGCAGGACATGATCCTGGGTCTCTACTATGTGACCCTGGAACGCGAAGGCATGCCGGGTGAAGGCAAGGTCTTTGGTTCGATCGACGAAGTTCAGCATGCGCTGGACGCGGGTGAGGTGCATCTGCACACGAAAATCACCGCGCGGATCACGCAGATCGACGACGAAGGCAACGAAGTTCAGAAGCGTTATGAAACCACTCCGGGCCGTCTGCGTCTGGGTGCGTTGCTGCCGATGAACAACAAGGCGCCTTTCGATCTGGTAAACCGCCTGCTGCGGAAAAAAGAAGTGCAGCAGGTGATCGATACCGTCTACCGCTACTGCGGTCAGAAAGAGTCGGTTATCTTCTGTGACCAGATCATGTCGATGGGCTTCAAAGAGGCGTTCAAGGCCGGTATCTCGTTCGGCAAGGACGACATGGTGATCCCCGATGGCAAATGGGGCATCGTGGACGATACCCGTGGTCAGGTTAAGGACTTTGAACAGCAGTACATGGACGGCCTGATCACTCAGGGCGAAAAGTACAACAAAGTCGTCGACGCCTGGTCCAAGTGTAACGACCGTGTCACCGAAGCGATGATGAGCACGATCTCATCCTCCGAACGTGACGCCGCGGGTGCCGAACAGGAACCGAACTCGGTCTACATGATGGCCCACTCGGGTGCGCGTGGCTCGGTCACGCAGATGAAGCAGCTGGGCGGCATGCGCGGCCTGATGGCCAAGCCGAACGGCGACATCATCGAAACGCCGATCATCTCGAACTTCAAGGAAGGTCTGACCGTTCTCGAATACTTCAACTCGACCCACGGCGCCCGTAAGGGTCTGTCGGATACCGCTCTGAAGACGGCGAACTCGGGCTACCTGACCCGTCGTCTGGTGGACGTGGCGCAGGACTGCATCGTTCGTGAGATCGACTGCGGAACCGAGCGCGCGATCACTGCGGAAGCAGCGGTTAACGACGGTGAGGTTGTCGCTTCGCTGGCCGAACGTGTGCTGGGCCGTGTCTCGGCCGACGATGTTCTGCGTCCGGGTACGGACGAGGTGATCGTGGCCGCTGGTCAGCTGATCGACGAACGCATGGCCGACACCATCGATGAAGCCGGTGTTGCGTCGATGCGCATCCGTTCGCCTCTGACCTGTGAGTCCGAGGAAGGCGTTTGTGCAACCTGCTACGGCCGTGACCTTGCACGCGGTACCATGGTGAACACGGGTGAGGCTGTCGGCATCATCGCCGCTCAGTCCATCGGTGAACCCGGTACGCAGCTGACGATGCGGACCTTCCACATCGGTGGTGTTGCGCAAGGTGGTCAGCAGTCGTTCCAGGAAGCCAGCCAGGACGGTGTGGTTGTCTTTGAGAACCCGCAGATTCTGGTCAATTCCGCAGGCGAAAGCCTGGTCATGGGCCGGAACATGAAGCTGGTGATCAACGACGAACACGGCGAAGAGCGTGCCAGCCACAAGCTGGGCTACGGCTCCAAGCTGTTCGTCAAGGACGGCACCAAGGTTGCGCGTGGCGACAAGCTGTTCGAGTGGGATCCCTACACCCTGCCGATCATCGCTGAAAAAGCCGGTACCACGAAATATGTCGACCTTGTTTCGGGCATCGCTGTCCGTGACGAGACCGATGAAGCAACCGGTATGACCCAGAAGATCGTGATCGACTGGCGCGCGGCCCCCAAAGGCAGCGACCTCAAGCCCGAGATCATTCTGGTCGGTGAAGATGGCGAGCCGGTCCGCAACGATGCGGGCAACCCGGTTCACTATCCGATGTCGGTGGATGCGATCCTGTCGGTCGAAGATGGTCAGACCATTGAAGCCGGTGACGTTGTTGCGCGTATCCCGCGTGAAGGCGCCAAGACCAAGGACATCACCGGTGGTCTGCCGCGTGTGGCCGAACTGTTCGAAGCCCGTCGTCCGAAAGATCACGCGATCATCGCAGAAGCCGATGGTTACGTGCGCTTTGGCCGCGACTACAAGAACAAGCGCCGCATCAGCATCGAACCGGCGGACGAGTCGCTGGAGCCGATCGAGTATATGGTGCCCAAGGGCAAGCATATCCCGGTCGCGGAAGGTGACTTCATCCAGAAGGGTGAATACCTGATGGACGGTAACCCGGCTCCGCATGACATCCTGTCCATCATGGGTGTCGAAGCGCTGGCGGATTACATGATCGACGAGGTGCAGGACGTTTATCGTCTGCAGGGCGTGAAGATCAACGACAAGCACATCGAAGTCATCGTGCGCCAGATGCTGCAGAAGTGGGAGATCCTGGATTCAGGCGACACCACCCTGCTGAAAGGCGAGCATGTCGACAAGCAGGAGTTTGACGCAGCCAACGAGAAGACACTCTCGCGCGGTGGACGTCCGGCTCAGGGCGAACCGATCCTCTTGGGGATCACCAAAGCCTCGCTGCAGACACGTTCGTTCATCTCGGCGGCGTCGTTCCAGGAAACCACCCGCGTGCTGACCGAAGCTTCGGTTCAGGGCAAGAAGGACAAGCTGGTTGGCCTGAAAGAGAACGTCATCGTTGGACGTCTGATCCCTGCCGGTACCGGTGGTGCGACACAGCGTGTCCGCCACATCGCCCAGCAGCGCGACAATGTGGTGATCGAGGCACGTCAGGAAGAGGCAGAGGCCGCAGCGGCCCTTGCAGCACCGATCATGGAAGACGACATCATCGGTGATGAGCTGGACGTACTGGTCGAAACTCCGGAAAGCCGCGAGTAACTGACGTCAGATACTTACCGGAAAGGCCCCGCAATTTGCGGGGCCTTTTCTATTGGGGCCAGCGTTTTCGAGCTTGGTTTGTTTGGTGCGGTAGACGTCGCAAAGCGGTCTTTCACAGTGATGGTCGCAAGGCCCGGCTGGCTTAGGTGCCTCTAGCTACTTCCCGCTTGTTCCGCATAAGACTTGGCGTCAAACCAACCCTGCGAAGACTGAACCTTCAAATCGGCATTCAAGTCCCATTCTTCCCAACCATGGATCTTTAGTGGCCGGTCAGTAGCAGCATCGTGCCCTGTAAACGTCCACAAAAATAGAACATGATCTTCCGAGATGCGTACATCATCGCATGTCAGCGACAAGTCAGGCACATCCCTGAAAAAACCAGCCGCCATGTCACGCACGCGGGAATTTCCAGACCATGGTTCACCTCGGTTGATCACGATTTCACCATTCTGTGCATAGAATGATGCGACAGCATCCGGAGACTTCGAGTTCCACGCCTTTGTATAGCTCTGCGCCATCTGCATTATTGTTGTCGGGTTCATCTTGTACTCCTCTTGGATTTTCATGCGACTAAATCATCGAAAATTCGGAGTAATTGCGCTTGAGGATGGGGTGTGGAAACGCTTAGGATTTTATTGTGATTTACACTGCTTCAACACGAGACTCTGGCCGAGGCGCTGAGAGGTACATGTTTGGTGAGTTCACACTGGACGTAAATCGGCACACGCTGACAAAGTCTCGCGAAGCAGTGCCAATTGAGCCAAAAGTCTTCGATCTTCTCAGACTCCTTCTTGAAAACGCGGGCGAGCTGATTACGCGCGACAGATTGATTGCCGAGATTTGGAAGGGTCGCGTGGTTTCGGACTCCGCGATTAGCGCATGCGTCGCATCGGCGCGTCGCGCAGTAGACGACGACGGGCAAAAGCAAGCTGTTATCAGAACGGTCGCGCGGCGCGGTTTTACTTGTTGTGCAGTTGTTGAAGCTGAGATCGTGGACGCACCACACCCCCAAAGAACACTGGCGCCAAGACTCCAATTCACGAAGAGCCGAGAGCAAAAGTCCCTTGCTTATGCGATGGCGGGCGATGGTCCGCCAATCATCTACACAACCTTCGGAGGGACCAGTATCGAAGCGAATTGGTCCTCGCCGTTTTTCCGCCCGCTATTTGATGCCATCTGCGCGCAAAACACACTGGTCGTCTTTGACGAAGTTGGTAGTGGTCAATCCGAATTGGATATGGCGTCCGCAGGGGTTGAGGCTGTGGCACACGAAATTCTGAGCGTCGCCGATGCTGCGGGCCTTGATCGTTTCGGGCTGTTTAGCCAATCCGGTTCTGCACTGTCTGCAATCTACCTTGCGGCCAACTTTCCAGAACGTGTTTCAGCAATGGTTCTGAATGGAGGATACGCCGAAGGGCGCAATCTTCGGCCAGAAGCTAGCGGCACAAAAGAAATGTTTGGCATGATCTCTGAGGCTTGGGACAAACCGGATAGCAACTTTCTTCTCGCGTACTCGTTGCTTTATTTCCCGGAAGGTCCACTTGACTTGGCCAAGGACATTGTCGAGATCATGAATGAAGCGTGCCCTGCCGAGAATATTTTGAGAATGCGGCAGGCTATGAACAACGCTTCAGTGGTTGACCTGCTTCCACAAGTGCAGTCCCCAACACTAATCGTGCATGCGCGCAGAGACACGATCCACCCTCTTGAACAAGCGCGAATGCTGGCGGCCGGCATTCCTGAATCCCAGCTTCTTATCCTTGATTCCGCAAATCATGTTCCAATGCCTTACAGTCCGGATTGGGAGGCATTCTTGGAGGCAACGATCAGCTTTTTGAATGCGTGAACCGATCCAGCTTTTGGGGATTGGTGCCACCTAACAGTTGTCTGAAATTCGCATTGGTCCGATCTGCGTGGGGATATTGACAGTTGGCGTTAGACATTTGACCAATACTCAATACCTGAATCTCCGGACTTTGACTGAATGACACCCAACGTGAAAGGCGCCCTCTTGATGATGGGCAGCATGGCGGCGTTTACCGTGAACGATACACTGGTAAAGCTGGTCGGCCAGGATATGCACCTGTTTCAGCTGGTCACCATGCGCGGCGTTCTGGCGACGGTTCTGATCTATATTCTGGCGCGGCATCTGGGCGCGCTGCACCTGAACTTTCCGCGGCATGATCGCTGGCTTGTCGCCATCCGGTCGGTTTGCGAACTGTTGGCCACGCTCTTTTTCCTGACTGCGCTGATGCATATGCCTTTGGCTAACGTCACGGCGGTGCTTCAGGCCCTGCCTCTGACCGTCACTCTGGGGGCTGCGTTGTTTTTTGGGGAAACCGTGGGCTGGCGCAGAAAAATCGCCATTGGTGTCGGCTTCCTCGGAATGCTGTTGATCGTCCGCCCGGGGCCGGACGGATTCAGCATTTATGCCGTCTATGCATTGATTACGGTGGCTGTGATCACCGTACGGGACCTGATAACGCGGCGCATGTCGGTCGAGGTTCCGTCCATGGTCGTGACGCTGGCGGCTTCGCTAACCATTACGCTCAGCGCCGGAGTGGCCTCTGCGGTGACCGGCTGGACGCCGGTGACGGTGGGTACCGGTATTTTGATTGCTTCTGCGGCACTGCTTGTACTGCTGGGTTACCTATTCAGCGTCATGGTCATGCGCGTGGGTGAGGTGGGTTTCGTAGCACCGTTTCGTTATTCCGGCGTTCTCTGGGCATTGGGTCTGGGATGGCTGGTCTTTGGTGACTGGCCGGATTCGATCACGATGCTGGGTGCGGTGCTGGTGGTGGGCGCGGGCCTGTTCACCCTGTTCCGGGAACGTGTCAGCAAGGACGGGGCGCAGGCAGACTGAAATCCAGCACCGTCTTGCAATGCCGGTAAGATGCCCTCATAAGCGCGCGAACCGGTCCTTACGGCCCCTGTTCAGGCGCGGCTGTTGACACCCGGTCCGACTCCCCCTATACGCGCGTCATCTCGGTTCAGGGGGCCGCCCCGAAGCCGATTCCAGTAATGAACTGGTCAAGGCCCGGACAATTTTGCAGTTCGCGCCCTCTGATAACCAACCGCGACGTTCACCTCGGAATGGGAACGCTCGCGGGTTTTGCGCTTGTGGACGCACGAGTGCAGCAAATTTAACCGCACGCATCACGCGTGCATGCCATGTGTGTTGCAAAACGGGGATATAACCGGAATGCCAACGATCCAACAGCTGATCCGCAAGCCGCGGCAGCCGAAAGTAAAACGCTCGAAGTCCATGCACCTGGAGCAGTGCCCGCAGAAGCGCGGCGTTTGCACCCGCGTGTACACCACCACACCGAAGAAACCGAACTCGGCTATGCGTAAGGTTGCCAAAGTGCGCCTGACCAACGGGTTCGAGGTCATCTCGTACATCCCCGGTGAAAGCCACAACCTGCAGGAACACTCGGTTGTTCTGATCCGTGGCGGCCGTGTAAAAGACCTTCCCGGTGTGCGTTACCACATCCTGCGCGGTGTTCTGGATACTCAGGGCGTCAAAGACCGTAAGCAGCGTCGTTCGAAATACGGCGCGAAGCGTCCCAAGTAAGAAGGAGAGGCTGATATGTCACGTCGTCACGCCGCCGAAAAACGCGAAGTTCTGCCTGACGCCAAATTTGGCGACAAGGTTCTGACCAAATTCATGAACAACCTGATGATCGACGGCAAGAAGTCGGTCGCAGAGCGCATCGTCTACAACGCCTTTGACCGCGTTGAGACCAAGATCAAGCGCGCCCCTGTCGAAGTGTTCCACGAAGCGCTCGACAACATCAAACCGTCGGTCGAGGTTCGCTCGCGCCGGGTTGGTGGTGCAACCTATCAGGTTCCGGTCGAAGTTCGCCCCGAGCGCCGCGAAGCACTGGCCATCCGCTGGCTGATCACTGCTGCGCGCGGCCGCAACGAAAACACCATGGAAGAGCGCCTTGCAGGCGAGCTGCTGGACGCCGTTCAGTCCCGCGGTACCGCCGTGAAGAAGCGCGAAGACACCCACAAGATGGCCGAGGCGAACAAAGCCTTCAGCCATTACCGTTGGTAATTCCAGAGGCTTATCAAAATGGCACGCGAATATACACTCAACCACTACCGTAACTTCGGTATCATGGCGCACATCGATGCGGGTAAGACAACCTGCTCGGAACGCATCCTGTATTACACCGGCAAATCCCACAACATCGGTGAGGTGCACGATGGTGCAGCCACCATGGACTGGATGGAGCAGGAGCAGGAACGCGGCATCACCATCACTTCGGCTGCGACCACCACCTTCTGGGAGCGCACCGAAGACGGTCAGACTGCTGACTCGCCCAAGCACCGCCTGAACATCATCGACACCCCCGGCCACGTTGACTTCACCATCGAAGTTGAACGCTCGCTGGCGGTTCTCGACGGTGCCGTCTGCGTTCTGGACGCAAACGCCGGTGTTGAGCCTCAGACCGAAACCGTGTGGCGTCAGGCTGACCGCTACAAGGTTCCGCGCATGGTTTTCGTCAACAAGATGGACAAGATCGGCGCGGACTTCTTCAACTGCGTTCGCATGATCGAAGACCGCACCGGCGCCCGCGCGGTTCCGGTTGGTATTCCGATCGGCGCCGAGTCCGAGCTGGAAGGTCTGGTTGACCTGGTCACCATGGAAGAATGGCTGTGGCAGGGCGAAGACCTGGGCGCAAGCTGGGTCAAAGCTCCGATCCGCGACAGCCTGAAAGACATGGCTGACGAATGGCGCGGCAAGATGATCGAAGCGGCCGTCGAAATGGACGACGACGCGATGATGGAATATCTGGAAGGCAATGAGCCCGACGTTCCGACCCTGCGCGCCCTGCTGCGCAAAGGTACTCTGGAAATCGCGTTCGTTCCGGTTCTGGGCGGTTCGGCGTTCAAGAACAAAGGCGTTCAGCCGCTGCTCAACGCTGTGATCGACTATCTGCCCAGCCCGCTGGACGTTGTCGACTACATGGGCTTCAAACCCGGCGACGAGGACGAAGTTCGTGACATCGCACGTCGTGCCGATGACGACATGGCCTTCTCGGGTCTGGCGTTCAAAATCATGAACGACCCCTTCGTTGGCTCGCTGACCTTCACTCGGATCTACTCGGGCACCATGACCAAGGGTGACTCGATCCTGAACTCGACCAAAGGTAAGAAAGAGCGCATCGGTCGTATGATGATGATGCACTCCAACAACCGGGAAGAGATCGAAGAAGCGTTTGCAGGCGACATTATCGCGCTGGCGGGTCTGAAAGACACCACCACCGGTGACACCCTGTGTGACGCGAAGGATCCGGTGGTTCTGGAAACCATGACTTTCCCCGATCCGGTGATCGAGATCGCGGTCGAGCCCAAAACCAAGGGCGACCAGGAAAAGATGTCCCAGGGTCTGGCCCGTCTGGCCGCCGAAGACCCGTCCTTCCGCGTGGAAACCGACCTGGAATCGGGTCAGACCATCATGAAGGGCATGGGCGAACTTCACCTGGACATCCTGGTGGACCGTCTCAAGCGCGAGTTCAAGGTCGAGGCGAACATCGGTGCACCTCAGGTGGCATATCGTGAAACCATCTCGATGCCTGTCGAACACACCTACACCCACAAGAAACAGTCGGGTGGTTCGGGTCAGTTCGCCGAAGTCAAGCTGGAGATCCAGCCGACCGAGGCGGGCGAAGGCTATTCGTTCGAAAGCCGCATCGTTGGTGGTGCTGTTCCGAAGGAATACATCCCCGGTGTTGAAAAAGGCATCAACTCGGTCATGGACAGCGGCCCGCTGGCTGGCTTCCCCGTGATCGACTTCAAGGTTGCCCTGCTGGACGGTAAGTTCCACGACGTTGACTCGAGCGTTCTGGCGTTCGAAATCGCATCGCGGATGTGTATGCGTGAAGGCATGCGCAAAGCTGGCGCGAAACTGCTGGAACCGATCATGAAGGTCGAAGTGATCACCCCGGAAGAATACACCGGCGGTATCATCGGCGATCTGACCTCGCGTCGGGGCCAGGTATCTGGTCAGGAACCGCGCGGCAACGCAATCGCGATCGACGCGTTTGTTCCGCTGGCGAACATGTTCGGCTACATCAACACCCTGCGTTCGATGTCGTCGGGCCGTGCCCAGTTCACCATGCAGTTCGACCACTACGATCCGGTTCCGCAGAACATCTCGGACGAGATTCAGGCGAAATACGCATAAGCGAAGATTTGAGGGAGCTCGGTTAACGGGCTCCCTTCATTACCGAAAAAGGAGGCCATCATGGCAAAGGAAAAGTTTGAGCGTACAAAACCGCACGTCAACATCGGCACGATTGGCCACGTTGACCATGGTAAAACGACGCTGACCGCAG
>NZ_JBQFSB010000016.1:0-62187 GCF_056537725.1 Ruegeria sp. C11 | reverse complement strand
CCGCCGCTTCCGCCGCGTCCCAAGCGCCTCAGCAGCGCCGGTGAAGGGGGTTCTAAGGTTTACTACAAACCGCCGCAAGCACAAAATTACTGAAACCGGCAAAAAATCCCTCAAAAACATTTTTATAAATAAAAACAATAAACTACCTAAGATCACAACGCACGAGAGGCTCGATTGACGGCGCAACTTGGCTTCCGAGACGGCATTTACACGGGGCTATTCACAGACTCGGCCGCGATTCAGGCGGAATCGGCAATCAGGCCCAGACCCTGACCTTGGAAATAGGCAGGCGCAGCCCCAGCAGAATCAAAACCAGCGTCAGATAAATAAGCGGCTCGATCTGAAATCCCTTGGCCAGCATGACGTAATGCAACGCCCCCAGAAATGCTGCGGGATAAACCAGCCGATGCAAGTTTCGCCACCGGGGGCCCAAGCGGCGAACGGACCAGTTGTTGGACGTCACGGCCAACGGCAACAACAGAAGATACCCGGCCATGCCCACAGTAATATAAGGGCGCTTTAGGATGTCCGCCCAGATTTGTCCCAGTATCTGCACATCCAGAACCAACCAAACAAGCAAATGCAGGCTTACATATCCAAAGGTCAGGACCCCGATTGCCCTGCGAAATTTCATCAGGTTCAAACCCAGAAACTTTCTCAGCGGGGTGATCGCCAGACCAAAGACAAGCAACTGCAACGAAAGCTCGCCGAGTTCATGTTCCAGGGCCTTGATCGGTTCGACCCCCAATCCGCCAGTTACGCCAAGATAAAACAGCCAGGGCGCAGGAAGCGCCCCCAGCAGGTAAACAGCCCAGACAGGGATACGGCGAAGTATCTGGTTTGTGGTCTGCATGGCGTCAGTAATACTCGGACAGATCCATGCCATCATAAAGGCTGGCGACCTCTTTTTCATAGCCGTTGAACATCAGCGTCGGTTCACGCTTGGCAAACAGGCCGCCACCGATTCGCCGCTCCGAGGCTTGCGACCACCGCGGATGATTCACGTTTGGGTTAACGTTGCTGTAGAAACCGTATTCCCTTGGATTGGTCATGTTCCAGCTTGTGGGTGGTTCTTCGTCTGTCAGTGTAATGCGGACAATCGACTTGATTGACTTGAATCCATACTTCCACGGCACCACCAGCCGTAGCGGCGCACCGTTCTGGTTGGGTATCGGTTTGTTGTAGATTCCGGTGGCCATCAGGGTCAGCGGGTGCATGGCTTCGTCCAGCCGAAGGCCTTCGCGATACGGCCAATCCAGCACCGGGTATTGCGTGCCGGGCATTTCTTCAGGTCGGTAGAGGGTTTCGAAGGCAACATACTTCGCACCTTCACTGACGCCCGCCATGTTCAGCAAATCAGCCAGTTCGAACCCGTTCCAAGGCACGATCATCGACCAAGCCTCAACGCAGCGGAAGCGATAGATGCGCTCCTCAATGGTCATTTCGGACATGATGTCCTTGAAATCATAATCGCCTGGGCGCTCGACCATCCCATCGATCTTTACGCTCCAGGGATCGGTCGTCAGGGCGCCTGCGTATTTAGCCGGGTCATCCTTGCCGGTGCCAAACTCGTAGAAATTGTTGTACGACGTTATTTCTTCCCAGCTGTTGGGCGCGATAGATTCAGCCAGCGCAGGACCTGCCAGTGCCGCCAGCCCCATCCCGCCCGCGCCTGCGATGAACGACCTGCGGTTCAGGAACACCGCCTCGGGTGTCACATCTTGGCGGCTCAAGTTGTTTCGCCAGCGATTGGCCATTTCCGTCTCCGATCGATTTCGTTTTGTCCGATTTAGGGGATTTATACATGGAAGCCAAAGCAACTACGCTCACGATCGTGATATGGAATTGTAACGAAATTCCTGTCGGTTGGCGCGTTGGGCCACCAAAGAGCAAGACATGATCCACTTTCGCCCCTGCTGCGTATTCTAAAGTAACAAGGCCGGAGATCACCATGAAGCACCACTCAGCCCTCGCTATTTCTCTGATACTTCTCGCCACGACGGTTCACGCGGGCAACGAATCGAGGTCTCAGGCCTATCCTCTTGCCAATGGCCTGATCGAAGTCGTTGCCGACTTTTCAGAAAACTCGATCTATTGGTGTGGTGCCGGAGACTATGCCCTGACACGCCTGTCGAAATCGGCAACCGCGCGGCTGTATGTCTGGCAGGGTCCTGCGGCCAGCACCGCCCGCCCGGGAGAACGCGCAGTGACCTTCGGGTTCGAAAGCCCCCCCGGAATTGGCGAGGTCAGCAGCCTTACAAACGATGTCACGCTTATCGGTAACTCACTTTCCGTCGCGCAAGCCAAGAAAACCTGCGACGAGAGAACGACCAGCGGTTAGTGAAAAGAGCCACCGGGCGACGTGCAGAAGACGACTGCCGGGCATGGTATTACCACTCAAGCCACTCCCCCCCAGCGTATGATAAGATCGGGATATTACGATCGTATGGGGCGAATTGATCGCATGCCCAGATTATTCAGCTTCATCGCCGCAATAGCCTTGTCAGTTACTGCAAGCTCATCCGTTTTGTACGCTTCCGGGGGTCAGACCGTGGAAGAGGGCTGGTCACCCACCGAACCGTATCCGTCACAAGAAGTCTACTTTCCCGGAACCGAGGCGACGGGGCCGGAAGAGATACGTGTCATCGCCTGCGGGTCCGGTATGCCCAAGTTTCAACCGGCCGAAGCGATCTATGTCAGCACTCTGGTACACACGACCGCGCCAGTGTTCGGCAAGATCATGGCACTGACAATGCCTCGCCGCGCTGTCGCATATCACTTCCAGAATGATCCCCACACTCTTCCGGCTGACGTGACAGAGGTGCGCAAGACATATGACGGGCCAGTGGATTTTGCTGTCGATGGGATGGTCTGGAACATCACAAAAGATGAAATTCGGCCCCGTGTCGCCATGCTGAATTCACAACATTCCCGCCGCCTTCGGTTACGTCCAGACAGCAAACTGCACCGGGCGGAGAGAAATACGAAACGCCACAGTGGATTTTGCAGGGCTATGAGTGGGACACGCTGGAACTGATGGACAAGATCCACGAAGAATTCAATGAAGAGTTCGGAACGGACTTCCAGTTTCCTCTGCGACCTGAATAGCCGCAAGAAAAAGGCCCGCCGGATCAGCGGGCCTTCATCACTTTTAATGGACCACAGCATCGTCCGGACGTGGGCGCTCTGACGTACCCAGCCGGTCACCGATGATCAGGCCTTCGGGCCCGGCGGTGACCGGAACGGTCTCGCCATCCCTGATCTCACCGGCCAGCAACGCCTCGGCCAGCGGGTTCTGCAAGGCGCGCTGGATCACGCGCTTCAGCGGACGGGCCCCAAAGACCGGGTCATAGCCTTCATTGGCCAGCCATTCTTTGGCCACATCGTCCAGTGCCAGCTCGATCTTGCGGGCGGCCAGACGTTTTTGCAGACGCGCCATCTGGATATCGACGATACCATCCATATCGGCCCGCTTGAGCCGGTCAAAGATGATGGTCTCATCCAGACGGTTCAGAAACTCGGGCCGGAAATGTGCCCGGACCGCATCCATCACGTCGCGTCGTGCCTGCGCGCTGTCCGCGCCTTCAGGCAACTGGCTGAGCGCCTGCGAGCCGAGGTTCGACGTCAGGATGATCAGCGTCTGCTTGAAGTCGACGGTGCGGCCCTGACCATCGGTCAGAACACCATCGTCCAGAACCTGCAGCAACACGTTGAACACATCCGGGTGGGCCTTTTCGACCTCATCGAACAGCACGACCTGATAGGGCCTGCGCCGCACGGCTTCGGTCAAAACACCACCTTCGTCATAACCAACATAGCCCGGAGGGGCACCGATCAGACGGGCGACCGCGTGTTTCTCCATGAACTCGGACATGTCGATGCGCACCATCGCGTTGTCGTCGTCGAACAGAAAGTTCGCCACGGCCTTGGTCAGTTCGGTTTTACCCACGCCGGTCGGCCCGAGGAACAGGAACGAGCCCAGCGGGCGGTTCTCGTCATTCAGGCCCGCGCGCGCCCGACGAACGGCGTTGGCCACGGCGGTTACTGCCGCATCCTGACCGATCACGCGGGAATGCAGATCATCTTCCATCCGCAGCAATTTCTCGCGCTCGCCCTCAAGCATTTTCGAGGTCGGGATACCGGTCCAGCGTTCGACCACAGCAGCGATCTGGGTCGGCCGCACCGTTTCCTCAGCCATCATGGCGTTGCTTTCAGCGTTTTCGGCCTCGGTCAGCTTTTTCTCAAGCTCTGGGATCACGCCGTAAGACAGCTCACCCGCTTTGGCGAGGTTGCCTTCACGCTTGGCGATTTCCAGATCAGCCCGCGCCTTGTCCAGCTGCTCCTTAAGATCACGCGCACCCGCAAGCTTGTCGCGTTCGGCCTGCCACTGGGCGGTCATCTCAGCGGATTTTTCCTGAAGATCGGCCAGATCCTTTTGCAGGGATTCCAAGCGATCTTTTGATGCCGCGTCATCCTCAAGCTTCAGCGCTTCTTCCTCGATCTGCATTTGCAGGATCTGGCGATCCAGCTGATCGAGTTCCTCGGGCTTGCTATCCACTTCCATCCGCAGACGCGACGCCGCTTCATCGACAAGGTCGATGGCTTTGTCGGGCAGGAAACGGTCGGTGATATAGCGATGCGAGAGCGTCGCCGCCGATACCAGCGCCGAATCCGAGATGCGCACGCCATGGTGTAGCTCGTACTTTTCCTTGATGCCGCGCAGGATGCTGATCGTATCCTCGACCGTCGGTTCGGTGACCATCACGGGTTGGAACCGGCGCGCAAGGGCCGCGTCTTTTTCGACGTATTTGCGGTACTCATCCAGCGTGGTCGCGCCGATACAGTGCAACTCACCCCGGGCAAGCGCAGGCTTGATCAGGTTGGCGGCATCCATCGCGCCGTCGGATTTCCCAGCACCGACCAGCGTGTGCATCTCGTCGATGAACAGGATGATTTCACCGGCGGCCTCGGTGACCTCAGTCAGAACGGCCTTGAGACGTTCCTCGAACTCACCACGGTACTTCGCACCAGCGATCAGCGCGCCCATGTCGAGTGCGAGCAGCTTCTTGTCTTTCAGCGATTCAGGTACGTCACCGTTGATGATGCGCAGGGCCATCCCCTCGGCAATCGCGGTTTTACCAACGCCGGGTTCGCCAATCAGTACCGGGTTGTTTTTGGTCCGGCGGGACAAAACCTGCATCGAGCGGCGGATTTCCTCATCCCGTCCGATGATCGGATCGATCTTGCCCTCGGCTGCCGCCTCGGTCAGGTCACGCGCGTATTTTTTGAGCGCGTCATAGCCTTCTTCCGCAGACGCGGTATCAGCGGTGCGCCCCTTGCGGATATCGTTGATGGCCTCATTCAGTTTCTGTGCGGATACGGCCCCGGCTTCCAGCGCCTCTTTGGCTTTGGATTTCACCATGCACAGCGCCATCAGGACGCGTTCGACCGGCACAAAGCTGTCACCCGCCTTGGTAGCAATCTTTTCGGCCTCGTCCAGAACCTTCGCGGTCTGGCCGTCCATGTAAATCTGGCTTGCATCGCCGCTGACCTGCGGGATTTTGGTCAACGCAACATCCAGTGCCTCGACCACACGGATCGGAGCACCGCCAGCGCGTGTAATCAGGTTGCTGGCCAGCCCCTGATCGTCATCCATCAATGCTTTCAGAATATGTGTGGGCTCCAGCCTCTGGTGCCCCTCGCGCATCGCAATTGTCTGCGCAGCCTGCACGAATCCCCGTGCCCGCTCGGTGAACTTGTTCAAGTCCATGTTGTTCTCCTTTTCCAAGCGCCCTGAATGTGATGCGCCCGCTAGGCGGCACGCTTCGGTCTGGGCCTCGCATTCAATTTGGGAAATATCTTCGCCGCTTCAAGAGGCTAGACCGCAATATCCGGCACTATCCGCGAGGTATCGAATAAACGGTGTAGCCCCCGGTCTCGGCCATTTGTTGCGCTTCGTACATGTCCACCAACGATTGCGCCGCATCGCTGCCGGTGGGACAGGAAACAAGATCGGCAGTGTGGTCCAGAAATTCGACAGTAAATGCAGTTTCGCCTGTCAGCTGGCACCAGTCATCTTCTGATCTGTATCCACCCACGAGGCGCAGATCGTCATTTGTAGGGGCGGGGGCCGCGGCAGGTTGCACAGCCTCACTTTGCGGCACGTCATCACATGCAGCCAAATTCAGGATCACACCAAGCACAATCAGTTTTTTCATTTTCTGTCCCTGATAATTTAAATTTTCATTCTGAATTGGCGGCACCATAACACAGAGTGGAATCCGCTGCGCGAACCATCGCGCATGGACAGAAGCACCTGAACCCGCTAGGACGCAGACGTTTGCCAAAAAGGAGCTTGCCCCATGTCCGATGATCGCCTGATCGTAGCCCTCGATGTCCCCAATGCCCTGCAGGGGCTGGCCATGGCCGAGCGGCTGGGCGACAGCGTCTCCTTCTACAAGATCGGACTCGGCATGCTGACCGGCGGTGGGCTGGCGCTGGCCAATGAGCTTAAGCAGGATCACGGCAAGCGCATTTTTCTGGACATGAAGCTGTTCGACATCGGCAACACGGTCGAGAACGCCGTGCGCGGGCTGGCGCAGTTCGACCTGGATTTCCTGACCGTGCATGGCGACCCGCATGTCGTTCGCGCCGCCAAGGAAGGGGCTTCGGGCAAAGACCTAAAGATTCTTGCCGTGACCATCCTGACCTCGCTGAATCGCGAGGATTTGGATGCCAGCCTGCTGAAAGAGGGCGACGTGCAGGACCTGGTCGTTGAACGCGCGGCCAAGGCGCTGGAAGCCGGAGCAGACGGCGTCATCGCCAGCCCGCAAGAGGCCGCGCTGATCCGTTCCCTGCCTCAGGCCGAGGGGCGCTTGATCGTAACCCCCGGCGTACGCCCCGCTGGCGCCGATCTGGGTGATCAGAAACGTGTTGCGACACCGGCAAATGCTATCGCGGACGGTGTCGACCATATCGTTGTTGGCCGCCCGGTTTATCAGGCAGCGGACCCACGATTGGCCGCTGAAGCAATCCTGGCTGAGATGGCATCGCCCCAGGCATTAGCACCAAATCGAAGTTAAACCCCTAATTCATACGAGGTAGATTTTTCGATGCACGTTTCGAACTGTATCGAATGTAGTGGCAAAAATCGGGTACAGTTCGCCCCTCAACCAGTTAACTTGCCATCACTTTCCGACCCTGCCGCGCCAAATTGCCTCTGTGCCCGAAAATACACATGAAAAAAGCGAGTTTCGCCGCTGGCCTCTTCGACCTATCGCGACGGCGATTTTTGAGAGATTCTAAAAACGAGACACTCCCCGACGGACCATTTCTTCCTGAGGTTCGTCACCTCCCCCCGCCCAATTGCGGGGGGTCTTCTTGAAAACCCTCTAAATCATCTGATCCACTGTCGGGCTTTGAAAGGCCGCCGGAGTGCTGTAAATTCGCCCGGACCCGAAACCGCGCGTGAAAGAATTGGATGCCCGGTCTTTGCCGTGATTGCCTGCATCGCTTTGAAAATCAAAACCGATGCCCGAAATGCAACAGCCCACGGGTCAGGTTGCATCCGGAATTGTTCGATCTGACCATCGCACATATGGATTGCGATGCGTTTTATGCATCTGTTGAAAAGCGCGACAATCCGGAACTGGCCGATAAACCGGTCATCATTGGCGGCGGCAAACGAGGGGTCGTCTCCACGGCTTGTTATGTCGCACGCATTCGTGGCGTGCGGTCTGCCATGCCCATGTTCAAGGCACTGCAGCTATGCCCTGACGCGGTGGTCATCAAACCCCGCATGTCCGTCTATGCTGATGTTTCCAGACAAATACGGACAATGATGGACGAGTTGACACCGTCGGTTGAACCTTTGTCACTGGACGAAGCCTTCATGGATCTGTCGGGCACCGAACGCCTGCACGATGCGCCACCTGCGGTCATGCTGGCGCGGCTGACCAAACGGATGAAAGATGAATTGGGACTGACCGGATCGATCGGCCTGTCCCACAACAAGTTTCTGGCCAAGGTCGCTTCGGATCTGGACAAACCGCGCGGTTTCTCCGTGATCGGCAAGGCTGAAACGGCGGAATTTCTGCATGACAAACCCGTGCGTCTGATCTGGGGCATAGGCCCGGCAGCGCAAGAGTCGCTGGACCGGGTGGGCATCCGGACATTCACGGATCTGCTGCGCTGGGATCAGGAGGCGCTGACCGCGCGCTTTGGCTCGATGGGGTACCGTCTGTGGCATCTGGCCCGCGGGCAGGACAAGCGCCGTGTCTCGGCGGATGAGCCGATGAAATCCATCAGCAACGAAACGACATTCTTCGAAGACACTGCCAGTTCAGACATATTGGACGGCCATTTGTGGCGCATGTCAGAGAAAGTCGCGGACCGGGCCAAGGCCAGAGATCTGGCCGGGAGGGTCGTGACGCTCAAAGTCAAGAAATCCAATCACAAGGTCCTGACACGGCGTGTATCGCTGCGTGATCCAACCCAGATAGCGGATCGGATTTATCGCACGGCAAGTGGATTGTTCGAACAGGTCAGGGATGAAGGGCCCTTCCGATTGCTGGGATGCGGGATATCGGACCTCTGCAGCGCAGATCAGGCGGATATTTCAGGCGACCTGTTGGATCCGGGTGCAGAGCGGCGCTCCAAGGCAGAACGGGCCACGGATGAAATCCGAAAACGCTTTGGCACGGACGCGATCGTAAAAGGCCGGGCACTCAGATAGCCCACCTTTGTTGGTGCCCGAGGTATTTGGATTGATCAGTTCTACTCGGCGGCCAGCCGGGTTTCGTCACGACCGATATCGACGATTTCGGCTATCACGTCCCGAACAAGCTTTTGGAAGGCTCTGAAATTGGCGTTCGGAACAATTTTCTGTTCATCAATGTAAAGCGATCGGTCGATTTCAATCTGCACCGCATGCTGATTGCGCCCCGGACGGCCATAGGTCTGTGTGACATAGGCCCCCGCAAATGGCGCGTTTCGCACAACATTCAAACCCGCAGACGCAAAGGCCGCCTCGATCCGGTCAACGATCTCTCCGGACGCCGCAGCGCCGAATCGATCACCCAGCACGATTTCCGGTCTGCCGGATTGCCCGCGCCCCAACCCCGCGACGGCCTCGTGTGGCATCGAATGGCAATCAATCAGAATCGCCCTGCCAAATAGTTGGCGCGATTCGTCCAACAGGGTCTTCAACCGCGTATGGTAGGGATGCCAGAATGTATCCAGCCTGTAACGCGCCTCGGCCATCGACAATTTGCCACGATAGATCGCACGCCCATTCGCAACAACACGGGGAATCACCCCCAAACCTGACGCGACCCGAGGATTATGCCCCTGGCGGCGCGCGCCTTCGATCAGGGCGGGGTCCAGTTCGTCAGAATTGCGATTCAGATCCAGATAGGCCCGTGGCATCGACGCCTTCAGCAGGGGCGAACCAAATTCTGACGCAACGTCGAACAGCTGATCCACATATGCATCTTCCGAAGACCGAATCGTATGACGGCTCAGAACCGAGCGTTCCAGCAGCTCTGCGGGGTAGGCCCGGCTACTGTGAGGCGACGAAAAAACCACGCAGGACGTGCGATTTGCGGGTATATCCAGATGATACGCTGCGTTCTGCATGATCTCTCCTTGTTCGAAAGAATCATAGACTGGAAATTTGTTCTTCCAAACCCCTTGATCCCCCCAACGACTCCTTTTATAGAGCCCGCTACCGGCGCGGGGTTCCGCGCCCCATTTCATTATGGGGCTGGGCACGCAAAGGTTTCATGGGCGGTTAGCTCAGCGGTAGAGCACTTCGTTGACATCGAAGGGGTCACAAGTTCGATCCTTGTACCGCCCACCATGAATTCACGCCTCTGGACATCCGGGGGACCCGCTTAACCCAGGCGCTGGCCCGCGCCGCAGGAATTGGAGACAGGCCATGAAGGTCAAGAACTCGCTCCGCTCGCTGAAGAACCGGCACCGCGACTGCCGGGTCGTGCGTCGCAAAGGCCGCGTTTATGTGATCAACAAGACGCAGCGCAAGTTCAAAGCTCGCCAGGGCTAAGAACTGCACATACCGATTTGAAAGAACCGCGCCCAGGGCGCGGTTTTTTTGTTTGGGTCGTTGAACGAGTTGAAACAGCGCGGCTAGCGACAGAGAGATCCATTGCGCCGGCGTGCCGTATCAAAATGGAAATGCCCTTTGTGATATCGATCCGCATCGGGGCCAAGAACCGTGCCAAATAGACCGCAGGCACCGCTGTGCAACTCACGCATGAGTTTTCCCGAGCTTTCGGCATTCCACCCTTCGCCAACGGTAATCAATGTGCCATCCTTCAGCACGAAGGTAGAGATATCGATCGCCCGCCCTCTTGCATGCTCGGACAAACGCGCGCGGGGCTGATTGTTCTTTGTCTTGCAAGAATAGTGACCAACCAGACGCATCCCTTTCAAACCGCCGCCCAGATCGGCAAAAGCCGGTTTGGCCGTAGTTTCAATCCAGGTTTTGAGTGTAATCGCAGTCTCGCAATCCATCAGCGCCAGTTGGCTTAGCGCGATATCGGAAATTCTATAGACGCGAACCGGGTTTGCGATCCCGCAACCGCGATATTTACCCGTCATAGGCTTGAGCTTTTCGCCCAATATCGTCCAGTCGTGGCATACCGCACCACGCTTGCGCATTCGCTCGCGCCCTTGGGCGATTTTTCGAAATTTGCAGGGCCGCAATTCCGGTCTGGGTGAAATGACCACTCCGTTTTCGCGTGATGCAACTGCCTCCTGCGGGCCGGTGAGGCCCCCGACGATCGGCTCATAGGCAATAAGTTCGGATGGTTGAGCGCGTGGTCTGTCCGAACAATCCTGCGCGGCGTTCGCCATACTGGCGCATAGCAAAAATATGGCGATCAGTACCCGCATCAGATCAACTTATTACCCTCAAAGTCTGGCACACCTATATCCCGGCTGACCTCGAAACCTGCACCAAGTGTGCTTCGGGTATGAGTTAAATATCAATGCGCAAGAAGGATTTTTCTAAGCGCTGCACATGAAAAACTTTGCTTCAAGCCCAAGAATCGCTGAGCATTTAATGGTGTCTGATAACCGGATAAGGGCAGCACGACCATGAAACCGAATGTCATTCTTATTCTTGCCGATGACATGGGATTCGCCGATCTCGGTTGCACGGGTTCGGAGATTCGCACCCCAAACATTGACGCTTTGGCGCGGGGCGGCGTTCTTATGACGGCGATGTACAATTGCGCGCGTTGTTGTCCGACACGCGCGTCACTGCTCACCGGGCTCTACCCTCACAACGCCGGGATCGGACATATGGGAGCGGACTTGGGAACCCCTGCCTATCAGGGTTTTTTGCGCAACGACGCAGCAACAATCGCCGAACATCTGCGCGCTGAAGGGTATCGCACCTGCATGTCCGGCAAGTGGCACGTAGGCGGGGATTTCATGGCGCGCGAAGTGGACAGCTGGCGGGTCGGCGATGTCGATCATCCGACCCCACGGCAACGCGGTTTTGACCGGTTCTACGGTATCGTCGACGGCGTCACCCACTTCTTCTCACCGCATTTCATGTTGGAGGACGACAGCCGCGTCGAAACTTTCCCGGACGACTTTTACTTTACCGATGCCATCACGGCAAAAGCGATCGACATGATTGAGGAATCGGTCACGTTGGATCAGCCCTTTTTCCTGTACCTCGCCCACACCGCCCCACATTGGCCGCTGCACGCCCATCCCGAGGATATAGCCAGATACGAAGGCATCTATGACAAGGGATGGGACAAAACCCGGGCGGCCCGACATGAAGAAATGAACGCAATGGGGCTGTTTCAGACGAATTGGGAAATCAGCCCGCGTGATCCCGACGTTAAGCCTTGGGAAGATGAGGCAAACCGGGATTGGGAATCCCGCAAGATGGCAACCTATGCCGCGATGGTCGATCGCATGGATCAGTCGATCGGAACCCTGATCTCGGCCCTGAAACGTCTGGATCAGTTCGAAGACACTCTGATTCTGTTTCTTAGCGACAATGGTGGCTGCGCCGAGTTCATGGCCGAGGATGGATGGGCAAAGTTCTTTCCGAATGTCACCAACGATGGCCGTCCGATCACAATGGGAAACCGGTCTGATGTCATGCCCGGCGATGCACTGACCTATCAAAGCTACGACAAACCGTGGGCCAATGTCTCGAACGCACCGTTTCGGTTGTTCAAACATTATGTGCATGAGGGCGGAATATCGACACCCCTGGTTGCGCACTGGCCCAACGGATTTGGTGCGCAGCCCCCGCGGCACACCCCCTGCCATGTGGTCGATATCCTGCCGACCATTCTTGAGGTCACCGGCACCACGTACCTCAACGAATTGGGCGGGCAGGAAATACAACCCTGTCAGGGCGAGAGCTTGCTGGAACTCCTCTGCGGCAAGGACTGGTGTCGCGAACAGCCCATCTATTTCGAACACGAAGGAAATTCTGCCATTCGCCTTGGTCAGTTCAAACTGGTGCGCCTGCATGGGCAAGATTGGGAGCTTTACGACATCGAAGCGGACCGTACCGAGTTGCGGGATTTGATAGGTGGGGATCAGGTTCGCGCCGACAGTCTGATCCGACAGTATCAGGACTGGGCCGACAAAACCGGCGTTCTGGATTGGGACATCGCCCTTCCCCGCCTTTTGGCCGCGTGGGAAATGGACAATGCGGAAGGCTAACCTGCGACCGCATGACCTAGTATTTCAGTCGGAATCTCTTGCATCCAGCGCTGAAACATATAATTGAGAAAATCAGTAGGGTAATTGCCGGCCCTGAATCCAAAAGCTGGGACATGCTATGCTGAAATCCACCACCTGCATCGCCGCTGCGCTGACCGCAGTCATCGCCACCTCTGCGCTCGCCGAAGGCGAACTGAATCTGTATTCGTCGCGCCACTACGACACAGACGAGCGTCTGTATGCCGACTTCGAAGAAGCTACCGGGATCAAGATCAATCGCATCGAAGGCAAGGCCGACGAACTGATCGCCCGGATGGAAGCGGAAGGGGCCAACTCACCTGCGGACATTCTGCTAACGGTTGACACATCACGTTTGGCCCGCGCCAAAAACGCCGATATCCTGCAGCCGGTTGATAGCCCGGTACTCGAAGAGCGTATCCCCTCAAACCTGCAGGATAGCGACAACAACTGGTTCGGTTTCTCGCAGCGCGGCCGCATCATCTTCTTCGACAAGGAAAACGTCCCGAACCCGCCAGCGACCTATCTGGATCTGGCCAAACCCGAATATAAGGGTCTGATCTGTATCCGGTCGTCGACTAACACCTACAACCAGACCCTGCTTGCGTCGATTGTCACGCATGAAGGCGCAGAGGCGGCCAAAACCTGGGCTGAAGGCGTGGTTGCAAACATGGCGCGTGACCCACAAGGCGGTGATACGGACCAGTTGCGCGGTATCGTTTCAGGCGAATGTGATATCGCCGTTTCGAATACGTACTACTTCGCCCGTTCGATCCGGAAGGACGTCAAAGGCCTGTCGGCTGATCGAGAAATGATCGGATGGGTCTTTCCCAACCAGGACGGCACAGGTGCACATATGAACCTGTCTGGCGCCGGTGTAGCGGCGCACGCGCCCAACAAAGACAACGCTGTGAAGTTCCTTGAATATCTGGCAAGCGATCAGGCGCAGGTGTACTTCTCGGCCGGTAATGACGAATACCCGGCTGTCGATGGTGTCGCACTGGCAGAGTCTGTTGCCACGCTGGGTGAGTTCAAGTCTGACGAAGTGAACCTCTCTGAAGTCGCGAAAAACATTCCCGAAGCTCAGAAGATCTTTAACGAGGTCGGCTGGAAATAAACCGCACAAAAATTGGGCAGTCGGGGTGCAAGGGTCTCTCTTGCGCCCCTTTTTTCTTTTCAAATCTCATTTATTTCATCATACATTCCCGTATCAGAGAAATTGTTCCGGAAATGATCGATGCTGGATGAGCTATCACTTCGCCTTGCAGACCGCCTGAAAGAGCTGCGACAGTCACGCGGCTGGTCTCTGGACCAGCTGGCCGCGCAAAGCGGCCTCAGCCGCGCCACGCTCTCGCGTCTGGAAAAGGCCGAGGTCAGCCCAAGCGCCGAAAGCCTTGGGCGGTTATGTGCGGCTCACGACCTTCCGGTATCGCGCCTTCTGATGATGGTCGAAGAATCCTTCACGCCAAAAATCCCCTTTGAGCGTCAGCCGGAATGGCAGGACCCCGAATCCGGCTACACCCGGCGATCCGTGTCTCCGCCTGCCCCTGGCCTCAGCGGCGAGGTACTTGAATGCCATTTGCCGCCAGGAGCCGTCATTTCCTACGACATGCCCCCAAAACAGGGGCAGGAGCATCATCTGGTTCTGCTGGACGGGGCGTTGACGCTGACAGTAGATGAGACACCGCATCACCTCAACGCGGGGGACTGCCTGCGTTATCATCTGTCCGGACCTACCCGTTTTGAAACGGGACAGGCGCGAGGCGCGCGTTACATTTTGGTGCTGATTTGATTACCCGGCTGTCAGCGTCCCAATTCCCTGATGCGGCAGGCGATTTGACCGACATACTGCACGCCTGCGTCCACGACGGGGCCAGCATCGGCTTTGTGTTGCCGTTCTCGGGGATGCAAGCCTGCGCATACTGGCAGGAACGCGTCTTTCCTGTGCTGCAATCCGGCGGGCTTGAGGTGTTCATCGCGCGGCAGGACGGCCAGATTCTTGGCACCGTACAACTGGTCAGCGCACAGATGCCGAACCAGCAACATCGCGCGGATGTTGCCAAGCTGTTGGTGCACCCAAAGGCCCGGCGTCGCGGGCTGGGTGTTGCGCTGATGCGGGCATTGGAGGCACGTGCCCGGTCGCTCGGCAAGACACTGCTGGTTCTGGATACACGCAGCTCCGACCCGTCGCGAATGCTCTATCAGAACATCGGCTTTGAAACTGCGGGTGAAATCCCGGACTATTGCCGTAGCCCTGCTGAAGAACGGTTTGAACCCACAACTTACATGTTCAAGGCGCTGACATGACGGCCGCGCTTGTCCTCGCGGTAGTTGTGGGCGGGGCGCTCATCGCCGCGCAAGGGCCGATCTATGCCCGGATGGCAACGCAGCTTGGTGGCCCGGTTCAGGCGGCCGCGCTTGCATTCACCGTGGGGGCGCTGGCGCTGTTCGGGCTTCTTTGGACGATGGGTGGTACCCTGCCCCGCAGATCGGATGTGATCGCCCTTCCCATCTGGATGTGGTCAGCGGCGTTGATCGGGGTTTTTGTCGTTCTGACTTCAGTCCTTGCGGTGCCCCGGTTGGGGGTCGCGTCCTACATGGTCTGCGTGATCGTCGGGCAATTGGCGGCCAGCTATGCCTACGACCGTTTCGGTGCTTTTGGCCTGACCCAGCGCGAGTTTTCGGCAGGAAACCTGATCGGACTTAGCCTTGTCGCGGTGGGCGCTGTTCTGACCGTTTGGCGTTAACGGGTTTTCCCGACCTGGCGGCAGATCAGAATGACAGGCAGCAAACCAACGGCAAGGATGACCAAAGATGGCACAGCCGCACCTTCCAACCTCTCGTCCGATGCCAGTCGATAGGCCTGAACTGCAAGTGTGTCAAAGTTGAAAGGCCGCATGATCAGGGTCGCGGGCAGCTCTTTCATGACATCGACAAAAACGATCAGCAGCGCCGTCAGCAGCGAAGGTGTCAGGATCGGCAGATGCACGCGCCGCAATGTACCCAGCGGTGACTGCCCCAGTGATCGGGCCGCTGCGTCCATGTTCGCGTGAACCGTGCTCTGACCGCCCTCATATGCGCTGAGCGCGGCGGCCAGAAAGCGCACCATATAAGCGGCGACCAGCAACCAGATCGAGCCCGTGACCAGCAGCCCTGTCGAGACATCGAACGTTTCGCGCATCCACGCGTCCAAGGCATTGTCAAAGCTGGCAAATGGCACGATCAAACCAACCGCTATCACGCCACCGGGCACGGCATAACCCAACCGGGCGATATAGGCCGCTGTAGCCGAACCCCTGCCCGGCTTGAGACGTTGAAAAAACCCAACGCAGATTGCCGCGCATACGGTGACGACAGCAGCGGTTCCCGCCAGCATCAACGAGTTCCTGACAAAGCCGACATACCGGCTGGACAACAGGTTCTGTTCCGAGTCGAGACCCATCTGAACAAGGATCACCACAGGCAGAATGAACCCGAAAAACACAGGGATGATACATAAGGTAAAGGCCGCGACCGCCCGCCAGCCGCTGAGCTGTTCGGCGGGTAATGTCGTATGGCGTTTGCCCGACTGATAGTACTTTGCCTTGCCCCTTTGAATCCGCTCCATCACCGCCATGACAAGCGCGAAACCCAACAGGCAAAGGGCCAACTGCGCCGCCGCCGCCCGGTCTGCCATCGAAAACCAGCTGGTATAGATGCCGGTCGCAAAGGTCTGGACGCCGAAATAGGCGACGGTCCCGAAATCGGCGATGGTCTCCATGACTGCCAGCAGGACACCTCCGGCGATTGCCGGGCGCGCCATGGGCAGCGAAACACGCCAGAACGCCGCCCAGGGGTTGCTGCCCAGCGCGCGCGCCGCCAGAAATGCGGTTGCGCTTTGCTGCAAAAACGCGGCGCGGGCTAGCAGATAGACATAGGGATAAAGAACGAGGATCAGCATCACAGCCGCCCCCTCGGTCGATCGGATCTCGGGGAACCAATAGTCGCGCGGTCCCCAGCCCGTCACCTGCCGCAATGTAGTCTGGACGATACCCGGATGATCCAGAATGAACGTGTAGGCATAGGCAAGGACATAGGCCGGAAAGGCCAGCGGCAACACCAATGCAACCTCCAGCAACCGCACGCCGGGAAAGCGCGTCATGGTTACCAGCCACGCGGCGCCTACGCCAATTGCAAACGTTCCTGACGACACCAGCACAACAAGAATGGCCGTCGTCACCGCATAGCCGGGCAGGACGGTTTCCATGAGGTGCGATATCGTTTCCGTACCACCCGTCACCGCAGCCAATACGACGGCAACCATCGGCAACAGACAGGCACAGGCCACAAGAGTGGCCACTGCGCCCAGCACCCGGGTTCCCAACGCGCTGTGTCGGCGCGAGCCGTGTTGTGCGTATTCGATCTGAGCCATTGTTCCGGTCAAGGGCAGGTTACGGTTTCACAACCTTTAATCGACCAAATGACTCGGAAACGCCAGAGCACAATTGTAAGATTTGTACAGGCCTACCAGTGCCAATCTTCCGGTTTGCACGTCACTGTTCAGTCGTAGACCCGCTGATCCTCGATCACCAGACCGTCCTTGGGCAGCGATCCCGGGGCAACGACTTCGATCGCACCTTTCAGTTTCAACACCTCGGCCACCGATTTCGCATAGGCTGCATCATCACCGCCGGAGCTTTCGATCTGAACAGTCATGGTGTCCATTTCACCCTGCCGGGCCGCGATGACCCGGGCCTTTACGATCTCGACATGTTTGTCCACCAGCGCCGCGACCTGTTCGGGACGCACGAACATACCCTTGATCTTGGTGGTCTGGTCGGCTCGTCCCATCCAGCCCTTGATCCGCAAATTGGTGCGGCCGCAAGGGGACTGGCCGGGCATGACAGCAGACAGATCACCGGTGGCAAAGCGGATAAGCGGGTAATCGGGATTAAGGGAGGTCACCACGACTTCGCCCACCTCGCCCGGCGCCACCGGTGTGCCGGTGCCGGGGGTGACGATTTCGACGATCACATGCTCGTCGACGATCATCCCCTCCATGGCAGAACTTTCATAGGCAATATTGCCCAGATCGGCAGTGGCATAAGATTGCAGACAGCTGATGCCGCGATCCGCATATTCCTGACGCAGACTGGGGAACAGCGCCCCACCGCCAACCGCAGCTTTGGAGAATTTCAGGGCCACGCCCATTTCGTCAGCCTTGTCGAGGATCACCTTCAGATAATCCGGCGTTCCGGCATAGGCGGTGCAGCCAACGTCATGCGCGGCGCTGACCTGCAATTCCGTCTGGCCTGTCCCTGCTGGCAGAACCGCCGCACCGACGGCCCGCGCACCGTTTTCAAAAATCATGCCCGCAGGCGTCAGGTGATAGCCAAAACAGTTCTGCACGATATCGCCCTGACCGATCCCGGCTGCATGCAGAAACCGGCCCATGCGCCACCAGTCATGATCCACTCCGCCGGGTTCGTAGATCGGCCCAGGCGACTGAAAGATATGAGCAAACCCATGTGCAGGTTTGACCGTGAAACCGCCAAACGGCGGATGTTCGGCCTGTGCCCGGCTGAGTTCCGATTTGCGCAACACCGGCAACGCGGCCAGATCCTGTGCAGAGGTGACCGACCCGGCATCCACGTCGGCCAGCAGCTTTTCAAAGGCCGGTGCGGTTTTGGCTCGCGCAATCTGTTCCGGCAGAGCCCGCGCCTGATCAGCGGCACGTTCATCCCCTGAGCGCGTTTCCAGAGTGTCAAAATAGGTCATACTCAGATCCTCCATCCGCTTACAGCCACCTCTTGCGGCGACGGTAGGAACGCACGTCGCGGAAGCTCTTGCGACCTTCATCGGACATTCCGAGATAGAATTCCTTTACATCCGGGTTCTCGCGCAGTTCCGCAGCAGGGCCGTCCATCACCACGCGGCCCGATTCCAGAATGTAGCCATAATGGGCAAAGCGCAGCGCGACGTTGGTGTTCTGCTCGGCCAGCAGGAAGGATACGCCTTCCTTTTCGTTCAGGTCCTTTACGATCCCGAAGATCTCTTCCACCAGCTGCGGTGCAAGGCCCATCGAGGGTTCGTCCAGCAGGATGGTTTCCGGGCGCGACATCAATGCGCGGCCCATCGCGACCATTTGCTGTTCCCCACCCGAGGTATAGCCAGCCTGACTGCGGCGGCGTTCCTTGAGGCGGGGGAAATAACTGTAAACAAGATCGAGATCCTGCTGGATATTCGACTTGCCGTCCTTACGGGTATAGGCCCCGGTCAGCAGGTTTTCCTCAACCGTCAGGTGCTCGAAGCAGTGGCGGCCTTCCATCACCTGGATGACGCCCTTTTGCACCAGATCGGCGGGGTCGCTTTCGTGAACGCCCTGGCCGCGGTACTTGATCGAGCCCTTGGTAACCTCGCCCCGTTCCGAATGCAGCAGGTTCGACACCGCCTTGAGCGTCGTCGTCTTGCCCGCGCCGTTGCCACCCAACAGAGCGGTGATGCCGCCCTTGGGCACGGTGAGGCTGACGCCCTTGAGAACGAGGATCACGTGATTGTAGATCACCTCGATATTGTTGACCTCAAGCAGGGTTTCGGCCTGCACTTCGGTATTTGTCGCCGCATCCAGCATCAGCGCGTGTCCTCATGCCTGTCCCGTTTTTCGGGACTTGTCCGGTTCGGAACGGCGGCAGGCCGCCGCTCCGGGTTTGATCAGTGCCCCGGTGGTAAACCGGGGCGGCTGCGTTTTAGCTGCAACCCTGATCGATGTTGTTTTCAGACGCGTAGGCGCCCGAATCTTCGTCGATCAGCGCGCCGATCACTTCGCCATCGGTCGGCTTGAACTCGGAAATCAGCGACCAGGTCTTGTTCGCCGCATCCCACTGGGTCACGCCAACCAGAGCGTCACCGCCGTGGTTTTCGCAGCTGACCGAGAAGGTCGGGCCGAAATTGGGAAGACCCAGTTCCGTCATTTTCGCTTCGGTCATTTCCAGTGCTTCCATACCGTCGCGCATCATCGCAGGCGTGATGTCAGCAGTACCGTGGATTTCCTGTGCTTTCTTGGCGGCTTCCGCTGCCAGCATCGCTGCATAGAGGCCACGGTTGTACAGCACCGTGCCGACCTGATCGCCCGCGCCTGCCGCCTTGCCGGCGTCTAGAACGTGTGTTTTCAGATCGTCAAAGACGGGAAAGTCCGTGCCCACGTTGTGGAAGGTCAGAGCCTTATAGCCATTGGCCGCTTCGCCCGCTGGCAGCACGTCGTTTTCAGAACCGGACCACCAGATGCCGATGAAATTTTCCATCGGGAAGCGGATGTTGGCAGCTTCCTGAACCGCTACCTGGTTCATGACGCCCCATCCCCACATCAGGACATAATCCGGACGGTCGCGGCGGATCTGCAGCCATTGCGACTTCTGCTCCTGACCCGGGTGATCGACCGGCAGCGCAACCAGCTCGAAACCGTGCTTTTTGGACAGCTCCTCAAGCGTGCGGATCGGTTCCTTGCCATAGGCCGAGTTGTGATAGACCAGAGCGATCTTCTTGCCGTTCAGGTCACCGCCGTTTTCGTCCAGCAGATAGTTGATCGCGCCCGAGGCACCATCCCAGTAGTTGGCGGGATAGTTGAACGTGTGGCTGAAGATCTTGCCGTTCTTGGCCGATGTCCGGCCATATCCCATCGTGTGCATCGGGATGTTGTCGGCGGTGGTCTTTGGGATCAGCTGATAGGTGATACCGGTCGACAGCGGCTGATAGACCAGCGCGCCTTCGCCCTTGGTCGATTCATAGCATTCCACACCTTTTTCGGTGTTATAGCCGGTTTCACATTCGATGACCTTGGCCGGAACGCCGCCGATGCCGCCATCCCGCTCGTTCAGCAGGGTGAAATAGTCGGCGTATCCATCCGCGAATGGAATACCACCGGCAGCATAAGGTCCGGTCCGGTAGCTGAGCGATGGGAACACGAGGTCGGCCATTGCCGGGCCTGCGGCCATCAGGGCGCTCAGCGCCACGGTTGCCAGTTTAATTTTCATCGGGTTTCTCCTCCCTTGATTAGTCCGATGCAGTGGTGGGCTTTTCGCCCGTCTTGATTTCAGTCCGCCCCCGATCAGTGGGGGAAGGGCCACAGACGCAGTTTCTCCTTGGCCAGACGCCACAGCTGCGCCAGCCCGTGCGGTTCTAGGATCAGGAACATGATGATCAGCGCGCCCACGATTACCAGCTGGAGATGCGCCACGATATCGGTGGGCCATCCCAGCATGTCGGCGCCCACGACCTTCAGCACCACCGGCAGCAGCACCAGGAATGCTGCCCCCGCGAACGACCCGAAGATCGACCCCAGACCGCCGATGATCACCATGAACAGCACTAGGAACGATTTCTGGATACCAAAGACCTCTCCGACTTCGACCGCACCCAGATAGATGGCAAAGAACAGAGCGCCCGAGATGCCAACAAAGAAGGAACTGACGGCAAAGGCGGTAAGCTTGGCCTTGAGCGGGTTCACCCCGATGATCTCGGCCGCGATGTCCATGTCGCGGATTGCCATCCATGTCCGGCCCGTCGTGCCGCGCGTCAGGTTGCGCGCGATGATAGCGCTGATGGTCAGGAATATCAGGCAGAACAGATAGGTCGCCCAAGCCGGAGCATTCGGGCCGGTGATGATGATACCGAACACGTCGCGTTCCGGCGCGTTGATCTGACCCGAGGCGGAATAGTTGTAGAACCACGGCACCCGGTTGAACAGCCAAACAAGGAAGAACTGCGCGGCCAGCGTTGCCACCGCTAGATAGAACCCCTTGATCCGAAGGGACGGCAACCCGAACAGCACCCCGACAAGGGCGGTAATGCCACCTGCCAGAATGACGTGAATGAACATGCTGACGTCAGGAAAGGCGGTCATCAGCTTGTAGCAGGCATAGGCGCCCACGGCCATGAACCCGCCGGTGCCCAGCGATACCTGCCCGCAATAGCCCACAAGGATGTTCAGACCGATTGCCGCGATGGCATAGATCAGAAATGGCAACAGCAGCGCATTTGCCCAGTAGTCGTTGATGATGAAGGGGATGATGCCGAACGCCACCGCCAGCACGACATAATACCGATACCGGTCGAACTTGATCGGAAAGGTCTGGCTGTCATCCCTGTAGGAGACTTTGAAGTCCCCGGCTTCACGATAGAACATGACTTACTTTCCCCATTCTTCCTGCGCCCGGTTCCGGGCTGCGGCGTCCAGTTGTCTGGACGATTTTGCATAACCGCTGTCTTCGGTTGCGCGTACCAGTTTCATGTAGGCCACGATGCCGGTCACAAGCCCGGCAAAAGCCAGTATTGCGGCAACCACCAGCTGACGGTCGGTCAGCCCCTCGGCGGTCACGGCGATGTAGCCGAAGGCCCAGAACCCTGCCCATGCAATCACGTTTATGATGGCAATCAGCTTGGGCACGCCCTACACCCTCTCGATGATTTTTTCGCCGAACAGACCCTGTGGCCGGAACACCAGAAAGATCAGCGCCAGCACATAGGCGAACCAGTTCTCGGTCGCGCCGCCCACCAGCGGGCCGATGGCGAATTCAAACAGCTTCTCACCTACACCGATGATCAGACCGCCGACGATAGCACCCGGGATCGAGGTGAACCCGCCCAGCATCAGCACCGGCAACGCCTTGAGCGCGATCAGGGACAGCGAAAACTGCACGCCCGACTTGGTGCCCCACATGATGCCCGCAACCAGCGCCACGAAACCTGCGACCGACCAGACCATGATCCAGATGAAGTTCAGCGAAATACCCACCGACAGTGCCGCCTGATGGTCATCGGCAACCGCGCGCATGGCCCGGCCCTGCTTGGTGTACTGGCTGAATGCGACCAATGCCGCCACCAACAGTGCCGCAATGACGGTTGCCACTAGATCCAGATTATCGATGAAGAAGCCGTAGCCGAAGATATTGAAGGTCGCCTCGTCAATCCACAGGTTGATACCCTGCGGCAGACCCACATCCAGCGTCTTGATTTCAGACCCCCACATCAGGTCGGCCACGCCCTCAAGGAAATAGGCCAGACCAATGGTGGCCATGAACAGGATGATCGGCTCTTGCCCGACAAGGTGGCGCATGACAAAGCGCTGCACCGCCCAGGCCAGCAAAACCATCACGCCCATCGTCAGAAGGATCGCCACCAGCGCCGGGATATGCCAGCCGAAGTGGGTGACGTGCCCGCCAAAGATCGCGTTGATCAGATGAGAAAACGGCACCTGACCGTTCATGATCCCCACCAGCGTCATCGCCGCGAACAGGGCCATGACCCCCTGGGCATAGTTGAAAATACCGGACGCCTTGTAGATCAGCACAAAGCCAAGGGCCACCAGCGCATAGAGCACCCCGGCCATCAGGCCGTTCAGGATGACCTCCATCCCAAAAATCAACTGATCAGGCATGTTTGCCTCTCCTCATGTCTGTCAGGTGGTCAGTCATGCGACACACCCAGATAGGCGTCGATGACTTCCTGATTGTTGCGCACCTCGTCCGGGGTGCCGTCGCCGATCTTGCGCCCGTAATCCATCACGACCACGCGGTCGGACAGGTCCATCACCACGCCCATGTCGTGTTCGATCAGCGCGATGGTCGTGCCGAATTCGTCGTTCACATCGAGGACAAAGCGGGACATGTCCTCTTTCTCTTCCACGTTCATGCCGGCCATCGGCTCGTCCAGCAGCAGCAGTTTGGGTTCCGCCGCCAGCGCCCGCGCCAGCTCAACGCGCTTTTTCAAACCGTAAGGCAAGCGCGACACCGGCGTCTTGCGGATGTGCTGGATTTCCAGAAAGTCGATGATCTTTTCGACGGCTTCGCGGTTTTCGGTCTCTTCCGCCTCGGCCTTGCCCATCCACAACGCCTGTTGCAGGACGTTGGTCTTCATATAGTTCAGGCGGCCGGTCATCACGTTGTCCAGCACGCTCATGCCTTCGAACAGGGCGATGTTCTGGAACGTCCGGGCGATGCCCTGCCGCGCCACCTCGTAGGGGCGCATCGGCGGGCGTTTGGCGCCGTGGAACCAGACCTCGCCCTCCTGCGGGACATAGAACCCCGAGATCACATTCAGCATCGAGGACTTGCCCGCGCCGTTCGGGCCGATGATGGCGCGAATTTCGCCTTCGCGAATGTCGAACGAGATATCCTTGATCGCCACCACGCCACCAAAGCGCAGGGTGATGTTTTTCATTTCCATCACCACGCCGCCGATCTTGCGGCCGTCTTCGGTGACATATCCTTCGGATGCATCCAGCATCGGTTACTCCCTAAACTGCGCGAAACGGGACGGCGGGCGGGGCGACGACCAAGGGTCGAGCGCCGTATCGCCGCCCCTCATTCCGCTGCCACCTTGTGCTGTTCAACAGGCACCACCGGCGCATCGACGATATCCAGCGTGGCGCTGATCGAGCCTTTGCGGCCATCCTCATAAGTGACCTCGGTCGTGGTCGAGATGGTGTCCGATCCGTCGTAAAGCGCCGCAATGATGTCCGCGTATTTGTCCTCGACAAAACCCCGGCGCACCTTGCGGGTGCGGGTGATTTCGCCGTCGTCGGCATCCAGTTCCTTGTGGAGCACCACGAAACGATGGACCTGACAGCCAGACAGCATCGTGTCTGCCGCAACCGAGCGGTTCACCTCTTCGACATGGCTTTTGATGGTTTCGAGCACACGCGGATGCCCGGCCAGTTCCTGATACGAGGCATAGGCGATGTTGTTGCGCTCGGCCCAGTTGCCGACCGCCGTCAGGTCGATGTTGATGAAGGCGACGCAACGATCCTTGCCATTGCCGAACAGCACAACTTCGAGGACGTCGGGATAGAACTTCAGCTTGTTCTCGACATATTTCGGCGCGAACATCGACCCGTCGGCCATTTTGCCCACGTCCTTGGCGCGGTCGATAATCCGCAGATGTCCGCTGCTTTCCTCGATAAAGCCCGCATCACCGGTCGCGACCCAACCTTCGGGGTCTTTGGTCGATGCTGTCGAGTCAGGGTTGTTATAATATTCGACGAACACGCCGGGCGAGCGATAGTGGATTTCGCCCTTGTCATCGATCTTGATTTCCACATCCGGCGACGGAACGCCCACCGTGTCGGCGCGTACCTCGCCATCGGGCTGAGCGGTGATAAAGACCGTCGCTTCGGTCTGGCCGTAGAGTTGCTTTAGGTTGATCCCCAGCGACCGGTAGAAATCGAAAATCTCCGGCCCGATCGCCTCACCTGCGGTGTAGCCCACGCGAAATCGGCTGTAGCCCAGAGTGTCCTTCAGCGGTCCATAGACCAGCAGGTTGCCCAGCGCGTATTTCAGGCGGTCGCCAAAGCCCACATTCTTGCCGTCCAGAATCTGGCCGCCGACCTTCTTGGCATGGGCCATGAAGTGATGGAACATGTTGCGCTTCAGCTTGCCCGCATCTTCCATGCGGATCATCACGTTTGTCAGCTGCGTTTCGAATACGCGCGGCGGGGCGAAGAAATAGGTCGGCCCGATCTCGCGCAGGTCGGTCATCATCGTGTCGGCGCTTTCGGGGCAGTTCACGCAGAACCCGCACCAATAGGCCTGACCGATGGAAAAGATGAAATCGCCCACCCATGCCATCGGCAGGTAGGACAGGATATCCTCGTTCCGGGTCAGATGATCGAATTTGGCCGAATTCTTTGCGCTTTCGATGACGTTGCGGTTCGACAGAACCACGCCCTTGGGCTTGCCCGTGGTTCCCGAGGTGTAGAGCATCACGCAGGTGTCGTCATAGGTGATTTCGGCGATGCGCTTGTCCAGCTCCGCATCGAACCGCTGGTGACCGGCGTTGCCTTCGGCCATGATGTCGTCAAGCGCGTTCATCTGGCTGTGGTCGTATTTCCGCATCCCCCGCTTGTCGGTATAGAGGATGTGCTTGACCTGATGCGCGTTCTCCTGAATCTCGATGACCTTGTCGACCTGTTCCTGATCGCCGCAGACGACGTATTTCGCCCCGCAGTGTTCCAGCACATAGGCCATCTCTTCGGCGACCGAGTCCTGATAGAGCGGCACGGGAACCGCGCCCACCATTTGCGCCGCGACCATCGACCAGTAATGCGCCGGGCGGTTGCGCCCGATAACTGCTACATGGTCGCCCTTTTCAACGCCCAGTTCCAGAAACCCCAGTGCAAGCGCGCGGACTTCGCTGGCGGTTTCAGCCCAGCTCCAGCATTGCCAGATGCCGAATTCCTTTTCCCGATAGGCCGGGGCATCCCCGAACTGAGCCGCGTTGCGATGAAGCAGCGCCGGAAGGGACTGCATCCCTTCGGCGCCCGACTGCGTCTGAGCCAATGTCTTTCTCCTCCCCATCCCGGCCGGTTACTGGCCGGAAACGATCGCGAATGCGATTCCGTCCCGATTAGGGACAGGCCAAACGTTGAGCGTCAACTTTTTCCTGATGTTTTCCCAAATGTTACGAATTGTAACAGCATCGATGAATCAACGGATTTAATGGTGAAAGCCACACGAACCGGACCCAACCGTCATAGTTGGGATAGGATCAACGTAAACGTTCGGCATCAGACGGTGTCCCAAGCCGAACATTCCTTCTGCGATGAAAATTGAACCCGAGCTGACGACGGTACGACGACATTGACCGCTTTCAAAACGCCCCAAAGCGGTCACTCGACCGGGTCAACATATACTTCACTTGCAGCCCCCATCGCTGACACTCGCTGCTCTTCCATTATCCTGTCGCCTCGAACTCACACATTGCGCAACAAAGCCGCAGTAGCCCAGAACAGAGGGAACGTCTGTATTGCACTGCGTGCAATCGTGAGGCTATGGGCTCCTTTGACTAAGAACAAAACTCAGCGTGGATCACTACGCAGCGCTTAATCGCCCTCGGCAACGCCCTCCGCCCGGGCCTTCGCGCGCCTTGCGCGATAGCTTGGCAGCACGACCAGAATTGCAGCGATCACCAGAAGCGCCAGCGTCATCGGCCGTTCCCAAATGAACGCAACGCCATCATAGAGCTGCATGGAACGCGCGAAGTTGTCCTCCATCATGCCGCCCAGGATGAAGCCGATCAACAGCGGTGCAAGGGGGTAGTCTGCGAACTTCAACGCAGTGGCACAGATTCCGAAGCCGACCAACAACAACAGTTCGGTCGCGTTGTTCTGCCCGATATACGCCCCCATCAGCGTGAAAAACAGAATGAACGGGATCAGGTAATTGCGCGGTACCGCAAGAACCTTGGCGATGTAGGGGATCAACGGAAGATTAAGGATCAGAAGTATGAGGTTGCCAATAAACATCGACATGATCACAGCCCAGAAAATCTGCGGCTCGTCGATCATCAAGCGCGGCCCCGGCGTAACGTTCAGGGCGATGAGCGCACCCAGCAGGATGGCCGTGGTACCCGAACCGGGAATGCCGAGAGTCAAAAGCGGGACGAAGGATCCGGTACAGGCAGCGTTGTTGGCGGTTTCGGGTGCCGCAAGACCCTTGATCGAGCCTTTGCCGAATTCATCTTGTTCGTGTTTCGGCGCGATATTGCGTTCCACAGCATAGCCAAGGAAGCTGGCGATCGTAGCGCCGGCACCCGGCAGTACCCCAATAAAGAACCCCTGCAGAGATTGCCGTCCAATCACAGGCGCGATGGCCTTCGCTTCCGGGCCTGTAATGCGGAGGTCTTTGATCTCACCATCGTCACCTTGAAGGTCTTTCGGTTTCAGAACAAGGAAGAGGGCCTCCGGTAAAGCAAACATTGCCATGGCGAGCGTGATAAAACCAAATCCGGACTGCAAATCCATGATGCCCATGGTGAATCGGGGAAGGTTGAACAGCGCACCTTCACCGACGGTCGCCATGATCAGTCCAAGGATGGTCATGATCATCGCCTTGGCGACCTGACCGGTTCCCGCAAAGGCTGCAATGGCGGAAAGTCCCACCACCATCAGGGCAAAGTACTCGGCTGAGTGAAACAGAAGCGCAACAGAAGAAAGCGCGGGTGCGAATATCATGAGGAGCAATGCGCCAATCGTGCCACCTGCAAAGCTTGCTATGGCGGCGATCGTCAGCGCCTTACCTGCCTTGCCTTGTCGCGCCATCGGGTAGCCGTCAAAACTGGAGGCGACGGTGCCAGCGACGCCCGGCGCGTTCAGCAGGATCGACGACGTCGATCCACCAAAAATCGCGCCATAGTAGACACCTGCCAACAGAATGAGAGCCGCTGAGGGATCGCCCATAGAAATGGCGACGGGGATCATGATGGCGATGATCGACATTGGCCCCAAGCCCGGAAGCATTCCGATAAAGGTGCCGATGAGGCAGCCTGCGATGACCATCAGCAGATTTTGCAGGGACATGGCCGTTGTGAGGCCGATCCACAATCCTTCAAGCATGTCAGCCTCCGAAAAAGCCCGGCAGGGGGCGCATGTAGATTCCAAGGACTTCCTGAACCAGGTACCAAACACAAAGCGCAGCGATCAGGGCGACAGGCAGCATGATATGCCATTTACGCTCGCCCAGAATGAATGAGCCAAGGATCAGAAACGCCGACGTCGCGGTGAGGAACCCCAATGGGCGCAGGCACAGCGCATAGACAACCATCAAACCCAGAAGCAAAAGTGCCTGCCCGAGATGGTATTCCGTCAGGCGGCGATAATCGATGTCCGCCTCTTTCGGTTCGCCTTTCTCAAATCCCAGAAGGATAACAAGGGTGGCGAGTATTCCGAGAACCGACAGCACTTTTGGAAATGTGCTGGGCCAGATGGGATTGCGTTTCATGAAAGGGGCAAGGCTACCATCCATCGTGAACCAAGCCGTATAGCCATAGGTGAGGCAAACGCCGAGCAATACCAAAGCAATCCAACGGTCCAAAGCCATTTTGTTCCCCTTCCGGAAGTGGATGGGTCAGAACGGAAGCCCGCTCTGACCGGAGCGTTTATCAGAGGAAGCCGAGCTTCTTCATCAAGTCGCCGATGGCCTTTTCCTGGGCTTCGAGGAAGATCAGGAAATCATCACCTGAATTGTGAATGTTAACCCAGCCGTTGCGGGCACGTACCGCTTCCCACTCGGGCGTGTCATACATCTTGGCGATGGCATCCTGGTACATGACCAGCTTGTCATCCGGCAGTCCGGGAGCCGCAAAGAACCCGCGCCAATTGACAAATGTGGTGTCGATACCCTGCTCTTTCATCGTCATCGCGTCAGGAGCGGCATCGACGCGCGCGTCAGAGGTTACGCCGATGATTTTCACTTCACCCGCTTCGGCCAGATCGACAGCTTCCGAGAAACCGGTCGACAGGGCAGCGATTTCACCCGACAGCAAGGCGGCCATTGCCTTGCCGCCCGCGTCATAGGGGATGTACTTCAATGCCAGTGCATCCTTGCCAGCCGCTTCCATAACCATGGCTGCAACCAGATGGTCCATGCCTCCCGGTACCGAGCCGCCGCCGATGGCGGTCGTGCGCGGGTCCGCGTCATATGCAGCGATCAGGTCAGCCATCGAGTTAATCGGGCTGTCCTTGCCTACGACTATTGCCGCGTAGTCGCCAATTGTGCCCGAGACCAACGTCAGGTCGCGGAAGTTATGCGGGAATACACCCGTCAGTGATCGGATCACGATGGGGGTCGAATTGACCATCAACGTGCCATGGTTGCTATCAGCATTTTCGATTAGGTAACCGATGGCCTTGCCGCCGCCGCCACCTGACATGTTCTCGTAAGACGCCGTTCCGACGAGCCCGGATTCGGTCAGAGCTTCGCCCGTGCCCCGAGCGGTACCGTCCCAGCCACCACCCGCGCCACCGGGGATCAAGAAATGGATGCTGTCAAGAACTTGGCTGTCATCAGCCACAACGGGCCCTGAAATACCAAAGGCGGCAGCAGCCGCAATAAAAGCCCGACGGCCCAGTTTGAATTTCAACATTTCTTCCTCCCATTTGACAATTGTCCGCGTGGCGGTTCAGTTGATGAGGAAGAAATCACAACAACCTGACACTAACCTGTCACACAGAGAAATTCGTCCGGAGAGGCGATGAAGTTCCTTCTGATTGAAGACAACCAGGATCTCGCCAATGCTATCGCGTCGCGGATGCGACTGGATGGTCATGTCATTGATCACGCAGATAAATTAGAAGACGCTTCGGCTTTCGTTGCGACTGGCGAATACGATCTTATCCTGTTGGATATCATGCTTCCGGATGGCGACGGTCGTACGTTTTTGCAAAAGCATCGTGCCAGTGATTTCGACACGCCAGTGATTGTTCTGACCGCCCGCAGTCAGATTTCAGATCGAATCGGTTCGCTCGATCTTGGCGCAGATGACTATGTCACCAAGCCCTTCGATCACGCCGAACTGGAGGCCCGCTGCCGGGCCGTATTGCGCCGGAGATCCGGCAATGCGAAGACAACAATAGAGGTCGGTGGCATTGTGTTCGATCCGGTTGCAGGCCACCTGACTGTCGGGGGTGAGGCCGTCACCTTACGCAACCGCGAACTACGACTTCTGGAATTGTTCCTTAATGCTCCGGGGCGAATCTTTTCGAAGCACAAACTGGCCGACCGATTGTTTTCCTTTGACGAAGACGTTTCGGAGAACGCGATTGAGGTTTACATCGGGCGACTGCGCAAACATCTGAAACCCTCGGATCTGAGGATCACCACATTGCGCGGGCTGGGCTATCGGTTGGATCAAGATGAATAGCCCTGTTGTTTCCGGATCGCTCAGAAACCGGTTGATGCTGACGCTGATCGGGGGGGCGGCAGTTCTTGCGTTGCTTTTGTTCTTCGCCGTTCGAAACTTTGCCGTACAGGTCGCCCAACAGGGACAGGACAACATCCTCGACGCATCGCTTACATCGATGCTTGATGCAGCCGCCATCCGCGATGGCGTGGTTGAACTTGATCTACCTTATTCCGCGTTTTCGATGCTGAGCACGCCAGCAGATGACCGCGTTTTCTATGCCATCCTGCAGGACGGCAAATTCCTGTCGGGCTACGAGGATTTGACGTTTTCCGATAGCTCCTCGGATAAACGTCCGACCTTCCAGTCCAGCCAGATACGCGGAGCGGCTGTGCGAAAAATCAGCGCAAGTCGCACCTTGATCGGTGCGGACAAGCGGACGGAAATCCAGATCATTCTCGCTCAAACGCAGGACGCCCTGTCTGATACACTTAACCAGATATCGCGCAACGCTGCTCTGTTGGGCGTGGTTTTTTTTGCGCTCGCCGCAGCGCTTTCGTACTGGGCCACCTCGGCGACTATTGGTCAATTGGGCAGGCTTACAACCTCAGTCACACGTCGAGGGCCACAGGACCTGAGCCCCTTTGGGCAACCGGTTCCCCAGGAAATGGCGCCATTGGTAACGTCTCTAAACTCCCTGATGGGGCGGCTTGATCATTCCTTGAGGCAATCGGAAGACTTCATTGCAGAGGCTGCGCATCGCGTTCGCACACCGCTTGCGACCGTTCGGTCTTACGCCGAAGCGACGTTGCAACGCGTCGACAAGGAGGAAAACCGCGAAGCCATGCGGTCCATGGTAAAAGCCATCGACGAAAGCTCTCGCGCGGCGGGTCAGCTTCTGGATCATGCGATGATCACGTTCCGGGCAGACCATCTGGTGCGGGAAAATATCGACCTGCTTGAGTTGGTACGCGATCTGGTTGTGCGAATGATGCCGATCGCAGAAATGAAAGATCTTTCGATCTCGCTGCAGGGAGACCCGGGCGTTCCTTATTCAGGAGATCCCATCCTGATCCAGAATGCCGTACGGAACCTGATCGACAACGCGATGAAATACGGACCCGCTGAAAGTTCCATCGAGATCACGGTTTCCGCAAAACCAAGGCCTCAGATAGCTGTCTGCGACAACGGTCCCGGATTTCCATCGCACGAGATCAAAACCCTGACCACGCGGTTCCAACGTGGGGAAAATTCGAGGGACACAATTGGATCCGGCCTGGGATTGACCATCGCGCAGGATGTTGCCACGGCCCATGGTGGCAGGCTTGATCTTTCGAACCGACCGGAGGGTGGCGCATGCGTAACCTTGTTGCTTTAGTTCTGATTTTTTTGTGCCATGGAGGTTGGGCGCAGGAGTGGGAAGATCTGCAAGTTTTCAACGAAGCTGGGGCAACGACCTCGCTGCGCATTATCTCGAGTACGGACACAGAACTGTTTGCACCGCTGATCGAGACATTTGTTGCCGCAAATCAGGATGTCGCCATCGAGTATCTGGTGACCGGAACAGCGGATATCGACAGACGCATCAGAAAGGCACCCGAGGCGTTCGACATCGCGATCTCCAGCGCCATGGATTTGCAGTTGAAACTCGCAAATGACGGATTTTCCCTGGCATTGGAAGGCGTCTCCCATCCGTCATGGGCGGAATGGCGACAAAGCCTGTTCGCCTTCACCTCCGAGCCGGCCGGAATTGTCATCAACCGAGCCGCTTTCGTCGGGATGCCGATCCCGCAGTCTCGGCAAGAGCTGATCGAGGCGCTGCGCGCCCGGCCGGAGGTGTTTCGAAACCGGGTCGGTACCTACGACGTGCGAGAATCGGGGCTAGGCTATCTTTTTGCGACACAGGACGCGCGGGCTTCTGAGACCTTCTGGAGACTCATGGAAGTGATGGGCAGTCTTAATGTGCGCCTTTATTGCTGCTCGGGCGAGATGATCGACGATCTCACCGATGGGACAATTGCCGTCGCTTACAATGTTCTGGGCAGTTATGCCGAAGCCCGCGCCGAACATCAGAATACGCTTGAGATCGTGTTACCTTCCGATTTTCCAACGACAATGATGCGGACAGCATTTGTCGTAAGGACCACCCGGGAACCGGAAGCAGCCGAAAGTTTCATCCGACATCTGGTCGCGTATCAATCTAATCCAAGTGATAGCAGACCATCGTTGCCGCCGCTCCAGGGAAGGGGCCAAGGTAGTGAGCGTGCAACTATTGCATTGGAACCTGCCCTGATGACGTTTCTTGATACGCTGAAGCGAAACAAATTTCTTACCGAATGGGAAAACGCGCTAATCCAGAACTAGGGCAGCATTGCGCGTTGGAAATTTCGATTCCAGTCATTGGGTGATCCTGCAGCGTCACACAAGATCGGCTCTGAGCGGAAATCGGATGCCTTGCGGCATCATAGGCAACTGGGTCTGAAGAAACTCAGAGCGACCCAAAGCTGCCGACGATAGGCGAGTCTACGTCTGTTTAGTGCAGTGTTTGTTAAACCAATTTTTATTGTTCACATTTTTGCTGTGACCGCGGCGGCGATAGTGCTCATCTTCTCTTTTGCCGCCCGCCTTTCTTCGTCACCCGAAAAGCTCTGTTCAACGACGGTTTCTATCTGATTCATTGCTTCGTCTCGGTTGAGCCCTCCAATTTGCAAACCGCAGCGCATCCATAGCCCGTCAATCAACAGGCTAACCGTATGTGCGCTGACTTGAGCCTTTGACACGTCGGCTCCTGTCTCCTTTAGCGCCGAAAAGAGGTTGCTGTGCAGGCGGTGATAAATCGCGTTTTGCAGGCGTTGGAATTGAGGGTTGTGCGGAACCTCAGCGCACATGGCGATCCATCCATGGGCAACTTCAGGTCTGAACGTGGTCGGAGAGAAGTTCGCCTCGACAATGGCATAGAAGCGTTCCCAGGGCGTTGAGGCCAGCGACAGGAAGGCAACCGCCTCTTTGCGCAGCGTGGCATTGGCACGGCGCATGGCGGTTTCGATCAGGGCCTGTTTGTTTGAAAAATAGTGCAGCACGCTGGCCTTGGAGGCGCCGGTATGCTCGGCGACACGCTGCAAGGTCGTCCCTTGCATACCGTGTAAGGACAGCACCTCGAACGCGGCGGCGGCAAATTCTTCGCGGCGAATTTCTGCAATGCTTTTTCGTCCCATCAGGCCCTCTTTTTGACCGCAGGATAGATTTTGTTGACTCGGCGGTCAATTTAAACGTATGGTCTGTTTATTGACCCTAGGGTCAGTATTTAGACCATTGGGAGGATTTACGAATGAAAACGGCTCTCCGCAGCGCAACCATGGCCTCCGTACTGGCCGTTTGCGCCCATCAAGCCGCCGCCAATTGTGACACGGTGCGTATGGCCGAGCCGGGCTGGACCGATCTGGCCCTGACAACCGGTGTCGCGAGTACTGTTCTGGAGGGGTTGGGATATACCCCGGAAAGCGATGTTCTGGGCATTCCGGTCATCTATGAATCCATGGTCGGCAACGATCTGGATATATTCCTGGGCTACTGGGACCCGGCGATGGAAACCTATTATCAGGCCTATCGCGATACCGGCGACATCGAGACGGTGCACCAGAATCTGGAAGGCGCGAAATTCACCTTTGCGGTGCCGAAATATGTCTACGAAGCGGGCGTGACCGATTTTTCGCATCTGGTGGAAAACGCCGACAAGTTCGACAGCCAAATGTATGGGATCGAGCCAGGGTCGAACGATATCATGCTGGACATCATCGCCAAGGATGCCTTTGGTCTTGGTGGCTGGAAAGTCGTGGAAAGTTCCGAACAGGGAATGCTGTCGCAGGTTAAGAAGAACCAGCGCAAAGAAGACTGGATCGTCTTCCTGGCCTGGGCACCGCACCCGATGAATACTCAATTCGATCTCGAGTACCTGACCGGCGGTGACGATTTCTATGGCCCCAACTTTGGTGGCGCGACGGTGCACACACAAGTGCGCAAGGGCTATTTGGACGAATGCCCGAATATCGGCAACCTGATTACCCAGATGACCTTTGACATTCCGATGGAAAGCGAAGGCATGGGCTACATCCTCGAAGAAGGTCTGGACCCCAATGAGGCAGGGGCCAAGCTGCTAAAAGCTCATCCGGAGTATCTGGACACTTGGCTTGATGGCGTAACCACCAAGGACGGTGGGAACGGTCTGGACGCCGTGCGTGCGCATCTGGGTCTGTGATGACGATGGGGCGAAAGATGCCGGTGACAAAAACCATCGCCGGAACGTGCCCCATCCATATTGAGATGCACGGCCACATGTTCGCGCCGTGCATCGTCATGATCCTGGGGCTTGGAATGCGTGTCGCGGAATGGCCCCGGGAGCTTCTGGACCGGCTGTCGCGTGATTTCCATCTCATCTGTATCGAGAACCGCGACATGGGCCAATCGGGCCGATGTGGACCGGATGTCGATGAAGCAGCTGTCGAGGCATTGTTTGATCCGGACACAAAAACTGTTCCTTACACGCTCTTCGATATGCGCGATGATGTTCTGCGCTGTATCGACGATTTGGGAATCGACCGGTTTGCCGTGGTTGGCTTTTCCATGGGCGGTATGATCGCTCAATTGGTTGCTGCAAAAACTGGCGACCGGGTAAGTGGACTAGTGCAGATTTGCTGCAGCGCGGGTGAGGCAAGAATTCCGACCCAAGGCACATCCTGGGATCGGTTTCTGCGTACCGTGAAACCCTTTGACACTGAACAGGAACTGGCTGACTGGCTGACCGAGGACCTGATCTGGTGGTCAGCTCCGACACCCTTGTCTCAATCCGATGCCCGTATGACGGCGTTGGGTATGGTCACCGGCGGGTTCTCTTCTGGCGGTTACGCCCGGCAACTTCTGGCGTTGAATGGCTCTGGCAACCGGCAAGAAGAACTGAGCAAAATCAAAGCCCCGGCGCTGGTGATCGGAGCCGCGCAGGATCGTTGTATCGATCCGGGCAGCTCGCGGCGTGCACATGCATTGATCACCGGGGCCGAGCTTTTCTTGTGCGAAGGGATGGGCCACGCGCTGGATCCAAAGGCGTTGCAGAAGCTGGAAGGTTGGTTGAGGGCAACGCTCCTCCCGCAACTTGAGGTCACCGTGAAACATGCAGGGGGGAGGACCTGATATGGAATGGCTTGAATCCTACAAAATTCCGATCGGCCAGTGGGCAAAGGTGTTTGTCGACTGGCTGACCGACAACTTTTTTTGGCTCTTTGATGGTCTTTCGGCAGTGCTGGAGGCTATCATTCTGGCCCTTCTGTGGCTGCTTCAGGCGCCGAATGCCTTTGTCGTCATTGCGGTCATCACAGTGCTGTCGTGGGTTGTGCGTAAATCGGTTGGTTTTACAGTATTCACTGCGCTTGGCCTGCTGTTGATCGTCAATCAGGGCTATTGGGTAGAAACCACCGAGACGCTGGCACTGGTCCTTGCCGCAGCCGTTGTCTGCATGGGCGTTGGTGTGCCGCTAGGCATAGCCGCTGCACGCAAGCCGTGGCTGTATCGGGTGATGGAGCCCATTCTGGATTTGATGCAGACAATCCCGACGTTCGTCTATTTGATCCCTGCTCTCATTCTGTTCGGCCTCGGTATGGTGCCTGGCTTGATCGCCACGGTGATATTCGCAATCCCGGCCCCAATCAGGTTGACCCATCTCGGCATCACCTCAACCCCCACCGCGCTGATTGAGGCGGGCAAAGCCTTTGGCTCGACCCCGCTGCAACTGATGTGGAAGATTGAACTGCCCTATGCACTGCCGCAGATTATGGCCGGTTTGACCCAGACCATCATGCTGTCGCTGTCTATGGTCGTGATCGCGGCCCTTGTCGGCGCGGACGGCTTAGGTGTTCCGACGCTTCGGGCGCTGAACTCGGTGAACATTGCCAAAGGCTTTGAAGTCGGCATCGCCATCGTTCTGGTCGCTATCATCTTCGACCGGATGTTCAAAAGAAGGAGCGCGTAACTGATGACAGACACTATGGTACGTTTTGACAATGTGAACATCGTCTTTGGCAACGATCCCAAGACAGCACTACCGATGATGGACCGAGGGATGTCCCGCGCCGAGATTCAGGAAAGGACTGGGCAGGTTCTGGGCGTTCATGACTGTTCGATTGACATCAAGAATGGCGAGATTTTGGTGCTGATGGGCTTGTCCGGGTCCGGCAAGTCCACCCTGCTGCGCGCCGTAAACGGGCTGAACCCAGTTGTGCGCGGCAAAGTCGAGGTAAATACCGGCAATGGACTGGTTGACGTGGTTCAGGCCAATGCGCGTGACCTGCGCGCCATCCGCCGAGATCGTATCGCCATGGTGTTCCAACAATTCGGCCTTTTGCCCTGGCGCACCGTAATCGACAATGTGGCCTATGGGCTGGAGGTGGCCGGAGTCGACAAGGAAGAACGCTATCGGCGTGCCCGCGAGCAGCTGGACCTGGTGCATCTTGAGGACTGGGCCGCCCGCAAGGTTCAGGAACTCTCTGGTGGCATGCAACAAAGGGTTGGTTTGGCCCGCGCCTTCGCGACCGAGGCCCCGATCCTGCTGATGGATGAGCCGTTCTCGGCTCTGGATCCATTGATCCGCAACAAGCTGCAGGACGAGCTGCTGGAGTTCCAGCAAAAGCTGGGGCGGACCATCGTCTTCGTTAGCCACGATCTGGATGAAGCGCTCAAGATCGGATCGCGCATCGCCATCATGGAAGGCGGTCGGATCGTGCAATGCGCCGAACCGCAAGATATCGTGCTGAACCCGGCGACGCCCTACGTGGCCGAATTTGTGGCGCATATGAACCCGCTCAACGTACTACGCGCTATGGAAATCATGGCTGAGTACACTGGTTCCATCCCCGCCGACGCTCGCACGATCACGGACAAGACACCGCTCAAAGATATCATCTCGATGCTGATCGAAGAACAGAGCGATATTGTTGTAACAGATGCAGATGGTGTGGTCGGCAAAATCGATATCAAGGCGGCGCTGACTTGTCTGCTGCGCACTCAACAAGTCGATGTGGCCGCTTAACTGGATTGCGACTGATATCTGGATGGCGTGTTTTTCTCTGGTCCTGAGATTCCGACAATGATCGCTCTTGCCCACTGCGGCCAGTTATCAATGGCATTTTCGCTCCGGAAGGCCGCAGCCTGCCCAAAACTGGACATTCAAAACTGGGCTTTGCAGCTTCCAAGTATCGCAAAAAACAGCCAGTAAACAACGAGAGCGTATGTCGGCTTTTAGAAGCCCCGGCTATTTCCAGAACCCACTTTGCACCTCGGCCGCCCGGTCACCGATTGGAGTTCGCACGTCAAGTTTCGTACCAGCGTCCCAGTGACCAGTATCGACCATGCCAATGGCAACATTGGTTTCAAAATCCGGCGACCAGGCAGCGGAAGTGACTTGGCCTACCTGCTTTCCACCATTGAACAGAGGCCAAGCCGAACGAGCCGGGGGAACGGGATCTCCTGGAATGGAAATTGCGCGAATCTGACGGGTTGGGCCAGTTTCTACTTCGCGAGCAAGTGCTTGCTTGCCTATGTGGTCACTGTCCTCGCCCGGTTTGCAGAATTTGCTCAAACCACACTCCAGTGGTGAGTTTTCCATTGTCATGTCGTTGCCATAGCTCAACAGCCCGCCTTCGATCCTTTCGATCAGGTTTGGACATCCCGGGCGAACATTCAGGTCAGCTCCGGCTTCGAAAAGGGCGTTCCACAGTGGCATACCGTAGGCACCATTCTCGACATAGATCTCATAGCCGCCCTGCTTCGAGTAGCCAGAGCGTGCCACCACAAAGGACGTGTCCTGAAACGCCAACCGCTTGTAACGGAAGAAGCGGATATCCAGAACCTCTTTGCCAAAGACCCGTGCCATCAGGTCATCCGACTTTGGTCCCTGAACGGCCAGAGGCGAGACGTCTGGTTCGAACACCCGCACATCCATGCCTGCACCGACGGCCAAACCTTTAATCCACAACAGCAGATCGCTATCGGCGATTGAGATCCACCAGCGATCTTCACTATGTTTAATCGCCACCGGATCGTTCAGCATGCCGCCGTTTTCATCGACGATTGGTACGTAATAGCACTGGTCGTCCTGCATTTTATCCAGATTGCGGGGGGTCAAACGTCGCATCAGGCGACCAGCATCCGGGCCATTCAGTTCGATCTGCCGTTCACAAGACACATCCCAGACCTGAACATGAGATTTGAGATGCCGGTAGTCGGCCTCGACACTCTCGAAAACCGTCGGCAGCAGCATCCGGTTGTAGACGGTGTAGGCGGTAACGCCCTTGTCTTCGACACCCTCGGAAAAAGGTGTCTGGCGCAGGCGGCGGGATTGAGACAGCAGGCGCATTTCAAAGGTCCATTGCTTTGGCGCGATCCCGAAGCTGGAACTTCTGAATCTTACCGGTGGAGGTTTTGGGAAGAGTTTCGAAGACAACAGCTTTGGGGGCCTTGAACCCGGCCAGATGGTCGCGGCAGAAGGCTATGATCTCGTCAGATGTTGTTTCGGCACCGTCGCGCAATTCGACAAAGGCGCAGGGGACTTCGCCCCATTTTTCGTGCGGCATCGCAACCACGGCAGCGGCCTGTACTGCGTCGTGGCGGTAAAGTACTGCCTCGACCTCGACCGAAGAGATGTTTTCTCCGCCGGAAATGATTACGTCTTTCAGACGGTCACGTATCTGGATATAGCCGTTTTTATGTAAGACAGCGCCGTCGCCGGACCAGAACCAACCGTCCTCAAAAGCTTTCGACGTGGCCTCGGCGTCCTTGTAATACCCCGCCATCATCGTGTTGCCCCGAATGGCGATTTCGCCCTGTGTAACACCATCGCGTGTTACGGGTGTGTCGCTGCTACGGTCGATCACCGTGACCTCTTCGACCATCGGAAAGGCAATGCCTTGCTGTGCTTGCAATTCGGCTTGCTCCGCTGGGCTAAGTTGGTCCCAGTCATCCTGCCAAAGACACTGGGAGATATGGCCGTAGGTTTCTGTCAGGCCGTAGACCTGCATGACGTCGAGCCCCATCGAGCGGGTTTTTTCCAGTACCGATGGCGGCGGCGGGGCACCTGCCGTCAAAACGCGGATCGCGGGATCGAAGGGGGCCGCGTCGCTCTCGGCTTCGGCCAGCATTTGCAACACGATGGGCGCCGCGCCGAAATGAGTTACGCCATGAGCGCGGATCGCGCCTAGAATACGGTCTGCGGCTGGATTACGGGTAAAGACGACCGTTGCGCCAAGCATGGCCATCAACCACGGGTGCCCCCAGCCGTTGCAGTGGAACATCGGCACCACTGACAGATAGACAGGGTAAGGCGGCATCTGCCAAGCTGTCCCTGTGCCGAGCGCCATCAGATAGGCCCCGCGATGGTGATAGACAACGCCTTTCGGGCGACCGGACGTACCGGACGTATAGTTTAACGCAATGGCATCCCATTCATCATCGGGCAGTTCTATTGGTAGCGGTGTGGCTTCGGTCAACGCATCGTAGGTTTGACCACCAAGGCTCTCACCCGCAACGGCAGGATCGACGATCTCGACCACTGGCAAGGATCGACCGAGAAGATCAAAAGCTTTGGACAGCAGCGGTACAAGCTCCTGATCCACGATCACCAATTTCGTGTCCGCGTGATCCAGAATGTAGGCGATAGTTTCCGGTTCCAGCCGTGTGTTCAGCGTGTTTAGAACCCCGCCCGACAGGGGTAGGGCAAAGTGCAACTCAAAGAGTTCCGGGACATTCGGGCTCAGCACCGAAACAGTATCGCCCTTCTGCACGCCAAGTTCGACCAGACCACCGGCCACAGCGCGAATGCGGGTTGCAGTTTCGGCCCATGTTCTTTGAATGTCCCCATAGATCACCGCCGTTCGTGCGCCGTGCAGATTTTCGGCGCGGCGCAGGAAGGATATCGGCGACAAGGGCACATGGTTTGCCCGCGTCTTTTGAAGAACTTCGAATTGCTGACGCATCCCGGTTCCGCCTGAGTTAGCTGTTAGGCCGCACGCGGGCGGCGGTTTTGTTTGCAAAGGCTTCCAGGCGCGCACGGGCCGCAGGTTGGGTATTGACCACTCCGCCCACCACAGCCTCGGCATAGGCTGCATCCATGCCGGACATGTTGTTCAAGTGGCTGATCGCTGAGCAGATGGCAAAGTTGGTCAGCGGCAGGTTCTGTGCAATTTGTTCTGCAAGCTCCATCGCCTTGGCCATGCTGCCGCCATCTTCGGTGATGTATTGCGCCAATCCCAGATCAACGGCCTCTTGCCCCTGATAGACACGGCCCGTCAGGATCATGTCGATCATGCGGTACTTGCCGATCATGTCTGAAACACGGATTGTCGCTCCACCACCGGTGAAAATCCCACGCTGGCCTTCGGGCAGGGCAAAATAGGTGCCCGGGTCGATGACCCGGATATGAGCCGCGCTGGCCAGTTCCAGACCCCCGCCAACAACCGCACCGTTGAGTGCAGCGATGATTGGCACCCCGCCGTACTCCATCTTGTTGAACGCCTCATGCCAGCGCAGGCAGACATGCATGAAGTCATCAGGGCTGCGGTCGGCTTTCCAATGCTCGACCAGATCAAGACCAGCGCAGAAATGGTTGCCTTCACCGGCCAGAACCACAGCTTTGACACCGGCCATACGGGCACCGCTGAAAAAGCGGATCAGTTCCTCGATTGTGGCCACATCCAGCGCGTTGCGCTTTGAAGGGCGGTTCAAAGTGACGACGTACAGGCCGTTCTCACGCTCAGAAATCGCGAGGCTTTCGTAAGTGTCAGGGTTCACGACATCATTCATGGGTCAGGTCCTTTCGAGGAATTATTCGGCAAAAGCCGCATCAAGCAGGCTGCGCGAGCCGTACAGAATGCGAGTGTGTTCGGTCGTGCACTCAGGCAAAATGTGCTGCGCAAAGAAAAGGGCGGTGGCAATTTTTTGGGACATGAATTGCGTATTCCGTCCAGCATCCAGCGCAGCTTGCGCAGCTAACGCACCCTTCGCCAGCTTCCATCCCGCCGCCAGCGTACCCGCCAACATCAGGAACGGGACCGAGCCCGCAAAGGCTGCATCGATGTCCTTTCGGCTGTTTTCCAACAGCCAATCCAATGCGGTTTCGAACGCACCGCGCGCCTGCGCAAGACTTGTGCTGATAGCTTGCGCGGTTGCGTCACCCTCAGCCAGTTCCGCTTCGGTTGCCTTTATCCGAGCTGCAAAGCGGCGGGCAGTTTCGCCGCCGTCGCGCATTACTTTGCGCCCCAAAAGGTCGTTGGCCTGAATGGCGGTAGTGCCTTCGTAAATCGGCAAAATGCGTGCGTCGCGGTAATGCTGCGCGGCTCCGGTTTCCTCGATAAAGCCCATGCCGCCATGGATTTGTACGCCCAGCGAGGCGACCTCAACTGCACGTTCCGAGCAGAAACCTTTGACCAGCGGAACCATGAATTCGGCCAGAGCGGCCATCTCCGGATTGTCTTGATGATGTGCGATGTCCAGCAACCCGGCGGTCGCTGCTGCCATGGCCCTACCGCCTTCCGTCAGGCTGCGCATCCGCATGAGCATACGGCGGACATCCGGGTGTTCGATGATGGCGACCGCGTCTTTGGCCTGACCATTCACCGGACGGCTTTGCACCCGCTCGCGTGCATAGGCCAGAGCACGTTGGTAGGCCCGCTCAGAGGTCGCAATACCTTGCACTCCAACGGAGAACCGCGCTGCGTTCATCATGATGAACATGTATTCCAACCCGCGATTTTCATCGCCGATCAAGAACCCCGTGGCATCTTTGTATTCCAGAACCGCCGTCGGGCTGGCGCGAACACCCAGCTTGTGTTCGATGCTCACGCAGTTGACCGTGTTTTCGGATCCTACCGTCCCATCCGCTTCCACAAACTTCTGCGGCACGATGAACAGACTCAGCCCCTTGGGCCCGGCAGGTGCGTCGGGTGTACGGGCCAATACCAAATGGATGATGTTCTCGGTCAGATCATGAGCGCCATATGTGATGAAAATCTTCGTTCCTGAGATGCCATAACTGCCATCTGCACGTTGCACCGCCTTGGACGCCACGCGTCCCAGATCACTGCCCGCTTGTGGTTCCGTCAGGTTCATCGTGCCGGACCAGCGCCCAGCAATCAGCGGTTCGAGGTACATGGCTTTCTGATCGTCCGAACCCGTCAGCAGTAGTGCCTCAATGGCCCCATCGGTCAGAAGTGGGCAGAGGCCAAAGCTCATGTCGGCGGCATTCAGCATCTCAACTGCCGCAGCCCCGGCAGTTCGCGGCAATCCCATGCCACCGTATTCCACCGGGTGGGTCAGGGCCTGCCAACCCATCTCGACGAACTGTTCATAGGCGTGCGCGTCACCCTCGGGCATCGTCACGCGCCCGTTGTCAAACCGGGCCCCCAACGTGTCTCCAATATGGGACAAAGGCGCGATCTGCTCACCGCAGAACCTGGCATAGCCTTCCAGCACGGCGCCAATATCCGCCAGGTCGTAGTCTGAATACACTGGCAACGATGAGACCTGCTCCCAATGAGACAGGTGTTCGACACAAAACATCAAATCTTGAACGGGCGGCTGATAGGACATCCTGGGCTCCCTCGCGGAAACTATGGTTTTGCGTCATCTATCTGCCGATTGGATTGCCGTTAAGCTCATCTTTTGCCAAAATACTATCCGATTACGCCAAACAGAGACCTAAATGACCAGCCATGACCCTGTCTCTCTGACGACCGTATCAGCCGCATTCATTCAGGATTGGCTGGGTGCTCTGAGGTCTCGCTGCACCCCGGAAGAGATGGCTTCGCTGCTGGCACGCTCTGGTCTTCAAACCAGTCCGATGGCACCAACCCAACGTGTCACACTCAATGAAATTACACGGCTTTATCAGCTTGCCGCGCCTGAGACCGGGGACGAAATGATGGGGCTCTGGAGCCGCCCGATCCGACCCCGCGCCTTGCAGCATCTGGTGACGGTGCAGCGCGGGGCAAGCAGCCTGACCTCGGCTCTCTATCGGTTCTCGACGTTCTGGAACCTGCTTCTGGATGACTTCTATTTTGACTTGCGGAACGATCCGGACGAGGTGGAGCTGGCTTTGGTGCCTTATTCTGGTGACACCCAACCACAGCGTTTCGGTCACATGCTGATCCTGAAACTAGCGCACGGGCTACTATCCTGGCTCAGTGGTTCAGAGACACCGGTGCAAACGGTTTGCTTTTCCTTTTCCCGTCCGGAATTTGCTGCGGACTATTCGGTCGTCTTCCCGTGCCCCGTCGAGTTCGGCGCCCGACAAACCAGTATTCGCTTTGCCCCACGCCAATTCACCCGCCCAATCACCCGCAGCCCCGCCGAGGCATCCGTATTCCTTGAACGCGCACCGCTCGATTGGATATTTACCGGCTCGCGCGCCCATACAAACAGTCTTCGCGTTCGAGCCTTTCTTTATGGAGCGACGTGGCAGACTTGCCAGCTTCCAGATGCTGCCCGGGCGCTAAAAATGACGCCTCGGACCCTGAACAGGCGCTTGAAAGACGAAGGAACATCCTTTCAGGACATTAAAGATGCCCTACGCCGCGACATTGCGATCCGGTCACTTCAGCAAAGCACGGACAGTATAGATCAAATCGCGTTTGACACAGGCTTCTCGGCACCGGCGAACTTTCACAGAGCCTTTCGAAAATGGACAAACCGGACGCCGGGATCATACCGGATGTGAGCTCGAGTTACGGACACACAGTGTACGTTAAAAGGCTACCTACGAAAGACGCCACAAACTGATGCTTTGCATTCTGCGTCGCAGTGTCTGCAGCCAGCGCTTTTCATCACCACGCCCCGGTAAGGCCAAATGCGCAAGTTCTGGGTCGAATTCAGGTTTTTCAGATGCGAGCATGCTCTTGCCACTGAAAGTTGAGAGTATGGAAACGAACATCAGACAAAAACTGGCTGAGAACAAGTGGAAGGGCGAAATCGGCTTTACCATCGAAAGCCGCGAGCCGGAACGCGTGGTTGCCAGAATGCCGGTAACCGAAGCCGCAAAGAATCCGTTTGGGACGATGCACGCTGGCGCCCTGATCTGGTTTGCCGATATCGCAGCAACCTTGTGTGCCATCGGCGACCTGTACAGCATTGGTGAAGACGGGTCGGGTTTCCCGCTCGCCGTTGATCTTCATACGGTCTTGTCGGGTAACGAAAAGGCGGGCGATCTGATTGCAACCTCCACAACGGTCAAACGCGGTGGCACGCTCATTGTCATTCGCACCGATGTTCGCGGCGACACGGGGCGGCTGTTGATCGACATGACAACTACGCATCTGCGCGCCGGTTGACCAATTGGATAGGCGCCCGCGGTACTTGCGGCGGGCCCGCATTTCCTTGCCTCAAAGTGTCGTCAGGAAAGCCGTCAACTGATCAATGGTCGCTTCATCCGTGCGTCCATTGGTAACGCAGGCCCGCAAAACCGGTTTTCCCTCGAACATCGCCTTGGAAATCCAGAACCGGCCATCTTCATGAACTGCATCGACATAACGTTGTACAGCGTTGTCCCCTTCCGGCGGAACCATGCAACTCACCCCCATGAGAGACCGGTTTGCCTCCGTCCAACCTGCCTTTCTAAGGTTTTCCGTGAACCGGTTGGTCAGGCGAATTGAGCGTTCAACATGGTCTCCGTAGCCGTCCCATCCGGCAGCACCAAGGGCGAGGAACAGGCGCAACCCCACGAAGCGGCGCGACCACTGGTTGGAATTCACATAGAAATCCTTGGCCGCCTCGCTTTCCGGCATGTAGCTGGCCGAAATCCGGAAAACTTGGGCCGGTATGTCGGGGCGTGAGGTCAGGAACATGCCAGCCCCCATCGTGGTGGCGAACCATTTATGGGCGTCAATCGTGATTGAATCCGCCTGTTCAATGCCATTCAACACCGACCGTCCTGCCGTGCTGGCAATCATCGCGCCACCCCAGGCCGCATCGACGTGAAACCACATGTCATGCTCTTGCGCCAGAGTGCTGCAATCCTTGAGTGGGTCGATCATCCCGGCATTCGTAGTGCCAGCCGTGGCCACGATCAGGACCGGGACGCATCCGCTTTTCAGATCCTCATCAATGGCGGCCGCCAGACAACCCGCGTCCATCTGCCCTTGACCGTCGGTCGCGATCAATCGAACGCCGTTGCGTCCAATGCCCGCTGAATGCGCCATCTTCAACCATGCAAGGTGGCTTTCCTTCGAGACGTAAATCGTCGGCTGACCACCGAACGCATAGATGCCCTTGTCGCTGTACTCCGGGCATTTGGCCTGCAAGGCACATAAAACAGCCGTTGAATTGGCCTCGGCCCCACCACTGGTGAAATGCCCCCCGGCCCCCTTGGTAAGCCCGGCGCGCCGGGCCAGTTCATTGATGACATGTTGTTCGATTTCGACAGCAGCAGGCGCATGAGAATACACACAGATTTGCGGATTGAAGGCTGATGCAATCCGATCCGCACATTCTGCGGCAAACGTAGGTGCCGGATTGAACAGGCCGAGATACCCCGGATGCGTCATCTGCACGCTGCCAGTGTCGAGCGCATCAATCACCCAGTCCATCAGCGGTTCAAGGTCTTCTGCTTGGTCAAACCGTTTGGACTGCAGCTCTTCCAACCAGTCAGGCGTCAACTCAGCCGAGGTGGCCTTGCGACTGGCATAGTTGCGGCGTGCCTGGCTCAAACGTTCAGTCAACGCGTTTTCCGCATCCGTTAACTGATCAAAATCCGGGAAGAGTGCGTCGCGTCCGTGCATCGGGAAATCCTGTGATTGTTCAGTGTGAAACTACCCACACTGAATTGGCACTTCGACCCGAAACATGCGGTATTCACGGGGCTATCATCCCAAGGTTTCTATCCAGATGTGAAGCAAAGACGGCTTTCGGCTCATTGCTGCCATTTGGGCAACGCGGCGAAGCGGGAGGCACAGCCGGGGCGATTCACACTCTTATACCTGTCACTGAGTTCCGCTTCGAAAAACTCTCCCCAAAATTTCGTGGACCGCTCCAAGTCGGTTGCCCATAGAGCAACGTGGTTCAATTTCATCCCGATCTTGCTGGCATCTATTCAGTATTGACGGACGTCGCATAACCGCCTATGCGGCTTTTTGCAATATTCTGAAGGTTTCTGCATGAACTTGAATGTCCCAGACACACGACAACTCGAACTGGCTCGGCGCTTGCAGGAAGGTCAGCAAGTCGTTGCGGTCAAAGCTGCTCAAGAATTTGACGTGTCAGTTGATACGATCCGACGGGATATTCTCGCCCTCGAAGCAGAGGGAAAGGCCCAACGCGTTCGCGGTGGTGCAGTGCCTTTGTCCACTCCGGCACCGCCATTGCATAAAAGACTGTCGGGAGATGTCGCGCCTGACGCGAAGCTGGTATCGGCCGCTATCCGAGAGATCGGGAGTGCGGCGACCCTCCTGATCGATGGAGGCACGACAACACTTGCCATAGTCGAAAACCTGCCCCACGAAGAGGGGCGCCTTGTGATCACACCGTCGCCCTGGATTGCGATTGCCTGCCAGCAAAAGAACGTTCCGGTTTTTGTTTTGGGCGGTAGCCTAAGGCCGCAAGGCGGCATTGCGACAGGAGACACCGCAATCGAACGGGTCGCGGATGTCGCGGTAGATGTTGCCATTCTGGGAGCGTGCGGACTGGAAGCGGAGTTTGGTCTCAGCTCGGACGACGCGGAAGAAGCCATGATGAAGAAGGCAATGCACCGCGCCGCAAGCCGAACCATTGTTGTGACCAGTCACGCGAAGATCGGCCTTAGAGCCCGTCATCGAACAGTAGCACTTTCAGAGATCGATGCTGTTGTCACAGATTCACAGAACGCGACAACAGATTTGATCGCGTCACATACGCGTGTGGTGACTGAATGAGCGATAGTTCCCGTGTAAGTGAACTGCCCCCGAGAATTGGCCAGCCGACTGATCATTCGGTTACAAATTCGGCACGCTTGGCCACACGTTTGGCCTTTTTTACGGCGGGTTTTTCCCTGGCCTGTTGTGCGCCTCTATTCCCCTTTTTCAAAGAATCCGTTGGCGTTGATAAAACGCAATTTGGGTTTCTCCTTCTTTGTCTTGGTTTTGGATCCATCGTCGCCATGCCGGTTACCGGCGTTTTGGCAGCGCGTCGTGGCACTCGTCCGCTTATTTTGCTTGGAGGCTATGGTTTGATCGCGATGCTTCCCCTTTTGGCGCTGTCGCAAACGCCAATAGTTTTGGGTGCAGCTTTATTCGTTTTCGGAGCATCACTTGGAACCATCGACGTCGCAGTGAATGTTCATGGCGCGGAAATCGAAGCCATCGAAAAACGCCCCCTTATGTCGAACTTTCACGCCCAATTCAGTATTGGTGGTTTTTTCGGAGCTGGTTTGGTTACACTGTTGCTGTCGCTGTCTATCCCAGTGCTGGCTTGTGCCATCGTGGGGGCTACTGTGGCGTTGGCTTCAATGCTGCTGGCCCGAACTCGGTTTTTGGAGGTCAGTGGTAAGGATCCGGAACCCATTGTCGTTCCGCGTGGGATTGTTCTGGTTTTAGCCATTTTGGCCGCAATCACGTTTTTAGTCGAAGGTGCCCTACTGGATTGGGGCGCACTTCTGATCATTGATCTTGAGCTCGCTGAACCCGAAAGCGCTGGCATCGGTTATATCCTGTTCTCAATCGCGATGGTTCTGGCCCGCCTGACTGGTGACCATATTGTTGAGCGATGTGGCGAATATCTCGTACTGATGGTTGGCGGATCACTCGCAATCATTGGGATCGCAAGCATTCTGCTGTCGACCAATTCGGTTGTAGCCCTGCTTGGGTTTGTCTTGATTGGGCTCGGAGCCGCGAATTTGGTGCCGATCCTATTCAGCGCTGCTGGACGACAAAACTTGATGCCACCTGGGATTGCTATCGCCTCGGTTACTACAACGGGATACGCAGGCATCCTTATGGGGCCAGCGTTGATTGGTTTCATATCTGGGGCATCGACACTGGCGACGGCATTCTGGATTCTTGCGCTGCTAATGGTGTTAGTTCCGATTTTCGCAAGACCGGTGGCGAAAGTCTGAACCCAGCATAGGCAATAGCCGCGATGCGTTTCGTCAGTATCTACTCAGTGTTTCCAGTATCACATTCCGCGTATTGCGGTCATTGTGAAAAATCCTATTGGCGAGGAACTCGGACGGAAACTCGGGCCATGTCTTTTTCATTTCAGTAACAAGACGTTGTGATTCTTCTGAATTTCCCAACTGATCATGAGCTACGGCTTGGAATAATAGCGAAGGAGCACTGACAGGTGCCCCGGCAGCTGGTGCGCCCTGAAAGGCTTCAACAACATTTTCGTAGTTCCCGAGCATAAGTTGCGAAACACCCCAGATGTTTCTTGCACCAAACCTACCAGATCCTGCTCTGGATCTTTCCGGATCGCTAACCTCGGCTGCAAGTTCCGGGGCGTTAGCCATGATGGCAGTGATACCTGCAAGGTCGAGAATATGGCCATCCTTCGGTGCCAGTTCGACGGACATTCTTGCGTATTTCAATGCCTCGTTTGGCTGGTTTTTGACAGCCAGAACCCAACCATTTGCGCCGTTTGTCCATGCATCAGCAGGGGACAATTCAAGCGCTTTTCCAGACATTTCTGAGGCTCGACTAAAGAGATCTTCCCTTTGCGCTTCGTCCGGGGACAGCAAGGCCAGAGTCGCCAAAACCTGCGCTGTTCCGGCAAAGCCGTCAGACATAGCCGGGTCGAGTTCCACGGCGTGCTGGAACATTCCCAGTGCTATTTGCTGACGTTTGACATCAAAAACTGGAAAAAACATGCCTCGGGCTTGATCCGCTAAGTTGGCCGCCTGAAGTCTTGTCAAAGATTGCTCACCAAGTGCTGCACGCTCAGCCTGTTCGATGGATTGGGTCGTTGGCAAAACCTTCCTGTTTTCCTGGCTCAACCAGATGCCAAGCACCGCGATTACTGAAAGAACACCCAATCCAGCTGGCAGCAGTTGCAGCGACCGCCGACGCCCACGAGGCTCATCGCTGTTCCATGCACTTGATGTGTGGTCTTCAATCGTAGGCTCGTACGAAAATCGCGGCTTGTATCCGCCGGGATCAACAAAAATGCGAACCCCTTCGCCGTCCCATTGATCTTCGTAAAACTCGCGTAGCAGTCGACGCAGCCGCCTGGCTTCGACGCGAACGAGATTTTGACCGCCAGAGCCATCAATGCGCCGCCCGTAGACCTCCACAGCGATGGCTTTGCCTCGAATCTGGGGACCTCGACCCGCGATAGCTTCCTCGACTACGTATGTAAGAAACTGCTGGAGACGGGGCGAAGCTTGAAACTCACCGCTCGATACAACGCGCTCGAGCGCTTCCCGGACAAGATCCGGCGACGGCTGCCCAACATGTTGATCTATCGGCAAATCATTGGCTTTGTTCAAGGCAAACTCACCCCCAACTCACGGTGACTCACTTGGCTGGCGCGGTCAACCACACTCATCTCGATGTGAGAATAGATAGTGGGAGCCGGGATTTATCCAGTGGCGGTGGACCTGATTGAAGAGATTCCAGAACTTTCCGATGCGCTGTCAGGGCGTATCGAAACGGATGCGTTACTCAAAGAGGTTATCGAAGACCTGAAGAAAGTTTCCGAGCTGTTGGATGACGTATCGATCACAGCCTCAGAACGCGCGGAATGGGCCCACATCAGATCTGAACTCGTGAACGAGCTTCGCCGGATGGTGAAGCGCATCCTTTGAGACACTTTTAACTGAGGACCAATCCATGACCAAGGAAGATAATGGGAAAGAACTGGAGAACAAACAGGTTCAGGAGACAGAAAAAATTGAAGACCCGTCGCGGCGGAGTGTTCTTAAGGGTTTAGCAACTGGAGCGGCTGCTACTGGGGCGGCTGGGTTTGCGGCAGGAAGTGCCGAGGCCCACGAAGGAGACGGCCCCCTGGGAGAAACACTCAAGAACCCATACGGTGGTCGACCCGCAGGCGGCATCTCGTTGCCGGAGTATTTCCGTCCGACGAAGTACATGACCGGTTCAAATGCGAACTATTTTCCACTTAGCGAGGAGTTGGGGCCAGATGAGATGCGCGTCTCATTCTGTGGCTCAACACCATATCCGCCGCGCGAAGATCAGGCGGGTACTTGCATCATGGTGGAGCTGGGAAATGGAAAACGTTTCTTCTTCGATTTTGGATCTGGTTGTGTCCGCAACATCATTGCCATGCAAGTGCCGGGGCAGCTGATCAACGACATCTTTATCTCTCATCTGCATGTCGACCACTATGCCGACATTCCTTACATCTACCCGTTCCGGGCTTGGTCAGGAGGATACACACCGCTGCGCATTCACGGCCCATCTGGTCGAACACCCGAGCTTGGCACAGCCGGAATGGTCAAAGGTATGCAGCAGATGCTCAAATGGCATCTCGAAGCTTTCGACGTGTTCCCAATTGGTGACGGGTACGAGATCGAAGTTAACGAATTCGATTTCCGTCAGGAAGGCGGCATTGTTTATGACGAAGATGGCGTTACTGTTCGGTCCTGGCCGCGCAGCCATGCCAAGGACGGTGCCGTCGGGTATCGGCTGGATTGGAATGGTCTGAGCTTTGTATGGACAGGCGATGGTCGCCCGGATGAACTTTCACGGAAATACGGCGAAGGTGTTGATGTCTTTGTAACCGAAATGTCGGGACAGGATGTTGGTCAGCTGATGACCTACAAATACGGTATCCCACAGGATCTGTTTAATTACACAATCGATACGCATCACACCTCTCACTATGCAGTGGGTAAGCTCTTTGCTGACGCAAGGCCGCGTTTGGGAATGGTGACTCACTATACGCAAGACGAAGACATCGACGCTGAAATGCTGGCGGGAATTCGTGCCCACTACGATGGTCTGTTCCAATGGGGTCTCGATGTAGCCGTTGTTAACGTGACCAAAGATGCGATCTGGTACAGGAAAGCTGCATTGCCCGGAAAATCCGGCACTGTACCACCATTTCGTGAACTGGCTGCGGCAGCCGAGGCCGGGCGTATTGAGCTTCCTGATGAAATCACATTACCGAATCCGAGGCTCACTCGAGCAGATCAGCAAGATCAGAAGTACAGAGATATGGAGATCGATCCACGCGAGTACTACCCAACTGACGTTTTCCGCGCGCCCGGTGGTGACTGGCCGCAAGACTTCACCATAAAAGTTTCGGATGTAATCGGCTCGCGCGATGAAGACTGAGAGGAGATCGAACAATGATTGAATTCGGCTCGACATCCGCAATCCCTGTGACGATCCTTACCGGTTTTCTCGGAGCCGGTAAGACAACACTTCTGAACCGCATCCTGACAGGCAATCATGGGCTGCGGGTTGCGGTTCTTGTGAATGACTTTGGATCCATCAACGTCGATGCCGATCTCATAGTGGGCGTCGAAGATGATGTGATGAGTTTGGCGAATGGCTGCGTTTGCTGCTCGATCCGAGATGACCTGATCGAAACGGTAGAAGCTGTTCTCGCTCGGCCTGAGAAACCGGAATACATCGTCCTTGAAGCAAGTGGCGTGTCGGACCCGTCGTCAATCGCAATGACATTTACCGATCAGAAGTTTCGGGACATGATCCGTTTGGACAGCCTTATGTGTCTGGTCGATGCGGAACAGCTTTTTGCTGCGCCGGAACAAATGGAACTGAAGCTCCGTCAAATCGCGTTCTCTGATATGGTTATCTTGAACAAGGTCGATCTTGTCGACAGGGCCGCTGTTCAGAGAGTGCACGATTGGCTCGGGTCTCGCTTCCGTCGGTATCGTTTGGTCGAAGCTGTCAATGCAGACGTCCCTCTGGACATACTTCTTTCCGTTGGTCGCTTTGCCGCCGAACAGCTCGAAACAGAAATACCCGATCATCATGAACATGGGCCCGGCTGTGGTTGCCATCACGCTGATCATTCGGACAGCTTTTCAACGACTATGATAAAAGCTGAACGCCCGATAAGCCTATCTTCTCTTAAGAGTGCAATTCGGCAGCTTCCTGGCGATGTCTATCGCCTAAAGGGCTTTGTCTTCAGCGAGGAGGATCCGGATCATCGCATTCTTGTACAGGTCGTCGGAAAACGCATGGACATCGCGCGGGATGAAGCCTGGGGTGAACGCAAACCAGAGACAAGGATAGTCGCAATTGGTGCGCCGGGAGCCCTTTCAGAACATGGACTTGCCGAAGCTTTGATGGAGACAGCATAGCGGCCATTGGGTCAGAATTGCTTGATGTTTGGTCCAACAATGCGTGACCAGGCATTCTGATTGCTTCAGTAAATTTCGTATTCTGAGTCAGAAATTCGCAACGATTCACACATCCTGTCACATTGCGACCATTCGGTTCTGCAAGGCCCCTACCCTATGGTCACATAGGGTGTTAGGCATATGTCCGGCGGAGGATCGAATTGGATTTATCAGAGCAACGTATCAAGGCGATGACCACGGCGGGCCTGAATCTGATCGGGCAGGCCCTGTCGATCTATGACAGCGAACTGCGGCTGATTCTCAGCAATCGCCGGTTTCAGGAGATGTTCAACCTGCCGGATCATCTGGTGCAACCAAACGCGGCCTTTGCCGACACCATCCGGTTTCTGGCCGAGAGTGGCGAATACGCGCCCGAAGAAGATATTGACGAGATCGTTGCCCACCGGGTCGAGCAGGCGCTTGCATTCGAGCCGCATTATATCGAGCGCATTCGCCCCAACGGTCAGGTCATTTCGGTCGAGGGGGCGCCCTTGCCGCAAGGCGGATGGGTTGCGGTCTATACCGACATAACCCGCACCAAGCGCGTCGAGGAACTTCTGCGGTCTCATTCCGAGGAGTTGTCCGATCAGCTTCTGACCCATGCCGAAGAACTGTCGGCCACCAACCGCGAACTGGCCGCGACGAACTCGGCCCTGGCGGAGGCCAAAAGGCAACTTACGGAAATCGAAGCGCGCACGCGCATGACGACAGAAATGATGCCCGCCCATATCGCGCATGTGGATGCCGAGGGGCATTATACCTATTCCAACCGCCGGTTAAGCTCGGTCATGCCCGGGCGTCCCTCGGACATTCTGGGGCTGCATATCTCGGACGCGCTGGGAACAACGGCTTTTGCCAAGGTCGCCCCTCATCTTCAGAAGGCCTATGGCGGGCGAACCTCGATCTTCGAGTTTACCGAAGATCACGATCAGCGGCGGATCAGGGCGTCGTTCACACCGGATAATCTGGGCGGCGTCTATATCCTGTCGATGGATGTGACCGAGGAAACGCAGGCGCGCGTCGCACTGCAGCAGACGCGCCGCAGGGCGATGGCCGCACAGATGACAAGCGGTCTGGCACATGACTTTTCAAACCTTCTGACGATCATTCTTGGGATGCAGGGCAAGCTGAAGAAGATGCCGCTGCCGGAAGAAGCGCGCGAGCTGGTCACCGCCACCCAGCAAACCGCCCGGCGCGGCGGGCAGTTGCTGAACCGGATTTCGGATATGACCGGCAACAGGACGCTTCACCCGCGGGCAGCTGATCTGCGCGGCCTGCTGGAAGACATGAAGATTCTGGCCTCGCCTTCCCTGCCCCGGGGAATGGGACTGTCGGTGGTCAACAATCTGCCGGACAAGCCGATGATGCTGGACCCCGGCATGTTGCAGGATGCCCTGCTTAATCTGGTGCTGAATGCCCGGGACGCCTGCGGAGCCACGGGGCAGATCACCATCAGCGCGCATACGATCGGTTCGATCTGGATCGAAATCACCGTCACCGATACCGGCCCCGGATTTTCCGCCGAAGCGCTGGACAAGGCGTTGAACCCGTTTTTCACCACTAAAGGTAACGAAGGATCGGGGCTGGGCCTGCCCATGGTTTACGACATGGTAAAGCTTGCGGGCGGCGATCTGCAGCTGCGCAATACCGCGTCCGGTGCCGCCGTCATCCTGCGCCTGCCCTATCGCCCGGCACCGGATTCGCGGGGCGGGCTGGCCCTGCTTGTCGAAGACAATGACGAGCTTCGCAGCCAGTTCAGGGACCTTCTGATGGATCTGGGCCTGTCGGTAATCGAAGCAACATCGGTTGACGAGGCCTGCGCCCTGACCGCCGATGTCGAGGATATCAGTTTCGTGCTGTCGGACATCAAACTGGAAGGGTCCGGCACCGGCATCGACCTGATCGGCAGACTGAGGCCCGGCTTGCCCTGCATCCTCATGACTTCGCTGCCGGTTTCGGACCCGCTGCATCGAAAGGCCCTTGAACTGGGGCCGGTTCTGCGCAAACCGTTCTCTCGCCAGCAGCTTGCCGCACTCATTCAGACCAAGGCCGCGTGATGACCAAACCTCTGGTAACCATTCTCGACGATGAACCGGAAATCCGCCAGATTCTAACGGATGTGCTGGAGGATGCGGGCTTTCAGACCCAGAGCTTTTCGCGCGCCCGCGAATTCGAAGCCTCGTTGAAAAGGGTCACGCCAGATGTCTGCCTTGTGGACCTGTCATTGCCGGATACGGACGGGCTGGCGCTGGTGCACCGTCTGGCGCTGGAGCAGGGTGCGGCGGTTATCATCATTTCCGGCCGCGCGCAGGTGCAGGACCGGGTGACGGGGCTGGAACTGGGGGCTGACGACTATATCACCAAACCTTTCGATCCAGCTGAGGTGGTGGCCCGCATCCGGGCACGGCTGAGAACGCAGCGCACGTCGGCACCGGCAGGCAACACGGCGCATTTCAGCGGCTGGACGGCGCATTTCGACCGCTACATTCTGGAAGATGAAAACGGGCAGGAGACCACCTTCAGCCATGCCGAAGGCGAAGTGCTGCGCCTGTTTCTGGAAAGCCCCAAACGCCTGATCAGCCGCGCCCAGATGCAGGAGACACTGGGCGGGGCTGCGGGGGCAAGTTTCGACCGTGCGATGGATGTGCGGATATCGCGCCTACGCACCAAACTTGGTGAAGATCCCAAGAATCCGCGCTTAATCAAGACGATCTACGGCGCAGGCTATATTTTCGTGGGCGACGTGAACTGGCATTGAGAGGGTTGGCCTGTCCCCTGCCATTGGGGTCAGGTGACCCTGATACCGGATGATCAGGCGCTTTGTGATCGGTGCGTAAATCGCCACGTCAAAGTTGAACCGCCCCTCGGCCTCAAATTCGCGTGCCACGGATTTCGGCAGCAACCACCCCGGCAACTTGACCGGCCCCATCCGTCCGGCAACCACGGGATAGATCAGCGCACCGTCCTGTACCTCAAGCCCCAACAGGAAGGTGAACGGGCCGAACCGTTCGGTCATGCCCCGATCCGTTGCGGCGAGATACGATCGGAACCTGCGCCCACCGATCAGACGATCCCATGTCTCGCCTGCCGGCGTTGCGGTTTTGGTAACTTCCACCATCACATCCTTGCCCGCCGCAGGAAAGCCGAACAACGCACAAAGAAGACTGGACCATACGCCCCTTCCACGCTGGACCTCGCATCTTCCCTGCCAGTGGCTTTTGTCGACGGTCAGGTGCGTTTTTTGAACCGAGTCCGGCAGCCTGTCGAAACTGCCTTTGAGGACGCGCGGGAATATCTGTCTGAGCGGTTCAGAGCGACGATCTGTGACGACATTCAGGTCCGACATTGCGGCCTCTGCCTCGGCCAATGTGATGACCTCGAGCGCGGGGCCGGCACCAATCGGAAGGTCCGGACGGCGCAGCAGGGCGCGGACTGGTACCGCCGGAATAAAGGGGCCATCGCCGTCCTCTGCCAACAGCCGCCATGTCTGTCGCCCGGCCTGCGTGATGACGGTTACCGACATACCGCCCCGCCCGGTGCCGAATGGTGCCAACATATCGGCCATCATTTTGAACGACCGCACAACCGGTCGTGTCACCGGCAACGGCAGCACCCGGCGCAGAGCCGCAAAACCTGCCAGACCATAGCGCATAACCGCCAATTCCAGACCGGCCCGGAAACGAACCGTCCCGGCACCGAAATGCGCGGGAAACAACTGCAGGTCCGGAACCTCGATCTGCCAGCCCTGCCGGATCACGCCATCTGGCAGGTCATAGTTTGCCGGGTCGGACCAGCCAAATCCACGCTCCCACCGGTTGCCACGCCAGACGGGTATCGGCCGCCCCGCCTGTGCCAGAATCGAATGCATGACCGACAACCCGCGCGGCGCCCGGTTTCCGGGCAGAATCGCGGTGTCGATCACAAGGGGCCTGTCTTTTCCTGCAAGGGCGCGGACCGCGGCGGAAGACAGGGCCGGAACCGAGGAAAGGCCGGACAGCACGCATAGGCCCGCTTTGGTTGCCTGGGCATCCAGCGCCGATATTCCGGCACAGAATGCTGCATTGTCGGACAGATCCAGGTAATGCACACCTGCCGCCATCGCAGCCTTTGCCAGCCGGTACGGATCGTTTCCGTAGTCGTGAAATGGACCGGCGGCGTCGATTACCACATCAAAATCGCGCAACCCGCCGAGGCTGCCATTGCGATCCATCATCAGGGACCGGCAGCCCAGTTCATCAGCCAAGGCTTGCGCCGACGCCGTGTTGCGCCCGGCGATGCAGACATCGTGACCGTCCCGGACCAGAAGCCTGGCAAGCCGTTCGCCAAAGACGCCGTATCCGCCAAGCAGAAGGATTTTCATCGCATCAGACGTCTCTGGAACGATGCGTCAGGTAGTGCGCACATGTCGGATCGGCCGAAAAGCGCATAGCGGTTGCGCGCAACGCGGCGATAACACCAGTTCCGTACGGGTTTGGGCAGGATCAGCAACACGGCGGTCAGCCGACCCCATCCGCCAAACCGCCGACCGGCATGTACGACCGCGTCGAAATCAATATGGGCAACACCATCATCTATGAACAACCAGGTCGAAGGATCGTTCGGCTGAACCCCGTAGTGACGCATCAGCGCTGCGCCCAGCGGAGTCTGTACGGGGCAGATGCGCACGGTCCCCGATCGGTCCATACGATGGATCATCCGCGCGCCCCAACTGCACAGCGCGCAGTTCGCATCCATGACCGCCAAAGGGTCACTGTCGTCAAACGCGGGCACTTCGGGATCATGGCGGAAAGAATAAGGTTCAGGCATGTCGCAGGCACTATCCGCCAATCACCGGGCCTGTTCAAGCTGCAGCGCCCAACGTCACAGGGCGGGGCGTTCGACAATGTGCAAAACGAAATCTGCGCCATGGATTCCTCGCCGGATCGGGCGCTGGTCGGTAGGGGCCACTCGATAAATCAGGAATAGGGATCGATCTTTTCGGCTACCAGCATGTAGCCCACTTCGGCAAGTTGCGTGCTGGCTGCGGCTGTTCCGAATGTCCCGACCACCCAAACCGGTTCAAACAGGGACTGATACTCGTATGGGGTTTCCGTGGTGATGTATATCAACTGGTTCGGCGGTGGAGGCGGCACGTGAATACATGCCCCGACATATGGCACCAACAGCGCGGATGTGACGTAGTGATCCTGAAATTCCAATGGAACAAGGTAGCCGGGGATGCGGACAAGCTTGCCGTTGTATTCCGTGGTCACTTCGGCGGCCGTGTCCTGATCGAAGGGGGTGCTCAGTTCACCATGCTGAATGATGCCCTGTTTTCGGAGCCTTTCCATGGTGGTTCCATCAGCAGTTGGTACAAGGTCATCCCATCCCAATTCGATCGGCGCGGTGTCCGCTCGCAGCGGCGCGGACAAGGCCGTCAGAACCCCTGCGGCTGCGGTCGACCTGCTCAGGAAATGCCTTCGTGTCTGCATCAGTCAAAACCTCGGCTCTGGAAATTGCCGCTTTCGGCTGGGCGTGACGGGTCCGCGAGACCATCTGCCATAGCTACATATTGGCTTACCGCGAGAACATCCAGCGGTGACGCCAGCGCACCATCCCGGACAAGGTCCGAAAGGGCATCACGTTGCGACCAGACCCGACGGGCGCCGAACTGACGCGCAACAGCGGGCGCAAGCGCAGCAGAGCCGCGCAATGCCTGCGTTACGGCCTCGGCAACAGAGTTCTGCATCCGCTGATCGCCATACTGGCCATGCAGGGCCAACGCTTCGACCAGCGCCTCTCTGGATGCCTCGGGCAATTCCGGGTCGGTCAGATATGTCTGGGCCAGAGTGTTTGCGGCGGCCGGGCCATCCAATTCGATCAGCGCGGTTGCGTAAGCGCCTGTCAGGTTGCTTTCGAATTGTGCGGCACGGTCCAGCCCGAGCGCCAGCTGTCCGCGAACTTCGTCTCTGCCACCCAGACCCAACAGAAGGATACGGATGGCACGAAGGTCCCGCTGTGCGGGGTTGTTGTATCCGGCCAGTACCCGGGCCATGTCGATCCGAAGGTCATGGGACACCAGAAACCCGTAATCCGCCCGGTCCAGCTCTCGCAACGCGAGCAGCCGGATATCTTCGTCCGGATGGTCGAGGTAGGCGGCAAAGGTTCGGAACCGGCTCAGGTTCTCGCCCAGTCGCCAATCGGGCAACTGCGACATGACGGTGTTGAGAACGGGGCGCATGTCGTCATCGACAAAAGCGACCCGCTGCCACGGGCCATAGGCGCTCTGGCGAGCAAAAAGGATCTGCGCGGCTGGATCGGTTCCCAGCCTTTTTCGGGTTACGCTGTCCACCAGATGCGGTAACTCAACATCTTCGGCGCCACCTTCCAAGGCCGAAGTGACCTGATATCGAAACGGGTTGTCCGGATTCTGGCGCGCAAGCACGACATGCTCGCTGTCGATCAGCCGGTCAACCAATGTGGGCTGCGGGGTATAGTTGTGAAATCCGCAGGCGCCCGCATTCGAGGCGGCCCCGGCCACTATCGCCACGATCATTCCGGCCAAGCGAGACATGCACCCAATCTAACTGTTTTGAGTTCCGAACAAAATCACATTTTGATAGTCATGCCATCCGCCAGAGACATCTGATACGCGCGTATTGCCGGCAGCAGGCTTACCAGAGCAGAGGCCACGACAACCGCGCACAGGATCAGCAACTCGCGAGGGGACAGAAAGGTGATCGGTACGAAAAGGCCAAACGCGCTGTCCAGCCAGGGCTGCAAGGCAAAAAGCCCAAGATAAAGTAGCAGCACACCCAGCAAGGTTCCCAGGACGGTCATTAGTACGGCCTCGATCATCAGCAGACCCATCACTGTCGCAGGGCCCGCACCCATTGCCCGCAGGATTGCCATTTCCCGGCGGCGGGCATTCAGCCCCGACAGGATCATGGCCGACAGTCCCAGCAACGCGGTAACGACAACCATCGCCGACACGCCGACCAACGCGCGTTCGGCTATTCCGACGATGCCCCAAAGCTCCTGAAGGGCCACTCCGGGCAGGATGGCAAGCAGGGGTTCTTCGGGGTACTCGTTGATGGCACGCTGAATGGTGAAAATCTGAAGTTTCGAGTTCACCCCCAGCATCGCCGCCGTGATGGCCTTTGGCTGCAGGTCCATTGCCCGAATTTCTTCGACCGGAGTGGGATCTCCGGGCTTTTGCCCGCCCCCCTGCCAGTCGACATGGATGGCTTCGATAGCTTCCAGGCTTACGATCACGGTACGATCTACCGGGGTGCCGGTCTTTGCCAGAACACCCGATATCCGAAACGGCGTATCGTCGTGTTCGCTGAATGACGCGAGGCCGTGGGCCACGACGATCGGATCCCCGACCTCATAGTTCAGCTGCGCTGCCACATCCGCACCAACTACCGCGTCGAACAGATCGTGCATCTGTTCGCCCTGCTCAAATGTCAGAGCACGATCACCGCGATACCTGTAGCGCTGGAAATACTCGGGCGTCGTTCCCATGACGCGAAACTGCCGGTGACTGTCACCCAGAGAGATCGGCACTGCCCAAGCGATTTCAGGCCGCGAAGCAATATCCTGATAGCTTTCCCACGTAACATTGTTGGTCGCGTTGCCAATGCGAAAAACCGAATAGAGAAGCAATTGAACGCCACCCGAACGCGCGCCCATGATCAGGTCGGTACCCGAAATTGTATCCGCAAAACTGGACCGCGCGCCGGTACGCAGCTTTTCCACCCCTAAAAACAGCACGACGGATAGGGCGATGGCAAAGCTCGTTAACCCCACGGTCAGGGCCCGGCTTTTCAGAGACAGAAAGGCCAACCTGATCAATGTCATGAAACAACAAGTCCAGCAGTCGTCGCCACATCTTCCAGCCGCACCACCCGATCAAACCGCTTGGCCAGCTGCTCGTCGTGACTGACCATGATAAGGGTACTGCCGGACTCCGACACCTGATCGAACAGCAAATTCATGAACTCGTCCTGCGACCCCGCGTCCAATGCCGAGGTCGGTTCGTCCGCAACGATGATCTCGGGATGACCGATCATCGCCCGCGCCACAGCGACGCGCTGCTGCTGGCCCACAGACAATGTGGATGCCGGCCCATGAGTCACCAGTGCATCCGGAAGCCCCAGAGAGGCGCACAAGCCCAGAGCATCCTCGCGTGGATGCAAACAGCGTTTCCGCCGCTCGGGAGAGAACCGGAGTGGGACCAGGATGTTGTCCACGGCGCTTGCATAGGGCAGCAAATTGAACATCTGAAAGATGACGCCCATCTTGTCCGCCCGTACGCGGTCGCGTTGCGACGAGGTCATCGACGTCAATTCATGACCAGAAATCCGAATGAGCCCCCTTTGCGGGAGCGCTACCCCGCAGATCAGGTTGAGTAAAGTGGATTTCCCCGCCCCGCTTTTCCCAAGCAGCAGGACCTTTTCAGCCGTCCCGACGCGAAATTCCCCAACCACCATGGAAAAATCTGTCTGCGGCCAGTTGAACTCCACATCCTTCAGGTAAACGGCAAAGTTGTCAGGCTGTTCGGCAACACTGCCATTGTCCGGGATCAAAACAGGCCTTTCAGCTCGAGAACGGGGGCATCCCGTTCAACTTCATGGCCGGTTGCGCCGCTGTCGGTGACGATCTGAACATCCATTTCGCGGGCGTTCGGAAACCGTTCAAAATAGGCAAATTCGATACGGTCAATATTTTGCGGATTCTCGCATTGCAGAATGTACTCCGCCCTGAACTCGGTGTGTTCCGTGCCATGCTCGTCGGTCTTTTCCTCGGCATGGTCGTCGTCATGCGTGTGTTCATCGTCATGCGCATGGTCGTCTTCGTCGGCATGCTCGTCGTCGTGCGCATGCTCCGGATCGTCACCTTCCAGAAAAACCTTGGCCCCTTTCACCAAGCAGCCAGCACTCTCAGGCAGGACGAACAAATCCATGGGACGCGCCAAATCCGAAACAGCGGTTTCCACCGCCGCACGATCTTCGGCGCTGGTGGCGCTGTGCTCAAATCCGACGATATCCATCCCCGGCGCTTCCAGCGACATGGCAACCTCGGATGCCGATATCGCGATTCCCAAAGTACCGGCACCGTGTTCATGGGCATCCAGAGAGCGCGGCTGTTCAGCGGCTGCGGATAGAGGCAAGCAAACTGTTACAAGTGCAAGGTATTTCATCGACTGAACTCCAGCATGTAAACGTTTTGGAAGCAACGGTTCCAGACAAGCCGCCTGTCTGCTGGGAGTCAATGACAAAGGGCCATGCTTGCTATCGCGCGGGCATCTGAGCGGATCGCCATCGCCCCGCAACAATTTTACCGCCAGAAAGAGCCCAAATAAAAAAAGGGCGCCCTGTGGGGCGCCCTTTCTGTCTGATCACTCGCTTGCGCGAATTATTCGACGATTTTCGACACAACGCCGGCGCCGACGGTGCGGCCGCCTTCGCGGATCGCGAAGCGCAGACCGT
>NZ_JBQFSB010000015.1:0-78702 GCF_056537725.1 Ruegeria sp. C11 | reverse complement strand
TGATCAACCAGGAACTGGGCGAACCCTTCCGCCGCGACGCCATGAAAAAACCCGTCGCAGTCGCAGGCGTCAGCGCCAACGACATGATCGCGCAGTAAACAATAGGGTTAAGGACCGGGACGCATGACCAAAACACCGATCGAGCTGTTGCGCGAACGCGCCCCGGACACCCGCCCTGTCGTTGCAATGAGTGAAGGCAGCGATCCCCGCATTGTCGCGGGGGCGCTGGCCGCAAAAAAGGCCGGATTGGCCGACATTATTCTGGTTGGCGCGCAGGCCGAAATTGAGGCCGCGCTGTCTGCCGAAGGCGCAGAGGCCGGTGACGGCATCGAAATCCACGATCCTGCATCGTCACCTTTGACCGGGGTATTCGCCGCCGAGTATCACGCCTTGCGCAAGCACAAGGGCGTGGATGAAACCGCCGCGCGCAAGGCCGCTGAAACACCGCTGGTCTATGCCGCAATGCTGGTCCGGCTGGGCCATGCCGTTGGGACGGTCGGCGGTGCTGTCCACACCACGGGCGACGTGGTGCGCACTGCAATTCAAGTTATTGGAATGGCACCCGATGCCGGCATGGTTTCGTCGTTCTTTCTCATGTACCCGCCTGCGGACGCACCTGAAGGCGCCCGGGCGATGCTCTATTCGGATTGCGGGTTGGTCATCGACCCAAACGCCGGTGAACTGGCGGCCATCTCGACCGCCTCGGCGCAATCCGCCCGGGCCTTGCTGCAGGTTGAGCCGAAAATCGCAATGTTGAGCTTTTCCACCAAAGGAAGCGCCAGACATCCCGCGGTGGACAAGGTTACCGAGGCAACCGGCCTTGTGAAGGCCAACAACCCCGATCTGGAAGTTGATGGCGAATTACAATTCGACGCGGCATTTGTGCCTTCGGTCGGCGACCGCAAATCCCCGGGATCGCCAGTGGCGGGCCAGGCCAACGTCATGATTTTCCCCAATCTGGACGCCGGCAACATCGGCTACAAGATCACCCAGCGTCTGGGGGGATATTCCGCAATCGGGCCCGTACTGCAGGGATTGGCAAAACCAGCCAACGACCTGTCACGCGGCTGCAGTGCCGAGGATGTGACACAGATGATCGCCGTTACCATCCTGCAGGCATCAAACACGTAATTCGATTTGTCCCGGCGCGCGAAACGGCCGGGCAGAAAAGGAAAGTCTGACCGCAATGGCTGCTGCGACCACCCAATCGGGACACCTGGCCAATCTGACAAAAGAACGTATCCGCGTTCTGTTCCCCGGCATCATCGTTTCGGTGATTGTCGCCATAACCGCCAAGTTCCTGTCCGAACACTATGCGACGCCCGCCATGCTGTTGGCTCTGCTGCTGGGCATCGCTGTCAGCTTTCTGAGCGAGGATGGCAAGGCCGTCGAAGGAATCGGCTTTTCGGCCCGCACGCTACTGAGACTTGGCGTTGCCCTGCTTGGCGTGCGTGTGTCGATGAACCTGATGATGGGGCTGGGTTGGGACCTGATCGCGCTGGTGGTCGGTGGGGTGCTTGCAACCATCGGATTTGGATTGCTGGTTGCCCGGTTCTTTGGGCACAAGTGGCGATTTGCCTTTCTCACCGCCGGGTCCGTCGCCATCTGCGGCGCATCGGCGGCCATGGCGATCAGTGCCATTCTGCCAAAGGACGAACGATCGGAAGAGCGTCTGATATTCACCGTTCTTGGCGTGACGGTTCTTTCGACGATTGCAATGATCGCTTATCCCATCCTTGTTCGGTCTCTGGGCATGAATGACATCGCAGGCGGGGTGTTCCTTGGTGGCACGATCCACGATGTCGCGCAGGTGGTTGGCGCGGGCTTTTCAATCTCGGAACAGACCGGCGACACCGCGACACTGGTCAAGCTGTTCCGGGTTGCGATGCTGGCCCCGGTGGTTCTTGTGGCATCACTGATCATCCGCAACTTTGCCGATATGGATGAAACGGGTCAACGACCACCAATCCTGCCGGGATTCGTTATCGGCTTTCTGGTGCTGGCCACCATCAGTTCGTTTGGGCTGATCCCGCCATTTGTCACTGAAATGCTCAGTCAGGCCTCGCGATGGCTGCTGCTGATCGCAATTGCCGCCGTCGGTATGAAAACCAATCTCAAACAGGTACTGTCGGTCGGAGGCGCGGCCATCGCCCTGATCATTGTTGAAACACTTTTCATTGCCGGAGTGATACTTACGGGAATTACCTTCCTGACCTGAGACCCCGCCCCGACAGAAGGACGCCAGATGACCATCCAGCAACCGAAGATCGACACATCGCCCAAAGTTTCGGACGAAATCCGGCGCACCACCTGCTACATGTGCGCCTGCCGATGCGGTATCAACGTGCATATGAAGGATGGCAAGGTCGCCTATATCGAGGGTAATCGCGACCATCCGGTAAACAAGGGCGTTCTGTGCGCCAAGGGCAGCGCAGGCATCATGCAGGTCAACGCCCCGTCGCGCCTGAAAGCGCCGCTGAAACGGGTGGGGCCGCGGGGTTCGGGCGAATTCCGGGAAATATCGTGGGACGAAGCGCTGAGCACCGCGGTTGGCTGGCTCAATGAGTTGCACGAAACCGCGCCTGAAAAACTGGCCTTTTTCACGGGGCGCGATCAGTCACAGAGCTTTACGTCGTTCTGGGCTCAGAATTTCGGCACGCCCAACTATGCGGCCCATGGCGGGTTCTGTTCCGTCAACATGGCGGCTGCAGGCATTTACACGATGGGCGGCGCATTCTGGGAGTTCGGCCAACCCGATTGGGAACACACAAAGCTGTTCATGTTGTTCGGCGTTGCCGAAGACCACGATTCCAACCCGATCAAAATGGGCATCGGGAAAATCAAAAAGCGTGGTGCCAAGGTAATCGGGGTGAATCCGATCCGGTCCGGCTACAACGCTGTCGCGGATGACTGGGTTGGGATCACGCCCGGAACCGATGGGTTGTTCATTCTGTCCCTGATCCATGTGCTGATGAAAGCGGGCAGGATCGATCTGGAATACCTTAGCCGCTACACCAATGCTCCGGTGCTTGTGAACGCCGGGGACGGACCGGAAAAGGGCCTGTTCCTGCGTGATGAGGACGGCAAGCCGCTGGTAATCGACCGCGCGACCAAACAGCTGACTGCCTTTGACAAGCCCGGTGTGCGCCCCGATTTGTCGGCCACCTACGAGAAAGATGGAGTAACTCACCGGCCGGTTTTTCATATGATGGCCGAACGCTATCTCAGCGACGAATACGCTCCGGAAGCGATTGCGGAAAAGTGCGGAATACCAGCAAGCAAAATTCGCGCCATCGCAGCAGAACTGGCCCGTGTCGCCTTCGATGAAGCGTTCGAGCTGGATCAGGAATGGACTGACTTTCGCGGCGAAAAGCACGACAAGATGACGGGCCGCCCCGTCAGCTTCCACGCCATGCGCGGTATTTCGGCCCACGCTAACGGGTTTCAGACCTGCCGCGCACTGCACGTGCTTCAGATACTGCTGGGCACGGTCGAGGTTCCCGGCGGCTTCCGCTTCAAACCGCCCTATCCCAAACCGGTCGAGGCACACCCCACCCCCCACAGCAACGGCCGACCGGGCCGCCCGCTGGAAGGGCCGCATCTGGGCTTTGTCCGGGGGCCTGAGCATCTGGCCCTGAAAGAGGACGGAAGCCCCTCGCGCATCGACAAGGCCTTTACTTGGGAAAATCCGATGTCGGCCCACGGGTTGATGCATATGGTGATTTCCAACGCCTATGCCGGTGACCCGTACAAAATCGACACGCTGTTCATGTACATGGCCAACATGTCGTGGAACTCGTCGATGAACACCAAAGGTGTGACCGAGATGCTGACCGCCCGCGATGACGATGGCGGCTATGTGATACCGCGCATCATCTACTCGGATGCCTACAGTTCGGAAATGGTGGCCTATGCCGACCTGATCCTGCCCGACACCACGTATCTCGAACGCCATGACTGCATTTCCCTGCTGGATCGGCCGATCTGCGAGGCCGACGCAGCCGCCGACGCGATCCGCTGGCCGGTGATCGAACCGGATCGCGATGTACGGGGTTTTCAATCGGTTCTGATCGAACTGGCCAACCGGATGCAACTGCCTGGTTTCATCCATCAGGACGGCAGCCCGAAATGGAAGGACTACGCCGACTACATCGTCAATCACGAGCGCAAACCGGGCATCGGCCCGCTTGCGGGCTTCCGGGGTGAAGACGGCGATAAGGAAGGCCGGGGCGAAGTGAATCCTGACCAGCTGAACCGCTATATCGAAAACGGCGGTTTCTATGTGGCGCACATTCCCGAAGGGGCGGATTACTATAAACCCTGGAATACAGCTTATCAGGACTGGGCCGTGGGTATGGGCATCTACGACAGCCCGCAACCCTACCTGTTCCAGCTTTACGTGGAACCGATGCGCAAATTTCAGTTGGCCGCCGAAGGCCACGGTGAACGGCAACCCCCCGATCACCTGCGCGCGCGCATCAGCGAAACAATGGACCCACTGCCAATCTGGTACGAAACCGACCAGACCGGGAACGAAGGCTTCACCGTCAACGCGCTCACCCAGCGCCCGATGGCCATGTACCATTCCTGGGGCACGCAAAACGCCTGGCTTCGGCAGCTGCACGGGCGCAATCCGCTTTACGTGCCAACTAAACTGATGCGCGAACACGGGCTAAAGGACGGAGACTGGGCCAAAGTGACCTCCCCACACGGGGAAATCACCGTGCCCGTGATGGAAATGGCGGCGCTCAACGACAACACCGTCTGGACATGGAATGCCATTGGCAAACGCAAAGGCGCATGGGCCCTGCAGGAGGACGCGCCCGAAGCAACCAAAGGCTTCCTGTTGAACCACCTAATCCACGAATTGCTACCCCCCAAAGGGGACGGGCTGCGTTGGGCCAATTCAGACCCGATCACCGGTCAGGCCGCATGGTTCGATTTGAAGGTTAAAATCGAAAAAGCCGCCAATCCGAATGAGATGACGGAAAGCCAACCTGAATTCCCCCCCATCAACTCTCCAGTTGGCCATGGCCCCGAAAACCTCGCGTGGAAGGTGGGCAAATGACATTGAACCGCTCTTCATCTGGCCAGAAATACTCCGCGGGTGAATTGAGCCGCAGGCTCAATAGGGGGCTGGCCCCTTCCCTGCCCCAAAAAGCAGAGGTTCACTGACATGACCCAGCTACCGAATTCCACCGAACGTAAGATGGGTCTGGTCATCGACCTGGATACCTGTGTCGGATGCCACGCCTGCGTGATCTCCTGCAAAGGCTGGAACACCGAAAACTATGGCGCACCTCTGTCGGATCAGGATGCCTATGGCGCGAACCCCTCGGGCACCTTCCTCAACCGGGTTCATTCCTACGAGGTGCAACCCCCGGATGGCCCCGCACAACTTATTCACTTCCCGAAATCCTGCCTGCATTGCGAGGACGCGCCCTGCGTCACCGTCTGCCCGACCGGCGCAAGCTATAAACGGGTCGAGGATGGGATCGTACTGGTCAACGAAAGCGACTGCATCGGCTGCGGCCTTTGCGCCTGGTCCTGCCCTTATGGTGCGCGCGAACTCGATCTGGCCGAAGGGGTGATGAAGAAATGCACGCTCTGTGTCGACCGGATCTATAACGAGAACCTTCCCGAAGTGGATCGTATCCCCTCCTGCGTCCGCACCTGCCCGGCGGGTGCGCGCCATTTCGGCGATCTGGGCGATCCCGAAAGCGACGTGTCGAAACTGGTCGCAGAACGCGGCGGCATGGACCTGATGCCCGAAATGGGTACGAAGCCGGTTAACAAGTACCTGCCGCCCCGTCCCAAGGACAGGATCGAAGATCAAACTGACGTTCTTGCACCTCTGCTCGCCCCGGTGGCGGACGAGCCCAAAGGGTTCCTGAACTGGCTGGACAAGGCACTCGACAAACTGCCCGGAGGTAACGCCTGATGCATCCCGCACCTTCCGTAATCCTCTTCACCACCTTTTCAGGGCTGGGGTTTGGCCTGCTGTTATTTCTGGGCCTTGGCTTTCCGGCAGTGTCAGGCTGGGTCGCCTTTGTCTTCTTCGCCATCGCCTATGCGCTGGCGGTGGGCGGGCTTCTGGCCTCGACCTTTCATCTGGGCCATCCTGAAAGAGCGATGAAGGCCTTTACCCAATGGCGCTCCAGCTGGCTCTCGCGCGAGGGGTGGTGTGCAGTCCTCGCACTGATCGTCATGGGGCTTTACGCCATCGGCACCATTTTTTTGGACGCGCGCTGGGGCGTTCTCGGCGTGGTCGGATCGCTGCTATCCATCGCGACCGTTTTCACCACCTCGATGATCTACACACAGCTAAAGACCATTCCGCGCTGGAACATGAAGCTGACGCCGGCCATGTTTCTGTCCTTCAGCCTCGCCGGTGGCGCATTGTTGGCTGGGCAGATACGGGTCGCGCTGGTTCTGCTGGTGATCGCGGCGCTGGTCCAGCTGGCCTACTGGAAACAGGGGGATCAGGCATTCGCGGGCTCCGGGACCGATCTGGGGACGGCTACGGGCCTGGGCGCACGCGGCAAGGTTCGGGCTTTTGAGCCGCCGCATACCGGCACCAATTACCTGCTGCGCGAATTCGTCCATGTGGTCGGCAGGAAACATGCCGCAAAACTGCGGATCATATCGTTTGTCCTTGCATTCGTGGTCCCGGTCATCCTGCTGTTGCTGCCTTTCCATCATATCACTGCACTGTTGGCAGTGGCGTCGCACCTTGCAGGGGTCGCCGTTTCGCGCTGGCTGTTCTTTGCACAGGCCGAGCATGCCGTAAGGTTGTACTACGGCAAGTAAAGGACGTTCCGGCACTTTTCTGTGCGTTCAAATCAGAACTGATGGAGACCCGGGTTAAGGGTTGCCCTGCATCGCTGCTCTGACCTAGTCGTCAAACAGAACTGTCAGCCGGTCTTCGGTCGCGACACTCTGGCAAGTAAGGATCTGCCCCCGGGAAATTTCATCGTCTTCCAGGGCCATCCGGTTGCGCATATGGACCTTTCCATCCGACAAACGGGCCACACAGGCACCGCACACACCGGACTGGCAACTGAACGGAGGTGTCAGCCCCGCTGAACGCGCCGCTTCCAGAACGGTCTGCCCGGCAGCAACGGGTATTTCACGGGACTGTCCGTTCAGAACAATGCGCGCGCTGGCGGCCACTCCTTCGACGCTGGTATCGCTTTCGGTAGAACCACCAAAGCTTTCCATGTGAATCCGGTTTGCCGGCACATCAAGGTTCATGAGTGCCAGCTTTACATCTTGGTTCATCCCGTTCGGGCCACAGATCCAGTATTGAACATCCTGCGCAACCGGGCGGGCCTCGGACAAAGCCTGCTGAACCGCCGCAGCGTCAATCCGGCCTGTTTTCCACGGTGAAAACCAGCTCCACATTGACGGTGCGGACAAGACATGACGGACGGAAAACCGCTCGGGATGCTTTTCCTGCAGTTGGTCCAGCTCTGACCGAAAGATGATGCTGTCCGCATTCGCGTTGCCATAGATCAGATGCGCTGCAGAATGCGGTTCTTTGGCCAGTACTGCGTTGATCATGGAAAATAGCGGGGTGATGCCACTGCCAGCCCCGATGAAGTAATGAGATCGCCGGGCAAGCGTTCCCGGCTGCAACATGAAAGTGCCAAATGGCGGCATCACGTCAATCACATCACCAGGGGAAAGCTTGTCAGCAATGTGGTTCGATACCAGACCATCGCGGACCCGCTTTGCCGTAATGCGCAGCGGTGCGCCGGGCGGGTTTGAAATTGTATAGCTGCGCCGATGTTCCTGCCCCCCGATATTGAACCGCAAGGTCAGGTGCTGGCCTGCATGCCACTCGAACTGCCCGGAAACCTCAGGCGGGACATCAAATGTGACATTCGTGGCGGTGCCGCCAATTTCCGGATGAATGTCGCATATTGTCAGGGCATGAAAATCGCGGCTCATCTGACCCTCTTACCGATAATCAAACGTTGTGTTCAGCGAGCGGATCACCGAAGCGCCGAAATAGGACAGGATGAAAAACTCATCGGTCTGAACCATGGTTCCTTCGAAGTCCTGCCAAGTATAGCTGACTCGCGTTGTGGCGGTGACACGGGTCCCGTCGTCATGTGCGGCCGTTGTGATTTGCGGCGTGGAACGCTCGATCTCCTGATATCCCTGCATTGCCTCAGCCAGCACCGGATCCGTCGCAGGATCGGGCAGCGTCGCATAGTCTGCGATCACATAAGAAAAGCGGTCATCGGGTTGTCCCAACCCATATTTGATCGTGATTGTATGGGTGGCTTCCGGGTGCCAATCCCGCCAAGTTGCGTCAGCGGCACCGGTCTCCTGCACAGCCAGATACCGTTGGACAAGGTCTTGCGGTGTCTTCGCGACTGCGGTCAGTGCCAGCCCGGCAGACAGGACAATCCCAAGGCAGGTTGCCTGAAATGGCTTCATAGTCGTTCCTCCGAAACTTGCGTCAGCCCTCGCCACGCTGCATGAAATCCAGCACGGCTTGCTGATGGTTGGTTATGGGGCTTTCACCTTTTGCAGCCGGACCAACCTCGAAATATGGACTTCCGAGGGATTTCTGTTGCTGCTCGCAGGCATAGATATCCTCGGTAGTGAAGTCGCCTGAACTCATTGGGTCCTGGTCTCCGGTGGAGTCGCCTTCCTGATACTTGGCCCCGCCGAAGCTTTTCCAGAAACCCTGACTTTTCCACTGCTGTTTCTGAAACTCCCATCCCGATACGTTCGCGACCTTGGTGCGGTTTTCGACCCGCGTCAGATCAGGGGCCAGCGGGGTTATCAGAAACAGGTTCCAACTGTCTTCGCTGGCACCAAAGCCAATGCCGGGGAACAGCATCGGCACCCACGCCCCGACATGGGGTTCAGGTATGACACGCGGTGTCGGCAGATTGTTCTCGAGGTTTTCGCCATACTCGGTCGAAGGAGGCTCCCAGAAATGATAGTGAGGTCCCTTCCATCCGTATTCGGCCTTGGCATGGTCGTACATGTAAAGGGTGTTCGAGTGCAGGTGGCTCAGGTGATAAACGTCAATGTAATTCTCGACGACGATCTTCCAGTTGGCCTTGATTTCATAAGCGTTCCGCACCTCCGGGTATTCGACCAGCTGTTCGGGTCTGTGTGGCCCCAAAAGCGGGTCAACCTCTCCAAACCATTCGGCCAGCGTGGGCGCATCCGCGTCGGGATGCACGAACAGCATACCCCGCCAGACATCGACACTTGCGGGCTTGAGGCCAAGGCAGGATTTGTCGACGCCCCCCGGATACTCGGTCGCCTCGTCGGGAACTGAAATCAGGTTGCCCTCAAGGTCGTAAGTCCAGTCATGATAAGGGCAGGTCAGCGCCTTTTGGGTTTTTCCCACCGCCCGGATCAACTGCGTCCCCCGGTGACGACAGATATTGTGAAAAGCGCGCAACCGGTGATCGCGGCCCATGACGATAAACAGATTGTTCAATCCGGCCTGCACGGACAGGTAATGTCCCGGCTCCGGAATATCCTCGGCAAAGCCGGCAAAACGCCAGGTTTGGGAAAAGATCAGGCGTTGCTCCTGATCGAACCAATCCTGCGACGTATAGGCGTCGACCGGAAGTCGGTGATACATTTTGGTCATCATTTCACCTCAGATGAGCAGATATGCGTATTGGGGAAACAAGCTGGCCAGGACCATCATCAGACCCAGAACAGCCCAGAGGGCAACGATGGCCCAAAACAGGAAAGGGTCTTCGTCCCGGTTGATTTCCATGACCAGAAAGGCCTGCCCGTTCAGGATCGTCGGAACCACCCACCATACAAACAGCAGGCCCCAGATCCAGTAGATGCCCAGAAAGGTTGCCGTCAGCAGAACCGGCAAGGCAACGTAGTTGATCGCGCGGGAGCGGCTCATTGATCTGCCTCCAGACTGGACGCCAGCAATGACGCAGCCAGCTTCAAGTCACTGCGCCATGCCATCGGCGGGTCTAGAGGAGACAGCGAGTCCAAGTTTACAAAAACTGCGGAAATCCCCTGAGCGACAGCTCGTATTTTATCTTCGGGCGCTGTCGGCGCCGCGCGTCTCAGCACCGCTTCGATCACGTCAAAAAAATCCTGCAAGCTATCCAGCAGCCGCTGACGCAAATCAGGCCGGTCGGGAACGGACGTCACCAAAGCCTGATATGACAGCATCAGCCGTGGATCGGTTGTAGTGTCTTCGGCAAACAGAAGATTTACCAGATCGGCCGGTGTGGCATCTGCCCCCAAAGTATCGTTCAGCCGGGTTACCGAATGCTCGAACCCGGCAAGAACATGGTCGGTCAACGCCGCGAACATTTCATCCCGGTTGCCCAGATAATGACGCAACAAAGGGCGCTTAACCCCGGCCTCGATCGCAATGCGCTCCTGCGTGGCGCCTTCCAATCCGAACCGTGCGACACACGTCAGATAGGCGTCAAGAATCTCGGCGGATCTCTGATCTTTTAAAGAAGGTCTGGGCATCTCTGCTCCGTTTATTGTCACATCTGACAAATAACTATCGGAGATTTATTGTCAACAGTGACAATTTATATTTTTCGAACTAAACACCCAGCTTTCCCGATGCTGTATCCGTCAAATCAAAGCCCCTAGTGGCTTTCAGAATCCGGACGTAAAAAAGCGGCACTCCGAACAGGAACGCCGCTTAACAAAAGTGATGTAAGGTCAAACGCAGTGTGAAGTGCAACTGGCCCCCACAATGCGAGCGCCGTCGCAGACCTCTGCGGGGGGGGGTGTCATTTCACAGGATGGGGAGCGCAACAAAGCTGTCGTTCTTAGTATCGGGCACTAGGATGCCCATCGACAAAATCCGGTTACCTTACGGAGTCGCCAGAATTAAACTTGATCGCCCGTGCGGATCAGACAACTGTTTAAGGTTCTGCAAACAGCGTCATCGGATCGCTGGAAGTGACCAGCGGTCCGATTCACGGTTTTCTTTCAATAAGCCAATACGTTACGCCCAATGCCAGACCGATGGCTGCGTAGCCGAGAAAGTACTGAGGTTCCAAGCTTTTGTCGTCGAGCGTGATGATTTTCCGGGCGACCGCCATCAGTGCTGTCGCTACAACAAGCTTGATGTGGATGACATCGGCGGTCAGATAGAGAGTTATATTTGTATAGATCTCGATCGCGATTAGAACGACCAACACAGCACTGAAAACCGCGAGAAGATCACTGACCTCCAAGATGTAAAGAGGTGGTTCCATAAACTTCTGATATGTAGTGAAACCGGCGTCAATAATAGCCAGAAGAATGATCCCGAGCATCAGCACTGACAATGCTCTGACACCGTGGCGGATCATGCGGTTACACCACCGAACGATTGCATCTTCGTGATGGGGATCTAGTTCCACATGCGCTGGGATGGGTTTGCTATCTTCGCCACTCACTGTCATCTCCAATTCCGTATCCGTTCGTCAGCGTGATAGTTTTCACGCAAATGCATCGCCCTCGTCGGCTTTGACGGAACTCTCTCATGAAATGGATGTATTTTTCTAGGTCGGTTTTTTAGTCGTTAAAACGGCTTGATGGCCTCAAACCGGTCATTGAGGGGTTGCTGATCACGTGCCTGCAAGCACGTGATCAGCAACATTTCCGGTAAGCAGCTTGCCCGAACAGAAAGCCGCCAATTTTGAGTTTGGACCTGAGTACGTTCAGAGCAGCCCGGCATGTGCCATTGCGGCGTCGATTACAGCCTTGGTGCTGTCTTCCAAACCAACAAGCGGCGAGCGGACTTCTTCGCTGCAACGCCCCAGCTTGCTGAGGGCGTATTTCGCGCCAACCAGACCCGGTTCGATAAAGATCGCCTCGTGCAGCGGCATCAGGCGGTCCTGAAGTTCAAGCGCCTTGGCATAGTCACCTGCCAGCGTCGCCCGCTGGAATTCCGCACACAGTTTCGGCGCAACGTTTGCCGTCACCGAGATACAGCCTACGCCGCCATGCGCGTTAAAGCCCAGCGCCGTCGCGTCCTCGCCCGAAAGCTGGCAGAAATCCTTGCCACAGGTTGCGCGCTGCTGGCTGACGCGGGCCAGATCCCCGGTTGCGTCTTTCACACCGACGATACGCGGCAGCTTGGCCAACTCGCCCATGGTTGCAGGCGTCATGTCAACAACCGACCGGCCGGGAATGTTGTAGATGATGATCGGAATGTCAGCACAATCGTGAAGCGTGCTGAAATGGGCGATCATGCCCCCCTGCGTCGGCTTGTTGTAATACGGCGTCACAACCAAAGCCGCATCGGCACCGATCTTTTTGGCGAACTGAACGAACCGGACCGCCTCGACCGTATTGTTGGACCCGGCGCCTGCGATAACCGGAACGCGGCCTGCGGCGGCTTTTACCACCTCTTCGACCACAGTTTCGTGCTCTTCATGGCTCAGCGTCGGGCTTTCGCCGGTGGTTCCAACGGGAACCAGACCGGTCGATCCTTCTTCGATCTGCCACTCCACCAGATGTTTGAGCGTGTCCAGGTCCAGCTCGCCGTTGCGGAACGGGGTGACGAGGGCTGGCATAGAGCCTGTGAACATGGAAGTCGCTCCTTAAAGCAAATGTGAACAGTCATGGTACGCAATAAATCCCTGCGATCGGGTTTCCCGGTTGATCCCCGCGGCGCAAAGTTTATCCTGAGTGGCTGTATCCTTGGTTTGTTGGGAAATGCAAGGGATGACACGCATTCTGTCGCTGCTGATCACAGTGATTCTCTGCTCCGCGCTGAACGCGCCGGATGCCAAAGCCGACTCTGCCGACGACCTTCGGGCGGCCATAGCGCAAATGCGCAAGGGCGACTGGAACGAGGCATTGAGGGTGGCGGGCAGCCGCGGTTCCGTCTCGCGCGACATCATCGTCTGGCACTGGCTGCGCGAGGGGTTCGGCAGTTCCGGCGATGTTCTGGTGTTTCTGGAACGCAGGCCGGACTGGCCGGGCCTGGCCTGGCTGCGCCGCAAAAGCGAGCCCGCCTTTACCAATGCCGATCCGGACAGGGTGATCAAATTCTACGCGGACAACCCGCCACAGACAGCTGAAGGGGCATTGAACCACGCGGTCGCCCTGATGGCCAAGGGCAATCGCGGTGATGCAGAGGCCGATATCGTCATGGCCTGGCGCACCATGGCGATGGGTAGCGGATTGCAGCAGGATTATCTGGAGAACTTCGGCAAGCTGTTGAAACCGCATCACGAAGCGCGGTTGGACAGAATGCTTTGGGACGGCCATCGGGTCAGTGCCAAACGGATGTTGCCTCTGGTCAGTGCGGATCAGCGCAAACTGGCCGAGGCGCGGCTTGCGTTGCAGGAACGCGAGCCCGGCGTGGATACAAGGATTGCCGCGGTTCCAAAATCACTGATGAATGCGCCGGGGCTGGCCTTTGACCGCTTTGTCTGGCGTGACCGGAAAGAGCTGGACGACAGCGCCATCGACCTGATGCTGGAACGGTCAACCGGGCCCGATTCTCTGGGCGAACCGGAAAAGTGGGCCGAGGGGCGTCGGCGTCTGGCGCGGCTTGAAATGCGCAACGGCGCCCCCGCACGCGCCTACAAGGTCGCGTCCTCCCACCACATGACCCCCGAAATGGGCTATGGTTACGCCGATCTGGAATGGCTGTCGGGGTTTCTGGCACTGCGACGTCTGAACGACCCGGCCACTGCAGTCCGTCACTTTCAGAATTTCTCGGATGCAGTGCAGTCCCCAATCTCAAAAGGGCGGGGTGGATACTGGCTGGGCCGGGCCTATGCCGCGCTTGGCGATTCGGACAAAGCCTATGATGCCTACGCATTGGGTGCTGACCATCAGACGTCGTTCTATGGCCTGCTTGCCGCCGAACAGATTGGCCGCCCCTTCGATCCGGAACTGGCCAACCCGCGCCGCGCCGCGCATTGGAAGCAGGCGGGCTTTGCCGATTCCAGTGTGTTGGAGGCCGGATTGTTGTTGCTCAGCGCAGGCGAGCGTGATCAGGCGGAACGTTTCCTGACGCATCTGGTGGAAGATCTTGATCAAGATCAGGCGGCGCAGTTGGGCGACCTTGTGCTTGAACTGAATCAACCGCATCTGGCGGTCATGATCGCCAAACGCGCGGCACGGACGGGAACGGTGCTGCCTGCCGCCTACTACCCTGTGCATCCGGTCGCCGATCTGGGCCTGCCCATGGCCAAGGAAATGACGCTGGCCATTGCCCGCCGCGAAAGTGAATTCGATCCGATTGTCATCAGCGGCGCTGGCGCACGCGGGCTGATGCAAGTGATGCCTGCGACGGCCAAGGTTGTTGCGCAGGATCTGGGCATTCTCAGCGGACATCAAACCGGGCGCCTGACGTCGGACTGGCGCTACAACGCGAAACTGGGGGCCAATTACCTGTCTGGCCTTGCCGCCGATTTCAACGGCAACGTCATCATGATGGCGGCTGGTTACAACGCCGGGCCCCGGCGGCCGATTTCGTGGATGGACCGCTTTGGCGACCCTCGGGCGGGTCAGGTCGATATGATCGACTGGATCGAATACATCCCTTTTTCCGAAACCCGGAACTACGTGATGCGCGTGGCAGAAAGCCTGCCGGTTTATCGTGCCCGCCTTGGCAAGCCGGCGCTTCCGGTACCGTTTTCGCAGGAGTTGACCGGCTCAACGCTTCAGGCGTTCGCGCCATAGGGTAAACAGCCCAGCGGACACGATCAGGGCCGTCCCGGCGACCACCGCCGGGCGCAGTGTTTCGTCGAATATCGTGATGCCCAGAATGGCGCTCCACATCAGATGGAAATAGGCAAAGGGCTGAACCGCACTTGCCTCGGCCATTTCGTAACACTTGATAAGCAGCCAATGCCCCAGAACACCTGTAACGCACAGCAGCGCCATCCAGTACCAGTCGCGGCCTTCCATCGGTTCCCAGAACCAAAGCCCAATGGCGGTCATTGCCACCGCCCCGGAAACGCCCGTCCAGAAGAAACTGGTGGCCGTACTGTCACGCCGTGCGGCATAGCGGGTCAGCAGGCCATAAAGCGCGAACATCAGGGCCGATATCAGCGGCACGATAGCCCACGGGTTGAACACCCCCATACCGGGCTGAAGAATGATAAGGACACCGACGCATCCAACACCGATCGCCAGCCAGCGCCGCCAGCCGACTGTTTCGCCCAGTACCGGGCCGCTTAGCGCTGCGACCAGCAACGGATAGCAGATGAACACCGCCTGACTTTCGATCAGGCCAAGAATGGTGAAACTGAAAACCGCAACGCAGATTTCGCCAGCCAGCAGCACGCCCCGAAACACCTGAAGCGGCAATTGGCTGGTATGTGCCGCGGCACGCAACCCACCCGGCGCACGCGCGGCCAGCGCAATGACGAAGGCCGCAAAGAACCAATAGCGGATCATCACCACCATGTAGGTGTTGTAGGTGCCCGCCAGATGGCGAGAGATACCGTCCTGCAACGCAAAGACGATGGTGGCAGCGACCATCAGCGCGATGCCGGCCGGGATGTTGTTCTTTTGCGTCACGCTTTGACCGCCCGCGTCATGTGACGTTTGCGGCCATAGCCGGGACTGCGCGAGACGGAGAATCCCGCATCTTCCAGCCCGCGGCGAACAAAACCGGCTGCCGTATATGTGGCAGCGGTGCCAGAGGGCGCAGTATGATCAGCCACTTCGCGCAACAGATCCGCTTGCCAAAGCTCGGGGTTCTTCGCCGGTGAGAACCCGTCCAGAAACCATGCATCCGCCTTGCCCTGCCAATGCGCAAGGGTTTCGCGCGCATCGCCTTCGATGACGGTCAGGTGCAAAGTTCCCAGATCACAGCTGCCGCCATGCCAGCCGGCAAGAAACCTGTCGATCCATGGGGCAAGCTCTGGAAAAGCCGCCAGCGCTCGGGCCATATCTGCGGACTCCATCGGAAAGGCTTCGAAACTGGTGAAGGACAGCACGCCCTGTTGGCCGGACTTTTCCCACTCGGACCAGACCGTCAGCATGTTCAGGCCGGTGCCGAAACCCAACTCGGCAATCCGGAATCCCGGCGCAAAACGGTTTGGCAGGTCATTGCCTGCAAGAAAGACATGCCGCGTTTCCTCCAATCCGTTCTGGAGCGAGAAATACGGATCGTCAAAACGCTCGGACACGGGCACTTTGTCATCCGTCCATGTCAATCTGGCACGCTGGTCTGCCATGGGTAATTCCTGTAGCTAGGCGGCGCGACACTGAACAAGGAAAAGGGGATTGGCAATGGTCGATGTGACGGTTCGCGGCGCAGGGATTTTCGGCCTGTCCATCGCCTGGACCTGCGCACGACGCGGCGCAAAGGTTCAGGTTGTCGATCCGTTTGGCCCCGGGTCGGGTTCCAGCAACGGTTTGGTCGGGGCGCTGGCACCGCATGTGCCCGAAAACTGGAATGCCAAGAAAGCGTTCCAATTCGACAGTCTGCTTATGGCCGAACCCTTCTGGAAACAGGTCGAGGCCACCGGCGGCGTTTCGCCCGGATATGCCCGGTCGGGACGCCTGCAACCGATCCCGGATGTGCGCACTCTGGAATTGGCACGGGCGCGTCAGGATACGGCGCGCGATCTGTGGCAGGGACAGGCCGAATGGCGGGTGGTTCCCACCGAGGAAGTGGGCGCATGGTGCCCCCCCAGCCCGACCGGATACGTCATACACGATACCCTGACCGCGCGGATGCACCCCCGGCGTGCTTGCGCCGCGTTGGTTGCCGCGCTGGCCGTCATGGGGATCGATGTCGTGCAGGACGCGCCCGATCAGGGCCGGGTTGTTCACGCAACCGGGCTTGCCGGGCTGCAGGAGCTCAGCCGGGCCTTTGGGAAAACGGTCGGCAACGGAGTTAAGGGACAGGCCGCACTTTTGCGATTTGACGCCGGTGAGGTGCCGCAGCTTTTCGCGGACGCGATCCACATCGTGCCGCATGCTGATGGTACATTGGCCATCGGCTCCACTTCGGAGCGCGAATATGACGATCCCTCTGCCACTGACGCGGCGCTGGATGACGTGATCGATCGCGCGATGCGAGCAGTGCCAGTACTGCACGGTTCCGAAGTGATCGAGCGATGGGCAGGCGTCCGCCCCCGAACGAAAAGCCGCGCGCCGATGTTGGGAGAGCATCCACTGCACCCCGGGCAATTCATTGCGAATGGCGGCTTCAAGATCGGGTTTGGCATGGCTCCGAAAATTGCTGAGGTCATGGCTGACCTGATGCTGGAAAACCGCGACGCGATCCCCGAAGATTTCCGCCCCGAGGCGTCACTCTGATATCGGAACCGCCACCGCCTCCATACATTGCCGCCCGTCCGGACCGCGCACCCAGAGCGCCTTACCGTTGCGACAGAAACTGGCGGTTTCAAAATGCATCAGCGGTGAAGACGCGCGGAACGAAAATCCGGACAACGGGCCCAGCACATCCTTGGCCAACAGCATAAGGTGTTGCGCAAGCAGGGGACCGTGAACCACCAGACCGCCATATCCTTCGACATCGCGCGCATAATCCAGATCGTAATGTATCCGGTGCCCGTTGAAAGTCAGCGCCGAATACCGGAACAGAAGCGTGGAATTAAACTCTACATCCCGCCGGTCTGTTTCGTCGGTGGGCGCCATCGGAGCTTTCGGTCGTGGCATTTCAGCCGAAGGGTCTTCGCGATAGACAAGATCCTGCCATTCGCTCAGCCTGAGGGTATTTTCCTGCCAGATGTCGTGCCGCAGCCTGACAAAGGCCAACGGCCCGGTCCGGCCGGTTTTGGACTGTGCGCTTTCCAGTACCGACCGCCGTTCCGCTTGTATCCCAGCGCGCAAAGGCTCGTGAAACTCCAGCTTGCCTCCCGCCCACATCCGGCGCGGCAATCCCATATCTGGGATCAGCCCGCCACCCACTCGGGGGTGTCCGTCACGACCCAGACCTGCAGGCGGATGCGGTGTCCAGAAATAAAGCTGGTGAAAGAACGGCGGCAGTGCTGACCCGGTCGCAATCGTCGCCTGCTGACCCATTGCCACCTGAAATGCGGCGGCGCGGGCTGGGTCCATCACGTCGCCCTGCTTTTCAACCGTTTCTGTCATGTCCGTACCCTAGGTTGCGCGCAACTGGCGAACAAGCGACGGCAGATCAGAATCCAGCCTCGACCCGGAGTTTTTGCATCAGCGCCCGCAGCGCTTCTTCATAGCGATCGCTTGCCAGGCGCCCCTCTGCGTCGAACTCATTGGAGCTGTTTGCAAGGTGGATTTCCGGGCCTTGCAGAATCCTGGGCTGAAACGGAACCATGTAGGCGCGCAGGATCATCTGCGCCCGCTCACCGCCCGCGCGACCCGCTGCAGCGGACATGACGGCCACCGGCTTGTCGGCCCACGGGCGGCCCTTGGTCCGGCTGACCCAGTCCAGAGCGTTTTTCAGGACCCCTGATGGGCCTTTGTTATATTCTGGGGTCGAAATGATCACGGCGTGGGCGCTTGCGATCTGATCGGCCAAGGTCTGAACCGGGGCCGGAATCCCTTCGGCTTCTTCCAAATCGCCGTCGAAAAGGGGCAGGTTCAGATCGGCCTCGATGAACTGGCCGGGTTCGAACAGCCGTGCCGCTTCGCGCAGAAGTTTGCGGTTGGTGGCGGTTTGGCGCAGCGAGCCGGACAGGCCCAGAAGGATCGGTTCGGACATTTGGGGAAAGCTCCGTCTTGTGTTGCCCCTGTTTACCCCGACGTGCCGCGCGACCAAACCCCGGTTGACGCGCAGTCAATGTGCACAACGAAAAAGGGCCGCACATAGCGGCCCTTTTTTGATATCCGGTAGGGATCAGGTGTTGCCGCTTGGCACAACCACAATCTCAACCCGACGGTTCTGGGCCTTGCCCTCTGGCGTCAGGTTGGACGCGATCGGATTGTTCTCGCCCTGACCAATGGTCGCGATGCGCGAATAGCTGACGCCATTTGCCTGCAGAATATCGGCCACGGCATTGGCACGGCGTTCCGACAGACCCAGATTGTAGGATGCTTCGCCATCGCTGTCCGTATGCCCGATGATCTGAACGTTCGAATTCGGATAGTTCACGAGGTTCTGACCAACTTTCACCAAATCGGACCGCAACGCTGGGCGCACCGTGGCGCTGTCGGTGTCGAAGGTGATGTCATTGGGGACGGTTACGATCAGACGATCACCCGCATTGACGATGGTGATCCCGTCATTGGCCAGTTGCTGGCGCAGTTCGGCGGCCTGCCGGTCCAGCTGATTGCCGATGGCACCCCCACCAGCCGCACCAATGGCCGCACCGGCCAATGCGCCCAGTCCCGGGTTGGAATTATTCGCAATGGCACCGACACCAGCCCCAATGAGCCCGCCAATCAATGCGCCTTGCTTGGTATTCTGGTTTGGATCGTTCTGCACCGTCAGTGTGCCCGGGTCCGTACACGCCCCCAGAACCATGGCCGAGCACAGCCCGCCCGCCAGAACAAACTTGGAAATCGTCATGGAATCACCTTCTGCTCCAAATGCCCGTTTACCGGGCTTGCTTCGTTGGCCGCATTATAACACCTGTGCCGAGTCCGGGCTCAAGCAACAATCGGGTGATATCGGCAAATACCCGCCCAAATATGCAGGCTCAGGCCCGTTCAGAGGTCTCATCCCACCTGTTCTGCTCTTGCCAGACCGCGCGCAATGGTTCGCCAAGGCCCGAAAAATAGGCATCCAGCGGTTCGCACTGCCAGATGCGGTCCACTCGGAAATGACGAAAGGAACTGCGCATCTCGCACCAGCCGGCAAGCATCGTGCATTCCAGATGATAAATCAGCGCCACCGGACGCACCACGCGCTCGGTCCGCTCGCCCTCTGCGTTGCCATAGCTCAGCCGCAGCTTCCGCTCTTCCCGGATCGCGCTGCGCAGCATGGCGATGGACACGCAGCCCTGAACCGGATCGTCAGCGGGCGCGCCCCAAGGTGCGACCTGAAGCCAGTTGGCAGGAACGTGCAGCGCCTCGATCTTCTGGCACACCCGGTCAGCCGCCTGTTGCAGGGCGCTGTCCCCGGTTCTTGCCAGCATCGACAGGCCGACCCAAAGCGCCTCGACCTCTTCTGCGTCAAAATTCAGCGGCGGCAGATCATACCCCCGACGCATCACATAGCCCAGTCCTGCCTCGCCCTCGATCGGCGTGCGCTGCGCCTGAAGCGCTGTGATGTCGCGATAGATCGTGCGCACGGACACCTCAAGCTGTTCGGCCAGCCTTTCGGCTGTCACCGGCCCGTCTGCGGCGCGCAGGATCTGGATGATTTCGAACAAACGGGTGGACCGGCGCATGTGACTCTCCAAAGGACCTGCTGACACTTTAGCACATGCTACTGACAACGTGGTGTCAGGGGCGTTGTCCGAATGTGGGTTATCCCGAATCTTGTGAAGGAGACCCGAGATGCCCAGTCGAGATCACCAAATCCTGATGGCCCTGCAATTGGATCGCTGGTCGCAGGGCCGCCCCCTGCGTGCCTATGAGATCGAGCGGGAACTGGCGGCGAAGAAGTCGCCAAGAATTGTTCGACGCAGGCGGAAATTCCTGCTGTCGCCTTTCTGGCGGCGCACGCAGGCCTAGCCTTCGGCCCGCGCAGCCTCATAAGCCAGCATGGCGCGTTTGACAGGCAGGCCCCAGTGATAGCCACCCAACCCTCCGGACTTACGCAAGGCGCGGTGGCAGGGGATCAGCCAGCTGATCGGGTTGCGCCCAACAGCCGTTCCCACAGCGCGAACGGCCTGCGGCGCACCCACGACCTGAGCGATTTCGGAATAGGTTGTCACGTTGCCGGATGGAATATGCAGCAATGCCTCCCACACTTTGATCTGCAGCGGCGCTCCGATGAGGTAGAGGGGCGTGGGCTCCAGCCGGTCGCTGGCAGCACCGAAGGCGCTGAGGACCCACGGGCGCAGACGCATCGGATCTTCGACAAACTCTGCCTTGGGCCAGCGGGACAGCATATCCTCCATCGCGGGTTCCTCGCCGGTTTCGGCACTGAACGCGATGCCGCAAATCCCTTTGTCCGTGCCCATGACCAAAGCCGGCCCAAAGGGGCTTTCGAACCAACCCCAGTAGATTATCAGCTCGGCCCCTTTGCGGGCGTATTCTCCAGGGCTCATCGCTTCCCAGCGGATGAAAAGGTCATGCAGGCGGCCGCTGCCGGACAGGCCGACATTGTGCGCGGTTTCCAGCGTCGTGAACCGTTCACGCAGCAACGCCTTGGCGTGACCTAGTGTCAGATATTGCTGATAACGCTTTGGGGAAACCCCGGTCCAGCGGGAGAACAGACGCTGGAAATGCGCGGGGCTCATATCCATCTGGCCCGCCAGCTCATCCAGCGACAGGGTTTCGCCGCCCTGGTCGATCAGGTCGATCGCCCGGCGCATGACGTTGTAGTGATAACCGTTTTCCGAGTTCTGGACGTTCATGACTAACCTCATCTGCTTGCCTCCAGACTATAGCGCCCAAATCCCGGCGGCGACCCGAAACCTGCTGTTTTGTACGTCCATCAAACCCCCAACCTTCCGAATCGTACCGGCGTGTACAAAATCGTTTCTTTTGGCTTGTAAGCGATAAATTCGGGCGGCATACCGATCAGGATGGCAAAGCAACTCGATTATCATACGATCCGCGAAATCTTTACACGGTTTCAGGCAGCCGAGCCCGAACCCAAAGGCGAGCTGGAACATGTCAACGTCTATACGCTGGTCGTGGCCGTGGCGCTGTCGGCGCAGGCGACGGATGCGGGCGTGAACAAGGCCACGCGCGAGCTGTTCAAGATCGCCGACACGCCGCAAAAGATGCTGGACCTGGGCGAAGAAAAGCTGATCGACCATATCAAGACGATCGGCCTTTACCGCAACAAGGCCAAGAATGTCATCAAGCTGAGCCGAATTCTGGTCGATGAGTATGGCGGCGAAGTTCCCAACTCCCGCGCCGCGCTGCAATCGCTGCCGGGTGTCGGACGCAAAACCGCCAATGTGGTGCTGAACATGTGGTGGCGGCAACCGGCACAGGCGGTGGACACCCATATCTTTCGCGTCGGCAACCGGAGCGGTATCTGCCCCGGCAAGGACGTGGATGCGGTCGAACGCGCCATCGAAGACAACATTCCGGCCGATTTCCAGCTGCATGCGCATCACTGGCTGATCCTGCATGGCCGCTATCATTGCAAGGCACGCAAGCCGATGTGCCCAACCTGTATCATCCGCGATCTTTGCGAATTTGAGGACAAGAACCTATGAAAACCTACCAGCTTGTCGGCATCGGAAATGCCGTCGTGGACGTGATTTCCCAGGCCGATGACAACTTTCTTGAGCTGATGGGCATCGAAAAAGGCATCATGCAGCTGATCGAGCGGGAACGCGGCGAGGTTCTGTATGCCGCCATGGAAAGCCGGGTTCAGACACCGGGCGGATCGGTCGCCAACACGATCGCAGGCGCCGGTGCGCTGGGTCTGGACGCAGCCTTTATCGGGCGGGTGCATGACGACGCGCTGGGGCGGTTCTATGCGGATGCGATGAACGAGGACGGGGTTGACTTCGTCAACCCGCCAGTGCCCGGAGGGGAGCTGCCGACCTCACGCTCGATGATCTTTGTCTCGCCCGATGGCGAACGGTCGATGAATACCTATCTGGGGATTTCCTCGGAACTGTCGTCCGAAGACGTATCGTCGGAGGTGGCGGGCAACAGCCAGATCATGTTCCTTGAGGGCTATCTGTTCGACAAGGAAAAGGGCAAGGCCGCGTTTCTTGAGGCCGCGCGCAATTGCCACAAGGGCGGTGGTAAGGCGGGGATCGCCATTTCCGATCCCTTCTGTGTGGAACGGCACCGGGTCGATTTCCTGCTGCTGATCGAGAACGAACTGGATTTCGTCATCGGCAACGAGGCCGAGATCAAGTCGCTGTTCGAAACCGACGATCTGGAAGAGGCGCTGGCCAAAACCGCCGCCATCTGCCCGCTGGTGGTCTGCACCCGGTCGGGCGACGGTGTGACCGTTCTGAACGGCGGCGACCGCATCGACGTGCCGGTGGAAAAGGTGGTGCCGGTAGACGCAACCGGCGCAGGCGACCAGTTCGCCGCCGGGTTCCTGTTCGGCATGGCCACGGGCCGCGATTTCGAGACCTGCGCCCGCATCGGCAACATCTGCGCCCGCGAAGTGATCAGCCATATCGGGCCACGGCCCGAGGCAAATATGCTGGAGTTGTTGCGGGGTGAGGGGTTGCTCTGACCGGTCGAGTGAAAGCGCCAATCTGAACCAATGGACGGATGAATTGCAAAAACTCACAAATCTTCTCTCCGGGCAACTCGGCGAAACACTGGCGTTGGCCAAGTTCATCTCGGTGGGTCTGCACGCCTATGTCAGCCCGCCGGGTGCGCCCGGACACGATATCATGGTGCATACTCCGGACGGTCTGAAAACCGTTGAGGTCAAAACCAGACAGTACATCGACAGGCTATCAGAGATCGGCCGCTGGCCTGTTAACATGAACACAAAGGCAGACGCAGATTTCATTTTATTCGTCGCATTGAATCTGCGGACTTTTGAGCCGACGTTCTATTTGCTCGACAAACTTCAGGCCAAAAACGCGTACAGTGAAAACAAACACGGCGGGAACTGCCTGCCCAGCAAGGTACGCGCAAGCGTGATCGCAAACGACTTCAGCGCAATTACGGGCGAGCCCGCGGAACTGCCCCCAACAAACGCCGTTGAACAGCCGAAAACCAAAGCCCAGAAACCCGCTTTGCGGCACACGATTGCACAAGAGGTTGAGTTCGCCGGTCGTCGAATCGTGCAATACACCTGTCAAAGCATTGATGTTTTCGAAAATGGCAAACTGCAGAAAAACGCCATCGAGAACCTGCGCGATCTGGCGAAGAAACTAGACGTTTCAGAGTTCAACGGCTCGGGCGGCGTTCACAATACCCGGCAACTTGGCAAAGCAGTAATTGACGCGATCAAATTGGCAGACAGCGTTGACCGCGTAGGAGCGGGTTAACCTTTCCGGCAGCGGAAAGAGATTTATCAGGGCTGGCGGTTCCTGAATTCCTCAACCACCCGCGCGTATACCTCGCGCTTGAAGGGCACGATCTCTTCGATCAGGCGGTCTGGCTCCTGCCATTTCCAGCGGGTGAATTCGGGATGCTCGGTCTGGATGTTGATCTGATCGTCGCGGCCCAGAAAGCGCAGCAGGTACCATTTCTGTTCCTGACCGCGATAACGGCCTTTCCAGATTTTCGGCACGATGTCATGCGGCAGGTCATAGGGCAGCCAGCCGTCTGTTTCGGCGATGATCTCGACCAGATCGGAGGTGACGCCGGTTTCCTCCCACAGCTCACGCAAGGCCGCGTCGCGCGGGTCTTCGCCCTTGTCCACACCGCCCTGCGGCATCTGCCAGGCGTCGGCATGGCGGTCGTTGCGCTGGCCGACGAATATTTTGCCCTGCCCGTTCATCAGCATCAGCCCGACGCAGGGGCGATAGGGCAGTTTGGCGATTTCTTCGGGTGTCATGCGCGGCCTCATGGGTTGTTCGGCCAACCTCTAGCAAGCGCCGCCGCGTCAGCAAAGGGGATGACGTCGGGTTTTGCGTGACACCGGGCGGTCCTGCGGTGATCTTCGGGCGTAAATCTCAGGGAGAGTTTCATGACTGCGTACCCGAACATGCTGGCCCCGCTGGATCTGGGCTTTACCACACTGAAGAACCGCGTGCTGATGGGCTCGATGCACACGGGTCTGGAGGAAACCGGCGACTGGAACCGGGTGGCCGAGTTTTATGCCGACCGGGCGCGCGGCGGTGTGGGGCTGATGGTGACCGGGGGTATCGGGCCGAACCTTGAGGGATCGGTGCTGCCGGGGGCATCGATGATGACGAATGACACCGAAGTCGCGAACCATTCGATTGTTACCAGCCGCGTACACGAGGCAGGCGGCAAGATCGCGATGCAGATCCTGCATGCGGGTCGTTATGCCTATGGGCCAAAATGTGTGGCGCCCAGCCCGGTGAAATCGCCGATCTCTCCGTTTCCGCCGACTGAGCTGGACGAGGAGGGGATCGAGAAACAGATCGCAGATATCGTCAACGCCGCCGTGCTGGCGCAAAAAGCGGGCTATGACGGGGTCGAGATCATGGGCTCTGAGGGGTATTTCCTGAACCAGTTCCTTGTCACCCATACCAACAAGCGCACCGACCGCTGGGGCGGGTCGTATGAAAACCGGATGCGCCTGCCGATCGAGGTGGTGCGGCGCACGCGCGAGGCTGTGGGAACCGATTTCATCATCATCTACCGGCTGTCGATGATCGACCTGATCCCCGATGGTTCGACCCATGACGAGGTGGTGCAACTGGCCCAAGAGATCGAGAAGGCCGGGGCGACGATCATCAATACCGGCATCGGCTGGCACGAGGCGCGCATTCCGACCATCGCCACCAGTGTGCCGCGTGCTGCATTTGCGTGGGTGACGAAAAAGCTGATGGGCAAGGTGTCGATCCCGGTGATCACCTCCAATCGGATCAACACACCCGAGGTCGCCGAGCAGGTGCTGGCGGATGGTTGCGCCGATATGGTGTCTCTGGCCCGGCCCATGCTGGCAGATGCGGATTTCGTGAACAAGGCGATGGCGGGCGAGGGTGAAAAGATCGCGCCCTGCATCGCCTGCAACCAGGCCTGTCTGGATCACACGTTCAGCGGCAAGCTGACCTCGTGCCTCGTCAATCCGCGCGCCTGTCACGAAACTGAGCTGGTGATCGAAAAGGCCGAGAGCGCCAAGACAGTTGCAATTGTCGGCGCCGGGCCTGCCGGATTGTCCACCGCAATGACCGCCGCCCAACGTGGCCACAACGTGACCCTGTTCGACAAGGCGGATGAGGTCGGCGGGCAGCTGAACATGGCCAAGCAGGTGCCCGGCAAGGAAGAGTTCTGGGGATTGGTCGACTGGTACCGCGCGATGATCGCCGATCTGGGGGTCAGGCTGGAACTGGGGCGTGAGGTCACCGCCGACGATCTGTCAGGATATGACGAGGTGATCATAGCCACCGGCGTCACCCCGCGTGATCCGCAGATTCCGGGACAGGACCGGGACAATGTCCTGAGCTATGTCGACGTGCTGCGCGGCAAGGCCAAGGTTGGCAAGACGGCAGCTGTGATCGGGGCTGGCGGCATCGGGTTCGATGTGTCCGAGTTTCTGCTGGAAGAGGGGCACAGCCCCACAACCGACCTGCCCCTGTGGATGAAGGAATGGGGCGTGACCGACCCGGCCGAGCATCGTTCGGGCCTGGCCCCCGAAGGCCCACAGCCCGAAGCGGCAGCGCGCGAGGTCACTCTGTTGCAACGTAAGAAACAGGCGCATGGCAAGGGGCTGGGCAAGACCACCGGTTGGATTCATCGCACGACACTGAAGAAAAAGGGCGTCAACTTTGTGGGCGGCGTGAATTACGAGCGTATCGACGATGACGGGCTGCATGTCAGCTTTGGCGAGGAACGCGCCGATCCCACGGTAATCGCGGCCGAGACTATTGTGCTGTGCTCGGGTCAGGTTTCGGACCGGACGCTTGCGGATGCCCTGATCGAGAAGGGGATCACCCCCCATGTCATCGGCGGGGCGGACGTGGCTGCGGAACTGGATGCGAAACGGGCGATCAATCAGGGCACGCGGCTGGCGGCAGAACTTTGATACGCTTCACGATTTCGACGCTACGTGTCGTTAATGGCCAAGCTCTTCCGCTCAGGTGCAATAGACAAACACAGGTTGACTGAAGGGACGACCTGCCATGGTCTTTGCCACCATCCTATCAGGGCTTGCGCCGAGTTTTCTTATGGTCGCGCTTGGAGGGCTTATCCGGGCGCGCCTGTCTGAAAATGCATGGCAGGGCCTCGACAAGCTGAACTTTGAGATCCTGTTTCCGGCCTTGCTGTTTGTAGCCGCAAGCAGACGCCCGATCGAGATTTCCGAGGTTTTGCAGATTGGCCCCGCTGTGTGGGGCATTCTGGTCTTTGCAATGCTGCTTGGATGGCTGGCGCGTCCCATTGGACCGGACAGGTTTCTGGATTTTGCGGGCGGCTGGCAAACCGTCTGGCGCTTTAACTCGGCAATTGCGCTGGTCGCGTCACAGATTATCGGACCCGACGCGATTGGCCACATGGCCGTCGCCATCGGCATGGCAGTACCTGTCGCCAACATGCTTGCCGTTATTGTGTTGTCCCGTGGCGGGAGCCTGAGCGTTGTTCAGACAATTTCCAAAGTCGTGCTGAACCCGTTTCTGCTGGCTAGTGTGCTGGGGGTTGCCGTGGGATTGTCGGGTATCTCGATTCCCTCTCCAATAATGGCACCGCTGGACATGGTCGCCGCTGCGGCCATACCAATTGCGTTGATTTCCATCGGGGCAACGATGAATTGGAGCGCCTTGGCAAAAATGGATCGTTTCAGCGGATATGTAAGCTTGTCGCGGCTGGTTCTGGTGCCGGGCGGTACGTTTCTTGTCTGCCTTGTCGTAGGCAACGCCAGTGGTCTGGCACCTGTACTGGTTCTGTTTGCTGCACTTCCAACCGCGTCGGCAGCGCATGTTCTGGCATCCGGTTTCGGGGCCGACCGAAAGCTGGTTGCCACACTCATCGCGCAGTCGACCTTGCTCAGCGCCGTAACGCTGCCCTTGTGGATACTTGCGACAAGGGCAGCCTTTTAGCGCGACGGTTTTACTGCCCGATGGTTATTCCACCTTGATCGTTATCACATCGGAAACGATGGGGGTGGAATGGGGGACGTGACCGTAATCACCCAGCACCAGTTGCAGCGTATGCTCGCCCGGCGCGAGGTCGATCGTGACCTCTGTCTGACCGCCGCCGAAATGCAGGTGGTTGTCGTCTGCCGGCAGGCCATAGGACAGCTCGTCGGCGCCGTCCTCACCCTCGCCAAGAGGCGGGCGGTCGATCAGAAGATGATGATGGCCGGTATTTTCCGCCTCGGTCCCGGACGGTGCGACGCCCATGCCGCTGAGCCCGAACACTATGGTAACCGGTGCGGTCACGGTATCACCGTCAGCCAGATTGACGAAATAGACCTTGGCATCGGGGTTGGACGGCGTTTCCCCCCCGGCATGCGCAAAGCTTGCTAACAAACAGACGGAAACAGTCGCGATAAAGGCCTTCATGATATCCTCCCTGGTCACAAAAATGCCATTCTCAGGATAGCACGTAAGGGAAAATGTCCAGTTCACGCAGACTTAAAAGGCCCGTGAGGGGCCGCTTAATCATTGTTTCCGCGTTTCCGACACGCAAACGATCCCAACTAAATCCCTGATATTATCCCATGTCTGCCCCGTTCTCGCCCAGATTTGCAGCGAATGTACGGTACGACAAACAACACCTTGGGGACGCGAGTATGGACCGACTCACCGAAATGGAAGCCTTTGCCAACGTGGTGGATCAGGGTGGCTTCACCGATGCGGCCAAAAAGATGGGTATTTCCAAATCGGCCGTTTCCAAACACGTCTCAAGCCTTGAGGCGCGATTGGGTGCCCGCCTGTTGAACCGCACGACGCGACGCGTGTCGCCGACCGAGATCGGGCTGGCCTATTATGACCGCGCACGGCGGGTTCTGAACGACGCGGGCGAAGCGGATGCGCTGGTCACGTCGATGCAATCGGCACCTTCGGGGCTGTTGCGGATCAGTGTGGCCACCGATTTCGGCGTCAATCACCTGTCGCCGGTTCTGTCACAGTTCCTGTCCGACTTTCCCGACATCACGGTCAACATGGTCCTGAACAACCGTTTTGTCGAACTGATCTCGGAAGGGTTTGACGTCGCCATCCGCATTGGCGAGCTGGAAGACAGCACCCTGCGCGCGCGCAAACTCACGGAAACCGTCAAGCGGATGGTCGCGGCGCCCAGCTATATCGAACGGTATGGCCGCCCCCAGCGCATCGACGAACTGAACGAACACAAGCTTTTGCATTATTCCAGCCAGTCTTCGGGCAATGTCTGGAAGCTGACCGCACCTTCAGGGGAAAAAAGGCAAGTTCGCACTGCCGGGTGGCTGAGTGTGAATGACGGTCAGTCGCTTCTCAACGCCGCAATATCGGGGTTGGGAATCGCCTATCTGCCCAGTTATCTCTATGCCGACGCGCTGAAAAGCGGCGAAGTCGTCGACGCAATGCCGTCGCTGCCGGACGAGATACAGGGCATCTATGCGGTCTATCCGCCGGGGCGCTTCACGCAGCCCAAGGTACGGGCCTTTATTGATTTTCTCGTCGATTCCTATGCGGAAAAGGGACCGATGGACTGGTAATTTCTCCCAGACCACCTTAGACACCCACGCCTCTGGCGTGGGTTTTTTTTGTCGCGATCAGAAGTTTTCGACCCATGGCCTGAGCGTCAGTTCATTCGACCATGTCGTGCGATCCTGATTGATCAGGTGCATGTATTCCCGCGCTATTGCATCCGGGTCTAGCATGCTGTCGGGGTTGTCGGCGCTGTCGATGCGGCCAGCGCGGTTGGGGTTGCGAATGCCACCGTCGATGTTGATCCAGGCGACGTGTATCCCCTTGGGATGCAGTTCGCGGGCCATGGATTGCGCCAGTCCCCGTTGGGCGAACTTACCCATCGCAAAGGGGGCCGACAGCGGAAACCCCTTAACGCCTGCCGAAGCGCCAGTGAACAGGATCGTGCCCCGCCGGTCAGGGGATAGATCCTGCGCCAGCATGCGCCGGGCGGCTGCCTGCCCTGTCACAAATGCGCCGTAAGCCGTGACTTCGACCGATTTGCGCACGGTTTCGGGATCAAGCTCGATGACCGGGCCGCGTTGGCGCGCCGACGGATTGTAGCAGGCGACGCGAAGTTCGCCGGGCAATCCTGCAATCAGGGCAGCCATGCCTGCGGCATCTGTGGCATCCAGTTGGTGCAACTGCGCACCGGCTTCATCCGCAAGGGCCTGCAGGTCCGACGTATCACGAGCGGTCAGATGCAGGGCGTAACCCGCCTGCGCAAGCTCGCGCGCAAGCGAAGCTGACAGACCCGCCCCCGCACCAACGATCAGGGCAGCTGATTTTTTCGAAGAGTCCGGCATGGCATTTCCTCCTGCCGCAACATGACAGGATTCCAAAGCCCGCGCAAAACACGGCCGGTTGAGCGCGGTTCAGTTTGCCAGCAACACGGCCTCAACCCGGCGGTTGCGGTCGCGGCCTTCGGGCGTCAGGTTCGACGTCAATGGCGCAAGATACCCGACGCCCTGCGCCTCGATCCGGTCGCCCGCCACGCTGTAGGCCGAGATCAGACGATCACGCACCGCCTCAGCCCGTTTCTTGCTGAGGGCAATGTTGCTTTGAAGCGCGCCGGTGTCGTCCGTATGCCCGACCAGCGCCAGACGCATCTCAGGATTGTCGGTCAGGAAATCTGCAAGGGATTTCAGCGAGGCAAACGGCCCTGCGCCCAGCGCGGACGAGCCGGTCTGAAATTCCAGATCGTTCAAGATGACATGGCCGTCGCGTTCCAGATCGTCCAGCACGGGTTCCGGACCCGAGGCCGCTTCGACAACCACCAGCGGCGGTTCGGTTTTGACATCTGCTGGTGTGACACGGATCAGCTGAATGAACCCGTCGGGTGGGTTGCGGCTGATCAACAGGCTGAAGACGGTGCCGTCGCGTTCGGCTGTCAGAAAGCGATAGTCGTGAATGGCCACGTACATGTCCGGGGTCGGCACCACCTCGGTTCCGAAGCGGAAATCGAAACCGCCACATTTCTGCGCCTCGCACTCCATCGTGATCTTGTATCCCTGCGCCTCAATCTGGTCACGCAGCGGGGCCAGTATCTGCAATGTCGTAGCTGAGCCGGACTGGATGCCCCAGGTTCGACGCTCGACCCGGCCTTCGACCGTTTTCGACGGCACGGCACCATTGGCGAACACGCCCGTCGGCAGGTCATAGCTGTCCAGTTCACTGACACGATCCGACAGTTGTCTGGCGCTGGCGGGCAAGGTCAGTTCCTGGGACAGGGCCGGTCCCGCCGCAAAAGCGGCGCAGAGGATGAGGCGAAGGATCATCTGAACAGGGCGTGATATTCTTCGTTCGGTTCCATCGCGATGGCGCTGGCCACGCGGTTGGACATGTTGAAGAACCCGGCAACATTGGCGATGTCCCAGATGTCTCGGTCAGAGAAACCCGCGTCGCGCAGGCGCTGGCGGTCGGGTTCCTCGATCTCGGCGCTTGCGGTGGTCATCTTGGCCGCAAAATCCAGCATCGCGCGCTGGCGCTGATCCAGAGGTGCCACACGGTAGTTCATCACCAGCATCTCGCCCAGTTGCGGATTGCCGGACAATTGCCGGACAGCGGCCCCATGCGCCACAAGGCAGTAAAAGCATTTGTTGATTGAGGACACGACGACGGCGATCATCTCGCGTTCCAGCTTGGACAGCCCGCTATCGGCGAGCATCAGGTCATTATACATTCCGGTGAATGCGTTCAACTTGTTGATATCGAACGCGTTTGCCTTAAGCACGTTCGGCACCATGCCCAGTTTTTCGACACAGATATCAAAGTATTTCTGCGTCTCGGGCGGCAGCGGGTCCGCCATAGGCAGGTTCAGCGCCATGGGCTGTTTCTGATCGGTCACGTCTGTCTCTCTCCCCTCAGACAAGCTGGCGGTAATGATATTCTCCCACGACCGGCATTCCGAGAGAGAGGTAGAGGCGGTTCGCCCCTTCATTCGCCTTTGTACAGATCACGCTAAGGGTATGAGCGCCGTTGTCCAGCGCCCAAAAGGCCGCGGCACGCATGGCCCACTGGCCAAGGCCCTGACGGCGCTGATGCGGAAGGACTTCCAGTGCGTGCACCATGGCGATGCCGTCATGGATGGCGACAAACCCGGCGCCGCCGGGCTGATCGCGGTGACGCATCAGCAGTCCGGTTTTCGGGCCGGGTGCGCGGTCCATCACCGCCAGCCGCGCAGGTCCTATGCCACCCTGCTGCCAGATCTCGCGCATGATCGCCAGCGGTTCCCATAACGGGAACACGGTAACGCGGGGAATGGCTATATCGGTCAGATGTTCGACCGGGCAGGCGTATATGTTGACCGGATCGAGGATGTCATAACCGCGGTCCGCCAGTTGCGCGTCCAGTTCCTCATCCCCCGGGCGCAGGCAGAAAATCCGCTTCTGGTCCATTGCCTGCATCCTCGCTTCGGCGGCGGCGATATCGGAGGCTGTAAAGGTGCCTGTCGGGCTGGCCGCCGACACGCGCGACCCGCCGCCCTGCCCCTGGCGTAGCAAAAACGGACCAAGCGTTTCATAATCCGCTGCAGGCCATGTTCCGTCGACCACGTCGGCCCAGTTGACGCTCAAAGCTCAAGCTCCTTCGCCAGCCGGGTCACAGCAGCGTCTATGCGCCCGCCATCAGTGCCGCGGATGACCACATTCGCCCCGAATACGCCGTTAACCTGAAAGGGATAGCAGCCGATGGACAGATCATCGAAATCCTCGGCCAGAGCTGACAGTGTCGGCGCAATATCCCCTTCGCCACGATCCACCCTGAGGGATTGCGACAATAGCGGCACGCCACCGGTCAGGGTTGACAGCACGCTGGCCACCATCGCTTGAAAAACCGTTGGAACCCCGGCCATCACATGGACGTTTTCGATGGTAAAGCCCGGCGCGGTCGAGACCGGGTTTTCGATCAGCACCGCCCCGTCCGGGATACGCGCCATGCGCAGGCGCGCCTCGTTCAGTTCCAGCCCGGTCTTTTCATAATGCGCCTCAAGCAACGCGCGGGCATCGTCGCGGACATCCAGCCGGGCGCCGAATGCGCGGGCGATACAGTCGGCGGTGATGTCGTCATGGGTGGGGCCGATACCGCCGCTGGTAAAGACGTGATCGAACCCTTCGGACAGGTCCCGGACCGATCTTTCGATGGCGTCCGCTTCGTCGCTGACGATACGCACTTCCTTGAGGTCGACGCCGTGTTTGGTCAGTTCGCCTGCCAGAAAGTGCATATTGGCATCACGGGTGCGGCCCGACAGAATCTCATCTCCGATCACCAGCATTGCGGCGGTTGGATTGGCCATGGCACCCTCTCCTCTTGAACGAACTTGTGTGCAGGTATAGGCGCTTGGACATGCGCTTTGAAACCCCTCTTGTTCCCGCCCGCCTGATCCGCCGCTATAAACGCTTTCTGGCCGACTGCCGCCTTGAAGACGGGCGCGAGGTGACGGCCCATTGCGCCAATCCCGGTTCCATGATGGGGCTGGCTGAGCCGGGGATGAAAATCTGGCTGGAGCCTAATGACGACCCGAAGAAAAAGCTGAAATACGGGTGGCGGCTGGTCGATCATGAAAACGGACATTTCACCGGGGTCGATACTTCGGTACCGAACAGGGCGCTGCGGGCGGCGCTGGAGGCCAGAGAGATTGCCGAACTGGCCGCGTATGAAACCGTGCGACCCGAGGTGAAATACGGCGAGAAAAGCCGCATCGACTTTCTGCTGAGCGGGCCGGGATTGCCCGACGCCTATGTCGAGGTCAAAAGCGTGACTCTGTCGCGCCAGACGGGTCTTGCCGAATTTCCCGACAGCGTCACCGCACGCGGCACCAAACATCTGGGAGAGCTGGCAGCCATGGTGGCGCAGGGGCACCGGGCCATCATGCTGTATCTGTTGCAGCGCACCGATTGCGACAGGTTCACGCTGGCTGCGGATATCGACCCGGCATATGCGGCAGCGTTCGACGCCGCGCAGGCGCAGGGGGTCGAGCGGCTGGTATACGGGACGCGGATCTCGCCCGAAGGGGTCTGGCTTGCCGACGCGCTGCGGCCCGTATGACCCTGATCGATCTGTGATTGCCCGTGGCGTGCGTTTCGCTAAGGTCGCATCATTGGCTGTTTAGCTATCGAGGAGAAACTCTTGGCACCTGATCAATCCGAACTCATCGCACTCAGGCATGAATTTCACCGCTTTCCCGAACTCGGGTTTCAGGAAAACCGCACAAGGGCCAGAGTGGCGGAAATTCTGCGCGATCTGGGGCTGGAGGTTCACGAAGGCGTCGGTGTCGTGGGTGTATTGCGGGCGGGAACAGGCAACCGGGCAATCGGATTGCGCGCGGATATGGACGCCCTGCCGATCCATGAGACCAGCCAGCACGATTACCCGTCAGAGACACCCGGCGTCATGCATGCCTGCGGGCATGACGGCCACATGACCATGCTTTTGGGCGCCGCCAAAGCACTGGCCGCCGATCCGGATTTTGACGGCACGGTGATTTTCCTGTTCCAGCCGAATGAGGAACACGGTCTGGGCGCACGCGCGATGATCGACGAGGGGGTGCTGGAGCGCTTTCCGGTGGATGAGGTCTATGCCATCCACAACCTTCCCGGTGCACCTGTCGGGCAGGTCTCGACGCGGACCGGGCTGATCTGTTCGTCGGAAAGTCTGTTCGAGATCACGGTCAGGGGTCAGGGCGGCCATGCTTCGATGCCGCAGGCCGGGCGCGACGCCATCACCATCGGGGCGGAACTGGTTCAGGCGCTGCAGACAATCGTGTCACGCAAGCTGCCCCCTGGGGCGGGGGCGGTGGTTTCGGTCACCGAGTTTCTGACCGACGGACAGCGCAACGTGCTGCCGGGAACCGCAACGCTCAAAGGTGACGTCCGCGCCCGCAGTCCGGAAGACCGGGAAAACATCGAAGGCTTCATGCGCCAGATCGCGTCAGGTGTGGCGGCAGCGCATGGCGTGACCGTCGACGTTTCCTACAACACAGAGTTCATCGAAACGATCAACGCCGAAGGCCCGGTGCAGGCCGTGACCCGCGCCGCCCGTGCCGAAGGGCTGGAGACGATCCCGGACCGGCAACCGATGAGCTTTTCCGAAGATTTCGCCCATTTCAGCGCCGCAGTTCCGGGGTGTTTTCTGTTGCTGGGCAACGGGGAAACCGGAGCGCACGGCCAGCCGCTGCATGCCAGTGATTACGATTTCAATGATGAGATCCTGCCCATCGGCGCCGGATTTTGGCAGGCACTGGTGCGTGACCGGCTGCCCGTGCGGGGGTAGGTGAGCGGGGTGAAGAGAAGACGTACATGATCGACGCGACCTATCTCGAGGCACACCGCTCCGCGTCCAGCTTGAGCGTCAAAAAGAACGTCACGAATTTCAAGAACAAAACCCGTTGGGCGGAAATCCGGGCAGCCTTGGTTCAGCTGCCCGGAATATTGCTTACTCAGCCGGGGCCGTCTGTTTCTGGCGTAAGCCGTCGCGGTAAAGGGCCTTGGCGAGTGCTACGCACATCAGACCCATGACCATCGTGAAGGGCAGTGCGCCGATGATCATCGCGTTCCGCAGGGCATCCATTGGATTGTTCTCGCCTGCCGCCAAAATCAGAGCACCGATCACCGCTGTCAGGATCAGACCCCAGATGATCTTGTGCTTGTTGCCGATGTTCTGATCGCCACCCGACATGATGGTGTTCATCACCAGAATGCCCGAGTCAGCCGATGTGACCAGGAAGGTCATGATCAGGACAACACACATCACTGTTATACCCGACAGCAACCCGCCCGAGATCATTTCTTGCAGGGTGACGAACAGCTTGGCGGTGTTCGACGCACCGATGATGGCGCCCTCGGCCGTGCCGTTCAGTTCAAGATCGATCGCGGTGCCACCCAGAATGGTCATCCATGCAAAGCAGACCAGCGCTGGTGCGAATACACAGCCAACGATGAACTCACGAACCGAACGCCCTTTGGAAATCCGCGCCAGGAACAGGCCCACGAAGGGCGAGAACGCGATCCACCATGCCCAGTAGAACGTGGTCCAACCTGCCTGCCAACCAAACTGACGACCCGGGTCACCAGCGGCATAGACCGAAGCGAGAACGGATTCAGGCAGGGCTGCGGCGTCGCCTTCAAGTCCTGATTTGAACCCGTCAAACGAACCCCAGGGGTTGGTTGCACCGCTGTACAGGGCATCGGCAAATGGGGCGGCTTCGCTTGGCAACGCTGCATCAAATGCTGCCGCTGACTGCGGGTTGAACGCGCCAAAACTGAGCGAGATGAAATGCAGGATGTAGTCGATGAACGCTGTTGCATAGGTGGTCATCGCAAACAGGAACGAACCGAATACGACAAAGACCAGCAGCAGGATCAGGGATAGCACCAGATTCAGGTTCGACAGGTACTTAACACCACGACCAACGCCCGAAACAGCCGATATGATCGACAGGCCCATGATGACGATCAGACCCGCCAACAGACCAACTGTGCTTGGGGTCGGAACTTCACCGTTCAGATCCATGATCCATCCCATGCCGGTAATTGCATAAAGCCCGTCGATGAACTGCGAAACGCCAAAACCGATCGTTACCGAGACACCCAGGATTGTTGCAACAACACCCAGAACGTCTACGACGTGGCCAAGAAAACCGTTCATCAACTTGCCAAACAAAGGTGTCAGCGCAGTGCGGATCGTCAGGGGCATGTTACGCGTGTATGCATAGTAGGCCAGCGACAAGCCAGTCACGACATAGATCGCCCAGGCATGAAACCCGTAGTGCAGGAAGGTGTACCGATACCCGGACTGCAGTGCCTCTTCGGTATTACCAACAACCTGCTCGGCGATCACAACCGGATTTGAACCCCAAAGGCCCAGAGGCTCGGCGGTGGCAAATACCATCAGACCGACACCCAGACCGGCGCCGAACATCATAGAAAACCACGAGAAATCCGAAAATTCCGGTTTTTCACCTTCCGGCCCCATGAGTCGTTTACCAGTTTGCGGCAGCGCAGCCACGACAAACAGGAAAAAGGCAAAGAAGCCGACGATGATGATATAGAAGGCGTTGAAGTCTTCCAGCAGGCGCGAGTTCAGGCTTCCCAGAACTCCATTTGCGTTTGCAGGCCAGACCAGTGCCCAGATGACCAGCGCAACCATGATCGACTTGCTGAGCAAGGCAATTTCGACGCTGTGACCTTCATAGAAACCGCCCGAAGATCGCTTGATCTCCAGATCGGTAAACGGATCCTTCATTGACATGTGTTTCCTCCCTGTTCGCACGTGTCCTGGTGTCCAGAAAAATTTTTGCAGGTGTCCCGGAACTTCACCATTCGGGCCCTAGGAGAGCAGGGCCTCAATTTTTTCCAGCGTTGCCACATTGACGGCTACACCTTCAGAATTTGCCGCCAAACGCTTTGCCCGGCGACCGTCACCGGGCAAATGTGCGCCGTCCTGAAATCGGATCGCTTCAACAAGATCGGCAATTCTGGTCGAAAAAACGTCACCTGCAGTCGCTGATGCGTCAATCGCGATAAAGAACTGACCCGTCTTAGGAGGGCCTCCAGCCGTTCCCGAAAAGGGTGAGGCGTGAATTCCAAGCGTGGCGCCGGTTAGCGCCGCGGCCAAAACCTCGGTCAGCAAAGCCACGCCGACACCTTTGTAGCCCCCCGAAGGGGCCATCGATCCCTTGAGCCCGATATTCGGGTCGGTGGTGGGGTGGCCATCGGGATCCAGCGCCCAGCCAACCGGGATCGACTTGCCTTCCCGGGCATGTTTCATGACTTCGCTTTTTGCGATGGTGCTAGCGCTCTGGTCGATCAGCAGTGCGGGTTGCCCATCAGTGCCTGGAGCGGCGATCGAGAACGGATTGGTCCCAACCACCGGCTTAGAGCCTCCCGAAGGTGCAATTGAAGCCGGAGCGTTGGTGAAGCCCAGACCGACCAACCCTGCCTGCGCCAGCCGGTGAGTGTGATACCCCAAAACTCCGCAATTATAACTGTTGCGGATCGCCAGCGTCGCAATCCCCTGCGTGCGGGCAGCTGGGATCAGCGCTTTGAACCCGGCCTCAATGGCTGCATGCGCAAACCCGGTGGCAGCATCGACAGTGATAACACCGGGGCGTGGCTTTGCCAGAACCGGCTGGGCCTGCCCATCGACCTTGCCGCATTGAACATGCTCACAGTAGATCGGGATATAGGCCAGGCCATGGCTGGCAACCCCGTCTGCCTCGGTCGCGGCGGTTGCGACCGCCAGAGGTCGCGCGTTTTCCTCGCTTGTGCCCGCAGCGACCAGTGCCCGGAAAGACAGCTCTTCGATTTCAGCAAGTGACAGGGTGCGGGTTTGGATCATGGCAGTCTCTTTTCAGTCGTTGTCGGAAAGCCCGGCACCAGCACCGAGCAAACGGGATTCTTCCGTTGCCGGGGCGTAGGTGCGGTGTGCAAAGCGGTTAAGCATGTTCCATGCCGCCGGATCGGGCATCGCGCGGGTTTTTTGCGCGCGCGGATTGGTCAGGGTATCACCCATTGCAATCTCGATTACGCTTGCGTGGGCGGGGCACTCGTTTTTCAGTACCAGTTGCGTCCCGTCAGTCGCTGCGAAGAAATCGCCCGCTATGACGGTAACAATTGCGGATTGGCGACGTGCGGCTTGAGCCGCAAATGGCAGCAATACAGCAGGCGTGGCCAAATTTCTGATCCGGTTCGGGCCGGAATGCAGAAAATGCGAGCAATCCGACAGCAGCGCCCCGGTCATCAGCGGACACAAGTCCATACCCCCGGCCCAGTCGGGTTCCATATGTTTAGGGACGTGTTCACCCAAATTGCTGGCAAACTCGCGCTCCAACACGCGTGCTAATTCGGCCGCCCCGTCAAGACCCTGTGCACAGAGCCAGCGCGTCGCCTTCCCGGCCTCTTCCGCCACACCCCAGTCATAGCCTGCACCGCGCGTTGCGCGTTTGGCGGTGGCTTCGACTTCGTTAAGGGAAAAGTTCATTGCGCAAGCTCCGGATAGACCCACAGATCGGCATTGTCCGGGCTCAGCTCTTCGGGATATGGCGCGCCTGCATACATACAGATGCGAACCCAGCGGTCTGAGCGCGGATCGAAATGGGTGGCGCCGAAAAACGAGAGTTTGGCGCGTAGCATGTCGATGGGCATCACCTCTGCGCCAATCGTATTGTCCCGGATTTCACCATACGGAGCGACGCGGCTCATCTGCGCGCGGCGCACCGTGTGGCGATGTTCCGGGTGGCGCAGCAGGAATTCTGCGACCGGGGCTTCGCCCGACCATTTGTCCAGCACGTCAAACGCACGCGCCGCATCGCGTGCCGGAGCAAGAGGTTGTTCATAGTCCGCGATTGGTTCGTCGAACCGTTCCCCCAGGCGAGGTTCAAGCTTTTCTTCGGAAACATACCAGGCACGCGCGCAATGTTCGGCTGCGTTCCAATCCAGGTCCAGCGCCCAGCCAAAGCTCGTGCGGATCAGCTCGCGCACCTGGTTGACCGGCATTGCACCGTCGATTGCAAAGGCCGCGCTGTTGCCATCCGCCATGCAACTGCTCAACCCGTCCACCAACTCGCCATATGGTTCAAGGATCAGAGAGGCCAGCAACTCTTGCCCTTCTTCGCCAAGGGCGGTCTGAGACCATTGGATCAGGTGTTCCCAGGGCTGGATTCTCGTCAGATCTGTCTGATCGAGATGCGCGGTTATCGCGTCCAGATCAGCACTCAGGGCGGTAAGCTTTTCGATCTGGATCGGGTGCTCAGACAGCCACCACGAGATCGACAATTTGCTACGCTCGAATACCTCGCGGAACATGGTCACTTCGGCGTCCGTTGCGGTCTCAACAGACCGAACGCGGGCGATGGCCTCTTCGCGTGCCATGATCCAATTGTTGAACAGGATCGGGTGATTGACGATGAAGGGTGCCATGCCCAGCCCGGTCGAGTTGCCGATCCCCAGCCAGCGGGCGATATTCGGGTCAAGCTGCGCAGTCTGTGCACCGCCCTTGGCCTTTGCCATGTGCTGCACCAGATCACGTACGAATATCCGGGTCAGATAGACCGAGAGCATCTCGGCCTGAAACGGGCCGCTGACCTCGGGACGGTCGGCGATTTTTTCCCGGTCTGCCGCGCCGAACTTGCCTGATCCGTAAACCGCGGTGGTGCGCATCAGATACCCAACCTTGTAGATCTGTGCGAGGTCCGGTTGCTGACCCGCAGCCAGCCGGTCCACCACATGGGCCCACAACCGAACCGAGCGGTTGGCACGCGACAGCGACAACTCGCTTTCGCTGACCCGACCGGCCTCTTGCAGCGGTACATTCTGCGACAGACGTTGAATATCGTCCTTAGTGGGAACACCGTCGAACAAGGCGAAGGTGGCATCCCAGGCCTCGGCTATCACACGATCCGAACGTTGCTCGGGCGGCAGGTCATGGGCGAAGGCGACCAGTGAATAGGTGCGATCGGGTCCTTGCGCGGAATATACCGCGTGGCCCACACCGTTAGCGTCAATATCAAAAACGGGGCGGGAAAAGACCCATTTCTCAGCCGCCATGCGGCGGGTGAGCTGGCGCATGAAGCTGAGCCGACATTGATGCAAAGACCCAAGACGCGAAAGGCGCATCACCCGGGCAGGCTCACGACGTTCAACATTTTGGGGCGTGGTGGTCATGGCTGTTGCGATCCAAAGTTTTCGGCGAAGAAACGATACCAGTTGCCACCCATGATGCCCGCCACCTCTTCGGCGTTCATGCCAACGGCGCAAAGCCCGTCTTTGATGTTGCCAAAGTCGCGATTGTCGCGGAACCAGTGGGGCATCGGAGGGAAGCCAGGCGCCGAGGCCGAGCCTTCGCCATAGTCAATCTCTTTCGTCCAGCGCCCAACCCGCATCCATTCGACCACGCTGTCTGATTGATCCTGACACAGGTCCGTACCAATCCCCAGGTGCTTTACCCCATATTTGTCGGCCGTACGGGCGATCATCTCGCAGAAGCTTTCCAGCGCGCAGTCAGATTTGCCCTTCAGGTGATGCGGGTAGACCGAAAAGCCAAACATACCGCCGTTTTGTGTCACCGCGCGGATCACATCCTCGCGCTTGTTGCGCAGCGCGGGAGACCATTCGTGCGGGTTGGCGTGCGTGATGGCGATGGGACGTTCGGAAATTTCAGCCGCCTCGATGGTCGAGCGGTCTGCCGAATGGCTCATGTCGACCACAAGCCCGACGCGGTTCATTTCCTTGATGACCTGCTTGCCCATGCGGGTGATGCCGGTGTCTTCGGCCTCGTAACAGCCGGTCGCCAGTAGGGACTGGTTGTTGTACGTCAGCTGCATGAACCGCGCACCCAGATCGTGCAGGATTTCGACCAGACCGATATCGTCCTCTATCGGAGACGGGTTCTGGAACCCGAAGAATACAGCCGTCCGGCCCGTTTCCTTTGCTAAATCAATGTCGCTGGCCCAGCGGCCTTTCATGATCAGGTCCGGATATTGCTCGAACCAGCGATTCCATTTCTCAAAGTTCAGAACGGTTTCGCGGAAATTTTCATGATAGGCGATGGTGACGTGGATCGCATCCACGCCCCCTTCGCGCAGTTGGCGGAAGATCTTTTCCGACCAGTTGGCATATTGCAGGCCATCGATCAGCATCAGACAGGGCCTGCGCTGATATAGGCGGTTTTGACGGTGGTGTAGAACTCGGCCGCTGCCTTGCCCTGCTCGCGCGGGCCATAGGAACTGTCACCACGGCCGCCGAAGGGCACGTGATAGTCGGTGCCAGCGGTGGGCAGGTTCACAGTGACAACACCCGTGCGCGCGTTTCGGCGGAAATGGGTGGCGCGGGCCAGCGACTTGGTCACAATGCCCGAGGTCAGACCAAAGTTGGTGTCATTGACCACGCTCAGCGCCTCGTCATAGCTGCCGACCTTGATGACGCTGGTCAGGGGCGCAAACATTTCCTCGCGGTTGATGCGCATATCGTTGGTGGTGTTCAGGAACACGCCGGGAGACATGTAGAACCCGTCATGCGGCATCTCCAGCCGCTGGCCGCCGCAAGCAAGCTCTGCACCTTCGGATTTGCCCAGATCGACATAGGCGAGGTTCTCAGACAGTTGCTGCAGGCTGACGACAGGTCCCATCTGGGTACCGTCTTCCAACGCATGTCCCACTTTCATCGCCTGCGCACCCGCGACCAGCTTCTCGACAAAGGCATCGTGGATACTCTCATGAACAACAATGCGCGACGAGGCCGTGCATTTCTGGCCTGTACCGCCAAAAGCTCCACCCAGTGCCAAGGTGACCGCCAGATCCAGATCGGCGTCATCCATAACGGCCAGAGCGTTCTTGGAGCCCATCTCCATCTGGACCTTGGTCAGGTTCTGAATGGCGGCAGCGGCGATACCCTTGCCCACTGGTACGGAGCCGGTGAAGGAAATTGCATTGACCTTGGGGCTTTCGACCAGTCGCTGCCCGATTGAACGCCCCGAGCCCATCACGAGGCTGAATAGGCCCTTGGGAATATCCTGACGTTCGATGATTTCGGTCAGCGCCACAGCCGAGGCAGGCGTGATGTTAGCAGGCTTCCACACAACCGCGTTGCCATAACATAGCGCGGGCGCAATCTTCCACGAGGCGGTCGCAGTAGGGAAGTTCCATGGACTGATGATCGCGACAACGCCAACCGCCTCACGTCGCACGTCGACCTCGATGTCAGGGCGCACGGAATCAGCGTTCTCACCGATTTGGCGCAAGCATTCAGCGGCATAGTAGGTAAAGAACTGACCGGCGCGGAAAACCTCGCCCTTGCCTTCCGCAAGCGGTTTGCCCTCTTCGCGGCTGAGCAATGTGCCCAGTTCCTCGGCGCGCGCCATCAACTCATTGCCGATGTTCATGAGCACGGCTTGTTTACGCTCCAGCCCATAGGATGCCCATTCGGCCTGTGCGATGCGGGCCTGATCCAGCGTTGCGTCCAGCTGATCGGCACTGGCCTGGGCAAACATGCCCACCAGATCGCTCAAATCCGACGGGTTGCGGTTTTCAATCTCGCTTTCGCCAGCCAGCCACTCGCCTGCAATCAAGTTCAATTTGGTCACTTTGGATCCCACCAACAGAAATTCGGATTACAGAAAGATGGATTTTTTTGACCGCATCAGTCAAATTCAAATAAATTGACCGAACTTCAGGAGAATTGAAGTATGGCGATCAAGATCGAAATGCTGCGCTGCTTCTGCATCGTGGCGCAAACCGGAAACCTTGCCGAAGCAGCAGAACGGCTTGGCCGCACACAATCCGCTGTTTCAATGTCACTGAAGCAGTTGGAACAGCACATCGGAAAGCCGTTGTTCGAAGGCGAGCGTAAGAACCGGCTAACGGTGCTGGGAGAGGAAGTGTTTAAATTGGCACTGAAACAGGTGCGCCAATTCGAACACACCATAAACAGCATCGGAGAAGCCGCAAGGACCGAGCACGGCCTGGTTCGGATCGTATCGGTCCCGTCAGTCGGGGCGCTGATCTTTCCGGCCGTTCTTGACATCTTGGCAGCCCGGTATCCCAATCTGAAAGTCGAGATACGCGATACCGACACGCAGCGCGTTCTGGATGCGCTTGCGGAAGGAGAGGCCGATATCGGGATCGCGTCCGGTCACCACCCGATCAACGGCGTTGAAGCGATCCCTCTGTTTGAGGATCGGTTCGGACTAGTATGTGCGGCGGATCATCCTCTGATCACGCAGGCTGCCCCTCCGACAATTGAGGATGTGGTTGCCGCGCCGTTCGTGCGGAACGCTCTGAGCGATAATATCCAAACCCCAGCCTTCGTGAGCGCAATGGAGGGCGCGGCGATAACTCTCCACAACACACACTCGTTGATTGCTTTGGTCAAAACCGGAAAATGGGTCACGATACTGCCCCAAACCGTTTCACGGTTTATGCCGGAAACCATAGCGTTTCGTTCTGTTTCCGACCTGCCGGATAAAAGGCAGGTCTATCTGTATGTCCACAACAGAACACGATTTCGGGAACAGACGGATGCGTGCAAGTCGTTCATTTTGGAATGTATTGATGATTGGCGAACCGAGTAGCTATTGTCTTTTTGGGTTCTGTCGCAATCCCCAAAGTCTGATTGTTTGAAATGAAGCCCTCGTGTCAGGGTCAGGTTTCATAACCAGTAGTTGATAATGGTCTTCCCCGGATTTTCGGCAGTATTTGCGGATTTTCTCAAGCGTAGCGAGGTACTCTGGCAACGTGAATATCAGCTTACCTATCTGGGCGTGGAACGCGTTTTGACGTCTCTTCACATCAAAAACCACAGATCGTACAGTTGATATTTCTGCCCTTTGATCTCTCTTATTCAAAAAACCATTCATGTCTAACAGATAGGACCCACAAACCCACACCCTCTGGTACTTTCTGCGCAAGCAGCGTAAAAAGGATGCTGCGCAACATTTTGGAGCCCCGCGTTGATGAAAGAACATCGTGGACGTCTGACCAAGGACGGTATTCGCATCTATGAACAAGGTGATTTTGCCGGGATGCACGCGGCAGGCGCCTTGGCGGCGCGGATACTCGACGAAATTGCCGAGCATGTCTTTCCCGGCCAGAGCACGGCCGAGATCGACCGCATCATCACGCAGATGGTCGAAGATGCAGGCGCGAAATCGGCAACGATAGGCTACAAGGGCTATCAGCACGCCAGCTGCATCTCGGTCAACCATGTGGTTTGTCACGGAATTCCGGGCGACAAAAAGCTCAAGGACGGCGATATCCTGAACGTCGACGTGACCGTGATCGTCGATGGCTGGTTTGGTGACACGTCCCGGATGTATGTGGCGGGCAAGCTGCCGCGCAAGGCCGAGCGGTTGATTCAGGTGACCCATGACGCGCTATTCAAGGGCATCGAGATGGTCAAGCCGGGCAACACCTTCGGTGATATCGGCCACGCCATTCAGTCTTACGTCGAATCACACCGGATGAGCGTTGTGCGTGATTTCTGCGGGCATGGTCTGGGACGTGTATTCCACGCGCCGCCGAATGTGCTGCACTATGGCCGCCCGGGTACGGGTGCAAAGCTGGAAGAGGGCATGTTCTTTACCATCGAACCGATGGTAAACCTTGGCCGCCCCGAAACCAAAACACTGGCCGATGACTGGACCGCCGTGACCCGTGACAAGTCGCTGTCGGCGCAGTTCGAACATTCGGTAGGCGTTACCGCGGATGGGGTCGAGATCTTTACCCTGTCGCCCGGCGGCAAGTTCCACCCGACCTATTCATCCTGATCACTGCTCTGTTCCCGCAGGAGCTTCAGAAGCATCGTGTCTCTGCCCCATGGCGTCACCGCGTCATGAATGAAAACGGGCGCGCGGAGCGGCGTTGGCTCGGGGCCCGTTTTGATGTCGGCATCCTGATTGAGTGCCCACATCCGGGGCGTCCATGTCTGATCCATGGGCGCTAATCTAGCACGTTCGGATCAAAGTCCCAAAAGCGCAGGAACCTCGGCCATGTCGTGAAAGACTTCGGCCCCTAATTCGCCGAGCTTTGCGCCATCGTCATGCTCGGCGTAACCGAGGCAACGCATCCCCGCCGCCATCGCGGCCCGAACGCCGCTGGCGCTGTCTTCGATGACAACTGATGACGCGGCCCCGAATTGCTGCGCAGCTGTCAGAAACAGGGTTGGATCGGGTTTTCCAACGCCCAGAACATGGGCCGAGAACATCCGGTTCTGGAACCGGTCCCAAAGATTGTTTTGCCCCAGTGTGATCTGCATCTTGTCCGGACTGCCGTTCGAGGCGACGCAATACGGAACGCCGTGATCGTCCAGATGTGCCAGCACCTCGGGGATGCCTTTGATCAGGGGCACGCCATCGCGCAGGCGGGCGTAGGTTTCATCATAAACCTCTTCGATCCAATTTCCCGGAAGATCAGCCCCCATGGCCCGCGCCGTGTCCTGCACCCTGGTCATCGTCGAGCCCACGAACAATGACATGCACTCTGCCAGAGACAGGTTCAGACCATAGCGGGCAAGGCTTTCGGTCATGACCTGATTTGAAAGAACCTCGCTATCAACCAGAACGCCGTCGCAGTCGAAGATTACCAGATCGTGCATTTACACCTCCTGTCCGCCATACGCGGTTTGGCAGAAGGTCACACGGCTTGCAATCTTCCGGTCGGCGCAATGGCGCTTGGATCGTTTCAGTCTGAAACATCCCGCCACATCAATGAGATATGCGTGTCGCCGTATTTCCGGCTGTCGTGCAGATCGAAACCTTCGGGCGCTGACATGGGGGCGTTTTCTTCCCATACCACAAGGGCGTTCGCCGCCACCCATCCCCCGGTGACCGCAGCGGCCAGCGCCTTTTGGCCCAGCCCCTTGCCATAGGGCGGATCCAGAAAGATGAGATCGCAGGGCGCGCCCGGATTGGCGCCAAGGCGGGTTGCATCACGCCGGATCAGGTCAGTTTGGGCGGCGCTGCGGGTCAGGTCGATATTCTTGCGGATCAGGCCCTGCGCGGCGCGTCCGTCATCAACGAAGGTCACATGAGTTGCACCGCGCGACAGAGCCTCAAGCCCCAGTGCGCCGGTCCCTGCGAACAGGTCCAGCACGTGCAGCCCTTCAAAGTCGATCTGATGGGTCAGAACATTGAACAGGCTTTCGCGCACCCTGTCCGTGGTGGGACGCAGGTGTGCACCTGCATCCCCCTTGCCGACCGAGGCCAGAGCGCGGCCCCGGAATGCTCCGGCGATGATCCTCACGCCTTGAGCAGCGGCTTCAGATCGGCAGCGGGATCGGCCACCACCGCAGGATCGGCGGTTTTGCCCAGTTCGATCAGGCGCTTGCCCACCATATAGGCACGCGGATCGTTCATCGCATCAACCGCAATCAGCTGGTCGCCCTTGTAGTACCAGAAGGAAACCGTCTGCCCTTCGCCCTCGCGGGTCACGACGCGGTCATAGCCGGTGTTCAGGCCTGCGATCTGCAGTTTGACGTCGTACTGATCCGACCAGAACCATGGCTTCGCGGTGTAATCCTTGTCCGCGCCCAGAATGTTCTGGGCCACGATCTCGGCCTGATCGATGGCGTTGGGCACGCTTTCCAGACGAATACGCTCGCCCCGGTGCGGGAATGAGGCGCAATCGCCCGCAGCCCAGATCGACGGGTCCGAGGTGCGGCCTTGCGCGTCGGTCCTGATGCCGTTGTCCAATTCAAGCCCCGCCATCTCGGCCAGTTGCGTCGATGGAGCAATGCCCACACCGACAACGACAAAATCCACGTCCAGTTCAGTTCCGTCGCTGAGGATCGCGCCCGTCACCTTGCCGTTCTCACCGACAAGCCGGTCCAGGCCCACGCCCTCGCGGATATCAGCGCCATAGCCGGTGTGCAGTGCGCGGAAGTAATCGCTTGTTTCAGGTGCCGCGACACGTTGCAGAATACGGTCTGCCATTTCCACCAGCGTCACCTTGACCCCGCGCTTGGCGCAGACCGCCGCAGCCTCGAGCCCGATATAGCCGCCGCCGACGATCAGCGCCTTCGCGCCCTCGGTCACCCAAGGGCCCATGCTGTCCACATGGGCCAGATCGCGCACCACATGCACGCCTTCTAGGTCACCGCCGATCGCGGCAGGCAGGCGACGCGGGTCGGAGCCGGTGGTCAGGGCCAGATGGTCATAGGACAGAACATCATCCCCGATTGAGACGGTTTTGGCCTGCGGATCGATGGCGCTTACACGTTCGCCAAGACGCAGGGTTATGTTCTGCTCGTCATAAAAGCTTTCGGGACGCAGAAAGAGGCGTTCAAGCTCCATCTCGCCCAGCAGATAAGCCTTGGACAGCGGCGGGCGCTGATAGGGCGGATGCGGCTCGGCCCCGATCAGAGTGATATCCCCGTCAAATCCGTCTTTGCGCAGCCTTGCAACCAGAGACGCCCCCGCCTGCCCTGCACCGATCACGACAATATGGCTCATAATCCTCCTGCCCAGTCGAAAAACCGTGGTCACATCCACCCCGACACCTATATGCCGGAGAGGACTGACTCGCAAATCCAACATTGAGGGAGAGGGAAATGATTTCAGCCGGAGATACATTGCCTGATGCAACGCTGACACAGATTGGCGCGGAAGGACCGGAACAGGTGCAGATGTCGGCCAAGACCGCCGGTCGCAAGGTGGTGATTTTTGCCGTACCCGGTGCATTCACACCAACCTGCCATTCGGCGCATGTGCCCAGCTTTATCCGCACAAAGGCGCAATTCGACGCAAAAGGCGTGGACGAGATCATCTGCGTTTCGGTCAACGACCCCTTCGTGATGAACGCCTGGGGCGAGGCCACGGGTGCGGCCGCGGCGGGCCTGACCATGCTGGCCGACGCCGGGTCCGAGTTTACCAAGGCGATCGGCATGGATTTCGATGCCCCGCCCGCCGGTCTGATCGCAAGGTCGAAACGCTATGCCATGCTGGTTGAGGACGGGAAAATCGTGGCGCTGAACCTGGAAGAAAACCCCGGCGCCTGTGAAATTTCGGCGGGTGAAGGTTTGCTGGACAAAATGTGACAGCGCTGGCCCCGGCATTCGCCGGGGCCATATCCTGCCGGTTTAATTCAGATTTAATATGAACCACTTGCTGCAATCCCCATATACAGGAATAATCACTGTGCAATCAGGGGAGAATGCTGATGAAATTGAGGATTTTAGGAGTGGCGCTGATCGCTGCGGGTGCGCTGTCCGCCTGTGGCCCCGCGCCGACGCCGCAGGCTCAGGCCGCACGGCAGCATGAAATCGCCTGCCTCAGCGGCAGTCTGGGCGGCGCATTGATTGGTGGGGCCATCGGGAATCAATTTGGTGGCGGGTCCGGTCAGGCAATTCTGACCGCCGCGGGTGCCGGTGCCGGTGCCGTGTCCGGCCAGCGTTACGCGTGTTAAGGGAGGCAGCGAAATGAAATTCGGTTTGTTTTTTGCGGCTGTTTCAGCCATGACCGCATCCGTCGCGCTGGCGGATGTAGCGGAACTCAATCAGGCGCATCTGGACGCCATTGACAAGAACAATGACGGCTTTTTGTCCAAGGAAGAGTTCGACGCCTTTTCCGACTATGCCTTTCAGGCCATGGACGAGGACAAGAACGGCACGCTTGTAGCCGATGAAACGCGCCCTCATTTTACCATCGATCATTTCAGCAAGATGGATAAGAACGGCGACAATCAGGTCACGCGGGGTGAATTCGGCGCGCAGATGGCCGACGATTTTTCGGCGGCAGATCAGGACGGCAACGGACAGCTGGACTAAAGCGTTTCGGGTATTACCTGAAACATTCTGCTACACGAATGGCCCGAGAACGCTGTAGGCGTGACAGGGTATTCGTGTCTCAGGTTAAAACCGAAACGCTTAAACAGGACCGGGCCAGCGCCTTTGCGCTGGCTCATCTCAGGCGCACAGGCACCTGAATTACGTCAGGGCATCCATCTTGCGCGCAAGCTTGGCATCCAGTGCCGACAGCCCGCCGACATCATGGGTGGACAGGGTAACCTCGACCGTGCGGTACACGTTCGACCATTCCGGGTGATGGTCCCATTTTTCCGCCCAAATCGCCACGCGTGTCATCCATCCGAACGCTTCGACGAAGTTTTCGAAGATGAAGGTCTTGGTGATTGCGTCGCGGCCGTCGGCCATGGTCCAGCCATTCTTGAACAGCGGGTCCAGCAGAGGTCCGCGGGTCTCGTTGGACAATAGTTCGGTCATTGCTGTTCCTCCGGGTTCGATTTCCTGAACGGGCCGTATTCCGTCAGGATTTCGATCTCTTCTCCCACTGCGCGGGCCTCGGCATCCAGATATTTGGCGACCGCATCAGAAAACCCCGGATTTCCGATCCAGTGAAGACTGTGCGTCGGCGTCGGCAGATAACCGCGCGCCAGTTTGTGTTCACCCTGCGCGCCGGCTTCTACCCGGGCGAGGCCATGGGCAATGGCAAAATCGATTGCCCTATAATAGCACAGTTCGAAATGAAGACAGGGGTGATGTTCGACACAGCCCCAATAACGACCAAAGAGCGTCTGACGACCGATGAAGTTCAGCGCCCCCGCGATCGGATATCCATTGCGTTCGGCCAGAACCAAAGCCATGTCATCGGCCATGGTTTCCTGTGCGATATCAAAGAATTGGCGCGTCAGATAGGGTGAGCCCCACTTGCGCGATCCGGTATCCTGATAAAAGCGCCAGAACGCATCCCAATGCTCGGGCTGCAGGTCGTTGCCGGTCAGGGTGTAGATATTGCCGCCAAATTCACAGGCCTGCGCCCGTTCCTTGCGTATGTTCTTTCGCTTGCGGGAAGACAGAGCGGCAAGAAACCCTTCAAAATCAGCGTATTCGTCGTTCAGCCAGTGAAATTGCTGCGTGGTTCTGAGCAGCAGCCCCATCTGCTCACCGGCTTCGGCCTCGGATTGTGTGCAGAAGGTGGCGTGCAGCGACGATACCTCGTTATCTGCGGCCAGTTGCACCGCGCCCTGCACCAGCGCCGACATCCCGATCCCCTCATATCCGGGGCGCACCAGAAACCGACGCCCGGTTGCGGGGGTGAACGGGACCGCGATCTGGAGCTTCGGATAATACCGCCCCCCTGCGCCTTCATAGGCATGCGCCCAGTTGTGATCGAAGATATATTCGCCCTGACTGTGTGACTTGGCATACATCGGTGCGGCGCCGATCAGCATCCCGTCCAGATAAGCGGTCAGATATTGCGGCTGCCAGCCGGTACCCGGCCCGACCGATCCACTGTCTTCCAGCGCCGACAGGAACCGGTGCGTCGTGAACGGGTCCAGCGGGCGACCGCCCTGTTCCGCCTCGGGGCAGGCGCAACTGTCCCATTCCGCCTCTGCAATCTGCGAGAGCGAACCCAGAACGCGAACTTCGATTTGTGCCTGATCCATCTGCCCTCCGCACCCGACCACTATCTGTGACAGTGCAGGCCGGGATCAAGTCGAATGCGCTGCCAGATAATTCTCGAAGGTCACATTGTCGGCAACTTTGCGGGCCTGAACCTCCTCTCCGGACGAGCGGACGGTCCAGCACAGGACCGGCACCCCCCGCGCCTTGAGTTCGGCCACGCGGGGACGGCTGAGGTCGGGTACTTCGTGGCTGATGAAGCTGGCACCGACCCTGTCGAAATCTGGGATGTCGCGCAGGTGATCGCAGGTTTCCTGCGACAGCGGCCATTCGCTTTGATCGTAGGAACTGGTGACGATGCCGCGCGGCAGGTGCGGTGCCAGGCGCGCCAGTTCGGCCACGCTGTGGGGGTTGAACGACATCAGGGCGACCGGGCCATCATAGCCCGCCAGCGCCCGAATTGTATCCTGTTCGAGCGGACCGGTATCGGTGCCCATCGCGCCGTCCTGATCCTTGAGTTCAATCAGCAGCGGTGTTTTTCCGGCAACCAGAGCCAGGATTTCATCCAGCGTCGGGATGCCTTCGGCGTCGGAATACAAAAGCCGGATTTCGGCGGCCTCGGCGGCAGATCTTTGCCGCACGGGTCCGGATTTATCCGTCAGGCGGCCAAGGTCATAGTCGTGGAACACCAGCGCCCGCCCGTCCGCCGACATTTGCAAGTCGATTTCAATGCCATACCCTGCATCAATGGCAGCCTGAATGGCCGCCCGGCTGTTTTCCGGGCGGGTTTTGGCGGTGTCATGCAACCCCCGATGCGCGATCGGGCGCTGCAAAAAAGACGCTGGCAGGGCCGGAGTCATCGAATCTCGAAGATGCCTTCGATCTCGACCGCGACACCCAGCGGCAGCGACGCGGCACTGACCGCCGAACGCGAGTGACGACCTGCATCGCCCAGCGCCTCGACCAGAAAGTCGGATGCGCCGTTGATGACCTGCGGCTGTTGCGTGAAATCAGCGGTCGAATTGACGAAACCGGTCAGCTTGACCACCCGCACCAGACGATCGATATCGCCATCACACGCCGCCTTGACCTGAGCCAGCAGATTGATGGCGCACACTCTGGCCGCTGCTGCGCCCGCTTCGGTGTCCATATCGTCGCCCAGCTTGCCGGTGATCAGGTCGTCATCCTTGGAAATCTGACCGGACACGTAGACGATGTTGCCCATCTTCACAAAGGGCACATAGTTGGCGGCAGGTGCCGGTGCGTCGGGCAGGTTGACGCCCAGTTTTTCGAGATTTGCTGCAAAGCTCATGATTTTTCCTCACCCTGTTCGAATCCCGCGGACGCTAATCGGGATCGAAGATTTCGGAAAGCGCAAATCCGGCACCTTGGCCCGCTTTTTCCGACCGAACGCAAATTTGCGCGCAACTCCTCTCATTTACGGCTGTTGAACTGCGGTCACTTTACGCCGAACGTGAATGCGGGTTACACGCTTGGCGGTTCCAAATCCGCCGCGAAACGATTATGTCACCCCAAAAGCCGTAAATCGTTTTGATTCCGAGGCCAATTTGAAATGAACCGTCCGGCCCGTTGTCACCGGATGTCGTGGAGTAGCGAAGAACCGTGTTGAGCAGAGCCCGTTTGAAACATCTATTCGTTCTGGCCGCGGTTACGGCGCTGTCGGCCTGCGCCAAAGCACCCGCCGACGAAGTGGCACGCGGTGAGATTTTCGACCCCTACGAAAAAACCAACCGGTCCATCCACAAATTCAATCTTGGCGTCGACAGGTTCTTTTTCCGCCCTGCCTCGAAAGGGTATGTCCGGATCATCCCCGAACCGATGGTGACCAGTTTCAACCATTTCGCCGAGAATATCTCGTTGCCCGGTCAGGCGGTCGACTATCTACTGCAGGGTAAGCCCAAAGAGATGGGCATCGCGTTGTTGCGGTTCACGATCAACTCGACTGTCGGCTTTGCCGGACTCGCCGATCCGGCAAGCGATTTCGAAATCCCGCAGGTCGATACCGATTTTGGCGAAACGCTGCACGCCTGGGGCTTTGGCGAAGGCGCATATGTCGAGCTGCCCCTTTACGGGCCATCGACAACCCGCGACGCGGTCGGCGTTGTGGTCAACCTGTTCACCAACCCCATTGATTTCGCGCCGACGCGCCCGGTGGACAATCTGGGACTTTATGCCGAGGTGGTGCGCCGCATGGGCGACCGGGGTCGATTCTCGGATACGGTCGATTCAATTCTGTATGGCAGCGCAGACAGTTACGCGCAGGCGCGCCTGATCTATCTGCAAAACCGCCGGTTCGAACTGGCAAGAGACGACGAAGACGCCTATCTAGGGCTTTACACCGATCCCTATGCCGATACCGGCACCGACCCTGTCAGGGACCCCTACCTAGACCCCTACGAGGACCCTTATGCTGAATAACCCGATTGACCGCCGCACATTTGTCGCCACCGCAGTCGCGGGCCTGGGCCTTGCCGCGCTTCCCCTGCCTGCCTTGGCCCTGACCGAGGACGGCGCCAAGCAACTGGTCAACAGCGTGGTTGCCGACATCAACCGGGTAATCGACTCGGGCAAATCGGAAAAGGCCATGCTGCGGGATTTCGAAAAGATCTTCTCGCAATACGCCGATGTGCCGATCATGGCCCGCTATGCGCTGGGGCCTGATGCACGTACCGCAAGTTCGTCGCAAATCCGCCAGTTCACCAAAGCGTTTCAGGGTTACATCGCGCGTAAATACGGTCGCCGGTTCCGCGAATTCATCGGCGGTGAAGTAACCGTCAAGAACGCCCGCAAGATCAAGGCCGGATACGAAGTACGCAGCAGCGTCAAGCTGCGGGGCGAGGCACCGTTCGAGGTGACGTTCCTGGTGTCGGACAAATCGGGCAAGGACAAGTTCTACAACATGTTCATCGAAGGTGTGAACATGCTGTTGACCGAACGGACCGAGATCGGTGCCCTGCTGGATGCGCGCAAGGGCAATCTGAACCAGCTGATCAAGGACCTGAACAATATCGGCTGAGTTCGCTCAGATATGAACCGCTGCGCATCCCCGCAGCGCGGCGGTGTCGTCCACAATCAGGTATGCGGGTGCTTTCAGGTTGTCTGACAGATCGAACGGGCTGTTGAACACCTGCGCAAATCTTGCCCGTGCGGGGGATTGCAGAACCTCGCGGGCAACGCCTCCGGCGAAATAGATGCCGGACATGGGCATGAATCCCAGCAACAGATTGCGGCAGAGCAGACCCATCAGTTCCGCGTAGTAGTTGAGAAATGAGGGATAATCTGACCGTTCCTCCCACTTCCCCCGCAACAGTGCAAAGCCGCGGCCCGAAAAACAATGCTCGACCGTCGGCATGTCTGGCAGGTCCGGGAAATCCGCTTTCAGGCGATCCGCGATATCGGCAGGCAGCATTGTGTGACCGGCCTCGGACACCGGGCAAAAGATCGATGTGCCGGTATTCAGAACCGGGCTGACATTGAAGCCGGTGCCGATTCCTGCGACCAGCGCCTGCCTGACGTCTGTGTCGGCCGGGCAATCCGGTGTCAGCAATTCCACGTCTTCGCCAGTGAGGTGCGGCACCGCGTAACCCAGCGCGTTGAGATCGTTCAGAAGCCTGATCCGCGGACCGCCCAATTCGTCGCTGATCCGGTGCGCGTCGATGGTCCAGTCGCGGTTGGTCAGCCGCGCTCTGTCTCCGATGACCGGGCCGGCGATGGCGATCGCAACCTCATCCAGATGCGGCAGCCCTGTCCCGGCCCAGTACCGGGACAGCGCATCCGAGAAACTGTCAAAGTCATCATTGCGCAGCCGTTCCACGTGGTCGGGTCGGGACCCGCCCGAGACCATACCAAACCGAACATTGGTGCCGCCCAGATCCGCAACCAGACGCATGGGGTCAGTTCAACCTTTCGCCGCTTTCCTTTGCGAAATAGGACACCTTACTCATGTCGAATGCAAGGTTCAGCATCTGACCGGCCTGCGCACTGGTTTCAGCGTGAAGCCGTGCCGTCACCTGTTTGCCGCCCAGCTCTGAGACCACATAGGTGTCGGCCCCGGCGGGTTCGACCATGTCGACAAGGCACTCGGCCTCCTGCACGCCTGCGCCTGCGCGAAAACCTGCCTCGGCAATGTCTTCCGGGCGCAGCCCCAGAATGACGTCCTGCGGCAGGTCCGGATTTCGCGCGTCCGTCAGAACGATCGGCGCACCTGATCCGCGCGCGATCGAGATATGCGTGCCGGTGCCATTGCGCTCGGCCCTGGCTGGGATCAGGTTCATCGCGGGTGAGCCCATGAAATCGGCGACAAACAGGTTGGCCGGGTTGTTGTAGATTTCAGCCGGGCTGCCGATCTGTTGCACGACGCCGCCTTTCAACACCACGATCTTGGTGGCCAGCGTCATCGCTTCGATCTGGTCATGGGTCACGTAGACGATCGAGGCATCCAGCGTCTGGTGCAGCTTCTTGATTTCGGTCCGCATCTCGACCCGCAGTTTCGCGTCGAGATTGGACAAAGGCTCGTCAAAGAGGAACAGCTTGGGGTCGCGGACCAGCGCCCGGCCCATCGCAACCCGCTGCCGCTGTCCGCCCGACAGCTGGCTTGGGCGGCGGTTCAGCAACGGTTCGATCTGCAGTAGCGAGGCCACATCTTTCAGTTTGGCCTCTTGCGTGGCCTGATCGACGCCGCGCACCTTCATGCCGAAAGTGATGTTCTTGGCAACGGTCATCGTCGGGTAAAGCGCGTAGGACTGAAACACCATCGCGATGTCGCGGTCCTTTGGGCTGACATGAGTCATGTCGTTGCCGCCGATGGACAGGGTGCCGCCGGTGATCTCCTCCAGCCCTGCGATGCAGTTCAGCAGGGTGGATTTACCGCAGCCCGAAGGCCCGACCAGCACCAGAAAATCGCCCGGATCGATCGAGATGTTTATGTCCTTGAGAATTTCGACAGGGCCGTAATTCTTGTACAGTTTGTTGATGTCGAGAATAGGAGCCATGGGTCTTATCCCTTCACAGAACCAGCGGTCAGGCCGCGGATGAAATACTTACCGGCAACGACATAGACGAGCAGCGTCGGTAGCCCCGCGATAATCGCGGCGGCCATGTCGACGTTGTATTCTTTGACGCCGGTGGTGGAGTTAACGATGTTGTTGAGCGCCACGGTCACGGGCTGCGTGCCCGCCTGGCTGAATGACACGCCGAACAGGAAGTCATTCCAGATCTGCGTGAACTGCCAGATCACGGTCACCACGATGATCGGCAGTGACAGCGGCAGGAATATCGACCAGAAAATCCGCAGGAAGCCTGCCCCGTCGACACGGGCCGCCTTTGTCAGTTCGGACGGAATGGTGACATAGTAGTTGCGGAAAAACAGCGTCGTGAAGCCCAGCCCATAGATCACGTGCACGAAGATCAGGCCCGGAATGGTCCCGGCGATCCCCATCATTCCCAACAGGCGCGCCATCGGCAGCAAGACGACCTGAAACGGGATGAAGCAGCCAAACAGCATCAGCGAGAAGATGATATTGGCCCCTTTGAACCGCCACTGCGCCACGACATAACCATTCAGCGCTCCCAACAGGGTCGACAGAACAACCGCAGGAACCGCAATCAGGACCGAGTTCCAGAAATAGGGCCGCAGACCTTCGCACTGGATGCCCGTACAAGCCCCGGACCATGCAGTTTTCCAGGCGTCGAAGCTTACTTCGCGCGGCAGCGAGATCAGGGACCCGGTGCGAATTTCCTCGAGGCTTTTCAGCGATGTGGTCAACATCACGAAAAGCGGCATCAGGTAATACAGCGCGAACAGGCTCAGCAGGATATAGAGCAGCCAACGCAGGGCAATCTTACCGGTGGCGCTTTGGCTGCGGGTGCGGGTTTGGGGCATCGACAGATCAGTCATTTTTCGCCCTCAGCTCTGAGTAAAGATATGGAACCACGATGGCAAAGACGACCAGCATCATGATCATCGCGGATGAGGCCGCCTGACCGATGTCGCCGCGCGAAAACGCCATGGCGTACATGTACGTGGCCGGCAGATCGGTCGCATAACCCGGACCGCCACCCGTCAGGGCTATGACAAGGTCAAAGCTTTTGATTGCGAGGTGCGCCAGCACGATGAAGGCGGACAGGAAGATCGGGGCCATCGAGGGGATGATGATCGCCGTATAGATGCGCCACGTGGGGATTCCATCGACCTGCGCGGCCTTGATGATCTCACCATCCACCGACCGCAAACCGGCCAGAAACAGCGCCATCACAAAGCCCGAGCTTTGCCAGATCGCAGCAATTACAATGGTGTAGATGGCGTAGTCGGGGTTCACCAACCAGTCGAATTCGAAATTGGGAAAGCCCCAGCCCTGCACCATGGATTCGATACCCAGACCGGGATTCAGAATCCACTTCCAAGCCGTGCCAGTCACGATCATCGACAGTGCCATCGGGTACAGATAGATCGTGCGAATGGCCCCTTCGACGCGAATTTTCTGATCAAGCAGGATCGCCAGCAACAAACCCAGCACCATCGCGATCACAATGAACAGCGCGCCAAAGATGTACAGGTTGTTGATCGCCGTATCCCAGCGGGGTGAGTCGAACAGGCGTTCATATTGGATGAAGCCCTTGATCTCGTATTTCGGCAGCAGTTTCGATCGGGTCAGCGACACCCACGCGGTCCATCCGATAAATCCGTAGACAAAGATCAATACGGCGATGAACGACGGTGCCAGCACCACCTTGGGCAGGTGGTTTTCCAGCCATTCGGACATTTTAGCCTCCGGGGAAAGATGCTCTGCCCCGCATTATAGGGGGCAGAGCGTGTTGGATCAGTAGCTGTTTGCCACCGCGTCCGCCAGTTGCTGAACCGCGTCAGCCGAGGACATGTCCGAGTTGAAATGCGCGGTCACAACGTCGGTGATCGCACCGGCCTGCGACCCGCGCAGCGCCATACCATGGGCATAAGACGGCAGCAGCGAACCACCAGCCGAGGTCGAGCCCATGTCTTCGGCCGACAGGTTGGCACAGACGTCAAAGTCATCCAGCGCCACGTCGGTCCGCGCGGGGATTGAACCTTTGTTCAGGTTGAACACCTTCTGGAAGTTTGGTGCCACGATCAGCTTGGCGAGCAGTTCCTGACCCGAGCGTTTATCGTCGCCTTCAACCTCGAACATGGCAAAGCTGTCGACGTTGTACAGATAGCCGTCGCCGGGGGTCGAGGCGCACAGGAAATCTTCGCCGGGCTTCTTGCCAGCCGCCAGGAATTCACCCTTGGCCCAGTCGCCCATGATCTGGAATGCGGCCTCACCGTTCATCACCATGGCGGTGGCAAGGTTCCAGTCACGGCCCGAGAAGTTCTCGTCAACATACCCACGCAGGGTGCGCATCTGATCGAATGCCTGAACCATGGTGTCCGAAGTCAGCGCCTCGGGGTCCAGATCAACCAACGCTTTCTGGAAGAACTCCGGCCCGCCAATGCCCAGCACAACGGTTTCGAACACGGTGGCGTCCTGCCATGCCTGACCGCCATGGGCCAGCGGGATCACACCAGCGGCCTGCAGTTTTTCAGCTGCGGCGTTGAACTCTTCCCATGTGGTCGGCATTTCGATGTCGTTGGCGGCCAGTACGTCCGCATTGGCCCAGATCCAATCCACGCGGTGCACATTCACCGGTGCTGCGCACCACGTGCCTTCGCATTTCATATGACCCGCGATCGAAGCGGGCAGAACATCGGCCCAGCCTTCGGCCTCGGCCACGTTCGAGATGTCGGCCAGAACGCCCTCTTCGTACCATTCCTGAATGGCGGGGCCTTTCAGCTGAACTGCAGTCGGTGCGTTTCCGGCAAGGACGCGGGCTCGCAGAGCGGTCATGGCCGCATCGCCGCCACCACCGGCAACCGGCATGTCTGTCCATGTACCGCCGTTCGAGGCGAACTCTTCCTGCAGTACGGCGACTGATTTGGCCTCGCCGCCCGAGGTCCACCAGTGCAGAACCTCGGCCTGCGGCTCGGCAAAGGCGGCTGACGCAACGGCCATCGTGGAAACGGTGGCAAACGCAAAGCGTTTCATTTTTGGTATCCTCCCAAATACAACAAAGGCTGCTATGGCGCAGCGATGCCCGCCATTCTGGACCAAGAAACCTGTCTGACAACGCGGAAAATCCGGTCTGCGCGGGCAGGGATGGAAATTTTCACCGCTTTTGTTACAGCGTGTTACGTTGACCTTGAATTTGTTGCCGTTCGTTACAAAGCATCGGCGGCAGAATGGAATTGGGGAGGCAAGGCAAGTGTCCATTCCACGGCTGCTGGTTGTCGATGACGATCCTGACATGCGTTCGATGCTGACCCAGTTCTTTCAGCAGAACGGGTTCGCTGCCCTGCCCGCCGCGTCTGAAGCGGAAGTGCAGACACATCTCAAATCCGGACGCATAGATCTGATCCTGCTGGACGTCATGCTGGGCGATGAGAACGGCGTCGAAATCTGCGCACGGCTGCGGCGCGAACAGGATGTGCCGATCATCTTTGTGTCAGCCCTGTCCGCGGATCATCAGCGCATGGCCGGATACGAGGTCGGGGCCGATGATTATATCGCCAAGCCCTTCAATCCCCAGTTGCTGCTGGCACGGGTACGGGCGGTCCTGCAACGTGCGCGCCGCTCGTCATCGCTGGCCTATCGCCGCCGGACCCGGACCTTCCGGTTTGCTGGATGGATGTATGATGGCAAACGGGACGAGGTGCATTCGCCCGAGGGATATCTGGTCGCCCTGTCACAGCGCGAAACCGCGTTGCTGAAAGTTCTGCTGGCCAACCCCCACATTCCCCTGACGCGCGACGAGATTGCCGCCGCTCTGGACGTGACGGGTGAAGGCGACAAGGGCGATGCGCAGGGTCGGGCGATCGACATGCTGGTGGGGCGGTTGCGATCAAAGATCGAGGCCAACCCGAAGGAACCGCAACTGCTGCGTACCGAACGCGGTGTCGGTTATATCTTTGCCGCGGATGTTTCCGTGGAACAGGACGAATGATCGCGCGCGGCTTACGGTTACGAAGCCTTGGGTGGCTCTGGACCCTGACCGGCTTTGCTGTCGGCTTGGCCGCGGCCTGGCTGTGGTTCGCCTCGGCGCGCGCGTGGGAAAGCTATCTGACGCGATCTTATGTGGCGGGATTTGCCGTGTATGAAGCGTTGCGCACCGGCAATACACCACCTGCCCCGCTGCGGATATCACCGCTTTCCACCGAGGCCGCCACGCTGGCAGAGGCGGGTGAGTTCGAGCAACTTCCCGACCTGACGAACCTCAGCTTTGTGACGCACCTGTCCATTCTGACGGACAGTTCCGCGCCACTCAGCAGCCGGGTGCTGCATCTGGCGGTGATGTCGGATCAGCTGGTTTACCCGGTTTCCGGCATCACCTCGGGGACGGATCAGACGGCGCCGGAAAAGATGGGAAACCTGACCCGATTGCTGGCCACCTATTGCAGCGAGCCGATCCTGATCGCACGGTTCGGACGCGGAACATGGCAGCAGATCGACGGGCGGGGGATCTGGGGGTGTCAGGCCGCGCCCACCGATATGCGTGTTCCGGCGATCTTGCTGGCGGCTGTCGGGCTGGCGGTCATCCTGTCATCGGTGGTGAACGTGACGGACACGTTTTCGCAGTTTGCCCGGACTTTGCGGGGCCGCCGACGCAGTGGCGGGCCGGAAAGCTATGACGCGGACGGCCCGTCCGAGCTGCGTGATATCGTCGAAGCGGTGAACGCCCATCTCGAAGCCGAGCGCGAGCAATTGGAGAAACGCGCCATCGTGCTGTCGGGGGTCAGTCACGATCTGGGCACCCCGGCAACACGGGTCCGCCTGCGTGCGGCGCTGATTTCCGATGACGAGCTGCGCGAAAAGCTTGAGGCGGACGTGGACCAGATGACCGGCATGATCGAAAGCGTCCTGACATACACCCGCTCGGAGTTGAGTGTCGAGGAGCCGCGTCAGATTTCGTTGGCCTCTCTGGTCGAGTCTCTGGTCGCGGATTATCAGGATACCGGGCGGCCGGTGACATTGAAACAGGCCGCGCCCGTGGCTGTCGAGGGCGCGCCTTCGGTCTTCATGTCCCGGCGAGGGCACGGGGCTTTGCCGGAAACGCGGCGGGTTCTTGTCACGGCGCGGCCGATCTCTCTGAAGCGTGCGCTAACCAACCTGATCGACAACGCGCTGAAATACGGACGGCATGCCGAGGTCGAGCTGGAGACAGACGCCCGCACCGCCACGATCATCATCGAGGACAAGGGCGCCGATCTGTCCGTTGCGGATATAGAGTCGCTGATGGCCCCGTTTCGCCGGGGATCGAATACCGGATCATCGAACGGGTTCGGGCTGGGTCTGACCATCGCCGCCACCGTGGCCGAACAGCATGGCGGGTCACTGACATTCGAGGCAGGCCAGCAGGGTCTGCGCGCCTGCCTTCACATCACGCGGCAATGATGCCTTCGGCCCGCCAGCGGTCAAAGATTTCCAGCGCCTTTTCCGCGAATTCCGCGTCGTTGATATGGGCGTCAAGTTCGACAAGCGTGACATTGCCCGGGCAGTTTACCGTGACTTCATCCATGAAGGCCGACAGCCCTTGCTGGTCGTGCAGGTCTGCGCCGGGGCGGTCCCACTCTCCGCAGCCGCCTTTGGGCAACAGCAGGGCCGTTGGACCGGTGGCCTGCGCCAGCTGTTCGCAATGGGCGCGGGCCACGGCCTTGCGTTCTTCCTGATCCAGAACGATCGAAGTCAGCAGGCGATTGTGCGCGTGCTGAAGATGGTTGTCCCAATTTGGCGGCACCGCCTGCCAGCCGACGATATCCACAAGGTCATAGCACCCCGGCGCAACCAGCTGCGGCGTGCCTTGCCGCCCCGCATTTGTCAGGCGGTCGGGTCCGGCAGAGATGTTCGAGCCATGAATGTGATTGCCCAGTTCCTGCGTACAGAAATCGAACACGCAGGCAAAGGCCCCTTGCGATGCCAGACTTTCAAAGGCCCGCCCGCCCATGCCCGTTGCGTGAAAGACCGCAACTTCGAACCCGCGCTCTTCAAGCGCGGGCTTGAGCGAGACCATGTATTTCAACGCCGATTTGCCCAGCGATGTCATCCCGATCAGCGGTCTGCTCCGGTCTGGCGGCTGTACGGCACGCGCGGCGCCCAGAACGGCCCCGGCAGCTTGGCTGAGCGAAGCCTTGCAGACCGAATTCAGACCATAAAGCCCACCAGCCCAGAGGATCATCTGCACATCCGCAGCCAGCCGATCCGACGGGATGAGGGGCGAGAACGACACGGTTGAGACGATGTATTTCGGCACGCCTAGGGGCAGCGCCGAACAGACATCCAGCGCCAGATCGGTGCCCATGGTGCCGCCCAGAACAATCATGCCGTCAAAACGGCCTTCGCCATAGAGGCGCGTGGTCAGTTGGGCGGCCCCCTGCGCCATGATCTGCATGGCGTGGTTTTCGTCGCCACTATCGATGGCCGCCTGAATCGAGCTGCCGCCCGCCTCGGCCACGTCATGTTTGGAATAGTCCGTCGGTGCGGTCGGATCACCCAGCACGCTAACATCCATGGTCAAAACGTTGCCGCCCTGCCCCCGGATCGCATCGGCCAGAAAGTTCAGCTCGTCATCCTTGGTGTCATAGGTGCCGATCACCAGAATTGTCTTGTCCATGTCATGCTCCGACTTAGGGATTGGCGGTTACAGTTTGATCCAGGCGGTTTTCAGGTCGAGGTATTTATCCAACGCGTGCAGGGATTTGTCATGTCCGTTGCCGGACTGACCGACCCCGCCCAGAGGCACAGTACCGTCCGCGCCGCCATAGGTGTTGACGTGAACCACCCCGGTTTTTACCGCGCGGATCATCCGGTGCGCGCGCGACAGGCTGGATGTCCAGACACCCCCCGCCAGCCCGTAATCGGTGCTGTTGGCAATCCGGATCGCCTCGTCTTCATCGGCAAAGGGGGTGACGGCCAGAACCGGCCCGAACACCTCTTTCTGCGCCAGCGTTGCGTTGACCTCGACATTGGTGACGACTGTCGGGGACATATAATATCCACCGGTTTCCGACAGAATGCGGGTGCCACCGGTGGTGAGGATGCCGCCCTCGGCAACGGCGGTTTCAACGAATTGCAGGTTCTGGGCAAGCTGGCGGTCAGAGTTGACCGCGCCGATGTCGCTGCTCAGATGCAGGGGGTCACCGACGCGCAGGGCCTCAGCATGTTTGCTGACAGCCGCAACAAAATCGTCGTGAATGGAACGTTCGACCAGCAGGCGCGAGCCAGCCACGCAGACCTGACCGGAATTGCGAAAGATGCCCATGGCGGCAACTTTTGCCGCCTCATTCAGATCGGGCGCATCGGCAAAAACGATGTTGGGCGACTTGCCCCCCAGTTCCAGATAGACCCTTTTCAGATTGGATCGTGCTGAATATTCCAGCAGCTTGCGCCCCACGGGACCGGAGCCGGTAAAAACAAGTACGTCAATTCCCATGGAAAGGCCCATCGCCTCGCCCACCACCGCGCCTTCGCCGGTCACGACGTTCAGAACACCGGGCGGCAAGCCTGCCTCAAGCGCCAGTTCGGCCATGCGGATCAGGGAAAGCGAGGCGGTTTCAGCAGGCTTCAGCACCACCGAATTACCCGCAGCCAGCGCCGGACCCAGCTTCCACGCCCCGATCATCAGCGGGAAATTCCATGGCAGGATGGCACCGACCACGCCGACGGGTTCCTTGTGCACAAGGCCCAGAACATCCGAAGCGGTCGGGGCGATTTCGCCATACACCTTGTCGATGGCTTCGGCATAATAGCGCAAGGTACCCGCTGCCGAGTGGGGCTCGGCCTTCAAGGCCATGTTGATCTCGGTCCCGTTGTCGCGAACACCAAGCACGGCGAGGGACAGCGCCTCGGCTTCGATCAGTTCGGCCCATTTCAGAAGGACCTTTTTGCGGGCGGCAGGCGGTTGACCCGCCCAGCGCCGGTCCGCGAACGCATCGCGCGCTGCCGCGACGGCGCGGTCCACATCAGCGGCGGTGCCGCGCGCGATCGTGGTCAGAGGCTGACCGTCGATCGGCGACAGAACCTTCAGCACGTCGCCATCCGATGCGGGCGCGCTTGCCCCGTCAATCAGATGCTGCTGCGCCGCGACGGGTTCGGAGCGGAGGAGATCAATGCGTTGCTGATCCATCGGGATTACCTTTGTTGGGTGTCGTGCAGGTCGTGATCGGCCTCGGGCTCGCGCGCGCGGTGTTCCTTGATCAGGGTGCGAATGTGCAGGGCGATGACCAGCAGGATGGTGAGAAAGATGATGAATGCCAGCGGGCGGTCGATCATGTCGAACGGGGTCTTCACGCGCGCCATGGCCGAACGCAGCTTGACCTCCATGATGCCACCCAGAACCATGCCAAGAATGATCGGCACGATGGGCAGGTTCAGGCGTTTGAGGATCAGACCCAGCACCCCGAACCCGGCGGCCATCATGCAATCGGTCAGCGAGTTCCGCAGAGAGTAGACCCCGACAAAAGACAGGATCAGGATCAACACGCCCAGAAAACGCGTCGGGATCTGGATGATCCGGGTCAGCAGGTTGGTCGACACCATCAGGAACGCAATCACGATGACATTCAGAACGATCAGCGCAACGTAGAGCGCATAGACCAGATCAATGTTGTTCTGGAACAGTTGCGGACCGGGAATGACGTTGTGAACATAGAAAACCGACAACATCATCGCGGTCAGAGCCTCGCCCGGTATGCCCAGCGCCAGCAGGGGAACCATGGCGGCGGCAGGTACCGCGTTGTTCGCGGCCTCAGAGGCGATCAGACCCTCGGGCGAGCCTTTGCCGAACTGATCAGGGTCATTCGAGGTGCGCTGCGCATAGGTATAGCTCATGAATTGCGCGGTGAATTCACCGACGCCGGGGATCATGCCCATCATCACGCCAAACCCGGACGCGGCGGTGGCGACGCGTTTGTGACGGAACAACTCCCTTAGCCCGAGAATGGGACGGCCCTTGACCGGCTGCGGATGCGGCCTTTCATCCGGGCTGGTCAGCAGCATGAATGCCTGGCTGAGCGCGAAGAGGCCCAGAACAACCACGATCAGGTTCACACCCGAACTGAGCCAGGTCATGTCGAAGGTAAAGCGCTTGGAATAGGTGACGGCATCCAGCCCGATGGTCTGCAGGAAGATGCCAAACATCGCCAGCATCCCGGCGGCAAGTATCTGGCCCCGGTGGGCAAGGATGACGAGGATGATCCCAAGCAAGGCGGCCAGAAAAATCTCTCGGCTGCCGAACATCGGCGCGATTATGGCCAGAACCGGTGACAGCAGGATCAGGCAGATAATGCCGAACAATCCGCCCCAGAAGGACGCGAAATAGGCAAGCGAAACCGCCCTGAGCGCCTGACCCTTTTTGGTCATGGGATAGCCGTCATACGAGGTCAGTGCATTGACTGCTGTGCCTGGCGTGTTGATCAGAACCGCCGGTAGCGCCCCGCCATACATGGACGAGCCATAGATGCCCAACAGCATGGTCAGGCCCACAATGGGTTCCAGCGAAAAGGTGGCGGGCAGCAGGATGGCGATGGCGACTGCGGGGCCGACGCCGGGAATGGCACCGATGATCACACCACCAACAGAGCCGATCAGCAGGGCCAGACCCACATCCCAACGGGCAAGCAGTTCGACACCGGCAAGAAGGTTTTCCATGACAGGTCCCCGTCAGAAATAGGTCAGCATGATCTGCCGCATACCATCGGGCAGGTATTCATAGACCTGCCCGGCGGGCAGTTTGACCTGCAGAAAGCTTTTGAACAGCACGACAATGGTAGTGGCCGACACGAATGCCGCGGTGAGTATCATACGATTGCCGTAACCGGCCCGGACCGTCAGCAGCAATGCAGCCAGAACCGTGGCAGGCAGATAGCCGATAATCGGAACCACAGCGGCATAGGCGATAAACCAGCCTGCGTATTCCACCGACCTGATCCATAACCAGACCTCTTGCCAGCGCCCTTCGATCCGTTCCGACAGGGCAGAACCAATCAGGTGCAGCGCCGCAAAGACGGCCATGCCGAACAAGGCAACCGCTGGCCAAAAGCGTGGCTGGGCAAAGAACTTGCCGCCCGGCTTGAACTGGGTCTGCGAGGTCAGGTGAAACAGCAGGAACAGGGCAAAGGCCAGAAAGACCCAGGCGAACACGATGTCGCCCGGACGCCTGTATCGCTTGAACAGAGCCTGTAATGTCTTGACGCGTGACATGTCAGATGGCCTTTCGGCAAATGGAAAGGGGCGCCCGTACCGGGCGCCCGGGCAGATATCACGGATCAGTTACCCAGCATCTCGCCGATATGACCCAGAGTTTCGATATCGTTGCTGATCTGGGTTTTGACCGCATCGGCATCCTGCCAATAGATCAGCGCCCCTGTCTCGGCCGCGATCTGCTGTGCGCGATCCGACAGAACCGTTTCTTTCGCCACTTCGATGATCTTGTCGCGCGCCTCCTGCGGGGTGTCCTTGTGCACGAACAGACCATTCCATAGCGAGACATTCAGGTCCGGGGCCAGTTCGGCCACAGTGGGCGCATCCGGCGTTAGTGAAATCCGCTCGGCCCCGATCGAGGCCAGCACTTTGACGTCGTCCAGACAGGGCAAGATCAGCTGCAGAGTGGTATTGATCACGTCCACATCACCCGATGCCAGCGTATTGCAGTCCAGCGCGTCAAACGGCGCGTCAGAGGCATAGTTGAATCCCATTTCCTCGGCCAGCGCGAGCGTGACACGGGTTGGCACAAGCGGCGCACCAAAGTGACCCAAAGCTACATCATTTTCCTTGGCGTATTCGGCCAAACCGGCCATGTCGTCATAGGGTGCGTCGCCCGATGTAGCGATGACAAATGGATAGGTCAGGAAGTTCCCCAAAGGCTCGAACGGGTCCGGGTTCAGCTCGGGAATACCGATCTGAGGACCGACTGTCGGAACAGCGATGATGAACGACCCGACGGTGTAACCATCAGCCGGGGCATTCGCGACTTCGACCGCGCCCGGGAAGGGGCCACCACCGCCGCCGGGTTTGTTCACTACGGCTGCGGCCACACCATATTTGGCCTGAAAATCCTCGGCGATCATCCGGGTCAGGACATCCTCAAGATCGCCCGGCGGCCACGGAACCACGAACTCGACCGGTTTTTCCGGATATTCAGCGGCCGCCCCCGTGGCCATTGCCATTGCCGCCAGCGCGGCGGAACCCAATGCGAATCCCAGTTTCTTCATGCCTTCCTCCCTAAGTGGTTCATTATTTAAACCGATGGTTCGAAAAATATATTGCGTTGTGAAGTTTCTTCTGTCAATCTTTTTTGAAAGAACCACATGGAGGGCGACAAAAGGCGATGTCGGTAATTGAAAAGGCAATCGGGCTGCTGGGCCACTTTTCCCCTCTGCGCCCCGAAATCGGACTGTCCGAATTCCGCCGCCTGTCGCGCCATGACAAGGCCACGACCTATCGTTACCTGACGGCTCTTGAATCCGTTGGATTGGTTGAGAAAAACCCCACCAACAAGGCCTATCGGATCGGCCCGGCAGTTCTGCGTCTGGCTGAGCTGCGCGAGGCCACCGTGCCGCGAAAGGACGGCGTGCTGCAACCGCTGGTAGAGCTGGCAGAGCGGACCGGCGAAAGTGCCCATGCCTCGGTTCTGTCCGGCACAACGCTGCATTCTCTGGCCGTGCACGAATCGGTAAAGCACAGCACCCGCGTGGTGATCGACGTAACCATCCTGCCGCTTCATGCCACCGCATCGGGGATCACGGCACTTGCCTACGGTGGAGCCGAACTACGCAAGGCGGCACTTGCCGATATGAGCCGGTTCACCGACTTCACGCCCACGACCGCCGAGGATCTGGACCGTTCTGTCGCCGAAGCGCGGGAAACTGGGATCAGCGTATCCAGCAGCGGGTACGAAGCCGGGGTTCACGGCATGGCCGTCCCGGTTTTCGATCAGACCGGTCTGCTGGCCGGAGCAGTTGCGGTGGCCAGCGTCTCGACCCGCATGACGCCGGAACAGGAAGCCATCAATCGCGCCAGCCTGATCAAAGCTGGCCGCCAAATCACCAGAAACTGGGGCGGCATCGTTCCCGCGGCAGTGGATGCCTTGTGGACCGAAACCCTCGCCTCATTACCCATCAAGGAACCTGCGCCATGAAGGATTCAAACTTTCTAAGGGAAAACAACGCGCGCCACCTGTGGCATCCGATGACGTCTCCGGAAGACAGCCGGGTGAACCCGCCCAAGATCATCACCGGCGGTCAGGGTGTTCGCATCCGCGACATCGACGGGCACGAGGCCATCGATGCTGTTGGCGGGCTGTGGAACGTCAATCTGGGCTATTCCTGCGATCCGGTGAAGCAGGCGATTTCCGGACAACTGGACCAATTGCCCTATTACTCGACCTTCCGGGGCACGTCGAATGACGCGGTGATCGAGCTTTCCTATGAACTGGCGCGGTTCTTTGCACCTGACGGGCTGAGCCGGGCCTTTTTCACCTCGGGCGGGTCGGACAGCGTGGAAACCTCGCTGCGGCTTGCGCGGCAGTATCACAAACTGAGGGGCGAGCCCGGGCGCGTCAAGTTCATGAGCCTGAAGAAAGGGTATCATGGCACCCATTTCGGCGGGGCCAGTGTGAACGGAAACGCGAATTTCCGAACGGCCTATGAACCGCTGATGCCGGGCTGCTATCATATTCCCGCGCCTTACACCTATCGCAATCCGTTCAACGAAACCGCTCCGGCAAAGCTGGCAAAGTTATGTGCCGCCGCGCTTGAGGATGAAATTGCGTTTCAGGGGGCGTCCACCATCGCGGCCTTCATCATGGAGCCGATTCTGGGTGCGGGCGGCGTCATCCCTCCGCATGAGAGCTTTATGCCGATGGTGCGCGAGATCTGTGACAGACACGGCATTCTGCTGATCTCGGATGAGGTCATCACCGCCTATGGCCGCACCGGCGCATGGTCGGGCGCGCGTCTTTGGGGTGTTCAGCCGGATATGATGTGTACGGCCAAGGCCATCACCAACGGCTATTTCCCATTCGGTGCGGTGATGATCGGCGACCGGATGATCGAGGCCTTCGAAGGCAACACCGGTGCCGCCATCGGCCATGGTTATACCTATTCAGGCCACCCGGTCGGCGCTGCGGCGGCATTGGCCTGTCTGGCCGAAACGGAGCGTCTGAACGTGGTCGAAAATGCGGCTGCGCGCGGGGCGCAACTGTTTGAGGGGTGCAAGGCGCTGATGGACAAGCATGACATCATCGGTGACGTGCGCGGCGGGCATGGGTTGATGACCGCCATCGAAATGGTGAGCGACCGGGCCACCAAGACCCCGATCGACAAACCGATCCCCGCCAAAGTACAGGATGTGGCCTATCAGGACGGCGTGATGGTTCGCGTATCCGGGCCAAACCTGATCATGTCGCCTCCGCTGGTTCTGACGGAAACCGATGTGCGGGACATTCTGGCGGCATTGGATGCGGGTTTTTCCGCGCTTTAAGTCCTCGACCCTGCTGCGCCGCGATGAGAGTTGCGGCGCATCACGGCACATAGCTGCGCACCAGCGCGCCGGCGATCAGCGCCCATCCGTCCGCTATGACGAAAAAGGCCAGCTTGAACGGTAGTGAAACCGTGGCCGGTGGCACCATCATCATCCCCATCGACATCAGAACGGCGGCCACCACAAGGTCGATGATCAGAAACGGCAGAAAGATCAGAAAACCGATCTGAAAGGCGCGCGCGATTTCCGACAACATGAAAGACGGCACCAGAACCGAAAACGGAGCTTCCGGAGACAGCTCCATGGCTTCGCCTCCGGGACGCAGGGCCGCCATCGAATAAAAGGTATCGGGATCAAGACGCGCCGCCATGAAGGCCCGGAACGGGACCATGGCGCGTTCCAGCGCCGGCTCAATCTCCAGCGTTTCATCCATCAGGGGCCTGATGCCCGACGTCCAGGCTTCGGAAAAAACAGGTTCCATAATGAAATAGGTCAGAAACAGCGCCAGGCTGACGATCAGCATGTTTGGCGGCGACTGCTGCAACCCGATCCCCTGTCGCAAAATGGCAAGAACAGTCACTAAAAAGGGAAAACAGGTGATCATGATCGCCAAGCCGGGCGCCAGACTCAAAACGGTGATCAGCAGGATTAGCTGAATCGTTCTGGCCGACAGCGACCCGCCCTCGCCCAGTGAAAGCGTCATATCCTGCGCGAAGGCAACGGAGGGCATAAACAGCAGCACCGCCACCCAGAAAAGGGTTCGCATCACCCGATTCCGTTTTGCAAATCCGAGATTTCGGTCAACCGCACGGCAAGTTGTCCGGGCTGGTCGCCCCCAAGCTCTTCCAGAAGACCGCGCGCGACAAGCTGATCACCGACATAGAGGTCCACCGGGTCTTCGATCCGCTTGTCCAAGGGCAAAACCGCGTTTTCCCCCAGATTCAGAAGATCGCGGATCAGCGGTCGAGCGCGGCCCACGGACACCGTGACCTCGATCGGGACCGCGTCGAAGGGGCCGGGTTTTTCCATTTTCCGGTTCACTGTATCATTCATTTGCCAACGCCTTTTTTGCTTCGAAAATATATGCGTCAAACGCTTGCCCGATTGACGCCAGAAGGGCCGAGCAGTCCACCTCGCGTTCGGCTATGCCAACCTGCAATCGCGCCTGCCCCCACGACAGCGCCTCACTTTCGGTCACTGTGAACGGCATGGGCAGATCGTGCGCCAGCAGCGGCCGGATCTCGTCCGCAAAACCGACGGGCACACACAGGGAAACCGGCTGCGCCACCTGTTCGCGGGCCATGTCACACAATTGATCCGATATGCGCTGAACAAGGCCACGCTCCAGCGTCTCGGGCAAAACGGCCCGAATTAGACTCTGAAACATCGGTTCCAGAGATCGGGACATACGCGCCAGGGATTCATGATAGGTGAAAGAGGCGTCCGCGATGGATTTCGACAGTTCCTCGGTAAAGACGGCACGGTTTTTTTCCTGCGTGGCAGCGGCGTCTTCCCACCCGGCGCCGTATCCACGCTCGAATGCCTCCAACCGCAATTCTTCAAGCGCCTCATCCGCCAGCAAATGCACGGCATCGGTATTGGCCTGTGCCGAAAAGTCCTCGAGCAAGTGGGAAATGGGCATCAGGCTCTCTCTTCGCTTTCTTCAAGCCAGCTGCGCAGAATTTCGACGGTCTCTTCCTGCTTGTCGCCAATCATGCTCCTCAGCCGGTCAACAGCATCGTCACTCCGGTTCCCGGCAAGCGCTGGCACAGCAGGTCGGTCGTCGGTGGCGGATGGCAGGGAAGCAACCTCGGCAGAGGTGTCGTCAGAGATTTCACCGGTCAGTGCCAACCTGTCGGCATCCCGGCCTCCGTCCTCCGTACCGGATGCCAGTAGAGGCGGCGATCCGGGCACCCCGGTCAGGATCGGACGGATGACGAACAGCCCCAAAAGCAACGAGACAACAGCCAACACTGCCATCTGGATCAAAGACATCGCGTCAAGATGCACCTTTTGCCAGATCGAAGCGGCAGCCAGGGTTCCTTGTGGCTCGAACGCGGGGAGATCAAGTGATTTCAGGGTTATCTTATCCCCCCGTTCGGCATCGAACCCAACAGCGGAGGCCACCAGTTCGCCCAATGCGTCAAGCTCCTGCTGTGGCATAGGCTCGAATATCTCGGTCCCGGAAGGGTCAATGACCCGCGTCCCCCCCACCAGAACGGCCACGGTCAGCCGCTTGATGGCACCGGGTGCGCGGTGGACTTCCAACTCGGTCTCAGACACCTCATAGTTCACACGCTCGCGGGTCTGACTGGTGGTCGAGTTGGATTCACCGCCACCTACCCCATCGCCGTCCGGCAGGTTCGACGCCACGGTGACTTCCTGCGAGCGGTTTCTGGAATTGTCCGAACTTTCCTCGACATCGGTACTGATCGCGACACGACCGTTTGGGTCTATGCGCCGCTCGCGAATCGACTCGGTTTCGGTCACCGTATCCACGCTCACCTCGACCACTGCGTTGCCGGGGCCGACGCGCGCCTCGATCAGGCGCATCACCCGTTCGCGGATCTGCTGCGCCCGGTCATTGGCAGCATCTGCCGAGGATGCGATTTCCTGCAATCCGATTACATTGCCACCGGAATCGATCACCGCGACGTTTTCCGGAGTCAGTCCGCTGACGGCAGAGGCGACCAGAAAACGGACGGCCTTGGCCTGCGCCGGAGTAACCTGCGCGCCGGACGCCACGAGATAGACCGACGCCGTCGGCTCAACCTCGCGCCGGAACGGGTTGTTCGACCCGGTCGCGATGTGAACCCGCGCCTGGCTGACATGGGGGCTGCCGACGATCGTGCGTGCCAGTTCACCTTCTTTCGCTCGCCAATAGGCGGCATCGAACATTTGCGAAGTGGTGCCGAAACCATTGAGCGATTCGAGCAGCTCATAGCCACCGCTGCCATTTGCGGGCAATCCTTCGCTGGCCAGCGTCAGTCGCAATTCATCCCGTTGCGAATCAGGAACGTAGATAGCCCCCCCGCGCACTTCATACCGAATGCCGCGCTGGTCGAGCGCACCCACGACGTCACCGGCCGCACCGCTGTCCAGACCGGAATAGAGCAGGGTCATCGAGGGCCTGACCGCAAGCCGCGACATGGCCAGAACACTCAGAAAGACAACAATCACCGCTGCCACAACGATGATCTGTTTGCGTCTGTTCAAACCGGTCCAGACCGTTCCGATCTGCTGCACGTTCACCTCCGTCCCGCCGACATTCTGTGCGGCGCGTCCTCTGTTTGAACGATTGCCCTTAACAATCGGTTAGTTCCTGCGGGGTTATGACTGACCCGAACAGACAGATGAGGGTGCCATGACAGACGCGACAGCTGATGAGGCTGCTCCAACCGGAAAACCGGGAATAAAAGGGCTGATCATAGGCGTGGTGCTGGCCGTGGTCGGGGCAGCGGGTGGATTCGCCCTAACCAATGCGGGCTTTTTGCCCATTGGGTGGGGCGCCGGGGCGCAGGAGGCCAAGGGTAGCGAGGGCATCGAGAAATCCGGGGCGAAGAGTCTGCCTGATGTCGTGTTCGTGGATCTGCCTCCGGTGATCGTGTCCCTGAACGCGGGCAATTCAAGACATCTCAAGTTTCACGCCCAGCTGGAGGCAAACCCCGAATACGCCGCCGATGTCGAAAAGATGCGGCCCCGAATCATGGATGTGCTCAACGGATACCTGAGGGCTATCGAGGTTTCGGACCTGCAAGACCCGCTGGCACTGGCGCGGATGCGCGGCCACCTGCTGCGGCGGATCAACATCGTCATGGGCGAAGGCCGCGTGCGCGATGTGCTGGTGATGGAATTTGTATTGAACTAGGAGGCGAAGGTGGAGCTGATCGCGGATATTCTTCTTGCAGCGGGCGCTTTTGGGGCGGGCCTATACTGCTTTGTTCTGGCGCGGCGCCTGAAACGGTTCACCAATCTGGAACAGGGTGTCGGCGGTGCGGTGGCTGTTTTGTCGTCTCAGGTCGAAGAGCTCAGGAAATCTCTGGAGTCGGCCCGGACCGCAGCGGACCGGTCGGGGGAGGCGCTGGAGGGGCTGACAAAACGAGGAGAATCAGTCGCCCAACGGCTAGAACTGATGATGGCGTCGATGCATGACGTGATTTCGGATGATCCCCATGAAACACCCTCCTTAGACCCTGAAACGGAGAAACCGGGCCCAGAGAATAACAGTGAATCGTTCGCGGGCTCTCATCCTCGGGCCACTCCGGGCGGGTTGATGTTTTTTCGACATGAGCGCGAGCAGGTCGAGGCAAACCAATGATCCGGAAACGCCCGTCCAGAGATGAGTCAAGGCTGCGAGGCAGCGTTCTGTTCCTGATATCCGTTCTGATGATCGGCTCTGCCGTAATTCGTCTGGGATTGGAGGCTGGCCCGGCGCTTGCCCGCGAGTTGGAGGCGAAGCCCGAAAACAAGGCCAACCCCGCCCGGATGAAAACACCTGCCGAGGATATGCAGGTTCTGTTGCAGGAGTTGTTGCGCCGTGAAGATGCGCTGAAACGGCGTGAAGTGAAGTTTCAGGACCGTGAAAAAGCACTGCAAATCGCGGACAAGGCCATTGAAACCCGGCTCGCCGCCCTGAAACACGCCGAAGAGTCGCTGCGCGCGACACTCGCACTGGCAGACGAGGCGGCCGAAGACGATCTGGCCCGTCTGACGGATGTCTATCAGAACATGAAGCCCAAGGACGCCGCTGCCCTTTTCGAGGAAATGGATCCGGTTTTCGCCGCCGGGTTTCTTGCCCGCATGCCGCCCGACGCGGCGGCTGGCGTCATGGCCGGGCTCAGCCCGCAGGCGGCTTACACCATCAGTGTCGTGCTTGCCGGGCGTAATGCCTCGGCCCCCAGAAACTAGCATGACCGGGAACACGAACATACATTTCGCTGGAGAGAGAACATGATCGGTATTGTCGGGATTGTCGTCATCTTCGCCATGGTTTTCGGCGGATATTTGGCTGCCGGTGGCAAGATGACCATCATTATGAAATCTCTGCCGTACGAGATTATGATGATCGGCGGCGCTGCTGTCGGCGCCTTTTTGATCAGCAACGACATAGGCGGTATCAAACATACGCTCAAAGACGTTGGAAAAGTTTTCAAAGGCCCGAAATGGAAGCCTGACGACTATCGGGATCTGCTGTGTCTGCTGTTTTCCCTGATCCGGATCGCCCGCGCCAACCCGGTCGAGGTAGAGCAGCATATCGAAGACCCTGAGAATTCCAGCCTGTTTTCCGACTATCCCAGAATTCAATCTGACCGGGAGGTGGTTGATCTGATTTGTGACACGATGCGATCAGCCTCGATGAACTATGATGACCCGCATCAGGTCGAGGAAGTGCTTGAAAAGCGCATGGAGGCCAATTTCCATCACGCCATGCATTCCAGTCATGCGCTGCAAACAATGGCGGACGGTTTGCCTGCGCTGGGGATTGTTGCGGCGGTTTTGGGGGTCATCAAAACGATGGGCTCTATAGATCAGCCGCCCGAGATTCTGGGTAAGTTGATCGGCGGCGCGTTGGTGGGAACATTTCTGGGCGTCTTTCTGGCCTACGGATTGGTGGGGCCGTTCGCAGGCAAGTTGAAGGCTGTCGTTGAAGAGGACAGCCACTTCTATCAACTGATCAAAGAGGTCTTGGTTGCCAACCTTCACAATCACAACCCTGCCATGTGCATCGAGGTTGGTCGCCAGAACACCCCGTCCCACAATCGGCCCAAATTCTCCGAACTTGAGGATGCGCTCAAGGGGTTGAAGCAGGCGGCAGCATGATCCGGGTATTGCTTGCGTTTGTCGTGTGGGTTTCGGTTGTTGGGCCATTGGCGGCCAAGGAACTCACCGTCCGGTCGGGTGAGCACGGGTCGTTTACTCGCCTTGTAATAAGGGTGCCCGATGGAACCGGTTGGTCGCTTGCTACCCACGCACAGGGTGCGACCTTATCCGTGAACATAACGAACGTAACATTTGCAACCCAGGGCGTTTTCCAGCGTCTGTCGGACGGGCGGCTGTTGTCGCTCGGCCAAGAACGGCCCGGTGGTGGTCTGGAAATGGAATTTGGCTGTGCGTGCGTAGCCCGGGCTTTTCTTCACGACGACACGATGATCGTGGTCGACATATTATCCGGCGAACCCGAGATCACCGAATTACCCGAGCATGCCCAGTCCGACCCGGGACAAACCCCGACCCCTAACTTAGATACGGACCAGATCGAATGGATACCCGGACAGGATATCTTGCCTCCCCTGCATGAGCTTTCGGAACAACGTATTGAACATCGATTGATGTCCCGGTTTCTGCAGGGGGCCGACAGGCAGGCCATAGATCTCAAGCTTGCCGCAGTCGGGCCAAGACGTACGTCACCGCTCGAACCAGCCCCGAACCTTTTGATCGATCCCGTGCCTTTCAATATGTCGATCAGCTCAGTCTTTGATGAAAGATCTGGACGCCCAGATATAGAAATTCCCTTATTAGGGTCTGAACCGGATTGCATTACCAATCACGAACTCAACTTTGAAAGCTGGGTGGGCGAGGGGCCGTTTTCCGATCAGGTGGCGAATTTGCGCGGCGGTTTATATCAGGAATTCGATCGGCTGAACGAAGACAACGCCATCAGGCTTGCAAAGCTATATGCCTATTTCGGCTTTGGCTTCGAGGCGGGTCAACTTGTTTCGCTGATTGATAATCCGACCAGTGACGTCGCGCGTATTCAGGCAATCGCACAGGCTGCGGAAAATAGCCCTCAACAGCGCGACAATCCTTTCTCTGGCCTGCAGGGATGCGTTGGGGATGCCGCGCTTTGGGCCGTATTGACCGACCGGAGTCTTAAAAAAGGCATCGACAGCGGCAAAATCGAAAGAGCGTTCGCGCGGCTGCCGGATCATCTGCGACGCCATTACGGAAGTGTCTTGTCGGATATTCTGCTTGGTGCAAACAATCCTGAAGCGGCGAGGCGGATTTTGCGCTCTGTCGATCGGATCGAGGACGACAATGAACCGGAATACGGGTTGGCCAAGGCAAGTATTGCCGCCATCGAAGGCAACCCGGCACAGGAAGAAACGTTCCTGCAGGAAGTCATCGCAGAACCTGCAGCAGAGATCGAGGCCCCACTTGCAATGGTCAGGTTGATCAAAAAACGGCTGACAGAACGCGGTGCGGTTTCCGCGACCGAGCTTGATCTGATCTCTGCATATGCCCTGCAATTCCGACGCTCGGAAATCGGCCCTGCGGTCAGAATGAGCCATGTACTGGCACTGGCGCTACATCAAGAATTTGATGAGGCCGTATTGCAGCTTGGCAAAATTCGCCCGGATGTGCCTGCGCCAGCGTGGGATAAGACGCATGATCAAACAATGATGCTATTGGCGGAACGGTCGGATGACGTCGCTTTTCTGCGCTACGGGATCAACATGACCAGCGTTGATCTGAATACGTTGTCAGTTGAAACCGCCACGGCAATCTCAGATCGCCTTGTCTCTCTGGGATTCGCCGCAAGGGCGATTGCGTTTTCAGACCGACCACAGGACAGGGCCATGCGTGCGGCCCGGGCAGAGATTCGGGCCAAGGCGGCATTGTTGTCAGGCAGGCCGCATCAGGCTTTGCTTGAAATTGCTGAAAACGAATCCGATTCTTCCCTGCACCTGCGTGCGAGAGCCTTGGCGCAAGCGGGAGATTTTGCTGCGGCGGCCGAGTTGCTGGACGTTCTGGGTGCATCGGAAGATGCAGAGCGTTATTGGTGGCTTGCCGGGGCAGTGCCCGATACAGAGCGGAAGAATGTCGGCAAATACGGATCGATCACTGCAATGACCGACGATCTGTCCAATACCGTAGAGTGGCAACCCGAAACCCCGTTGTCGAGTTCCACAAATATCCTCCGGGACAGCAGCCAGACCAGAGAGGTCATTGCAAACATGCTTGACGCCCTTTCCTGATGTGACCTGATCAAGGCGCTCAATCGCGTCGCTGTCTGTTTTCTGACGGTTGGCCATGCGGCATGAATGCAGCAACTTCCAAGGGTTTTTTTTCGTCCCCTATCCGGAGTTTTTGTAACCTTCAGGCGCTGGGCGCGTCATAAAACAACCCGGCCAGATCGGAAAATGCGCTGTCCACCTTTGTAAGGCCGAATACGGCGTCGCGAATAGCGGATGCACGCTGTTCTCCTATGGCGGGGGCGGCGAACTCCATGTATTTTTCTACGACTTCGCTCTGGCTTAAAGGCGCCTCGGGACCGCCGCGGGCGTGTGTGTCACCAGACTCTAATACACGGCCATCCGTTGTTGTGATCTCAACGTCCGCCCATCGTCCCTGTGGGAACCGCGCATTGTGTTTGTCACTTTCACCGACCTCGATCCGCTTGATCACTTGCGCAACAGTAGAGTCGGTCAACCCAGCGCCGGAGATATTTTCGACACCAATACGGCCATAAACCATCTGGACGGCAACAGCGAAGGGCAACGAATATTGCGCTTGCGAGGTCGTTCCGGGCATGCCCGGGTACAGGCACGCGGCCTGGTGAAAACTACTGACCCGGACGTTTTGCACCTGACCATGGCTTAGGTTGTTATCCAGCATGATCGCGCGGGTCCCATCGATCGCGGCATGGGCCCAACGACAGATGGGATAGGGTTTTACGTATTGATGCTCCATCTGCCAGAACTGTCCCAAATCTTGCCAGAACGGCGCGGCTCGGTCCTCTTCGATGGTGATTGCCGGTGCTCCGGTAAAGCCGCGTTCGGCGAGAATGGCGGCGGACATACCCACCATCGCGCCCCAGCCAGACCCGTCATGCAGCATGGTGGGGTTGGCAATTTCACGCATCATCTGGCTGCGTGGGCCGTGGTATTCCGCGATCCCCAAGGCCTGCCGCATCTGTTCCTGTGAATGACCGCGCAGACGCGAGGCCATTGCAACAACGCCAAGCGCATTCCAAGCACCTGATGTGTGGTAATCGCTTACCGTGGCGTGCAGGGCCAAACCGGCCCGCCCCGCGATTTCGTATCCGGCAATCACTGCGGCCAGCGCATCAGGACCGGACAAATCGGGGTGATGTTCTGCCAGTGCGGCAAGGGCCGGTATCACAACCACCCCGATATGCCCCTTGGTCGGGTTGTACCCATCATGCCCGTCCAGATTGTCTGTCTGGGTTGCGGCAGCATAAGCCGCACCCGCCATGCTGACCTGGCGCCCGTCAAACATCATCCGCGCGCCATAGGCGGGGTCGGTGCTGGCATAAAGCAGTGCGGCGGTATCGCGAGCAATCACCCCAGCCTCCATCGGGCCGGAGGCGATCAGAATGCCGAGGGTGTCCAGCATCATCAGCGCAGCCGCCTCGCGCGCGCTTTCCGGCATTTCATCCGCCCTGCGCTTCAGGGCAAAGTCAGCCACGCGCTCGAAAGTTCCGGTCATTTTGCACCTTCCAGAACTGATGTCTTAACGTCGCGCAATCTTTGGCCTTTTGGGTCGAACGGCGGTTTTTCGAGGATTTTGGCCTTGTGAGGTTTGCCGAGAATAAAGATCTCG
>NZ_JBQFSB010000014.1:0-85406 GCF_056537725.1 Ruegeria sp. C11 | reverse complement strand
GCGAAGAGCAGCAGCCCGATACTGGCGAAGAGCAGCAGCCCGATACTGGCGAAGAGCAGCAGCCCGATACTGGCGAAGAGCAGCAGCCCGACACTGGCGAAGAGCAGCAGCCCGACACTGGCGAAGAGCAGCAGCCCGACACTGGCGAAGAGCAGCAGCCCGATACCGGTGAAGAAGAACAGGAGCCAGTTGCGGCCCTTCCCGGTAATCTGATCGACATAAGCGAACAGGATGGTCGCGGACGCATCGGCTTGCTGGAGGAATATCAGAATTCCGGGCAGATTTGCTTCTCGGTCGCGGTTGCTCGGGACGAAGGTGATACCGGTGCTGAACGGCTTGCCTGGAATCCCTCGAACTTCGGTCTCAAGGTGAACAAAAAAGGCGATCTGGTCGCTAAGGTCGACAACAACGATGGCGGGTTCCGCGATGGGTTCAAGATCAAGGATATTGGCCTGAACGACGGCGAAACTCATCAGGTGACCCTGATGGTTGATCAGGAATCTGATCGCCTTCAGGTATCGGTCGACGGCGTTCTGGTGCTTGATGAAACCGAAACGGATTTCGACTTCGTTGGCGGCCGGGAAAAGGGTTGGTTCCTTGGTGACAGCGTCGACGCTTTTGCAATCGAAGATGCAGTGCAGTTCGTTGATGGGTCGCTGGATCAGTACTACGATTTGTTCGCATAACGGCGAAAATAGTCAAAAAAACAGGTGATTGATCACCGCGACATGGGCGGGTTCCGGGCTTCGGAACCCGCCCATGCTTTTTCTGGCCAAGCGCGTTGTCAGCTTGCAAACCTTGGTGCAAGCGTTCTTAATGTGCTGTTCTCATTTACCTGAAAAGCCGATCACACAGGCGCGTCTGCTCTTAATAACAGGGTTCAAACTGAAACTTGATGGCGACCGGAAACTTTTCAAACCTGACATATTGAGGCAATCTCTCCGGTGTACGGGCGACCAATTTCAGGCCCGTGCAACAGCGGCGCGCCACTAACGTGTCGTGGCCTGATGATAGATTGAGAAAGATAGTTTGTATCGTAACATGATCGCGCACCAACACTCACACGAACTGAGGTATGGGAAACAGCCTCGCTTTTCGATTTCAATTACGGGATGTCTGAAATGAATTCTGAGGGAATGCCAATGCACTCAAAAAGCTATCAAGCGTATATGAACAGCCCGTATAGCAGCAGCAAACATTCAACTTACTTTGACGTTTACGATACGCTTTTTGCTCCTTACGCAGGGAAGAATATCACATTCATTGAAATCGGGGTGCTGAGTGGCGGCTCTTTGTTCATGTGGCGTGAGTTCTTCGGGCCTGAGGCGCGAATAATTGGTGTTGAACTGAACCCTGACGCGAAGCGTTGGGAGGAAGAAGGCTTTGAAATTTACATAGGCAGCCAAAGCGATCCCGCCTTTCTGGAAAAGATCGCAAAGGAAGTCGGTGACATCGATATCGTTCTGGATGATGGGGGGCATACCTACGAACAGCAAATCGTCACCACCGAATGTCTGCTGCCGCATATCAAGGACGGTGGGCTGCTTGTGGTCGAAGATACCCACACATCGTATATGGAAGGTTTCGGGCTCAAGCACCGGTCATTCATCAAATATGCCATGAATATGGTTGATCGCATCAACCATCGGTTTTCCCAGATAATATCAGATTCCTCTGAAAAGAGGGTTTGGGGAATTCGGTTTTTCGAATCCTTTGTTGTGTTCGAAGTGAACAGGAAAGCAACCGCCGTTGTATCCGTTCCGACGGGTAACGGCGGGAAGGATCTACAGGCAAAAGATTACAGACATGCGGATAATCAAGCCTACGAAAACTTGTTGAAAGCATCAAAGGGCATGGCCGCGCTCAAGGTGATTCCGGGAATGCGGTCACTGGCCAGACTGGCGAGGGCTGCCATATCGCTCCCGTCCAACATGAAGCGCGCCCGCAAGCTGAAGGGATATTTTTGACCGGAGGCCAAGTGTGCCGTCTGGTCAGCTCATGACACGTTTGTGGACCGAGTCCGGGGCTGGCCGATTCTTCGGTCGTTCCCGTTGTGCACGGCAAGAGGCCGGTGGTCGGGTTGGAGGCGGAAAAGAAAATCGCGCAGCCAGTCTCAAAGGGCTTTTAGAAACTGAACTTAGGATATCGGAGAATTAGTGCTAAGGTTTTGAGTGTGTGTAAAAGTGATACGTCGGTTGTTTAGATTTTTTTCAACTTCCTGTGTTTCAAACAATCCGTCAGGGCGGGCTCGGAAAAATATGGGTGCCGCGCTGATGGCGATTGGCCTGGCATTCTTAGGCATTGTATTCATTACTGAATTGTTCGGTGGGAACCTCAGAGAGTGGTTTCTGGCAAGTGTCGGAGTGTCTTTATTAGTTTTTGGTGTCTTGCTGATTCAGACCACAATGGCATTCGCGCTTTCGGTTTTCCTGCTGTTGTTGGGGAATTCTGCCCAACTCTATGTTTCTGTTCCACTTTGGTACAACGAGCTGATTTTCCCCCCTCAGTCCCCGGTTCAACTCGCGATGTATATTCTGATCGCGATGCAACTGTTTGGTTCCTGGGTGATTGTTTCGCGCCATTATGGTGAGGTGAAAATCGGCAGGTTCCTGTCGAGCCTGGGGACAATTCGGCTAACGGTCTTTGTCTTGTTGAGCGCCGGATTCTCTGTCTCGATACTGAACTTTCTGAGGCTGGGGGAGTTACAGGAATATTTTGTGCAGATTGGACTGTACTCAATGGTACTGGTGGCGAATTTCACGACGGTATGCGCAATCGCCATTTGCCTGCCCGGCAATCGCAACCTGCGCCTTCTGGACTATTTGCTGGATGTCCGTTTGCAAGCGCTGTTCACATTTGTTTTAAGCGCTTTTCTGTGTTGGTTTTCGTTTGAGAGGATCGCGCATGTTTCCGACGAAGTATCGTATATGTTTCAGGCGCAGACCTATGCCGGCGGCGCTCTTTGGGTCGAGGCGCTGCCACCGGAAGTCAGGCCAGCCTTCGATCATTTCCAGATTTCATCACATGACGGCCGATGGTTTTCCGTGTTGGCTCCGGGTTGGCCAGCGGTGCTCTCGGTTGGTGTGTTGGCGGGGATTCCGTGGCTGATAAATCCGTTGATGGGCGCAGTCCTAGTTATGTTGACGTATGCGATAGCCAGTGAGCTGTTCGAAGACCGCTACGCCCGGTTGAGTAGTTTTCTGGTTGCAACTTCGCCGTGGGTTATCGCCATGTCGGCAAGCCTGATGACACATCCGATTGTCTGTGTTCTGGTGTTACTTGCATGGCGTTTGCTGTTAAGTGCGTATCGACGTACTGCTGGAATGTCCTGGCTTTTTGCACTTTGCGCAGGGGCTTCCATGGGGTGGGTCTTTCTGACCCGGCCTCTTGATGGGCTGGCTGTGGGGATTTCCACGGGGATTGTTCTGATTGCCGGGCTTGGACGCGCGCGCTACCTGACCGTGCTTTTACCCTATTGTGCGGGGTGCGCACTCATCGGGGGGTTAGTGTTTCCATACAATTACTTGATGACAGGCGATCCGCTGGCGGCGCCAATGGCAGAGTATTTTGAACAAACCTGGGTCAGGGAAGGGTTTGCGAACCGGCTTGGGTTTGGGCCAGAGATCGGACCACCCTCTGGTTTTGGGGAAATGGAACTGATTACGCCAGGCCATTCAGTTTACGAGGCATCAATCAACACGCTGAACAACTTCAACTCTTTGCATACCGATTTGTTCGGCTGGGGTATTGGATCATTAGCCTTCTTTTGGTTTTTTTGGATATGGAGCCGGCCGGCCCGCGCGGATTATGCGATGGCCGTACTTTTGACAGCAGTTTTCACGGCCTACTTTTTCTATTGGTTTTCTGGTAGTTACTTTATTGGCCCCAGATACTGGTATGTCGGGCTGTTGCCTCTTGTGTATTTCACAGTTCGTGGGCTGCAGGAGATTTCAGAACGGTTGAAGCAATTTGAAATCGACAATGGCGGAACGGGGCTGCTTTGGTGCGTGGTCATATTGTCTCTTGTTAGCGCGACCGTCTTCCTGAGCTATCGCGGGGCAACGCGGTACCATCACCATCGCGGGTACCATGGGCACTTTCGAAATCTGCAGTTGACCTCGGCAAACAACGAACCGGCTCCGCTTGTATTTTATTCCGAAGGTGTAGGTAATCACGGTTCGGCAATATTTTTGAACGACCCGTTTCTTTCTCCCGACCGGCCAGTGTTTGCCAAAGATCTGGGAGAGGACAGCAACCAGGCAGTCATGTCCGCATTTCCCGACCGACCGGTCTTGCATGTAACTCATGAAGATCTCGGATTTCCAAGTCCCTATTAGGAGGCTGAACATGCAGGGTAGTCAGACAGAGAGAAATTCTGTTCAACTGGAGGGGGCGCCGGGAAAAAGAGTGTTTTCCGCCCTGCTGACAGAACCTGTGGAGAATGAAAATGACTTCTGATCTCCGTCCCCGATCAACAGCCAAAGCCTCCGATATTGTTGTTGCGCAAAAAGAGAATCTGGTCTCGTTCATATTGATTTCCGAAGGAAATGCCGCTGAGGATATTTCAGCTCTCAAAATGGTGTCCGATTATATCGTGCGAAAATTTGAATTCGCGGAAGTTCTGCTTTTGGCCGCCGCGCCGGGTGCCGCCTGGTTGAGAAAAATCAAAGAAAATGTGAGCGGCGTGGAGAATTTGCGCTGCATAGTTTTTCAGAACAGGCACCAGTATGATGAATTGATTTACCAGGGTCTCTCTCTGTCCATAGGAGATATTATCTATTGCGACGCAACGCAGTCGGTCTCCATCCGGTCCATAGAAACGCTTCTTGACGAATGCCTGAACGGAAATTTTGAGATCGTGAAATCGGTTTCGCCGGTAACCAAAGGCTATTTCCCAAGCCGTATGATACTGAAATGCATTCAACTCTCTCTGTTTGCGTTTCTGGGCAGGCAGATAGAAACCGATGTGTTGCGGGCACTCTGCCTTAGCCGGTCGGCCGCCGCCCGTATCACTGATGGTGGCGGACTCTTTCGATATTTCCGTCTGGTGACGCTCAGTGATCAGTTCCGTGAGGCGCGTATTTCAACCTCGGAGGATCATGATCTCCGGCGTCTTGATGCGCTAAGGCGAAAGACACAAATAGTTGCCTATCTTGTTTCAACAGCAGCACCCAGATTGCTGGTCGGCGTTGCGCTGTTCACCATGGTTCTCTGCCTGTTCAGCCTGTCCTACACGATCTATGCATTGTTCGTCTGGGTGTTGCTGGATGACGTTTCCGCCGGGTGGACCTCTTTGTCATTGGTCCTGTCCGTATTGTTTGCGGCCAATTTTGGCGTTCTGGCGGCGATGTCGATTGGCATGCTGCGATTGCTTCGATCCTCCCAGTCCCGGGTGGGGGAGACGCCTGCACTGGAAATAAACAATTCGGATTTATTTGCGCAGGCATCCAACCTCAATATCGAAATCGTGGATAACGGAAAATAAAGATGCGGGCACTCATTGGTTACTCTGGATTTGTGGGCTCAAATATTGACGGGAGTGAAATTGACGTCCGGTACAATTCAAAAAATATCCATGAGGCACGAGGAAAGCGTTTTTCCGAGGTTTTTTGTGCCGGAGTTCAGGCCGTTAAATGGTGGTCGAATAAAAATCCGAAGGAAGATTGGGAGGGGATTGAAAACCTTCTGAATGTTCTGGCGGATGTCGAGGCAGAGCGTTTCGTTTTGATTTCTACGGTGGACGTATACAAGAATGCGGAAAACGTGAATGAAAACAGCGCGATATCGACGGATGGGTTACATCCCTACGGGCTTCACAGGTACCGGGTTGAAGAGTTTGTCAAAGACAGATTTGGGGAAAAGGCGGTTATCATACGCTTGCCGGGGCTGTTTGGGAGAGGTCTTAAAAAGAACCTGATATTTGATTTGCTGGAAAACCGGGATGTTTCCGGATTGCATGCGAAGTCCACATTTCAGTTTTACGATCTGAGGCGTCTCCGTAGTGACATGACGACTATTTTGTCGTCCGGGCACCCCTTGATAAACATCGCGACAGAGCCGGTTTCGGTGGCGGAAGTTTTTGAATGCATCACTGGTGAAAAAGCCCGGGAAATGACGTCCGGTGAGCCGGTCCGGTACGACATGCAGACTGCATATGCGGCGCTGTGGGGCCGGTCCGGGGTGTATCTGGAAAATTCAATGGAAACACTCGGCCGGATTCGGGATTTTTCCCGGGATTGGAAAACTTAATGCAGCTTGCGTTCTCAAATATTGCCTGGAATGTGGATGAAGATGCATTAGTTTCGGATGTTCTTACGAAAACGGGGATCGCAGCCATCGAGGTCGCCCCGGCTCGCTTGCACCACGCACCTTTGGCTGCAACTCCCCGGGAAATTCAGAGTTTACGGGAACATTGGGCTGCCGCCGGATTGCCGATACGCAGTATGCAGGCCTTGCTTTACGGTCGCCATGATCTGCATTTGTTCGGCACCGATGATCAAAGGCGGGAGCTGACGGACTATCTTAGGCAAATTATTGGTTTTGCCAGCGGATTGGGAGCCGGTCCGCTGGTTTTCGGATCTCCGAAGAACAGGCTTAAAGGGCAACTCAGCTTCTCCGAAGCATGCGCTTTGGCAGCCCCTGTTTTTCGCGAAGTAGGTGAAATTGCTGCGCATGCCGGCACAGTATTCTGCATTGAAGCCAATGCGTTGGACTATGGTTGCGATTTCATGGTCAATCTTGAGGAAGCTGCCGAGGTCGTGAGGCAGGTCGATCACCCCGCTGTGGGCCTCGTTGTAGACACGGGTAACATGGCAATGGCGGGAGACACCGAGAGCGAGATCGCCAAACACGCGCACCTGATCCGGCATTTGCATCTTAGCCGACCTCATCTTGCCCCTCTCGACGAGAAGGATCCGTTTCCGGGCCGCGTGCTGGCTGCTGTTCAGAGCGCAGGGTATTCCGGGATAGCGACCGTTGAAATGCGCCGACCTGAAAAAGACACTGGCGCTGTCATTTCGCGCTGTGCTGAACTTGCGCAATATTGGTTGGCTCAATCATGACCAAGCTGCATTCAGACTGGGAGATACCTGAACACCAGACAGTGCTGTTTGGTCCCAGAAAAAGCCGGTACGTCGTGATTATCCCGGTCATAAACGAAGGAGAGCGCATCCATGCGCAGCTGGGAAAGATGCAGGCATCGGGCCTGCTGGCTGAATACGACACCGTGTTGGCCGATGGCGGCTCGACGGATGGCTCAACCGACGAAAAGATGCTGGCCGAATTGGGGATGCGTGCGCTGCTGATCAAGACTGCAGCGGGGAAACTGTCGGCACAGCTACGCATGGCATACGCATGGGCCTTGCTGGAAGGGTATGAGGGCATCATTACCATTGACGGAAACGACAAAGACTCGGTCGAGAGTATTCCGGAATTTTCTGCGGCCCTCGATGGCGGGGTTGATTATGCGCAGGCGTCCAGGTTTCTCAGGCAGGGCAAGGGAATAAACACCCCCATATTGCGGTTGATGGCAATCAGGCTAATTCATGCGCCGGTTTTGTCTTTGGCGGCCCGTCACTGGCTGACGGACACAACTCAGGGGTTCCGGGCCTACAGCCGGAGATACTTGACGGACCCGCGCGTAGCCCCGTTTCGCGATGTGTTTCAAGACTATGAGCTGTTGGCATATCTTTCTGTGCGCGCCTCTCAGCTTGATATGAAGGTCAAAGAGATTCCGACCACCCGAAGCTATCCAAAAGGTCAGAAAGTTCCCACGAAGATCTCAAGCGTCAAAGGGTACCGGGATCTGTTGGTTGTTCTTTGGCGCACTTTGACGCGCCAGTACCACCCCAGGAATTGAGGTGCGCATGAGCCTGCGTTTCATAGTAATAGGTGGAGGGTTCTATGGCGCTTGCATTGCGCTTTATCTTCGAAGTCTGTCGAAGAATGTAACGTTGTTTGAACGTGAAACGGAGCTTTTCACGCAGGCTTCATTTGTGAATCAGGCTCGTGTCCACGTCGGGTTCCACTATCCCAGAAGCTTTGCCACCGCCAAGCGATCTACCATACTTTATCGCCGCTTCATGAACGATTTCAGTGATGCGATCGTCGAAGATTTTCAGATGCTATATGCAATTTCCCGACGAAACTCCAATACCAGCGCCGCAAGATTCTTTCAGATGTTCAGTCATATGGGCACACCAATCCGCCCGGCCTCTCCGGCACAAAAGGCGCTTTTTGCAAACGACATGATTGAGGATGTGTTCCAGTGTGATGAATTTGCATTCGACGCTTTCAAGTTAAGGGACATCGTTGAGGAGCGCATGCTTAAAGCGCAAATCGACATTCGCAGAGGAGCAGAAGTTGTTTCTGCCCAGCCAGCAGAAGGTGGCGGACTGCAGATCACATTGGCAGATGGCCAGACTCATTTCGCAGATGCCGCTTTCAATGCCACTTATGCACGCCTCAATCATCTGGGGCGACCCGCCCCGCATGACGCGATGAAGGCCAAAAATGAGCTGACCGAGGTGGTCTTGATTGAAACACCCGAAGAACTGTCTCAACTCGGTGTAACTGTAATGGATGGCCCGTTCTTTTCAGTCATGCCGTTTCCTGCCGAGGGCTGCTATTCCCTTACCCACGTTCGATACACGCCTCATTTTTCGTGGCGGTACGATGATGGGGTGATTTCCAGCACGCCAGAGAAGATTCAGCCGCGCTCCAGGTGGCGCCACATGGTCAAGGATTCCGAGCGATACCTTCCTTTGATGAAGGATGCCCAACTGAAAAAGTCTTTGTTCACCACCAAATCCGTGCTGGAAATGAATGAGTTTGATGATGGCCGGCCGATTTTTTTGCACGCGCACCACTCAGTGCCGGGATTATATTCAGTGCTTGGGGGCAAGATAGACAATATATATGACTTGTTTGCAGCACTGCCGAATGTCTCGCGGATGTTCCAGGATGCAAACACCGACTGGGTTTTTGGGTAGGCGAAAATCTGATCGGATGGTAGTGTTTGCGGGGTAGTAATTGGCAGGGTTTCTTGAAAGTTAAATGATCAACAATATTCAAGTATTACGGGCCTTTGCTGCTATTAACGTGGTTTTTCTCCATGTCATAAAAACCTCTTCGGCATACGGGCAGGGCACGGACCTTCTGCACTTTCTGTCCGGGTGGGGTGCAAATGGTGTCGATATATTTTTTGTGATATCGGGTTTCGTCATGCTGCACACGCAAATGCAAAGGCGGCGAAGTGTAGGTGAGTTTCTTGAATCTCGTGTCTTGCGTATTGTCCCGATATACTGGCTGATTACACTATTTGTTATTGCAATATATTTTTCTGCTCCGGGGGTTTTCAGGTCGATGGAAATGTCCCCATTGACGATCCTGTCATCATTCACATTTACCTCACTGCTTTTGACCGGCGGCCCTCCGATTGTGTATGTGGGATGGACGCTGGAATGGGAGATGCTGTTTTATCTGATTTTTGGCTTGTCATTGCTGATTAAGTCATGGGGCCACATTTTCTTGCTGGTAACCTGCGTTTTGATGGCCGTTTCCACTATTTCCGGTGACTTTATTTCCATGGAATTTATTTTTGGCATGGCGATTGCGTATATTTACAACAATGGATTTAAGGTGGGGGAAAAATCAGGGTTTGCAATATTCCTGATCGGATTTGCGCTTTTGTCTCTTTCTTTGATGGGTGATACAGATTTCAACCAATCTAATCGCGTGATTATTTGGGGTATCCCGTCTTTTCTTATTGTTTTCGGATTGCTGTTCACAAAGCAAATCAAAAACAGATTTCTGACTTATCTGGGAGATGCGTCTTACAGTGTGTATCTTGTCCAGATACTGACCATTCCCGCATTCTACAAAGTGTCGTCTGTTGTCTTGCTGCCCATCAATTCCGATATCCTCTCATTGATGTGTCTGGTTTGCAGCGTTTTAGCGGGATGCCTGATGTTCTCTTTTGTCGAAAAGCCGATGACACTTGTGATGAAGCGCTTTTTCCTTCGTGCCAGAGCTCATTGATGCCGGGACTGAACGCCTAGAGTCGCCAGGAGTGGTCGCGATAGGTAGCCGTCCAAGCGCGAGCGAACAGGATCATCACTATCATCAAAAGCAGCATCGACAGGCTGCGTGCGCCCGCAATGTACAACGGAAACCAGTCGGCGTTGGCAAAAGGCAGTTTCAGCACCTGGTTGAGGATCAAAAGATTTTGGATTGGCGCAACAAGAACTGCCGCGACGACCAAAAGCCACGCAATCAGCGGGAATTCCCGCCGAAACGCAATGAGGTGCGCCAGAGGAATGAAGAACATCATCAGGTAATGCCCCCAGACAACCGGTGAATAGACGAGCGAAGCCAGCATGCAGATTATGAAGACATGATTTCGTGACGCTCTGGTGTTGCCCTCGGTGCGCCGCAGCCGGATTGCACCCCATGCCAGAATTGCGATCACTGCCAATCGCAGGATGGTGCCTAAAAGCCGGAGGAAAGGTGGCAAGGGTTCGCCAGAGGCGTAGTGGTGTGCTGGAAGCAGGAGGGGTTCCAGCCAGGCGAACATGTTGCTGTTGTAGGATGGATGCGGCACCTGGGCGCTTTCCGCCCGCATCAGGTCCAGAAACGCCTGATGCGGTGACCAGCCGAGGATAAGCATAGAGGCTGTAAAGGTGGCGGCGGCCAAAACCAGCGCAGTGATCCGGAACCGGGCCGGAGCGAACAGAAACAACAATGCTGCGCCAGGGCCAAAGGCGGGCTTGATGCAGACGATCAACGCCATCAACGCTGCTGCCGTGACGTACTGTTCGCGCTCATAGACGATGAGGCCCAAAATAAAGAGCAGGAACAGGAACGGGGTTGTCTGGCCTCCGATCTGGAAGACGGTCCAGAATGGCTGAAAGAACATTGCAGCAATCCAGAAAAGCGCAAAATACAGTGCGCGGTCCCGGTCATTTTGCCCGGCGAAGTTCAGGTAGTGCCGGTAAAGAATTCCCAACCCGGCAAAAATCGATCCCGCCGAAAATATCTTAAAGACGATCACGGCATTGACGGGGCCCATCAGTGCCAGAGGCCAGTAGAAATAGCTGGTGAGCGGCAGGCTGAAAAACGTCATGTTGCCGAAGGGTGGTTCACCCGCGATAGTTGCGAACGGATCATAAAGACCGCCGAACTCTCCGGCTCGCGCCTTGCGGCCGGCGTCGTAGAAATTGGCAAAATCGAGTCCCAGCCCGCGATGCACGAGAATACCGTGAATGGTCGCGGCAAGGATTGCCAGGATCGCTGCCCAGCCAGCTATGCGTATTGTCCGTGTTGACAGCGTATCCAAGGCTCAACTCGCTCTGTCGTGTTTGGAGTAGGCCTGATAGGCGGCCAGCAGTAGTTCATTGTCGGTACTGGTGGGGCGCCAGCCCAGGTCGCGTTTAACCGCCGTGGTATCAAGCGCGACTTCCAGATCGGCAATCTCGTACTGTTCGGGGTCCATCGGCGCGATCTTGAGCAGATTGAGTGTCCGCAGGACACCTTTGACAAGCCAACCCGGCGTGCGGATCAGCCGCGAGGAAGATCCGGTTTCCTTGAGGAAGCGGTCCAGCAGGTCATAGGAACTGGGTGAATTGTCGGTGCCCAGGTTATAGACCCCGTTTGGACAGTCCTTCTCGGCGGCCAACAGCGTGGCTGTGGCGCTGTCGTGTACGGCGACAAACTGAAAGCGATTGCGCCCCGATCCAATGAGCGGGATTGGTCGCCCCGCATCCACGGCCTTGAAGAGAAGCTCGAAGATGCCCAACCGGCCAGAACCCAGGATCAGTCGAGGACGAAAAATCGTGGCCGTGACATCGCCGGCGGCCACCGCAGTCGCGATGATCTCTTCGGCGGCTACTTTTGAGCGCCCATAAGGTCCGAAGGGAAGTTTCGGATGGGCCTCGGTCCTGGGTTGCTCCAGCACCGGGCCGTAAACCATATCGGTACTCCAGAAGACCAGATTGCGGTTGGCGTTGCGTTTCATCCAGGCGAGAATTTCGGCGGTGCCGTCCACCGCACATTTGCGAAAGAATGCGTCACGCCCAAAGCGCGGCTTGTTGGGCGTGATTAGCTGCGTGGCCATATGATGAACCACATCATCGGGCCTGAGCGCGATCGGATCGAGTGATCCCGGTTCCGAAACATCTGCGGAATGCACGCTGATGCGCGGATGGTTGACCGGGGGAGTAGCGGCAAAGGAAGCGGGCAGATCGACGACGACCGCCTCATCCCGTCCGCCTTCAATGATTTGGGTGACGGTTTCACGCCCGACAAATCCGTTTCCGCCGATGATAATATGCCTCATGTCTGAAAATCCGGGTCCTGCGAAATTAGCTGCGTGCGACTATGATTGTGCCGAGGATGATCGTCGCAATTCCCACCAGCCGGGTTGCGTTCACATCCTCGCCCAAAAAGAAATAACCCCAGACTGCGACAATCACGTAGGCGAGGCTGATGAAGGGAAAGGCAAAGCTGACATCGAAGCGCGACAATGCCAGCAGATGGGTCCCCATCGAGATGGTCATGGTGACAAGGCCGAAGATGATCAGTGGATTGGTGATCGCGTCCAGCGCCATCGCGCTGATCCTTGAAGTCGAGAATTCGGCCTGACCGACCTTGTTCATACCCGCCTTCATCAAAAGCTGCGAGGTGGCATTCAAACACACCGTAACAATGATGAAGATAAAAAACTTGGACATATTGTAAACTCCGGCCTCTGATAATCGCTACTGGATGCGTACATCCCGAATGACACTGTGATCCATCAAATACTGGATAGGTGGCACTTCGACGAAAAAGAGTACACCCACCAGCAGGCAGAGAAAGATCACGTAGGCCATGAACCGGGGTTGCTGATACAGCTTTTCCGGGCTCATCGTGGGGCTGTCCATGGCGTTGGCGATGCGCTGGTACCACACGAAGAGAAGCGCGAAGAACGGGAAGGTAATCAGGAACTCGATCTTGTATTTGATCAGGAAAATGCCGAGGAAAAAGCTGGAGGTCAGTGCATAGAAGAAGGCCGACAGGAACAGACTTTCTTCGGTGTAGTGGGCAAATGATCGGCGATAGCGCCCCGCGCGTTCGGGATCGCCGATCATCCGATATTCCGCATAGCGTTTAATCGCCATCAGATAGGCACCGCCCATCCAGTAGGCGATGAGCATACTGGATGGCGGCAGAACGATCGTGGTGATTGCCGACCAGCCAAGCACCAACCGGATCGGGTTGTTGAAGGACTCAGTCAGGACATCCACATAGGCCTTGTCCTTCGATCGCACCGGTTCGACATTATAGATCAGCCCCATCACCAGCAGGAGCAGCGCGGCGTAGAAGAAGACCGGGTTGAGCAGGCTTGCCAATCCCAGCCCGGCTGCCGTCAGCAATACATACTGCACTGCCACGAGTTGAGGTCGCAGCCGCCCCTGAGCCGATGGCCGGGCGGATTTGGTCGGATGAAACCGGTCGAAGCGCCCGTCGAGATATTCGTTGATCGTGTAGTTGGCCGATGCGATGAGGCAGGTTGCGATCAACCCGATCAGGAGATTTATCAAATCGGCAAGACTGGCCTGCTTGTCGATGGCAAAGGCCAGCGCCGCGCCTGGCAGCATGAATACATTCTTGCCCCAGTGGTCTGGGCGGGCGATTGAAATATAATCCCGCAATGTCCCTTTTTGTACAATCGAACTCATTAATTATTACCCTTCACAACTTGTAGGGCAGAGATCGGACCGGGCTTTAGGCGAACTGGCGCATGTGGCTCGCCGCTCCCGCGGGGTATTGGGCCTGCATTCGGCTTTGGCTATTTTCCTGACAGCGCGTGTCGTGACGATTGAGTGGCGGACGCCTGTGCATCGCCCATCTCAAAACTATCATTGGAGCGCGCTTGAATGAAAAAGCGGACCGTCGCAAAACGTTTTCCGGACTCTGGCTATGTTCAATGGCTACTTGTTCGGCTTCTATGTATTAGCTGTCTTTACGGCTTAACTCCTTTGAATGACCGAATGAAATTACGGGAAGGCCCTGCTTTCTGATTATACATGATACTGGGCCCTGCCTACAAAAGGATTCACAATTGGTTTCAGGCCTGAAGCGGATTGATATCGCAGCAGGGAACCTCTGTCCGGGGTTGGCGGGGGTATAGTATGAATTGCATTTTGCCACTTAGTGAGGTGGGATTGGCAAAACGCCTCAGGTGGTCAGTTTGTGGTGTTCAATCGCAGGGATAGTCTGGCCGTCCGTGAATATAACCTTGATCCAGGTATGAAAATCGATTGCTGTCTTTAGTAGTGAGGGGGTTGCCCGGTTGTTCGGGCGATTGAAGTTGTTGAGGAGAACAAATTTGAGAAACCGGCGAAACTCTGACGGTCGGCTGAAAAGCAAAGGAAGACAGGGCGGTCGCGGCTGATGGCATCCTATCACCGCCTCAATCTCATTTTACGATCTTTTCGCCGCGACGGCATTGTTGGCGGGTTCAGAACAATATGGTCCCTTCTCAGGGATCGTCTTGTGGGTCAGTATCGGCTGCTTTTTGCGATGAGCGATGACAAGGCGCGGGGAATCGACATCTCGTCGGCGCCGCCGCTGGCGATCCGGTGCTTTGAAAGCTGGCCGGAACTGGATGAGGACAGCAAAGCGTTTCTGGCGGCCAATCAGGACAAGATTCACTGGGACGTTCGAAAACACATGGATGAGGGCATGGCGGTCTGGATCGGATTTGCCAATGAAAAACCTGTCACCATCGCCCAGACAAGGCCCGGGCAGAATGTAAATGTCTATTTCTTTCCGATGACAGAGCGTTGCGCTCTGGTCTCGCATTGCTTTACCACGCCCGACGCGCGGGGCCGGGGGTATTATGTGGCGATCCTCAAACATGTATGCCGGGCGCTTGCAGATGAGGGTTTTACGCGGATCTATATCGATTGCAGCGACAGCAACCTGTCGTCCGAACGTGGCATCCTTTCAACGGGTTTTTTGCCAATCGGAAAAGGGCTGCATCGACGGAATGGTACGACCCGCTGGCGTCAGGAGACACCGCCCTCGATCCGCCGACTGGAAGGGTAAGTGGCAGCGCTAGAAAGCCTCTGTCGCGACCCTTGTCGCATTTGCCATCAGCGTGAATGTCAGGTTCTTGGACGGAAGCGCCGGAAAGACCGAACCGTCAACAACAAACAGGTTTTCAAAGTCATTTGACCGGCAATTTTGCGTAACGGTAAATTCACCGCCTGCGGGGGAAATTGGCAGTGTTCCCGAATAGTGCACGCTGGCTCCGGGGCGGCGGATCTGGGTCATTCCGGGGACTAGGGGCGCCCCGAGATCACGCATGAACCGCTTCAACCGCGACAGGGCGTCGTTGATTTCCCGATCCTGACCGTCCGGGGATGCATATTTCAGTGACAACGCAGGCCATCCACCGGCATCTTGTCCCGGGTCCAGGGTCACATGGTTTCCATCCCGGCGTGTGTCATCGAAGTTGAGGTTCACGACCCCCAGAGCCGATCTGAGCGTCGTGAAAATCTTGCGCCCGGCGTTCATGCCCAGGGGGATCTGCGCAATCACAGGGTGGGCGCTGCCGGTTGTCATTGTCGTCACCTGCCCGTGCACGAATTTTGCCGCACTATCGGTTTCCATGCCGATTGCCAGCTGATGATACTGATATGATGACGGATCATAGGGGCGACCGAACATGGACAGGTTCAGGAACGGGGCCAGTACCTGCTGATTGTCCATCAGGCCGGGCAGTTTCACGATTTCACCACTGGCCTTGAAGATCGTCCTGAGGAACAGGTTGGAACTGTTGATCGTGCCTGCCGCAAGCACGAAAGACTCTCCTCTGATCTCTTCAGTGGCACTTTCGGCGGTATAGGTAACCAGACTTTCCAGGTTCTTCGAACCCGCTGTTACGAAATGGCTGGCGAACCGCCCCGGAGCATAGGTGAAACGGGGATGCGTCTTCAGGGCGGCCAGTGTCAGAGAAGGCGTATAGAAGGCGCCATTGGGACAGCCCCACAGGCATCGGCCGCACTCGGTACATCCGCCGCGATCCTCAAGGCAGGCTGACAGGGCGGCCTGGCGCGACCGGCCCAGGCGAATGCCCGGATGCTTGCCTGCAAGTCTGGTGCGCCGGTCCCGGTATTTCCGGATCAGGGCAGCGCTGCTTCGATCCAGCGAGACAGGTTCGAGTAGCCCGTCGTGAACGGGGTACCATTGCGCCAGATCATCGGCAGCTCCACCAATGCCGACCCGTTCTGCAACCTTCGCATAGTACGGCGCCATATGATCATAGCCAAAGCCGAAACCGTTCAGATCGTCATCGTTGAAAGCATAGGCGCCACCGGTCCAGCATTCGGCCAACCCCCCTGCCGCAAAAGAAACCAGTGACGAAATGCCATGCGTTCGCATCCTGAAAAGATCCGGGTGCTCAAAGACGTAGTCCTTGGAAGCGGGCAGACCGTAATATTCGTCGTCCTCATCGGCGGTATGCGCGGGCAGGCTGACAGCTCTGTAATGTTCACCCAGGAAATAGCGTACCGGATCGGGATGCGTGGTTTTGAGATCTGAAAACCCGGCATGTGGAAGTGGAATTTCCCTCCCGGTTTTTCCGACATCAACAAGCGTTACGCGATGCCCGCGCTCAATCGCGGTCAGGGCGAAATGCACTCCGCTGGGGCCTGATCCGACAACGACGACGTGCATCTTATTGTGAACTGCCTGGCAAAGTCGGGCGCGTCCGGCCCAGCCAAAAGCGCAATGGAAGAAGAAAGACCGTTCCGGCCAATAGCGCCGTCACGGATACGGTTCCGACCCATGCAAGACGCAGAAACGCCCGAACGGCCCCGATATCAGGCGATCCGTCAAACGACTGGTACGTACCGGGTTCATTTTCGAGAATTGCGGCGCAGAGAACCTGCCGCCGCCGCAATGTGCCGTGCCGATGAAGCAGACCGCAAAACCCGTCCGCAAGCCAAAGGCCAATCCCGCCCCGCCGTGCAAGCGACAATGTCAGCTGGTCAAACCGGCCGCCTTCGCACCCCATGCCGAGTTCATTCAGGGCGTTTGCATAATGCCTGACCGCGGCATCGCCCGGCTCTTTTCCCGTCATATGCCTGCACAGCATCTTGGCCTCGGTCTGGGCGTCGGCCGGCGATGTCTCAGGCTCATGAGGGACAGTATTCCCGTCGTCCCCCATGTCATCGTTTTGAGAAGCCGAACCGATCTGGCCACGCAACCTTGTCATCTGCGGCTGCAACGCCGTCACCAGCCAGTTTTCCGCTATTGTGGAGTCGTTGCCAAAAACCGCGAATTGCCCCGCAGTGGCGGGCATGACTGCGCGCGCAAGTGGCTCCAGCATCGCCAGCGGCCATTGCACCAGCCGAAGCGGCAACTTCATCACGCGCGGTTCGCGACCAAAATGCAGCTGGGCAATTGTGCGCAGAAGTTCCTTCATCGACACCACGTCAGGGCCACCGAAATCCAGAATTTCCTTGTCGAAGGCGTTGCGTTTCAGAACCTCGACGATCCCGCGCGTCACGTCTTGGACGGCAACCGGCTGAACACTGACGGGGCCGCCTTTTTGCGGCAGAGGGACAACAGGCAATCCAGCCAGCGTATCCAATGCATCCGAGATGGGCGATCCCCGCCCCAGGATCAGCGTAGGCCGCAGGATCGTATAGTGCAGGCCCGAGGCAACAAGATCCTGCTCGGCCCGCGCCTTGGCTTCGGCATAGGGGTAAAAGGACTTGTCGGCGTATCCCGCCGCGATAGAACTGACAAACAGGAATTGCCTGACGCCCTGTTCCGCGCAAGAGGTGATCAGTTGTTTCGTCGCTTGCCGGTTTATCCGCTCATGTTCCTGTTTTGACGCCTTACCGGTCAGCGCCCCAAGATGCAGAACTGTTTCAACCCCGTCGAGCGCCCCGTGATAGCTGGATGGGTCCGTCAGATCCCCAACGCATATTTCCACTTCGCCCGGCAAATCTTTTGCCCGGTCGGCATCGCGTACAAGGACGCGTAAATGCCATCCTTGCGCGATCAGCGCAGGCAGGACGCGCTGACCCAGAAAACCTGTTGCTCCGGTGAAAAAGATCGTGCGTGTCATGGCGAAACCATCCGGCCAGTGTCTTGCCGGTTCAGCTGCAGGACAACGTTGACCACCGCCAGCAGAAACAACAAAGCGCCGATTGTCGCCAGGCGCGAGCCCGGAAAGATTTCAACCTCCGGTGCGTGAAAAGCCCAGATCCCGGCCAGATTTTCCGAACGCCAGATCAGCAGCGATCCGCATACCGCCAGTACCGAACTTGCCCACCCTCCCCGAAAGAGCAGAGCAAGCGGAACGGCAATCAGTACGAAGTCATAAATGTGCAGCGGTGCCACTGCGACAATGACCGCGCTTGTCAGTCCGAAAATCTGCCAGGCTCGAACATCATCGTTTGTTGCCCGTACGATGCGGGCAGGCCCGATACAAAGCAGCAGCACAATGGCAAGAGTGATCACGCTTGCCATGGGATTTCCGACATCGATACCCGCAAGCTCCCACACGACCAGCCGGATACCCGTCATCGATTGCGGCAGGTTGGCGGCCGTAAACCCGTCATAAGCCCCAAGGTTGCTGAGGAAACCAAAGATAGAACCGGGTGCTACAACCAGTGATGGAACCATGAGAAGAACCGAGAGCACGAAAGCGATCGCAACCACCTTGCGCGAACGCGGGTCGAGCAGCAGAAGCAGTATTGCAAACGGCGCCCCGATCTGAGGCTTGAGCATTACCAGCATCAACCCCACAGCTTCCGGAAAGAGGCTTCTGTTGACCCGGCCCCAGAGCATGAGGGCAATCCCAAACCCGATGATCAGGGTCGTCTGACCCACGGAAAACAGGATTGCGGTCGCTTCCAGAATTGCCATGAGAAAGAACAGAACGCTGAAGACAGGAAGGAAAAACAGCCCTCCCAGGCGCTCTTCCATGGCTTGGCTGCGTGCAGGAAATGCGGCCGAAAAGGAGCGGACCGCCAGGCCGCAGATGGCGACGACAAGGATGATCCCGCAGATATTCCAGGCGACATTTGCTGCATGCAGGCCAAGCGCTCCAAAAGGCGTGGCAAAAGCCCACCATGTCGGAGGGTAGACCCACATGATCGGTATATGCCCTGTATTGATCTTGGCAGCACCGGTCGCTTCGTAAGCGGAGTCATACGGGTTTATGCCATCGAGCCACATATCGCCTGCCAGCCAGATGTACCGGAAATCGAATCCGGGCGTATCCGCAATCTGCACGACCTTGAACAGCAGATACGCAGTCGCCAGACCGCAAAGGAGAAATGAAAGGCACAGGATGACGGACCGCGGAAAAAGACCGCGCGCAGGTGGCCTGGATGATTTGGTGGCGGGCGTAATTTCCATCGGTTCGGTCATGCCCTCAAATTCATCCATCAGAAATCACCATCACTAAACGCCCAGGCCTTGCTCATGACATATGTAAAAGTCGGTACGATCGCGACCATCACAGCCAGAGAAGCCCAGTATGGCTGACCCAGCACATCCGAAACGGTGAAAACGATAACCTGGTTCAGGACCAGATTAATGGCTGAAATGACAAAGAATTTCGGCATGGACCGCTGAATGCGCCCGGGCGATCGGAAAGAGTAATTCCGGTGACCAAAGTAGGAAACGAAGAATGCGACCGAATAGGCCACGAGGTTGGCGGTAAAAGGCTCAAGGCCGCCGAGGTGATGTGCAAGCAGGCCGACTGCAATATGAACGCCTGTGACGACCCCGCCTGTCACAACAAATGTAACGACGCTTCTGACTGACATACCGATCTGCCTGACTTATTGTGCTGCGTGCCTGGGGGATCCAATCCCCTCTGGCGGGTTCAGGTCTTTGGGGCTGGTATCCCGGGCGGTTTCCGAGTGATCTCCTCGTCTGACGATCTCTTCCACGATGAACAGAGGGCGCTTTTTTGATTGAATATACAGCCGGCCAAGATATTCGCCGATTACGCCCAGAACCAGAAGTTGCCCGCTGCCGAGGATCAGGACGACCGACATCAGCGTTGTCCAGCCCTGAATGGCGATACCTGTCAGATAGCTGTACGCAGTATAAGCGAGGAACACGATCCCCAGCAGCGCACAGACGAACCCAAGATAGATCGAAAGGCGCAATGGCAGGATGGAAAACCCGGCAATCGCGTCCATGGCAAAGCTAAACATCTTTCGGACCGGGTATTTCGTGTCACCCGCAAAGCGGGCGGCGCGGGCATATTCCAGCGGCACTTGTCTGAAACCGACCCAGCTTACCATCCCCCGAATGAATCTGTGCTGTTCGGGCATTTCGTTCAGCGCAGTCAGCGCCCGGCGACTGAGAAGACGGAAATCCCCGGTGTCGGGGGGGATATCAATGTCTATCAACAAGTTGAGAAAACGATAAAAAAGATGGGCAGTAAAGCGTTTCACCTGGGTTTCGCCCTGCCGCTCTGTCCGCTTGCCATAAACGACATCAGCCCCATCATCCATCAATTGCATCATATCGGGAAGCAGTTCGGGCGGATCCTGAAGATCTGCGTCCAGGATCAGAATGCGCTGGCCCCGGCATATCTGCAAACCCGCGGTCAAAGCCAGTTGATGTCCAAAGTTCCGGGATAGGAAAACTCCTACAATAGCGGGGTTTTCATCACTGAATTTGCGGATCAGAGAGCGCGTCCTGTCGCGTGATCCGTCATCAACAAGAATGATTTCGAAATTTTCCCCAGCGGCTTCGGTGCTCACGGCGATAACGCGGCGCACCAACTCGGGCAGCGACTCCTCTTCGTCGAAGCAGGGAACGACAACGGATAAAAATGGTGTACTCATAGCACAATGAAACCCAAAAATTAGAGCCCTATCCTAAAGCATAACCGCAAAAATCAAAAAATTGTCAGCCCTGTGTTGCAAGAAATGAGAGTACCTCAAGGATTTCATATACGTTGCGAGACTTCCGGTAAGATTGTTGCCGTTAGTTTGATAAACCTTTCCATCAATCGGCGGCGTTCGGTGTAATTATCGATATCCGCAAAGCGTAGTCAGCCAGGGCCATACAACATTGAAGATCGGAAGGTGTCTTCCTGCCCTGAACATATCCGGGTCCGAAACGTCAATTCCGTGTAACCTGCAGCTTCTGCTTCTGCCCCAGAACATGATATTCGAACAGGCACCAGACATAGATGCTGGCCGAGTAGACGTAATAGAACTGGTGATATAGCAGGCACTTGAACGCAAACCACGGTCCGCCATGCCCCGCCATTGTGCGTACCAGATCGAGATTGGCGACAAAGGCCAGAGCCAGCAACACAAACGGCAGGGGCCACAGCCCGGGCCAGACCGGCAACACCAGAACTGACAGCAGTAAAAGCCCCGCTATTGCGGCCCGCAACCGCTCGGCCATTGACGTGTTGAGGTCGTCCGTCAGCCCCTCGCGCGAGATCATCAGCCGGGCCCAGGGCAGCGCGCGGCAGAAGATATCCGTACTCAGGCTGTTGCGCATGGTCCACACCTTCAGGTGCTTGCCCTGCAGGCGCGGCTCGACAAGGATGCGGCGCCCGGTTTCGGCGATGCGATATCCCAGTTCGATATCCTCGATCGACGGGATTTCATAGGTCTTCACGTCAAACCCACCCACTTCGCGAAAGACATCCCGGCGAATTGCGCCGCAACCGGCCCAGAAGGTACGCGCCTCGCGATGGGCGCGCTGATGGTGATAGCGGTGCAGAAGGTTCTTGTAGCGCGAAAACCAGGCCTGCCCGTCCGGCGCATCATCATACGAGCCGAACACCGCCCCGACATTATCCTCGGACATGGCGCGGCGGATGTGTTCCGGCCCATCCGGCCAGGCAATGACGTCGGAATCGACGAACCACAGAATATCCCCCGTGGCGTGCTCGGCGGCCAGATTGCGGGCCGCTCCGGGGCCGCCATTCACCGGTGTGGTCAGAACCGTCGCCCCCATCTCTCGGGCAAGTGCCGCAGTGCCGTCGGGGGACTGATCGTCCACCACCAGAACTTCCTGCACCTGACCCGCGCTCAGCATTTCAATCAGGGGCGACAGGACGCGCGGCAGCAGGTGCTCGGCCTTGTAGGCGGGCATCACCACGCTGATCGAAAGGGAAGGGTCCGACATCATGAGATCTCTCTGATTTTGGATTGTGGTACCGATGACCACCTAGCGAGGAAAAGAAAGGCGGCGGTGAACGGCAACAACCACATCACCCGTGCTCCGTAGCGGTCTGCGGGTTGCGCCAAGCCTCCGCAAACCAAAGCGTTGACCGCGATTCCAAGCAAGACAAACAGTGCGAACAGTTTTACCTCTCGTGCCACGCTGCCGGGCCAGAGCAATATGATCAGAATGAATGCGAACGAGAGTGCATAAATGACTTCGTGGAAGGTATCGACGTATGTGATCCAGCCATGATCCTGTGCAAGTGGTCCACCCTGGATCAGGTCAAATCGAGATTCGTCCAACCTGGCTAGCCGACGCGCATTTTCCAGCATGTCCTCTGTCGGAATGGTCATCCCGATACTATAGTTCAAAAGCTGCTGGAACGCATTTTCCGCGAGGGCGAAAGAGGTTGTGACAGGCCGCGACAGAAAGACGGCCATAGCAAAATCCCGTTGAGAAAGTGCGACGTGCTTCTGATCGTCGAATGACATGAGCCGGAAAGATCCAAGGTTTGGAGACAACTCGAAAATAATATGTGATGCCGTCAGCCGATACGGGTCATCTGACCATGAAAGTGCCTCATGCAATGCGCATGTAGGCACGCTTTCGTCTGGGCAAACCTCGTTCAGATAATCCATCCCCGGCCCGTCAACAATCAGCCGGGCGGTGATATGGGGGGCATAGACGACTTCTTTTTGGGTCGTGGTTTCCACGGCAATATGAAATGCCTTACGTTCGGCGACTGAAAGCGCGCAGACCGCCACAAGAAAAGCCAGTGCACGCCAGCGGCCCGGTGCCTTCTGTGTCAATGCAGCCAGGAAGACAAGGGGGATCATCAACCCTTGGACCGCCATGTGGGAAGGGTGCAAAACCGTGGAGAACAACGCTATGCAGGATATCAGCAGAAGCTCCCATAATGCCATCTTCTGGCCGAATGCCGTAAGCGCGGCTATGGCAATCAGCAGAATGGGCGCAAATATGTCGGGCATCATGTATGCGATATAAAACGGCAGCGAGGCACCAGCGGCCACGAGCAGGGGAACCGTTGTCAACACAGCCGTGTGCCGGTTGTTTTCCAGGTATCGGCCAGCGGTTCTGGCCAGTAGCCAGGCGGCCAGAACCGTTGCCGCCAAATGCACTGATGGAATGGCATAAAGAGCGTTGACCCGAAAAAACGCGGCCATGATCAGCCCATAGATCACCGAGCGGGAGCCGCTTGCCGTGCCGTCATCGTCGGTATTGTAACTCGCGACTGCGCCGCCGGCTTCCTGAATATCGGGGAAGATGGTGTTCAGCGCTACGTTCCCCTGACGGATATAGCTGCCGGTATCATAGTAGTAGAGAGGGCCACCATTAATCAGCAGTACTGACAGGCCGGCGAGTATGACTGCGATCAACAGCAGGAACACTCCGATCCTCATGGACGGTTTATCAGAGAAAACCGCCATGCTCACGCCCGTTCTGCAGCGTTCCCCGCCGCCATGGCTATGCGCTGGAAATAACTGATGGTCGCTTCCAGCCCCTCTTCCAGTGGCACCTGAGGCGCCCAGCCCAGCTGGTCGCGGGCGCGGGTGATGTCGGGTTGGCGCTGGATCGGGTCATCCTGCGGCAATGGGTGGAACACCAGTTCCGATTTCGAACCGGTCATGCGGATCACGGCTTCGGCCAGCTCGCGGATGCTCAGCTCCACCGGATTGCCCAGATTGATCGGCCCGGTCACGTCTTCAGGGGATTCCATCAGACGGATCAGCCCGCCAATCAGGTCGGACACAAAACAGAAGGATCGGGTCTGGCTGCCATCGCCATAGATCGTGATCGGCTCTCCGGCCAGGGCCTGCATGATGAAGTTGGACACCACGCGCCCATCGTCGGGATGCATGTTGGGGCCATAGGTGTTGAAGATACGCGCCACCTTGATGGGCAAATTATGTTGCCGGTAATAGTCGAAAAACAGCGTCTCGGCACAGCGCTTGCCCTCGTCATAGCACGAACGCGGCCCGATCGGGTTGACGTGGCCGACATAATCCTCGGTCTGCGGATGGATTTGCGGATCGCCATAAACTTCGGAGGTCGAGGCCTGCAGAATCCGGGCGCCAACCCGCTTGGCCAGCCCCAGCATGTTGATCGCACCGTGCACGGCCGTCTTGGTCGTCTGCACCGGATCGTGCTGATAATGGAAAGGTGAGGCGGGACAGGCCAGATTGTAAATTTCGTCCACCTCGACATAAAGCGGGAAGGTCACATCGTGCCGCATGACCTCAAAGCGGGGATTGCTCAGCAAGTGGCGCAGATTCCCGCGTCGCCCGGTAAAGAAATTGTCGACACACAGAACCTCGTGCCCCCGCTCAAGCAGGGTTGCACAAAGGTGCGAGCCCAGAAACCCGGCCCCTCCTGTCACCAGGATTCGCTTGGCGTTAAGGTCTATGTCGTTGGGATCAAAATCAGACGCGTTCATTAGCGTTCTCTTGCAGTTATATGCCGACCGGCAGGCATCCGTATCGGCTTTCAAAAAAGATCAGGCACTCCAAACGGACAAAATGCATATTCCGTCTGCAAAATGAGCGCCTGTACTCAGTATGTACAGCTTGATTGAAATTACACGAAGTTTTCGGAGCAACGAAGAATAAATGTCAGAGATGTCCGGATTTCGTGCTGTTTCATTTCCTTTGGAAAAACCAGTGGTCTCGGATGTCGTGCAAAGCTCCACAATCATCCGGAATGGTCCTGAATTGTTTACCGGAGTCATCGCTGGTGTAAAACATCGGCTACCATGGCGAGCCCGCCACAGTTGGGTCTTCACGGGGATCGCGAACGTAATAGTGCTATTCTGATCCACGCCAGAATCCGGTTCTGCGGTTCGCCAAGCCTGCCCGATTGCCGGCCGGGCTTCAGAGATTCGGATACATCATCAAGTGCGGCAGAGCCTGTTTACAAAACCGAAACAAAGTCGGATTTGAGGCATAATTGCGTCATTCAGCGCCCTATGTTGCCCTAAAAATGCCCCAATTCTCCAAAAAAGGCTTCGCACCACACTGTAAATAAAGTACTAATTCCTAAGAGATAAGTGCCACCCCCGAAGGGGTGTGTGTAACTAGGGATAAGGGTGAGGATTAGATGCTTAGAGCTTTAAAAACGATGGCTGTTGCACTTGTTGCGGCCGTGTGGATGACCGGATCAGCCAGTGCGATTACGTCGGTAACGAGTGGCGGCAGCTATGATATTACGTCCGACAACTTCTTTACCGGTACAGTGTCAACGAATGGCGGCGGAGGTGCCTATTCGGTAAATTTCACATCGCCATACGATACCGTCGGTAACGCGAATGCGTCTGTCACGATGCGCGTGCTGAGTTCTTTCTCCAACCTGACGATGACCTGGGTTGATGCTGCAACCAATACAGCTCTGAAGTCGGTCATGCTTGTGGCTGGTGTTGCAACGCTGGATACGATTTTCACCAGCGCCAACACGCAAGGCCAGAATCTGGTGTTCAGCTGGTCCGATTCCGCATCTGCGACCGGTGGGCCGATCACCTTTGACTTTGACGTGGCTGCGGTTCCGCTGCCTGCGGGCGGCCTGTTGCTGCTGACTGCACTTGGTGGTCTTGCTTTGACACGTCGCCGCAAGACTGCGGCCTGAGATTACATTTCTGATTGTTGTGGAAGGGGCCGTTTCGCGGCCCCTTTTCAGTTGCGGCAGGGCGCTCAGATTGAGCGCCCTGCCGCCTGGCGTAACATCCAGACCATACGCGCGCACCTAAGCCGGATCAGCGTTGCAATGGCCCGCAGGGTTTCGCCCGTTGAATCCAGCTTGTCACTGGTCAGAACTTTGGGTGTATGCACCATGGCACTTGCGGGCATGGCCAACCCGCGGATTGCCCATCGCAGGCGTGCGGCGGGTCCGGTTCCGTTCAACTGATACGCCTCCTGAGTTGTCCGCCGCCACTTTGCCTTGAGCGCTGGCCAGTCCTGCCGGGACGGGTGGCTGACCCGGAACTGGTCCTCATAAATCAGGTCATAACCCCGAGAGACGGCGCGCATGGTCCATTCCCGGTCTTCCGATACGCCGTTGATGAATCCGCCGATCGCGTCAAACACGTCGCGACGGGTCAGCAGATTGCCAGCACCGGAAAATCCCTGAACTTCGATATACCTGCGGAAGTTGAAGGCAAAAACCGCCTCGAATGCTTCCGCTCCACTGCGCGGTGGCGGGGTTTCGTCAAAGACATCGACCCGGCCCCCAATCAGATCGGCCCGGTCGGCGATCTCGCGTCCGACCGTCAGCCAGTCAGGCGCGGGCACGCAATCGGCATCAATGAAAAACAGCCGTTGCGCCTTTGTCTCGGCAACCCCTCTGTTTCGGGCATGTGCAGCGCCTTTTTGGGCCTCAATAATAAACCGCACCTCGGGAAAGGTATGACACAGCCCGTCCAGCGAAACCGGAGAGGCGTTGTCCACCACCACGATTTCGGTGTCGGCAATGTCATTCTCCATCAACGCCCGCAGGCATCGTTCCAGCCTGGGGACGTCGTTGTAGTGGGGAATGATGACCGCATCCGCCGGAGCCGGATCAGTAGGAGCCGTACTCATTTCCGAAGGCTCCGCTGATATAGCGACATTTGGTTAACACGATCCCCATGACCTGCGTCAGTTCGGCCAGCTGCCGTTCTGCCACATCTATATGGTCAATGCTGGTTTCCTCGGCCGCGGCCAACAGCAGGGCACAGTCAACGTTTTTCAGAAACCCATGGCTGTCGTCGCTCGCCATCAGCGGCGGTGTATCGAACAGCATGATATCAGGTTTGTATTCGGCTTCGATCCGTTCCAGCGCCTCGATCGCCCACCGGCTTTGCAGGATTTCCGCCGGGTTGCGTGTCGGGGTGTAGTTCAATCCGAAGATCACATTCTTGCCGTGGCGCAGGGCATGCTCCCGAAACGGTACTTTTCCGTGAATGACGTCGGCCATGCTGTGACCGCCGGTCTGCTTCAGTATCTCGGCCAGCCCCCTGCGCCGCATGTCAAAGTCGATCACGACCGTGCGCAGGTCCGCCTGCCGCCCAAGACTGAAAGCAAGATTTGCCGCGGCCGTACTTTTCCCGCATCCACTGTAGGGGGACGTCAGCGCCACACGGCGCCAGCCGTTGGACAGGATCTGCTGCAACATCTTTGTCCGTAGCATGTCATAAGGCCCGGCATCGGGCCCGCCGCGATAGGCAATCAGACGCTTGCGTGACACAAGAGACTGGTCGATTTTCAGCTCGGGCAGGGATTGCCAGGCATCATCTTCGTCTCCCGATGGAACATAGTGCTGCTCCTCGGTTAGCGCGAGCGGTTCGCTCTGGCGGCTTGCGCGTTCTTCGCGGGCCTTTCGAATTGCCACCTGAAGACGGTCCATTACACCCTCTCCGAACTTGTAGGAGCAAAAATCACCAATAAACCTCCAACTTGTCGATCACTCTCTCGGCGATCAGATCCAGGGGCAGATAATACGTGTGTACGGCCCAGACCCCTGCGGGAACACCAATCAGAATTGCCAAAATAACCAGAACCCAGATAAGCCGGTACCGTATTTTCTCACCTCGGGAGCGCACATAAGGGATGGTTGCGATTGGCCAGACCTCGAGCTTGTTGATCAGGTCTTCCGGCCGGCGCGCGGACCGGTTCAGGAGTTCCAGCAAAACGACAAGCCCCAGCCCCAGCATGATGCCAAAAGCTGTTCCTCCGCCAGCAATCATCAGGCGATTGGGTTTGGAGGGCTCGGTTGGCGCGGACGGATGTTCGATCACGGAGATGCGCTGTCCTTGGGACGTCACTTCGATTCGTTCTCCGGTTGAGGCTTCCGCCAGGCGGCTGATGGCGGCATTATACTGGGACTGGATGTTATCATGGTCGCGCTGCAACTCTGCAAGCGTGATCGCATTGGCCGGTGTCTGGTCGATTGTCAGCGTCAGTTCTCCAAGACGCTCTTCAATCACGACCCTTTGATCCTGAAGCGATGCAATCTGTGAATCGATTTGGGCCAGTTGAATGTCGAGAGCCGAGTTACCCGTCTGCGCATCCGGTTGCGTGGGATTGGCCGCCTGCTCAGCGGCAACAATCTCTTCCAGTTTTGCGATCCGGGCGCGCAGCAACCTGATTTGCGGATTGTTCTCAGAATAGATGACACGTTGATTGTCGAGCTGCGTCTGCAACTGACTCAGCTGTTGCTGCGCCGGGGTCAGGTTTTGCTGGGCTACACCGACAACCTGCCCGGTCGAACTATAGATCTTTACAAGCTTTTCCCGTTGCCCCTGGAGCGCAAATATCTGCTGGTCCGTTTGTTCGAGATTGGTCTGCATTGCCCCCTGCTGCGCCAGCCGGAACTGAAGGCTGTCAGGCAATGCGCCCGAGTTCTTGTTCTTGAACTCGAGAATCCGGGCGCTGCGCTTGTCGAGTTCGTCGTTCAGGCGCTCCACTTCCTGCTCGAAGAATTCCAGCGTATCCGAGGCCCGCTCCTTACGATAAGACACGTCAAGTTTCTGGATTTCGGTCAGATATTCGTTCAATACACCGGCTGCAATCTGACCGGTCCTGGCTTCATAGCTGATCGTCATCAAATTGGCCTGGTTGAGGCCAGTGCTGATCCAGATGGATGTTTTGGCACGCAATGCATCCACGATCTGATCCGGGCTTGCCTCGGACTGATCCTGCAGCACGTCGAACTTGCGGGAAATGTCCAGAAGAACCGGTCGGGTCAGTAGGCGCTGCTCGACGATCTGAAGCTGTTCCGCTGCGGGTGTCGTCACGGTACTGGCGGCCAGATTGCCCGGAATCTGAGGGGATTCAACGATCAGCCGCATTTGCGAAACATAGGTGGGCGGCAAGGTCATTGCGACGATGATCGAAACCGCCGACACGATCATGGCCACGATGAGGAAATACGGAAAGCGCCTCAGAAAAATGGAAATGTAATAGCGAACCGGGCCCATCTCAGACTGTCAGCTCCTTCTCAAGGGAATTCCCACCAAAGAATACACCGTCGTTGATCACTTGATTGACGACCTCTTCGTCCACTTTCTCCGCCTCATTTGTCCAAGCATAGAGCAGGGCAAAATCGCAGAACTGATTCACGAGGCGCGGCACACCATGAGTCCGGTGGAAAATCAGCTTGCAGGCTTCCTCGGTGAACTCCTCGCCTGAACCACCGGCAATCTTCATCCTGTGACTAATATAGTGCTCGACCGAAACCTCATCCATCCGCTCCAGATGAAAACTTGCGGCCACCCTTTGTGTCAGCTGACGCATCTTGGGGTCCAGAACCAGATCCCGCAACTCGGGCTGGCCGACCAGAACAAGCTGGATCAACTCATCCGTGTTGGAGTTGATGTTGGTCAGCATGCGGACTTCTTCCAGACCCTCGACGGTCAGGTTCTGCGCCTCATCAAAGATCAGGACCACCCGCCGCCCTTCGGCATATTCCGAAATAAGAAAATCCTGCAGCGCCTGGAACATCTGCACATAGGTTGCGTCTTTTTCGATCGGCAGGCCCAGGGCATGCAGCACCCATTGCAGCAGCTCTCCGCGTCCGCCCTGAGCATTCGAGATCAGTCCGACCGTGATCGAGTTTTCCATGTCACTGAGGAGGTGCTGGATCAGGGTTGTTTTCCCGGCGCCGATCTCTCCGGTCAGGACCGTGATCGGCGCGCAGCTCATGATGCCGAACTGCAGGATCGAGTAGCCGCGCTTGTGAAGGGGCGACCAATACATGAACCCCGGATCCGGCAGCAGCGTGAACGGCCGCCGGTCGAGCCCGAAGAAATCTAAATAGAATCCATCGCTGGAAGCCATGGCGCCACGGTCGCCTTCCGCTTTGTCAAAATTAATCCTGGTTTCCCGGAGATTACCCAAACTTGCACCCTGAACCACCAGCAAATCCTTACACAATGCAGAGATATCACACGAACCAACAAATACTTGGCTCTTATTCTGCCACAACATCAAGGCGGCAGGCATCACTAATTTCCTCAGGCGATACATTGGCCTCGCTGGTGCCTCAATTGAAACAGTTTTTAACAATTGTTTCCCTGAATCGCCCCAAAAAGCCGAGATATTATGATTGGAGGTGGTCGACGATTCTCAATGTCTGCCACTCCCGATTTGCCCTTCTCACAGCATCAAAACCAAGAAAGCCGCCTTATTGCGCCGAAATGTTGCACAATCACGCTGATTTCATCCTGTTTCCGACACAGCCGCCTTGTACTGAAAGTGCTTTGTGCAACCATCATTTCATGGGCTTAAGACGCGCTGAGGGGTGATTAATGTTTTGCAAGCCAGTGGGAATTTGTTAACAATTAACAAAAGGAGGCTTGCCGAGCATGGAATACGGGCAGAGTCTGAAATAGACATAAAAATATAATAGATTTTGTATAAAATTTTGAGGCTTAGTGCTGAGTGTAAGTGGTCTCTGGGTGTGTAGGTGGTTCGTGAGTATTTGTGTGTGTTGGGGGTTTGTATAGTGACAAGTCATTCAAAAGAGGTTGCCAACGCTGGCGTTGGCTACTCTAAAATTCCTGCGATGCCGACCTCGGCGCACTATCCGGGGTTTTACAAAAGCATGGGAAAACGCATCCTTGATATTGTGTTCGTCCTTGTTTCGGCGCCGATCGCCGTGCCGCTGGTGCTGATCTTTGCCACGCTGCTTGCCTGTCAGGGTGCGACCCCGTTCTACCGGCAGCAACGGGTCGGTAAGAACGGCAAGATTTTCAACCTGCTCAAACTGCGCACCATGGTGAATGACGCCGAGGCGGTTCTTGAAAAGCATCTGGCGGACAATCCCGAGGCCCGGGAAGAGTGGAACCGCAACCAGAAGCTTCGCAATGATCCGCGCGTCATCAAACTGGGTTCGTTTCTGCGCAAGTCTTCGATGGATGAACTGCCGCAATTCTGGAACGTTCTTGTCGGTGAGATGTCCATGATTGGTCCCCGCCCGATGATGGTGAACCAGCAGAAGCTGTATCCCAGCAAGCTCTACTATGCCATGCGCCCGGGCATCTCGGGGTTGTGGCAGGTTTCCAGACGCAACAACTCTTCATTTGCCGAACGTGCGCACCACGATATCGAGTATTGGAAGAACATGTCGTTTGGCACCGATCTTTCCATTCTGACCCGGACCATCTTTGTCGTTTTGCGCGGCACCGGCTGTTGAGGCCGAGGTTCGCTCCGGGCGTATCCGGCCAGCCGCGAACCTTTCGTGACTGATTTTTGCGGGAGTGCAGCAATGAGCAGAACCGGGATTTCCATCGGTAAGCGTCTGACAGCTGCCCTTTTCGCTGCGACCCTGTTTCTGAGCGCCTGCGACTCGGCCGAAGAACGGGCAGAGGCGCATTTCCAGGCGGGGATGGCCCATCTGGAGCAGGGGGATGTCGAGCGCGCGCTGGTCGAGTTCAGGAATGTCTTCAAGCTGAATGGTCGGCACAAAGAGGCCCGCCTGACCTTTGCCCGGCTGGAGCGTGAGCGCGGCAATATCCCGATTGCCTATGGTCAGTACCTGCGGCTGGTCGAACAATTCCCGGATAATTTCGAAAGTCAGTTCGCCCTGGCCGAAATGGCGCTGGAAGTGGGCAATTGGGAGGACGTGAGGCGCCATGGTACCGCCGCTGCCGAGCTGGAGCCCGAAAATATCGAAGTCCAGTCCATCAACAACACTTTGGCTTACACCGATGCGGTCAGGGATGGCAGCGCTGCGGGTACGGACTTTGCCGTGCATACTGCGCGCGAACTGATCAAGGAACGCCCGGATCTGATGACCGCGCGCAATATCGTGATCGACTCTCTGGTCCGCAAACAGGATTGGTACGATGTGCTGGACGAGGTCGATGCGGCTCTGGTCGTTGCCCCGAAACAGGACAATCTTTATGCGATCCGGATTCGGGCGCTGCAGGAGCTGAACAAGCCTGCAGAAATCGAAAAACAACTCAGAAGTATGATGCTGATCTACCCCGACGACCGGGGCGTAGAGCAGATGCTGGTTCAGCACTATATCGATCGGGACAATCTGGATGCCGCCGAGGCGGTGCTGCGGGAGGAAGTGGTTCCTCAGGCCGAAGACTATCACCCCGCGCAGCGACTGGTTGCGTTCCTGAATGAATATCGCAGCCCGCAGGCAGCGATTTCCGAAATGGACGCGATTATCGCGCAGGGCGGACCGAACACCCCAAAGCTCAAGACCATAAGGGCGACACTGAAATTCCATTCGGGCGATGAGCAAACCGCGCTTGCCGAGATGAAAGAGTTGGTGGAAAATTCCGAACGCACCACTCAGACCCGTGAAAACGAGGTGGAGTTCGCCCGGATGCTGTTTCAGGCGGGTAAGTCCGAGGAAGGCCGCGCCCTGATCGAAAAGATCCTCTCGGAGGACGCCACACAGGTGGATGCACTCAAGTTCAAGGCGGCATGGCTGATCGAAGAGGATAATACCGGTGACGCCATCGCCCTGCTACGCGAAGCACTTGGCGAGGCTCCGCGGGATCCGCAACTGATGACCCTGATGGCCGGCGCGCACGAGCGCAATGGCGACCGGGAACTCATGGGGGAAATGCTGGCGCTTGCGGCGGAAACATCTCAGGGCGCGACAGTAGAGTCGCTTAGTTATGCCCAATATCTGATTGCGGAGGGCGATCTCAAAATCGCCGAAAGCGTTCTGATCAATGCCCTCCGTCGAAACTCGGACAACCGGGAACTTCTGCCGCTGCTGGGGCAAATCTATCTGAGAATGCAGGATTGGGGGCGCCTTGAGGCCGTGCTGAACTCGCTCAGCGATCTGGACGAAGCGGAGGCGCAGCGTGTTTCCAAGGAACTCAGGGCTCAAATGCTGGCAGCTCAGAACCGGTCGGATGACCTGACGGACTTCCTGAACGAATTGGCGGACGATCCCGAATTTGGCCTTCCAGCCGATATCGCGCTCATCCGGTCAATGCTGGCGCAGGGCGATGCACAAGGCGCCTTCGGGCGTCTCGACCAGAAGCTTGCGGAAAACCCCGGTTCACTGCCACTGCAATTCGTGAAAGCGCGTGCACTGACTAGCGAAAACAAGCTTGATGAAGCCAGGGGGCTTTATCGCAAAATCCTTGCGGACTATCCGAACACGGCACAGGTCTGGGTGGCGCTTCATACGCTGGAAACCCGCCACGGCAAGCCAGAGGATGCCAGGGCCGTGCTGTCTGAGGCATTGAATGAGCTGCCTCAGAGTCCGGAAATACTGATGCTTCTTGCCGCAACTCATGAACGCGACGGGGATCTGGATCAGGCAATCGCCGTTTATGAAAAGCTCTACCCGCTCAGCAACCACTCGTTGGTCGTGGCCAACAATCTGGCAAGTCTTCTGACAACCCACCGCAGTGACGATGAAAGCCTGCAGCGCGCCCAAATCCTGGCGCGGCGCCTGCGCGGTACACGTATTCCCGCGTTTCAGGATACATATGGCTGGATCGCCTATCGGGTCGGCAACTACGACGAGGCGCTCATCTATCTCGAGCCCGCAGCGCGCGCCTTCCCCGATCAGCCGCTGGTTCTGTATCATCTAGGCAAGGCCTATGCCGCCCTTGACCGAAACGAAGATGCCCTGCGCACATATCAGGCGGCCCAGGCCCTTGGGCATTCTCCGGATGTCACATCTGCGCTTGAGGATGAAATTGAACGGCTGCGCACAACAAGTGACACCGGCCAATAAGCGTGCCGGTGAATCCGCTGCATTTCTGCCGCAGCCTGCAACCGACGAGACTCCTGTGGATTGTTTCGTGAATTTGAAAAAGGCATAAGGGGGAAAAAGTGAAAGATTTGAACATGCGGACAGTTATCGGATCATTTATCGCTCTCATCATCTCTATGATGATTTCAACGGGTGTTTCTGCGCAAAGCTCCTCATATCAGATACAGCCAGGTGATGCGCTTCAGATTGAGGTCCTTGAAGATCCGACTCTGAACCGGACCGTTCTGGTTCTGCCGGATGGATCAATCAGCTTTCCGCTTGTCGGCGCGGTGCGTGCTGCGGGCCAGTCGGTGAACGGGCTGAAGAACTCGCTGACGTCCGCGCTGTCGAGCAATTTCAATACACCGCCGACCGTATTTGTCTCGATTGCATCGCTGGCGCCGCCGCCACTGAATCAGGGGACTGTTCCAACGGGCCCAACGATCGACATCTTCGTGACCGGCGAAGTCGGTTTGCCAGGCAAACTCCTTTCCAGCAAGGGAACAACCATTCTTCAGGCTCTGGCCGAGGCCGGGGGACTAACAAGATTCGCGGCCCGCAAACGTATCGAACTGCGGCGGGCAGACAAAAAAACAGGCGTGATGACCAAGTTTATCTATAACTATGATGGCACGGGCAACAGTATTAGTGGTGGCACAGTACTCAAGACCGGAGACGTTATTGTTGTGCCAGCACGCCGCTTGTTCGAATAGGGGCTAACAGGTGGGGAAAATTGGGAAAAGGCTGTCCTTTGCTCTGGCAAGCGGGGCAGCCTGCATCATGTCATTTGCGCCGGCAGCCGGACAGCAAACGTCCAATCAACAGACTACTGGCCAGCAGACTACCGGTCAACAAACGCCCAACCAACTGACATCCAATCAGCAAACACCCAGCCAGCAGCTGATCAGGCAAAGGGCATTGCAAAACCCGGCGCGAAGGCTGGCCCTGCCTGCCGGACAGCAACTTGGGACCGGCGAGGGGCTGAGCGTCACACTCGATTACCTGTCCACGTTTAGATATGATGACAATCTCCGGCTGACCAATCCATCACTCGGTTCAACATCGCGGTGGGAGAACCTCCTCGGTATCGGGGTCGTGAATCAAACGCCGGATTCGACCCTGACATTTGACCTCTCGGGGCTCATTCGGATTTATGACGAACCGATTCTTGGATCGGACACGGAATTCAACGACCCGCTCACACGGTTGACCTATCTGCGCGACCGGGCCAACAGCCGCTTCAGCGGATTGCTTGAATACCGCTCAACCGATCTGAACTTCAACCGCTCACTCACAGACATCAATCAGGATGGCATTATCGATGCCGGCGATGTTGTCATTTCCAGCGGTGATCGCGCCGATGGCCGGATAAACCTGGATTGGCAAACCGGTCTCAACGATCCGCTCGGCTTTCAGCTTACATACAACCGTTACGAGCGCACCTACACAAACACGACCGATCCGGACCTGTTCGACAACGAATACGACGATTTTGCTGCGACTGCTCTGCTGCGCTTCTCTCCGGTTTTGCAGGGGAATGTGAGCCTGGGCTATATCGGCTATACGGCCGAAGATCAGGAACGGACTGACAGAAAGACGACGACTCTGTCTACGGGCATTTCGTATGATGTTTCCGCGGTTACCACGATCAATGCAGATATTGGTGTAACCCAGGTCGATGAAACGCTGCGGACGTTCAATACCAATACTGTGGACGAAGATTATGTCGCGCGCTTTTCCTGGTTCAGAGAGCTTCCGGATGGTTCTGTGAATGCCCTGCTTGATCATACTTTTGGCGTCAACGGAGCCAGAACGAATGCAACGGTTGGCCGTGATTTTCAACGGCCCAACGGATCGTTCGATTTCAACATCGGTCTGACGCATGGCCCATTCGGGGAAACGACCGTTATCGGCGATCTCAACTATGTGTATACGGTCAACAGATCACAGATCACCGCGACAGCACAGCGCCGGGTAGACACCAGCACGCAAAGCCGGGAAACCCGCCAGACACTGGCCTATTTCGCTTATGACTATTTCATCAATCAGGATTCCGCCCTCTCGTTGAGCATAGATTACGTGGATCAGGAAGAAGAAGGCCCCGGCCCGACCGATCCGCTTTCACGCACGAACATCACCGCCGCTTATACCCGCGCGATCACCAAGGACTGGGCGATGACCCTCGGGTATCAATACCTGATCGATGAGCAGCGTCAGTCAGCGCAGGCAACCGGGAGTTCCATCTATTTCACGCTGGGGCGACGGCTATTCCTCAAACCCTGACGCACCCAATGATTGTTTCCCGTTTGTAGACAAAATTATCTGTACTGCGGCACCTTTCCGGTTCGAAGTCAAAAATCCCGAGGTAACTGGCCGGAAGCTTAAGAACCCGATCATTTCGTGCATGATGAACACTGAATTTTGGCCTCGATTCGAAGGAACGGACCATGCAGGCCAGCGGCAAGGCGCTTGATACTGCCCGGATTACCCTGTCGGCCATAAATACGACCGGGTTGTTTTGGTTTGTCCTGCTCATGGCCGGGTCAATGCCGATTTTCTGGCTCGGGCTTGTCTCTCTGGGCGCAGCCTGGAGTACGCCCGAATACAGCCACGGACCGCTGATCCCGGTCATCTCGCTTTATCTTTTTCTGCGCGAGCTGCGTAATTACCCCCCACCCAACCCCACTATCGATGATCGCTGGCCAGGTGTGATGGTGATCGCACTAGCACTGGTCGTCGCCGTTCTGGGCAATCTGGCGCGTATTCCGGATATCGTCACTTACGCGATGATTATCTGGACAGGTGGCTTGGTGCTGACCGTATTCGGCTGGGAACGCGGCAAATACCATCAGTTGCCGGTGCTCCATCTGATCTTCATGCTGCCCCTGCCACAATTCGTCTATTGGAAGCTCACGATTTTCCTTCAGTGGGTTTCGTCGGAGCTTGGGGTCTGGTTCGTGCAGATGGCTGGCGTCTCGGTTTTCATCGAAGGCAACATCATCGACCTGGGGGTCTACAAATTGCAGGTGGCCGAGGCCTGCTCCGGGTTGCGCTACCTGTTCCCGATCCTGAGTTTCTCATATCTTTTTGCTCTGCTTTACCGCGGCCCTGTCTGGCACAAGGTGGTTCTTCTGGTCTCGGCTGCTCCGCTGACCATTCTGATGAACTCCATCCGCATCGGCGTTATCGGCGTTCTGGTTAACTATAACGGCATAGAGCAGGCCGAAGGATTCCTGCATTTCTTCGAGGGCTGGATCATCTTCCTGCTTTGCGTGACCGTTTTGTTCCTGATGGCGATCGGATTGCAGCGACTTGCCCCCAATCCGCAGCCCTTTACTGAGGCGATCGATCTGGATGTCGAAGGGCTTGGCGCCATCGCGCTGCGCGTCCTGAGAATCCGTGCCTCGGTGGCTCTGGCGGCTGCGGCGCTTTTGACCCTCACTGTCTCTGCCATCTGGATGCTGCGGCCTGCCTCTGAAGTGCAGCCCATCGAACGCGATCCCTTCGTTCTTTACCCACGCCAGCTTGGTGACTGGTCCGGATCGACCGCCAGCCTGGATCCCGAGGTTGCACAGACCCTTGGTGCCAGCGATTATCTTAATGCCAGCTATATCGACACCGGTTCCGGCGATTTCGTGAATATGTTCGTGGCCTTCTACGACAAACAGACCGATGGAGAGGGTATTCATTCGCCCGAGGTCTGCCTGCCGGTTGGTGGCTGGGAAATCTTCAGTCTTGAGCCCTACGAGGTCAATCCGGGCAGCACCCCTTATGGCAGTTTCACCGTCAATCGCGCGGTAATCCAGAAAGAACTGTCAAAGCAGTTGGTCTATTACTGGTTCGAACAGCGCGGCAAACGCATGGTCAACGACTTCCGCGCCAAGATGAGCGTTATTCAGGACGGCTTTACCATGGGCCGTACCGATGGGGCGCTGGTGCGTTTTGTCACTCCGATCCTGGCCGGTGAGACCGAGGCGGATGCGGATGCACGGCTGCAGCGGTTCATGGAACCAAGCCTCAACCGCCTGCCGCGTTTCGTACCGTTCTGATGTAGGCGACAATGATTTAACGAAGGGAAATTTGGAGACGTTTCCCAATTCAATCACAAGGTTGTTTCCGCAACCTCCGGCAAAGTTTCAAGATATTTGGAGTAATGATTTCATGGATATTGTATCAATAAGCTGCCTGCCGATAAGCGCATGTTACACGAATACTGCAGTCAGCCCGGGAAAACGGAAATGAAAGAACAGGTTGCGAGTGTGTGTCCCGAAAAAACGGCGCCTCGCATCGCGGATCGGTCAGAGGGGCGGGACAACAACTTCAATCTGATCCGTATTTGGGCGGCTATTCTCGTTCTCGTGTCGCATGCCTATCCGCTAAGCTGGGGCGCTGAATTCGGGCAGCCTTTTGAATCCGTACTGCACGGGCTTTCGCTCGGCATAATCTGTGTGTGGGCTTTCTTTGCGATCTCGGGGTTTTTCATTACGCGCAGTTTTGATCGGAAACCGTCCGCAACGGCATTTCTGACTGCCCGGGCCCTGCGGTTATTTCCCGCGCTCGCCATGGTGACCATGATCACCATTCTGATCGCCGGATTTCTTCTGACGCAGGCACCCCCTTCCGTTTTCTGGGCCGAGGCGGGCGACTATTTCATCCGCAACATGCTGTTGTTCAAGCTGCAATATACCTTGCCCGGCGTATTCGAAGCCAACCCCTACGGGGCCGCGATCAACGGCTCGCTCTGGTCACTCTCATACGAAGTCACCTGTTATGTCGGCGTTTTGATATGCGGCCTTCTGGGGTTTCTCGGGCACAAGAAGATCTTTGCCGTATTGGTAGTGCTGTTTCTGTGTTTCTATACACTGGTCGTCGCTTTTATCGACGTGAACCCACGGATTGAGGTACTCACACGGCTTGGACTGCCCTTTCTTTCGGGAATGGTGCTTTATATCTGGCGTCACCATATTCCCTTGTCCTGGGCATTGTTGACCGGGCTGACCGCACTGGCTTTCGCGGCTTGGTTCACACCGTTGTTCCTGCCGGTTTTTGCCGTCAGCCTGTCTTATGCAGTGTTCTTTTTCGGCTATGCCAGAGTTCCGCTGCTTTTGAATTACAACAAGCTGGGCGACTATTCTTACGGGGTCTATATCTACGCCTTCCCGATCCAGCAGCTGGTGGCACAATCAGGCGTGACGACGCCTGTCATAAATATGGCGATTTCACTGCCCTTTACCCTGCTCTGTGCAGTGCTTTCCTGGCATTTCATCGAGGCCCCGGCCATGAAGCTCCGGCGCCGGAAGAAAGCACCGGGGCATATTGAAACCAAACAAGCCGCCGAGTAGCGGGTCAGGGTTTTACCCCTTCCAGATCCGCTTATATGCCGCGATCAGGGCAGGCACCTGGTGGGGCCAGGCCATCTCGGACTCGACACGGGCGCGGCCATAGCGGCCCATTTCGGCACGTTGCCCCTCATCCGCCAAAAGTTTGGCGATCTTGTCGGCCATATCCACCGGATCGTTGGCCTTTGCATAAAGCGAGGCTTCCTGCGCTGAGAACCGGCCCTCTGTCACGTCGAACTGCACGATGGGCTTTTCGAACGCCATGTATTCGAGGATCTTGTTCATGGTGGACTTGTCGTTCATCTCGTTCACCCGGTCCGGGTTCACGCAGACATCTGCGGTCGACAGGATCTCGAACAGATCATGATCCGGCGCGCGACCGGTGAAGGTGACGAAATCCGAAAGCCCCATTTCTTCGGATTGCTGTTGCAGCTTGTCCAGACTGGGGCCGCCGCCCACAAGGCAGAATTGGATATCCTCGCGTCCCTGGGCCTGCACCAGATGCGCCACGGATTCCAGCAGCAGGTCGATGCCTTCCTGATCGCCCATCACGCCGACATAGCCCACCAAATACTTGCGACCGTTGCGCCAATCGGGGTTCGGGGGCAGATGCTGCAGGCGGCTGAGGTCCGGACCCGAGCGGACGACAAAGACATCCTCGGGCGCCATGCCGCCGCGTTCGATGGCGATCTTGCGATAGCTTTCATTGGTGGCAATCGACACCCGGGCCGAGGCGAAGGTCAACCGCTCGAACGTCTTCATCAGCTTCCAGAAGAAGCCGCGCTTGTCGAACTTGGCCTCATAAAGCTCGGGGTTGATGTCGTGGTGGTCAAACAGGTAACGCACGCCGAACAACTTGAAGGGCAGCGCCACCAGAAAGATCAGATCGGGCGGGTTGCAGCCATGGATGACGTGAAAACCGCGCGTCATCTTGATCCGCAACGCCAGCCAGCTTTCCCAGAACAGCGCCGCGCCATATTCCAACAGATATCCCAGCGCGCCACTGGCATCCAGCGGCAGAGGATGGCGATAGACCTTGATGCCTTCATCCTCCCACACGCGTTCCTCATGGCCCTTGCCGGTGGGGCAGATGACCGAGACCAGCGCGCCGGCGGCGGCCAGCGTCCGCGCCTCCATCCAGACACGGCGGTCGAAGGGTACGGGCAGGTTTTCGACCACGATCAGAACCTTCAGCCCTTTCAGGGGCTGGCTCTGGCGCAACTCATCAAACGTGATCGGCTGAACGGCGGGCGGTGGGCTAGTCATATTCATAGGTTCGCACCACCTCTGTATTACCGAGGTTCAACTCGTTCACGATACGGTTTGATCCGATCACCAAATCCCAGGGTCCGGCCTCGGCCGTAGCACGATCCACCAGCAGGCTGCCCATCGTCGGCAAATGGGTAAAGGCATAGCCCAAATTCTGCCCCCGCAGGTCGGCTGGCCGGACTGCCGGATCATAGACCGACAACGCATACCCGCCTTCCAACAACCGCCGGGCGATATCAACATTCGGGCTTTCGCGCAGATCATCGGTTCCGGCCTTGAAGGCCAGCCCCGCCATCAGCACCCTGCCTCCTTCGGGCAGCCGGGCCATGATGTCCTGCGCCTGATAGGTTTTGTGCGCCTGATTGGTGTGCAACAGGCTGTCGATCAGATGCGTATGTGCCCCAACCTCGCCCGCGATATGCTGCAGCGCGCGCACATCCTTGGGCAGGCACGATCCCCCAAAAGCCCCCCCCGGGCGCGTGTAATAGGGCGAGATGTTGAGCTTGGTATCGGAAACGAAAATCTCGTGCATGGTTTTGGCCGACACCCCCATCTGGTGACAGATACGGCCGATCTCATTGGCAAAGGCCACCTTTACCGCGTGCCAGGTATTATCCACGAACTTAGTAATCTCGGCCTCTTCGTAGGCCGTATAAAAGACCGGAGCATCCAGACCTTCGTGCAGGGCATCCATCACGTCGGACCGGTTGCCGTCCCTGGTCCCCACCACGATCTTGGGCGGGTTGAAGAAATCATCAACTGCCGACACTTCGCGCAGGAATTCCGGGTTATACACGATCTCCACCGCGTGTGTGGCCCTGTCCCCCAGATAACTGTTGAAAATCGGTTCGACCAATTGACGGACGGTGCCGGGCCGGAAGGTCGACCGGTATGCCACCGTCAGCGGCCGCGCCCGGCCGGGCGACACGGTTTCGGCAATTTGGCGGGTCACCTCGGCTACGAAACTCATGTTATGCGACCCGTCAGTGGAACTGGGCGTGCCCACACAGACAATGGCCAGGTCAACATCAGAAAGGTCAGGGATTTCGACCACAGCCCGGATCAGACCTTTGGCAAGCGCCGCCGTCAGCAGTTCGTCCACCTTTGGTTCCTTGATCGGCGGATGGCCGGAATTGATCTCGGCGACCTTGTCGGCATTCACATCGATGCCGATCACCTCATGTCCTTCACGGGCCAGACAACAGGCCGCCGTGAACCCCACATACCCCAATCCGAAAATCGCGATTTTCATACTCTCACACCGTCTTAAATACTGGCTACCACAGCCCGATTGTTTCCGAATTGAATACAGGACAGCACATACTTGATATCCTTACGCGTTTAGAGGTCAATTCTGTCCTGGATTGGACATCTTTCTTGAAATGTCGCGCTGCCTTCTGACACTGAGTGAAAAACATGCAATCTTGTCACAAAATGAATGTTGCTCTTTGGACTGACTACCAGCGACTTACCTTTATTGCCACAATGGCAAATCTTTAAGTGCGGGAAACTTTTTTTCAGGAGTAATCAGGAAACACTAGAGCGCTAATTTGTAGTTTGTTGCGAATGTGGAAAGTTTGAAAATTTGAAACGCTCTGTTGAATCTGGGCCGGACACTCATTCCGGCACACCCGACCGCGGCACCGCCCTCACCAAGGGGGCCGCGACCCTGTTCGCCTCAGGTGTCTTCAGTCAGATTCTGGGTCTTGTAACACTTGCCGTGACCGCGCGCCTGCTGACGCCGACGGATTTTGGCGTCATCGCCTATTTCATAATCGTTGCCGCGTTTCTGGAAATTATCCAGCGCGCTGTATCGATGATCCTGATCCGCCAGCCCAACATAACCGACGACCATCTGAACACGGTGTTCACCATGCAACTGCTGCTTGGAGTTTCCGCAGCGGTTCTGATCTGGGCCAGCGGCCCGTTGATGGAGTTCTTCGGCCTGGCAGAGCTGACCTCGCTCATTCCGGCGCTGTGCGTCATCGCCATTGTGAGCTCCGTCAAAAGCACACGTTTCCCCCTGCTGGAACGGAATCTGCGCTTTGGTTTCGTAGCGGGCGAAGAAACGATCAGCAGGATGGCATATACACTTCTGGCGGTTGGCCTTGCCTGGCTCTGGCGCGATTTCTGGGCCATCGTCGTGGCCAGCATCATCACCCAGGTGATCCGGGTGATCTGGAGCTTTTCCGTTGCCCCCATGCGGCCCAGGCTGACACTGAAATGCTGGCATGACTGCATCAATGTATCGTCATGGTCACTGGGCGTTCAGATCACGCAATTCCTGATCAATAACATGCCCCAGATCATCATCGGGGGTACGCTGGGTCTTGCGGATGCGGGTATTTTCAGAATTGGCTATCGCATCGTAACCCTGTTCACCAGCCAGATCATCGGGCCATTGGAACGGGTGATCTATCCCGGCCTTGCCAGCGCCGCCAGGACCATGGGCACCGACCGGCAGGCTTTTGAACAGGCCAATGCCATTCTGCTGGGCATCATCGTCCCGGCCAGTGTCGGCATGGCCCTGGTTGCAAACCACCTGATCGTTGTCGTTGCCGGTTTCGAATGGCTGGCAGCATCGCAAGTCATCTGGGTACTGGCCCCACTGAAAGCCATGGAAACGCTGCAGGCCAATGTCCGTTCCGCAAGCTATGTGCAGGGCGATACAAAACGCCTGTTCCTGCGCAACAGCATCCTTCTGGTTGTCACGATCCTGTTCATGCTTCTGGGGTCGAACCATGGCTTCCTGGGCGCGATCCTCGGCTCTGGCGCCGGCAGCCTGTTTGGGATTGGGCTGGCGCTTGTCATGGCCAGAGATTTTGGAACCGGAGGATTTCTGACGCCTATCCTGGTGGCCTGGCGCACCTTTGTGTCCACCTTTGTCATGCTGGCCGCAGTCCTGTTTGTCAGCAGCGCCTACGGCAGTGTCGACGCCGTGGGCTGGGCTTATGAAACGGTGGATGATCTGCCCCTGTTGCGTATCAGATTCTCGGTCAAGGTGCTGGTCGGCGTTTGCGCCTATGTCGGAACGCACCTTCTGCTCTGGCGCCTTTCCGGGAAGCCGAAAGGCTTTGAGAGCCTGGCACTGGAGCTTGCATCCAAAATCAGATCCAAAGCTGCGAAAGCGCTCTGATCTCAGGCCGAAAGCTCTTGGTTCAGTGCGGATACGATATAGTCGATATGCGCATCGGACAGATGTTGGTGCAGCGGCAGAGACAGGACATCGTTCTTGAGCGCCATTGCCTCGTCCTGACCTGTCCAGTCGAGATTGCGATTGAATCCTGCCCACCAGGGTGTTGCATCGATCCCCTTCTTTTGCAGCCCTTGCACAACCCGGTCGCGTCCGGCCACCAGAACCGGCACGTTCAACGGGCAGGTCGTGGGCGCAAGCTCCGGTACAAGCATGCGCGCACCGGCCACACCATCAAGAATATCCCGATAGCGCCGCCAGTTTGCCTGCCTTGATGCAATGGTTTCGGAAACGGAAAATGCCCGCAACGGACGGGCCGCGAACGCGCTCATCCCGGCATCGCGCAGGGCCGGGTCAAAATAGTAATGCCCCGGGATATCCTCCAGCGGATCATCTGAGGAAGGCGGTTCAACCGCCACCTGATCTCTGCCGCGCAGCGCCTGCAGCACCCCCCTTGCACGTTTTGGCCCCAGCACGTTCGCCAACCCGGCGCGCGCCAGCGCTTTGGCAACCGTCTTGCGCGGGGCGGGCTGCGAAAACGGATGGGTGGTGTTTAAATCCGGCGCATTGATCACCAGTGCTCCGCCCCCCAACACCGGCACGAATTTGTAGAAACAGAACACCGCGACATCACCCGTATGACCTTCGGCCGGGGTGGCGCCACTCAGAAGGCTGAGAGCGCAGTCCTCGATCAGCCGTAACCCGTACCGGTCGCACAGCGTACGCAACTCTGCCAGCAAAGGCTGGATCACACCAAAATAATGCGTCACATAAATCGCCCGTGTCCGCTCTGTTATTAGCGGCGCGATCCGGTCGGGATTGGCAATCAGGTCTTCAGCAACCGGATAAAGCCGGACCGAAACACCCGCATCGATCAACGGATCAAGCTCCGATCCGCAGTTATAGGCCGGAGCAAGGACCTCGTCTCCGGATTGCAGTTCCAGCAAATCGCATGCTGCCCGGATCGCCACACGGGTATTATAGCTCCAGGAGACGGATCGCCCTCTGAACAGCGCGGTATACCCACCGGCAGCATCCCGGCGGAACAGATTGGAGAACTGCATCTGCGGATCACCGCAATAAAGCGCGTTTTGACGTGTATCGGCGGTCATGCCTGCTCTTCTGTTTCAGTGGCTCCAGCGAATCCGGCTTTCGCCTCAATGCCTGCGATCAATAAATCCGCCATCATGATAGGGGTGCAAAAGAGCATATTGTAATCTCAACCGTGCAAAAAAGCATTTCAGTCGCATTGCCTATCAGGCGTCAATCTCATTTAGTGTTCAGGAAGCTCATTAGCTACCAGTCATTCATATGAACCGAAAAATCCGCAACCGGCTATTCACATTTCACACATGGCTTGGCCTGCACCTGTCAATCTTTTTTGCCTTCATGTTTCTGACAGGCACATTGCTCGTTTTTGGCAATGAGCTGGAATCGATTGCCCGACCGGCGGTTTGGACCACCATCTCTCAAAAGGAACGTACCGCCAGCTTTGGCATGATCTATGACAGTATCAAAAAGGCGCATCCCGACAGCACAATCCTTGCCATTGAAAAGCGCCCTGCCCCCTGGTTCGTGGATCGGACCTACAGCCGCACGGAGCGGGGAAAAAATGTAAGCTATTGGACGGACCCCAAAACCGGGGATGTTGTTCAAGAGACCGCCGATACAAATTTCCGCAACATTCTGCGCGATCTCCACGATACGTTTCTGACAACGAAACGACCCGTCTATCTCCTGATTTGCGCCTCATCCGTCCTGCTTCTGTTTCAGGCCGTAAGCGGCCTCATCACTTACCGGCGCTTCTGGAAAGGCCTCTTTCGCTGGCCAAACCGCTCAGGTGGTCTCAGACCCTGGGCCGGTGGTACTCACCGGCTTTTGGCGGTCTGGGCAGTACCACTGCTGGTCATAACTGCGATAACCAGTTTCTATTTCCTGCTGTTTGACCTGGGGTTTGATGGCACGACACCCAAACCCCTCCCCCCCGCAGACCGCGAAACCGCTCTGCCGGGAGACTTCAATTCAGCGATCATTGATGCCGCCGAAGAAAAGGCCCGTGCCGCACTTCCGGATTTCAAGCCGGCGGTCCTGATCATTCCCGGCCATAAATACGGCAGTCTCAATTTTGTCGGCCATCAGGCCGGGTTTTCGGAATTCAGTGGCGCGAGCACAGTATCCATTGATCCTGCAACCCTCGAAATTCTTGGGGCCTTCACGCCGGATGACTCTGGTGGAATGGCGCGCTGGCTGCACTTGATGGAAGTGCTGCATTTCGGCACCTGGGGCGGGACATTTTCAAAAGTGATTTGGTTTCTTCTGGGTCTCACGGCCTTTGGCGTCGCCTGCAGCGGTGCACTGATATTTGCCGCCAAGCTGACCCCGAATGCCACAAATTTTGGCCCGGTCAGGCGCATCTGGCGTGGGATGGGGCTGCTTCGATGGGCATATCTGGTGTTGTTGCTGGGCATCCTGATCGTTGCCTATATGCGCTTCAGCCCCGCATCTTATGCAAATGTGGAACCCGGGCCGCCTGATGCCTTCAGCCAGGACATACAGGCCACCTAGTGAATTCCGGCAACACGAAGAGCACAAATTCCACCAGCCCGGTAATCCGATCCGTTCATGTCTGCCCGGCCAGCACTTTGAGCAGGGTAAACCTGCTTCGCATGAGCAAAAACGCAAGCGCGGTGTAAATCGCCACCCCGGCCAGCGTCCCGGCAATCAGCAACGTGATTTGCGGCCAACCGTTCAGGACCCGCACACATCCCAGAACGCCCACCACCATGATCCCTGCCGTTGCCAGCGGTAAGGCGTGAAGCGAGACGAGGCTTAGAACCGGTTGCCCCGAGATGGCAGCCAGATTGGCGAATTTGAACGGCCATACGATGAGAAACGCCGCCACAAAACCGGCTGTCACAACCGTCAGCCCATACGGCGCGGCAAGGGTGATCGCCGCAGCAGCCAGCGCCACCTCGATCCAGGAAAGCAATGCCAGCCGCCCGGCCTGTCCTGCGGCCAGGCAAAAGGTCTGCTGCACCTTCTCGACGCACAGATACATACCAAAGACCGACATCAGACTCAGGACTGGGGCCGCCGGAGCCCATTTCTGACCGAAAAGCAGCACCAGCGCCGGTTCCGACAGAACCGCAAGCCCGGCAAAGGCCGGGAAAGCCACGAACCCGGTCAGGCGCATGACATCAAAAAGCAGCTCCACTGCCTGACCCCCACCCCGTGCCACCGCCCCAAAGGCGGGCTGTGCAACGGTACGCAAAGGTGTGATCATGAGGAACGAAGCAATCTCGACCACTCGCCATGCGATCGAATAGTACCCGGCCTGCACCGGCCCCAGCATCGCGCCGATAACCACTGCGGGCGATTGTACCGCAGCCAGTTCAGCGGCGCGCAATCCGATGATCCGGTGACTGAAATGCAAAATGTCGCGCATATGCTCCCGCGACACACGAAGGGCTGGCCGCCAGGACACTGCGCCCCAGGCCATTATGATATTCGTGGCAGTCATCGCCAGCCGCTGACCGACCAGGCTCCAGACACCGTAACCCGCCAGTGCCATGCCAATTCCGACGACCCCGCCAATGGCCGCCCCCAGTGCTGCGCGCAGCGCCAGAACACGAAACCGCATCTCACGCCGCAGGATCGCCACCGGCACGGCCGTCAGCGAAATCATCAGCACTGTCGGCGACAAACCGATCAGCAGCTGACCTGCGAGTTCTTCTTCGTAAAACACCGAAACCGGCCCTGCACCCAGATACAGCAGTACGGTCAGAACGGCCCCCAGCAGCGCCAGCAGCCAGAACACCGAATTCAACCGCTCGGACGACAACTCCTCATGAGTCAGCAATATCTCGGAGATGGATTCACGCACCAGAAATTCGGAAAACAACACAAAGGCGGCCGCCATCGCCAACAGGCCAAAAGCTTCGACCCCCAGAAGCCGGGCGAGAATGGCGAAAATGATGAAATTGAACGCCTGCTCGACCCAGATCCCGGCAGACATCCAGGCAACCCCGCTGGTGAAATTCTGCCGCCCTGACATCGGCCCTCTTCCTATAACCTTTTCCATCCGCATCCGGCTGCTTGCCGGGTGACAACGGTCTCAAAATGTCCGCATCCGCTGTATGCAGTGTGAACAAGTACAAAACTTGACGTCGAAACGGTCGAATTTGGTCAAATTTATTGACTATGTTCAGTCTGTGCGTGTTCGAATACTATACAAGTACAGGGAATTACCCCCGTAGCGGTCCTTATGTCACACATGTCATGCGGGTGGGCACGGGACAGGATATATTGAGTGAATAAAGGGTTTCTATTTTCATGAACAAAGTCGCAGAGCGGATCGACGCGGGCAGTGCCGCGACCGATGAGCCAACTATGGCGAATACAACAGGCATGAGCCTGAGCGTGGTCATCCCCGCCTATAACGAGGAAAACGCCGTCCGCCATACTGTCGAAGATGTGCGCAGCCATCTCGAGCCGCTGGGTATTCCCTATGAGATCATCGTGGTGGACGATGCCAGTCAGGACAACACCCGCGCCGAGGCCGAAGCCAGCGGCGCCACCGTCACATTCAACGATGTCAATTCCGGATATGGCGCCAGCCTCAAGCGCGGCGTGCGGATGGCCCAGTATGAATATGTGGCGATCCTTGATGCCGACAGCACCTATCCCGCGCGGTACCTGCCGGGCATGCTGGCCATGTGCCGCGATCAGGATATGGTGGTGGGCGACCGGGGCGCCGCGATGAAGAACGTGCCGCTGTTGCGGAAACCGGCCAAGAAATTCCTGTTCGCCTTTGCTTCGTTCCTGGCCGAGCGCAAGATCAACGACCTCAATTCCGGCCTGCGCGTCTTTCGCAAATCCGAGCTGATCCCGTTCCTGCCGCTGCTGCCGCAGAACTTTTCCTTCACCACCACGATCACGCTGTGCATGACCTCGAACGGCAAGCGGATGATCTATACGCCGATCGAATACGGCAAGCGGGTGGGAAAATCGAAAATCCGGCCGATCGACTTTCTGAACTTCATCATCCTGATCCTGCGCATCAGTACTTTGTTCAATCCGCTCCGGGTCTTTATCCCGCTGGGGCTGGCGTTTTTCGCTCTGGGCTTTTTCAAGACAGTTTATGACCTGACACAGTGGAACCTCAGTGAAACCGCTGTTTTCTCGTTCCTTGCGGCGATCATGATCTGGTCGCTGGGACTGATCGCCGACATGATCTCGCGTCTGCATCTCAGACCCTGACCGGACATGACACATACATTCCGAGCCAGCAAAGGAACTGCGCACGTGACGGACGTTTCCCAATCCGATGGCAGCGGCGGCAAGCCTGACATTATCATTCTGGGCGCCGGTCCCGCCGGACTGGCCGCCGCCCATGCCCTTGCCGGTCAGGCCAAGGTGACCGTGATCGAACGCGCCCCCATTGCAGGCGGCAATTCGGCCTCATTCCCGGTTGAAGGCGTGATCTGCGACTATGGCTCGCACCGGTTTCATCCGGCAGCAGAACCCGAGGTTCTGGCCGATGTGAAAGCCCTGCTGGGTGACGATCTGCTGCTGCGTCCGCGCCATGGGCGCATCCGGCTGGGTGGCAAGTGGATTCACTTCCCGCTGAAACTGACCGATGCGCTGATGCGCCTGCCCAAACCCTTTGCCGCGTCGCTGATCGGGGACATGGTGCTGAAACCTTTCCGCAAGAAAAATCAGGGGGCAGAGACATTCTCGACCGTGCTTTATGACGGGCTGGGACCGACGATTTCGGACAATTTCTATTTCCCCTACGTGCGCAAGCTTTGGGGGCTGGACCCGGACAAGCTGGCGGTCAAGCTGGCCGAACGGCGGGTCGGCAGCGGATCGGTCGGCAAGATCCTGATGAAGATGCTGCGCCTGTTGCCGGGGTTGCGTAGTGAAACCGCCGGGCGGTTTTTCTATCCGCGCAAAGGGTTCGGGCAAATCTCGGACGCGATGCAGGAGAGTGCGCGCGCATCCGGTGTTGAGTTCCTGTTCAACACCGAGATCACCGGGATCGACCGGAACGGCGACCGCATCACCGGCCTGACGATCCGTGAAGGCGAAGACGAACGGCAACTGACCGGCGACCTGATCCTGTCGACCATTCCACTGACCGGGCTGACACGCCTGATCGACGCGCCCCCGCCCGAGGTGGTCGAGGCCGCCCGTGCCATTCGCTTCCGGGGCATGATCCTGCTGTATCTGGTTCTTGAGACCGACCAGTTCACCGAGTTCGACGCACACTATTTCCCGGAGCTGTCGATCCCGATCAGCCGGATGTCGGAACCCAAGAACTATAACGCCAGTGGCGAGCCAAAGGGTGTCACCGTGCTGTGCGCCGAATTGCCCTGCGATCCGGATGAAAAGTGGTGGTCCATGTCCGACGAGGAACTGGGGCAGGAGTTCACCAAATGGCTGGGCCAGCTGGGTCTGCCGGTTACTGTGCCGGTGCGCCGCTGCGAAACCCGGCGGCTGAGCCACGCCTACCCGGTTTACGATGTGGGTTACGAGGCGCGGTTCGATACGGTGGATCAGTGGCTCTCAGATCTGGACGGATTGCTCGTATTTGGACGACAGGGCCTGTTCGCCCATGACAATACCCATCACGCCTTTGCCATGGCCTATGGGGCCGCAGATTGCATTGATGACAAGGGCCGGGTCGACCGTGCGAAATGGAACAATTATCGCGAGGTCTTCGCCACCCATGTGGTGGAAGACTGACCCATGCCCGACTGGCAGGCCGATATCCTGATGTATCACTCGATCTCGGATGCGCCGGGGCCGACCTCGATCGCGCCTGACATCTTTGCCGCACAAATGCAGGCACTGGCCGCTTCCGGCCTGCCGGTGGTGACGCCGGACGCTCTGGCCAATCCGCCCGACCACCGCGTGGTCATCATCAGTTTCGATGACGGGTTTGCCGATTTCGCCGATACCGCCTGGCCCATCCTGCGTGATCACGGGTTCTGCCCGATCGTCTATCTGCCCTCGGGCCTGATGGGTGGTGCGGACAGCTGGGCCGGAGGCAATACCCCGCCCCGCCCCCTGATGGACTGGGACAGAGTCGCAGCACTGGCCGGTGAAGGGGTCTGTTTTGGCGCGCACAGTATCAGCCATTCCGATCTTTCCACGCTGGACCCGGAAACGCTGGAGGAGGAAGTGACCGGATCGGGGCAGGACATTGCCGCGCGGCTTGGCCAACCGATCCGACATTTCGCGCCCCCATACGGTGCGTCGAACAACAGCGTGCTCAGACAGATCGCGCAGCATTACGACACCTCAGTCGGCACAAGGCTGGGTGTGGCCGGACCGGGGGATGACATCCATGATCTGCCCCGGCTTGAGATGTTCTATTTCACTGACATCGCCCGCTGGCGGGCACATCTTGCCGGGCGGGGCGGCCCATATCTTACGGCCCGCAAAATAATGCGGAACGTCCGTGCAATGGTGCGGGGAAAATCATGGTGAGCAAGTTCTTTTCTGCCCGTAGCTATGGCCGGACACATGGGCAGACGCGTAAAATCCGGCAAATTGGTTCTCAAAAAGTGACTGGTACAAACACATGCATATTCTGGTTACCGGCGGCGCCGGGTTCATCGGCTCTCATCTGACGGAACGGCTGATCCGCGAAGGCCATCGGGTCACGATCCTCGATGATCTTTCGACCGGGCTCATGTCCAATCTTGCCACTGTGGCGGATCATCCGGAGTTCACCTTTGTCAAAGGCAGCATTCTTGACCGGGAACTGGTCGCCGAGTTGGTGCGCCCCGCCGATGTCGTCTTTCATCTGGCCGCAGCCGTTGGCGTCAAGCTGATCATGGACGAACCCAGCCGATCCATCCTGACCAATGTGGCAGGAACCGAAAACGTGCTGGATGCTGCGCTGGTGAACAACACGCACACCTTCATCGCCTCAAGCTCTGAGGTCTATGGCAAGAGCACGAATTTCCCGTTTCAGGAAGAAGGCGACCTGACCATTGGCGCCACGCGCAATCTGCGCTGGTCCTATGCCTGCGCCAAGACACTGGACGAGTTTCTGGCGCTGGCGCATGCGCGGGAATCCGGCCTGCCGGTCACGGTTCTGCGGTTCTTCAACACCACAGGCCCCCGACAGACGGGGCGCTATGGCATGGTGCTGCCAAACTTTGTGAAGGCCGCGCTGGAGGGCGCCCCACTGATGGTTCATGGCACCGGAGAACAGTCGCGCTGTTTCGGCCATGTGGCCGATGTGGTCGAAGCCATGTGCCGACTGATGATCCTGCCGGACGCGCGCGGCGACGTCTTCAATGTCGGAACGGATCAGGAGGTCACGATCCGCGCCCTGGCGGAACAGGTCATCCGGACGACCGGCTCTGCCTCGGAAATCCAATGTGTTCCCTATGACACGGTTTATCCCGAAGGGTTCGAGGATATGCAGCGCCGCCTGCCCGATGTCTCGAAACTGGAGCGTGTCACCGGGTTCCGCCCGATGCGTTCGCTGCAGCAGATCATTGATGACATTGTCGTCGAAATGAAACGTCCGGTCTCCGCATGAACGGACAGACGCCGATCCAGACAGGTAGCGCGCCGTGACCGATCTGGTGATCGGGTCCGGCCCGTCCGGGGTCTCGGTGGCCACTGCCCTTCTGGACCGTGGCCGTCAGGTTCTGATGCTGGACGGTGGCCGCAAGCTTGAAGCCGCAGCGCAGGAGCGTCGCGATCATCTGGCAGCTTTGGACCCGGACGACTGGTCCGCCGCCGATCAGCAAAGCTGGCAGGCGCCACAGTTCGATACGCCGCCCGGACAGGTACGCAGGTTCGGTTCGGATTTTGCCATGGTACCCGGTGAAAAGACGCTGGTTTCGACCGAAGGGATCGGCTTGCGCGCCTCACACGCCGAAGGCGGGCTGTCCAACCTCTGGGGCTCGGCCGTATTGCCGAACCGTGCCGCCGATATCACCGACTGGCCATTTGGTATCGAGGATCTGGCACCACATTACCGGGCGGTCGCGAAATTTCTGCCCGTGAGTGGCCAAGTGGACGAACTACAGACCCTGTTCCCCGCCTTTTCGATGCAGGAAAGAGTGCCACTGGCCCCATCGCCACAGGCCGAGCGAATGCTGGATCTGCTGAGCCGCCATAAAACCGGGCTTGCAGATCTGCACACCCGCGCAGGTGCGGCGCGATTGGCCGTCGATCCCGGCTGCCGGTATTGTGGCCAATGCCTGCACGGCTGCCCGTGGGGTCATATATATTCCGCCAGACAAACCCTCGGCGATCTGCGGCATCACGCTGCCTTCCGCCATCGTGCCGGTCTTGCCTGCAGGTTCGAGGAACACGGTGACCACGTGACAGTGCTGCTGGACAGCGGTGAAACCTTGCGGGCTGATCGTATCTTCATTGCCGCCGGTGTTCTGGAAACGGCGCGTCTGCTTCTGACGTCATCTCCGGACCCCACGGCAAGTTTGCGGCTGCAGGACAGTCAGCATTTCTTTCTGCCCAGCCTGCACCGCTGGCGCGCACCACGCCGCGTCGACCAGAGGCCCTATCACACCTTGCCGCAGATTTTCATCGAACTGGATGATCCGGACATTTCACCAAACCTCGTGCATGCCCAGATCTATACTTGGAACGAATTCTACGCCCATGATCTGATCAGCAGTTACGGTGCCAGATTGCCGGGTTCTGCCCCCTTGTGGAAGATGTTGGCCCGGCGGCTGATCGTGGCGCAGGCCTTTCTGCATTCGGCACACTCGGCCCGGATCGACCTGACACTGTCTACTGATGGGCGGCTCGCCCCGACGGTTATAGGCAATGACGAAACCGAAAAGGTTATCGGGTTGGCCACATCCCGGCTTTCACAGGTTTTGAAACTGGCGGGGCTTTCGCCACTCAGCTTCGCCCGCCGTCCGGGTGATGCGGGGTCCAGCTTTCACGTGGGTGGGTCGGTTCCGATGGCCAGAAAACCCGGTTCGGGACAGGCCGATATTCTGGGGCGCCCCAAGGGTTTGTCGCGGGTGCATCTTGTCGACGCCTCAAGCCTGCCCAGTATTCCGGCAACGACCATCACATTCTCGGTCATGGCCAACGCCCATCGCATCGGAACGCTGGCCCCCTGACACCGGATCCTGCCGTCAGTCCAGTTCGCGGACGATCCGGATCGCATGTCCGTAGTCGCGGTTGTTGTAATGCGGATCGACACGATATCCTGATCGGCTTTGCCAGGCAGATGAAGCCGCTTCACCACCACGAAGGGTTCGGAATTCGCACATCTCCCGGGAATTAGGAGAGCCGTCGCGCTTTGCGGAAGTATGGTACGCCTCGTAACAATCCTCGACCCACTCGAAGCCGTTTCCGTGCATGTCATACAGGCCGAAACCATTGGGCGGGTGCACTCCGACCGGCGCCGGGCGGCGTTCGGTCCATATGGACGAGCAGTTGACGCAAACGGCATTGTTGTTTCCCACGTCATTTCCCCACGGAAAGCGCGTTACCGTCCTGGCCCGGGCGGCATATTCCCATTCAGCGTCTGCCGGCAAACGATAGGTGTGCCCCGTCTTCGCGCTGAGATAGTCGACATAGGCCTTTGCATCACGCCATTCGACAATCGTCATGGGCTGGTCATCACGATAATCCGCCTCCAGATCGGGAAAGTACGGATCCCGTCCGGTTATCGCCAGCCATTCTGGATCTGCCTGAGCCTGCCGCCATTGCCCATAAGTGATCTCGTACCGGGAAAACGCCAATGTCTGGGGTATGCGGACCAACCGTCGCGGACCTTCCTGATTGGCAAATTTGAGGTTCTGCCGAAGCGGCGGAAACTCAAACAGGTGCATATAGCGCCCTTCTTCGAAAACCGGCGTACCGAGCAGAAAATAGCCATGAGGAACCTCGACCATTTCAGGGCAGTCTGCGCAATCCTGAAAAACACGGCCCGCTACAACCAGTTCATCACCGGGCTGGCGCAAGGGCAGAAACTGAGCCGTTACAAAAAGCGCCACGCGCTTGATACGTGAAAGATCCGGCTCGGGCAGGGTTTCATGTTTTTCGGTTGCCCTCATGACGGAATCGAGATCACGCAGAGCTGCATTGGCGATCAGCGTCGTTGCGATCGCGCCAAGTACCAATATTGCGATAATCGAAAGGCCCAGAAACACTATCCAGAGCAACCGCAACGCCCGACGTGCAATGCGCCAAAACAACGAGTGCCTGATCGCTTCGCCGCCCGAAGCGCTGTGAGACACCATAGGAAGCCCCCCCAGGTTTCCATGGCACTATACCTTATTTTCTACTTAAACCCAAACTCGAACGCCCCTGCCTCCAGCGACCGGGCCAGTGACCGGTCCCCTTTTGCATGCGCTGCTCGAGCCAGCGCGGCGCCATAAGATTGAAGCACCGAGGGCTCGTGCCAGATATCGATGAATGCCTTGCGCGCGGCAGCTCCCTGCCCTGCGCGGCGATCCGGCTGGTGCTGCAGATCGCGCATCGCCGCAATCAGATCCTCTTCGGTTTCAAAAAGCGATCCGCCCCCTGCCCGCTCGACAATCTCGGGGAATGGACCCAACCGACGGGCAATCACCGGCGTTCCCAGACGGAAGCTTTCGATCAAGATGATGCCGAAGGTTTCATAACAGACCGACGGCACGATCAGCCCGATGGCGCCCCGGTAATAGGCGTTGAGTTCCTCAAGCGTCTTGCGACCCAGAAATTTGATCCGGTCATTGCCCGCAGCCTGTTTTTTCAACTCATCCGCATAGTCGCCATCACCAAGTATAAGCAGATCGGCATCGGGATAGCGGTCAAAGGCCGGGAACACGTCCTGCAGCCCTTTGATCTTTTCCAAACGCCCGACAAACAGGAAATACGGGCGCTCATGCGCTGCCGGGTCCGGCAATGCGTTCTGGTCGATATCGGGCAGGAAATACGGCAGCACCTGCATGTCCTGACGCAGGCCGAATTCACGGTGTTTGGCGCGGCTGAATTCGCTTTTGGCGATAATAAGATCCATATGATCCAGCGCCCGGTCCAGCGCGCCGGTGTAACGCCACAGCTGCGGTGGGCGCCTGTAGCTCAGCACACAGCGCAGGCATTGGCGCTCGTCGCACAGCTCGCGCCCGTGCCGCCACAGAACATGGGTGGGGCAGACCAGCCAGTGCTCATGCGCCTCATAAACCTTCAGCCCCTCGCCCATCGGCAACAGACCCGGCCCACCGATCAGCGAGGTGTTGTTGTGCCAGATGATATCCGGCTGCCGCTCGGCCAATATCTCGCGGATGCGGCCGGCATGAACGACCGGGCGGCCAAGCTGCTGGGTCAGCAGGTTCGACATCATTCCATTGCGGCTGCGCAGCCCGATCCGCCGCACCCCGTCGGGGTCGCCCTCGGGCTGGGGTTTGCCGCCAAGGATCAGATAGCTGTCCTCGTCATGCACCACCGTCACATCGTGTCCCCGCGCCACCAGCGCCCGGGCCATGCGCTGAATCCCCACGGCGTCACCTCCGAAGGAATAGGGCGGGTAAAATGTGGTGAACATCAAAATGCGCAACGACTGCATGCGAAATATACCAGATTACCAATGACTTTCCGGTATGAAACACGATCCAGGCAACAATCGAAAGGCACAAGCCGTGCGATCGCCCGGATCGCACCCGGTGTTGCGGACATGCTGCAAATACATGCGGGCTGGCACAGGCCGTGACCACAGCATGTGCAAATGCGGCGCACATGCTATGATCGGGAAATAGTTCAGAAATTTGGCCCGAAACCGCTTCAGATGCAGACCACCCCCCCCCGAAAACCCCTTCATGTCGTCGAAATGGGCACCCAGTTCGGCATGGGTGGCATCACCCGGCATATCCTTGGTCTGAGCGACTGGCTGCAGGCGCGAAACCATCGCGTCACGCTGGCGGGAACGGCCGATATCTGGGCGGGGCCTAACCGGCAATCGGGGTTTCTGGACCTGCCGACCCGCTATGTCGCGGGCGACGGGGGCAGCATCGCCAACCGGCTGCGCCATACGGCGAGCGCAGCCTGGCGGTTGCGGCGCTGGCTGGCGGAAAACCCGGCCGACCTGATCCATTGCCATGAATCCGCGCCTGCGCTGGTCGCCAATCTGGCCCGCACCGGGCGGCGCATTCCGGTGGCTGTCACCTATCACGGATCCGAGCCCGAGCGGATCGCCGCATTCGGCCGGATTGCCGCAAAATGCGATCTGGTGATCACGCCCAGCCACCGTTCGGCCGAGGATCTGGCCACCATCGGCAATGTGCCTCAGGACAAGCTGAAGGTCATAGGGCTGGGCGTCACACCCCCGCCCGAAGACAGCCCAGAAGAGATCGCAAAGCTGCGCGCCGATCTGCTTGGAGATGGCGACAGGGTGATCGTCACGCTGGCCCGCCTGCTGCCGCAGAAAGGGATCGACATCCTGATCGACTGCGTCGCGCGGATAAAAGAGACCCATCCCGGTTACCGTTTCATCGTCGCAGGCGACGGACCGGACGAGGCGCAACTGCATGCGCTGGCGCAGGAAAAGGGCCTCGGCAAGCACCTGCGTTTCATTGGCCGCACGGACAAACCGATCCGGCACCTGCGCGCGGCTGACCTGTTCCTGCTGACCTCGCGGTGGGAGGCGCTGCCCTTTACCATCGCCGAGGCGTTTCAGGCCGGAACCCCCGCCGTGGCCACCGCCTGCTCGGGCGTGGTCGAACTGATCGACGACAGTGTCGGCGCGGTTGTCCCCATCGGCAATATCGACGCGATCTGCGCAGCCGTGGCGGATGTCCTGTCAGACGAGGACCGCCGCCGCGCCCTTGCGGAAAATGCCCTGAAACGCAGCCGGGAAGACCGGTTCGATCCGGATTGGGTGCACCGCCAGTTCGAAAAGACCTATTACGATCTGGCTGGCCGCCAAGGGTGACACCGCCTATCAGGGGCGTTTGGTGATGTAGCCCCAGACCTCGCCCAACGTCCATGCCGTTGACAGCAGCATGACATAAGGCAACGTCTTGAGATATCGCATGCCCCGCCCCTTGCTGGCCTGCAGCTTGTAGTGGCGCACCCAGAGCAGCGGCGGGATCAGCGGCCCCGCCAGGATCAGCATCAGGCGTTTTGCATTGCTTTGATTGCGCACCCGGATCTCACCAAACAAACGGCCCCAGTCGAACCGCTCGGGCAGCAACTCCCGGAAGGTTGCCTTGGGCCGGTGGTGATGTACGACCACTTCGTTCGACAGCCACAGTTCCTCGCCCTGTTCGATCAGATGCCAGTGCACGATCGGTTCGTGATAACGGTCTTTCCACAGGTGCTGCGTCTCATCCAGCGCCTTGCGGCTGTAGGTCAGGTTCACATCCGACACCCAGTCGGCAGGGCCGGTTTCGAACGGTCGCCCGTAGCGACCGAAATCGGTGACGTAAAAGGCCCAGTTCAGCGGGCTGACCGGCTCCATGCATTCGATCGCGCCGCCGATCACGTTCTTGCCGGTTTCCGCATAGAGACGCACGATGGTGCGCGCCCAGTCCGATTGCGGCAGGCCGCGATCTTCGAGAATGCCGATGATATCACCCGTGGCCGCGGCCAGCCCGGCCGAGCGGCGGCGATCATAAAGCTCGTGCTTGCCCGCCTCGGACGTAATCGGACGGATAGGGTTGATCACGCCAAGGTCCAGAAACCGCACCTCGGGGTAGTCATCGGCGTATTGGGCCACATCCGCGACGCTAGCGTCATAGGGAATGATCACATCCAGCGGCGGCGGTTCGTCAAAACTGCGCACCGCTTCGAGGAAATCCCGCACATAGCTGCCGCCTTGCACGATGGTCAGAACGATGGAAAGGGTTGGATCGCTGCTCATCGGATTTTCATGTCCCCTAGATTGTCCAGTTCAACCGGCAGTCCGCTGCGCGAACTTTCCGGCACGGCGGCGGCGATCTCGACCGCGCGCAGACCGGCATAACCATCGGCGCAGTTCAGACCCGTCTCGCCTCGGGTCAGCCGGATGAAATCGGCCAATTCCTCGCCAAAGGACAGGATAGCAGTCGTCTTCCAGGATTTCAGTTTCTCGCGCACCATGATTTCCGGATAGAATTTGCGCACCCGCTTGGGTGCCCCACCCGGCTTGTCCATGGTGATGACAAGGTTCTGCATCGGCGCATAGGCCCCGCGCACCATACCGTGCGATCCGTAAACCTCGATCACACTCTGATAGCCTTTCCAGTCATTCCAGCAGGCCTGATAGATCGCCGCGATGCCATCCGGGTTCTTGAAGATCGCCATTGCGTTGTCTTCCGACCCCGGCACATTCCAGACCGTGTTGCTGGTCACCCCGTAAACGCTGGTGATTTCGCCCAGAATGAAGCGCGCCATATCGGTCATGTGGATGCCCACATCCCACAGGGCGCCACCCCCGGAAAACTCGGCCTTGTATTCCCAGTCGTGGGTGAAATGCCCCAGACCGTCATGGCCACCATAGATGCGGACATGGTCGATCTCTCCGATCTCACCGGATGTAGCGACTTCTTTCACATGGGCGAAGGAAGGGTAGTAGCGCATGTTGAACCCTGCCCCCAAAGCCTTGCCCGCCTTTTCCGCCGCCGCAACGATCCGCCTTGCTCCTTCTACTGTCGGAGCCAGTGGTTTTTCGGTCAGCACATGCAGCCCTTCGTCAAAGGCGCGCAGGCACAGCGGTTCACGTACATGCGCGGGGGTCGAGATCACCACCGCATCCATCGGCGTAGCAAAGAACCGGTCCAGATCGGTAAAGGCCGGCGCACCATCCGCCACAGCCACGGCGCGATGAAACTCCAGATCCAGAACCGCCGCCAATTCGGCGTCAGGAGACTCGAGAATGTTCTGAACCCGCATCTGGCCGATCTTTCCGGCCGCCCCGATCACACCGATCTTCATTCAATTCCTCATTAACAATCGCGGGCGCGCAACAGGGCTACACCCGGCATCTCTAACAATAATTCACCTTCAAGCGGAGTAGCATAGGCTGTGCCCCTGCGCTAGGTTTCTCAAAGACAACGCATCGCCGGGGACCGTGGATTTGACGAAGGACAAGAGACCGTGACAGCCGCCGGACCGGACCATCTCAGCGGCAAGGCCGTCTTCGTGACCGGAGCTACAGGTTTTGTCGGCAAGCGGCTTGTTCCAGCCCTTCTTGAGGCTGGTGCCAGGGTCACCGCATTGCTGCGAAGCCGTCACGGGGCGCAGGCGCTTGAGGCGAGGGGAGTGCATGTCATAACCGGTTCGCTTGACGACGGGGTCGCCATGGAATCCGCCCTGCGCGGGCAGGAGGTTCTGTTTCATCTTGCCTATGACATGCGTGCGCCAGCCGCCGACAACCTTGCCGCTTTTGACGTACTCAGAACGGCAGCGGATGCCGCGGGGATCGGGCGGATCATCCATATCAGTTCCATCGTCGTCTATGACGGCTGGCCGCAGGATGACCTGACCGAGGACAGCCCCTTGTCCGGAGCCGGGGGCACGCCGTACCGGCAGGCCAAAATGGCCATGGAACAGGCTCTAATACAGGGGAATTGCCCGGTTGCGATTCTGCAGCCAACGCTGGTTTACGGCCCCGGAAGCATGCTCTGGACTGATCGGCTGGCCGACTGGATGGCTGCGGGCAGCGTGGTTCTGCCGGAGCCTGAGGGGCTGTGCAACGCAGTTTTCGTCGACGATCTGGTTCAGGCCATGCTGTGTGCGGCACGGCTGGAAGGTCTGGGGCAGGAGCGGTTCATTATCTCAGGCGCTGACCCCTTTGCCTGGTCGGATCTGCTGGCCGGTTACGGCTATATCATGGGCCGGGGCTCGGTGCGTCACATCCCGCTTGCAACGCTAGAGGCCGGGTTGCCGCCCGAGGAGCAGGGCGAAGTGCCCGATACACCTCCGCTGGCCGCCCGGATCAGCGCCGCTGCGCGAACCTGGATTGGCAGGGAAAGGTTTGAAAAATTGGTGCGCGCGGTGAAACGGCGACTGCCTGCGCAGGGCGAAGTATATCCTGATCGTTACATGCTGGAGCTGTTCTCGACCCGGGGGCACTGCCGGATCGATCACGCCCGCGCCCGACTGGGCTATGCGCCCGTTCATGACCTTGATGCCGGGCTGGCCGCCACCCGCTCCTATCTTGAGTCCAGGTTTGGAAAATAATTACCCTTTATAATAAGTTACCATTCAATTTCAGGGACGAGTAAATTTGATCCATATCGCCGTTGACGCAACACCTTGGGACAATGAACGCGGCTTTGGCCGGTTCACACGTAATCTGATCACTGCTCTGGCGGCTCGCGATAGCGGTTTTCGCTACACGCTTCTGTTCGATCAGGAACCGGCGCGGCCGGTGCCGGATGGGGTGAAAACCCTTGTTGCAGGATCTGAATTGTCGATGTCCGAGGCCTCGTCGGGGGCCAGGGCCCGGGGCGGGGCTGACCTGCTGACGATGGCCAAATCGGCGCGGCGGATTGACTGCGATGCCTTCTTTTATCCGGCGGTTTATTCCTATTTTCCCCTGCCCGCCCGACGCCCCACGGTGGTGTGTTATCACGACACTATCCCCGAGCGCTTTCCCGACCTCATCTTTCCCAAACGCCTGAATTTCCGGCTGTGGCAAGCGAAATGCTGGCTGGCCAAGATGCAGGCAACCCGGGTGATGACGATATCGGACGCCTCGGCAGATGATCTGACACGCATCCTGCGCATTCCCCGTGACAAGATCGACATCATCACCGAAGGGGCCGAGCCCGTCTTCCGGCCCATCCACGAAAATTCGGCTCTAACACAGGCCAGAAAGGCCTATGGCATTCCACCTGATGCACCGCTTCTGGTCTATCTGGGTGGCTTCAACCGGCACAAGAACGTGCTGCGCCTGATCGAAGCCATGCCGGATATTCTTGCACAGGTACCGCAGGCACGTCTGGCCATTGTCGGGCGCACGACCGGGGCGCGGTTCTGGGACAATATCGAAGACCTCAAGGCCAGCGCCGCTGCCGATGCGGCCCGCTCGGAAAGCATCGTGTTCACCGGTGAAATCGACGATCCGGATCTGGCCGCCCTGCTGAATACCGCGGATGCGCTGGTCTTTCCCTCGCTTTGGGAAGGGTTCGGCCTGCCCGCACTCGAGGCCATGTCGTGCGGCACACCCGTCCTGTCCTCGGATCGCGGCAGCCTGCCCGAAGTGGTGGGTGCTGGCGGGCTTTACTTCGACCCGCTGTCCAGTCAGGCACTGGCTGCTCAGGCCATCCGCCTGCTGACCGAACCTCATCTGCAAACCGACTTGTCACAAAAAGCGTTGATGCAGGCTTCGGGCTTTAGCTGGGACAAGGGCGCGGCACTGGCTGAGGAGTCATTCCGGCGTGCGTTGCACGCAAAATAGCGAAAAATCGGCCTGTTCATTTTTCTCGAGTGACCCTGAACAATTCCACCTGCCGCTCATAATTGAGCCCTTTTCGGAAACACAGTACTGCGGTCTCGAACAGGGCTGACAAATTTGTTGGATTCGCGCCCGTTCCGCCCTATCCGTGGAAAGGGCCGGAATTTCCGGAGGCCGCGACGCCAATTGATTTCAGTCTGACTTTGTACGATCAGGATAGATTATGAACCTCGAGACCTCGCACCATCAGTCCCTCAGACAGCTTATCGCGGCACGCGACGCGCGCGTCGCTGTGGTGGGGTTGGGCTATGTCGGCCTGCCTCTGGCGCTGACCGCCTATGACGAAGGGTTCGACACGACAGGGGTCGACCTCAACCCTGACCGGGTTGCCCGGATCAATCAGGGCGATCAGGTCATATCCTATCTCGCATCCGACCGGATCGCGCAGGCGGTGAACAGCGGACGTTTCCGCGCCACCGAAGACAGCGCCGCACTGGCAGAGGCCGATATCGTGCTGATCTGCGTGCCGACCCCGCTGACGGATGCACAGGACCCGGATATGCGCTTTGTGGCCGCCGCCGCCCAAACCATCGCCCAACATCTGCGCCCCGGTCAGTTGGTGGTACTGGAAAGCAGTGTCTGGCCCGGTGCCACAACCACTCTGGTGCAACCGATCCTCGAAGCGGGGGGCCTGCGCGCAGGAACCGATTTCTTCCTTGGATTCTCGCCCGAGCGCGAAGATCCGGGCAATGACAAGTTCGACACGCACAGCATTCCCAAGGTGGTGGGCGCGGACGACCCTCTGTCCCTGCAACTGATCGAGGATTTTTACCGCGCCATCGTTACCAGTGCGGTTCCGGTCAGCTCGGCCGCCACTGCCGAAGCGGTGAAACTGGTGGAGAACAGCTTTCGCACCGTCAATATCGCCCTGGTCAACGAGTTGAAAACAGCACTCGATGCGATGGGCGTGGATGTCTGGGAGGTGATCGAGGCGGCAGCAACCAAACCCTTTGGCTTCATGCCTTTCTACCCCGGCCCCGGTATCGGAGGCGCCTGCATTCCGGTTTCGCCCGCCTATCTGGCCTGGCGCGCCGCTGATGCGGGATCCGACACGCCGATCATCAATCTGGCGCGGACAAGCAATGATGCCGTGCCCAATGCCCTTGCCACGAGGATTGCCGAAGAACTGGCGGCACGCGGCAGCGCCACGGACGCAGAGCAACCGTTGGCCGGGCAGCGAATTCTGTTGATGGGCATCGCCTATAAACGCGATGTCGAGGACACCCGCCGCAGCCCGGCACTGGTACTGCTGGACGAGCTGGAAAGACTGGGTGCCGAAGTCGACTATCACGATCCATATTTTCCCCGCCTGCCGGAAGGCGGCGAGTATCCCCAGCTTGCAGGCCGAATGTCAGTATCGCTGACCGCAGAAAACCTGAAACACTATGCGGCAGTGGCTGTCATCACAGATCACAGCGCCCCGGATTATGATCTTGTCGCACGCGAGGCGACGGTGATCTTTGATACACGCAATGTCTTTGAAAAAGCTGGGATCGCGGTGACAGGCGGGCGGCTCGTGAAGGTCTGAGAATGCCGATCACACTCCCTGCACAGGGCAATCCGCAATTCCGGCCTGAAAAGCCGGTTCACCGTCAGGGATGTGCAAGTCAAACAAAGAACCCTTGTAATGAGTGACAAGCCGGAAAAAATTTTCGTCGATCTGGACGGAACGCTGGTCAGAACGGATCTTTTTGTCGAAGCCATCCTTCAATTTCTGAGGAAAAACCCACTCAATATCTTTCCGTTCATTCTGTGGCTGCACCGTGGCATTCCGTATACCAAAACACGGATCGCACAGCATGTTGATATTGCGGCCGAAGCGCTGCCGTACGAAATCCCGCTTCTTGAATATCTGAAACAGGAAAAGCAGCATGGCCGGAGCCTTATCCTCGCCACGGCTGCACATCGCATATATGCCGATAAGGTCGCCTGTTATCTGGGCATGTTCGACGCTGTTCTGGCGACCGATGAAAACCGCAATCTGAAAGGAACAAAAAAGCTGGAGGCCATCCGCGAGATGGCTGGCAATGACGCATTCGCCTATGCGGGCGACAGTAAGGCCGACACCCCCATCTGGGCAGCTGCATCTTCAGGCCTGTACATCAACGCCCCTACACAGGCGGTGGCGGCTGCGGAAGTTTCCGGAACTGCGGAAAAGGTCATCGTTTCGCGCCCGCCTCTGTGGCGGTCCTTCCTCAGATCGATGCGACCACATCGATATATCCGGAACCTCCTGATTTTTGTGCCGCTTTTCACCTCTCAGGATTCTTCGATCCTCTCAGTGGTGCCGACGACCCTTTTGGCCTTCCTCTGCTTCAGCCTCTGTGCGTCCGGCGTGTATTTTCTGATCGACCTGCTGAACCTTCCTGCCGACCGGCAACATGCGGGTAAACGACATCAGCCGCTGACCTCGGGAGATCTGCCTCTGTACAACGGGGTAGCTGGTGCCATCACCTTGCTCGCGCTGGCCTTTATTCTTTCGTCGGTGCTTTTGCCATTTGCTTTCACAGCCGTACTTGCCGCTTATGTTTTTCTGGCTCAGGCCTGCTCCTTCTGGCTGAAACACAACGCAGCGGCGGGTGTTGTTGCACAGGCCGCGCTTTGGACGGTACGGATCATTGCCGGAGCTGCCGCCATAAGTACGGCCCTGCCCCTCTGGGTTCCGTTTTTTTCCGTGCTCGCATTTACCGGCCTCGGGTTTCTCGGGCGATACAGGTCAAGATGACCCTGTCTGAACACCCTATCCCTTCCCCGCAACCCGCTTGGTGACATAGCCCAGAAAGGCCCGGCGCGGGTTTCTGATTGCGGGCCTGCCTGATGTGGCCCAATAGGCCAGCCAGTCCGCCTCGAGCGCATAGACGTCCCATCCGGGTGCCATCCCCCGGGCCTCATCCAGCGTCTCCGGCGGCAGGGTCGGTTTGTCGGTTCCTTCCACCACCTGTCCGCGGCGTGTGAAGCGGATCAGATCACCGGGGTCCTCGGTCATCTCGTAATCGGGCAGATGATCTGCTGCGATCATGTCCCGGATCATCTTGCGGAACACCCGCCGGGGCGAGGCCGAACCCGACTTCTTCAGCAACACCTCGACCGAGACCCGCCATTCGGGTTGCCGCCCGCAATGTTTGCGCGCCAGTTCGTAGATCCGCCGCTCCAGCGGCTTGCGCAGACGGAAATAGTCGCGGCTGAGTGTCAGAACCGACTTGGCCAGGACCGCGCGATACAGCCAGTCCGACAGTTTCACACTGACGCTGACCATCCGGCCCGCCCGTGTATGGCGGACAATCTCCCAGCTTTCGATCAGTCCGAAACCGGTTGTCGTCTCGGTCTCGCCTGTAACGATATTGGTGGTGATCCGGGTCCCCGCCAGCCGCTCGAACGCCTCGCGCAGGCGCTTGTAGCCATCACCGCTGGTCTCGCGATTGGTGGCCACCAGCAGATCATGCGCCTTCAGATGCAGCACACGGCTGACGGCACGGCCTGCATTGATTGCAGACATCAACTGACTGATGCAGAAGATCAGGATGTCCTTGTCGTGGATCGTCGCAAGGCCGCGCACCGACGGCGTCACCGTGATCTCTACCCCGTTATGTTCGTAATTCAGAATCCGCCGGTCCGGCCGGGTCGAGAGCGAAAACATCGGATGCTCCATCGACCCCATATCGGTCTTGGGCAGCGCATCGAAGATATCGCATACAAAAAAATCGCCCGTTGGATGCCGGTCAGGCAACAACGCCCCTGACCCGCTCATACTGCCCTGCCCATATGTCCTGCCCGAATCTTCGTTCGTGGTTTTATTGACGCTTACCGTAAAGTTATCCACAGGCAGCGTAAAGCCGCCGGATCGTGGGATCAGAGTCAGTACAACGTGGGATCAGAGTCACCTTATCGTGGGTTCAGAATCGCACGCAACAACAGAAATGCCGGAATACCATTTATTATCAGTGTGTTATGATTGTCTTGTTTTCCCTGTAACTAATATAATAACTGAATCTTAACCGAATATTTTTTTGTCCCGCTCCGTAAAGCCAACTACCAAGCGCCCTTATCCTGCTATTTTGCTTAGAAAATTCGATTTTGTTCGCATAATGCTTTCACATGCCACCTTTTGTGGTATATTGCCGAAAAGGCAGCATATAGGCGGTATTTTCCATGCGGGCAGGCACGCCGGAGGGGCTTCCTCCGTATTTCAATATTGATCCGGATTTGGCATATGCCGAGTTGGGAAACCCCACCGGAACACATGACTTTTCCGATATTGCGGATGCCTGTGCCCGGGGTCGTTCAGATCTTGCCAGCCGCGGGTTGGAGGAAGACGGCCAAAAAAAGCTGCGGCTGTTTTCGACCTGGGAAATTACCAAATATCTGATCCCCGTCGCGCCTGCCCATTTCCGCCGGGTGCTGAAGGGCAATCCGGACCTGCCGCAAGGGCGATCGGAAACTGAAGGCGGCGCCAAGTGGTTCACGCTGGATGAAGTGTTGCGCCTGCGTCTGCATTTCGCTTCCGAAGGCTCCAAGGCCAAGGAGTATCGCCCCTACCGCCCCAAGGGGCTGCCAGCCAAGATTGTCTCGGTGGCAAACTTCAAGGGTGGCGTCGGCAAGACGTCAACCTGCGCCCATCTGGCCATGTCCGCGGCCTTGGACGGCTACAAGGTACTGGTCATCGATCTGGACAGCCAGGGGTCGATGACCTCGATCTTTGGCGGCAAGGTAACGGATGAATGGCAGACCGTCTTTCCTCTGCTCGCTCGCCACTATGCCACCCATCTGCGCCGCGACAATCAGGGACGGCTTGACCGGGGCGAGGCCCCCCACCCGATCGATGACACGCTGTCGGATGCCCTGAAGGTGCGCAGCGGTGAACTGATCCAGACGACGCATTGGCCGAATATCGATCTGATCGGCGCCCAGCTGAACCTGTATTGGGCGGAGTTCCAGATTCCGGTCTGGCGTATGCAGGGCCGCAGTTGGAAGCTGTGGGATGCGCTGACCGACACGTTGGAGGAAGATGGCGTATTGGACGAATACGACATCGTCTTCATCGATACACCGCCTGCGCTGGGGTATCTGACGATCAACGGGCTGGCGGCCTCGGATATCTTGCTGGTGCCCATGGGTGCATCCTTTCTGGAGTTCGATTCCACCGGCCGATTCTTCGACATGCTGCATTCGACCTTCCAGTCCATCGAAGAGGGTGAGAACATGGCTGCCCGCGCTCTGGGGCGGCCTGAGATGGCGTTTCAGTGGGATGCCGTGCGTACGGTCATCACCCGCTATGACGGCAGCCAGCAGGCGGAGCTGGCCGGGCTGATGCAGGCCTATCTGGGCCGCACCCTGTCGCCGCATTGGCAGGGATACACGGCGCTGATCGGGCAGGCGGGTGAGCAAGTCAACGGCATCTACGAGGCCGATTACCGCGATTTCAACCGCGAGACCTATGTGCGCGGGCGGGAAACCTTTGATGCCACCTATGCCTCGTTCAAGAAGCTGCTGATCGGGGTTTGGCGGGGCGAAGAACTGACCCAGCAGGCTGAGGCGGCCGGAACCCCCGAGCTGATGCTGTAATGAGATGATGTTTCGCGCGCGAAACACTTTGACTGTTTTTGGACAGGCCCGACCAATGCCTGATCCGCGCGAGAGTAGGAGGAAGCGATGGCCAAACGTAAACGGCTGACCCCCGCCCGGGCAGGTTATCTCGAAGAAACCCGCCCAACCCCCGAGGCGAAATCCATGTTCCCCGCCACCGCGCCACGATCCGCGCCTCCTGTTGCTCAGGTTGCGGGTGCCACTGCTGCTCAGGCGGCCCTTGAAGAACTGACCGAAGAATTCCGCGCGGCCCGGGCTGAAGGGCGGATGGTGCAGGATTTGCCGCTTGCGGAGGTGGAGGAAACCTATCTGGTCCGTGACCGGATGGCGGTGGATGACGCGGAAATGGCAGCGCTCAAGGAAAGTCTGAAGGCCCGCGGACAACAAACCCCGATCGAGGTCGTGGCGCTGGAGGAAGGGCGTTATGGTTTGATCTCGGGCTGGCGCCGCCTGACGGCACTGAAGGTACTGGCAGAGGAAACCGGTGAGGCGCGTTTCGAAACGGTTCGCGCGTTTCTCAGGCAGCCTCAGAGTGCTTCGGATGCCTATGTTGCAATGGTGGAGGAAAACGAGATACGCGTCGGGCTGAGCTACTATGAGCGCGCGCGAATTGTCGCTCGGGCGGTAGAGCAGGGTGTTTATCCGGACGAAACCGCAGCCTTGCGCGGGCTGTTTGCTTCGGCCAGTCGGGCAAAACGGTCAAAGATTGGCTCGTTCATTTCAATCTATCAGGCATTGGACAGCAATCTGCGATTTGCCTCGGTCATTCCCGAAAGGCTGGGTCTGTCTATAGCCAAGGCTGTAAAAGATAATCCAAAGGCTATTTCTAAACTGTCCGGACTGCTGGCCGCCGATCCGGCTCGCACGCCGGACACCGAGATTCAGATTTTGACACATGCGATACAGTCCCCGGAGAAGAGCGCCGGGAAAACATCAAAGGTCGTTGCACCACAGCCTGAGGCGATCGGGGGCATTCACCTGAAGCGGAGCCGAAATGGTGCGCAACTCATATTGTCTGGCGACGGGGTTTCTGATGCATTTCTTGTCGAGTTGCGGGGCTGGCTGAAATCCCGGGCGGGATAGCGTTTCGCGTGCGAAACGGTAGCGGCATTCGTGGGATATACTTCCTGCCGATAAAAAGCATTTATTATCAATATAGTGACTTGGTTATTGCGCGTAAGCGCCTGATTATGCCCACTACCTTTCAAATGTGCAGATTCCTTCATTAAATTCGATAAGTATCGCTTATCAGGAATAATAATGCAGCCTTACGACTGGCCAGTAGAACGCGGTGCGAGAGCGTCTGACAAAACGCCGTGCGATTTCCGGTTGAGGCGGCAAAGTCTGGCAATTCCGAGAACAACTGATCCAACCCGTCGTCAATGCGTCGCCTGCCAATGAAGATTGCGTGCCAGGATGCTTGGAACATGTAGATCGCGGCGCACGTGAACAGGACATCACCACGCGCCAATTTGCGAAACTTGATCGATGCGCAATCATGCAACAACATGAGAGTATTGCGAATGCTTTAGGGGGTGTCAGGTGCCTGGGTTACAGAGAAGCGTCTTATTGTGAACGATAAACCTCAAAGCATCCAGGTAGAATCTGTCAGGATTCCGCTCTTGAAAGTTACCCTGCCTCTGATCGTGCTGGCGATGGCATTCCTGTCTTTCAATTTTAATTTCTACAGGATCACCTGGGATTCGACGCTCTACAAACACGATATGGGGTCCGAGCAGCTGGTTCTGGATGGCATGCTGAATGCTGCGGCGAATGAGGGGCCCGTTGTGCTGGGGCGCTATACCCGCCCGGAAATCGACCAGCAATGGCCGCATGCCAGAGAGCTTTACCAGGACGAAAACCGGACCGGAGAATTCTATCACTACACGTCACAGCTGGGCCTGCAGGTGAAGTTTTTCAGTGCGCTCGACGAAAGGTTCGGATTTCCACTGGAAGTGCTCAGTTCAATGACAGCCTTTTTCATGAGTGTCGTTGTAATGCTGTTTTTTATCGGGATTAGAAGGCTGTATTCTACTGCACATGCAGCCGCATTTTGCATGCCACTGGTGTTCAGCCCCTGGCCGGTTGTGTTCTCGCGGCATCTCTATTGGGTTGAATTTACCTGGTTTGTGCCCGCGCTGGTTTCGTTGTTTTTCGCTCGCCGTGCACTGGTGTCACCGGGTGGGCTGATCATGTTGGGTGGAGGGCTGTTCTGTGTTTTTACCATCAGATTTCTGTGTGGTTACGAATACATAACCACAATCACACTTGCAGCAATGGTTCCGTTGACAATGGTATGGGCGCGCAGCACTGCAGGACTGCGGAATTTGATCCTGTCTATGGGCGTCTGCGGAGTGGCCTCTGTTTCGGCTTTTGTTTTGTCGGTTGGCATCCACGCTCGATCATTGGGCCCAAGCCTGACTGATGGCTTAGGGCAGATTGCGACTGTGGCCAGAAAACGAACGATTTCCGAATTGCCTGCCGAAACCATCGAAGAGATCTGCAGTCAGGGTGAAAAGGAAAATCGTAACAAATGCGAGTACGAACTTGAGACCTCTCTCGTGCGTAATCCGGTCGTGGTCGTCGCACGATATTTTATGATGCCGCGCGCATTTCCCTGGGTGGAACATGTGCGTCACCATCCAGAAGATCTGCGGCGATTGCGAGAGTTGCGGACAAACCTCTCGCTGCCGGCGGTGATCGAGACAGCCCGGACCATAAACCCCGCAAGTTATGCGCGGCTTGGTCTGCGTGCGCTCGAAACGTTGTTTTTGCCGGTGTTGACCCTGACGTGCCTCGGTTACGCGTTGCGGCGTAGGGACAGATTGTCAGCAGCGTTTGTGATGTCGCTTATTGCGCCTGTGTCGTGGTACATTCTGGCCAAGGGCCATTCTGACGTTCACTACTACCTGAACCATGTCCTTTGGTATCTGCTCTTTATCCCACTCGCGTTCATGTTCTTACTCGACAGTGTGATTGGTCGTCACCATTGGGTGACGAAGGAAGCACCTGGGCTCAGGACACATAGCCAGTAAATGACGAGGGCTGCCAATGCGATTGCCGACATGAAGATCTTCGGACATCTGTCATATTGGTTTCCATCGTGAATGACATGGAATGACGGCAAGAAAGCAGGTGCCCTGCACATTCTTCGTATAGTCACTGGGATTGTCGCCTTGGCGACAACATGTTCTGCCGCATTCGCACCTCGTTCATGACAGGCTGATATTCAATTGCTATGAACATGTTGTGTTAACACGGGTTTTGAGTACATGCAGATTGAGAAGACCGCCTTGCCGGGTGTCCTGATACTGACACCAAAGCGGTTCGGTGATGTACGCGGTTTTTTTTCCGAAACCTGGAGCCGCAAGGTCCTGGCCTCATATGGGATCGAATTGGATTTCGTGCAGGACAATCATTCGGTTTCGGCCAACACCGGTACCCTTCGTGGCTTGCATTTTCAGTCGCCGCCCCATGCGCAGGACAAGCTGGTGCGCTGTGGGCGAGGGGCATTGTTCGATGTCGTTGTCGATATCCGCAGGGGCTCACCCACATATGGGCAATGGCTGGGCGTGGAGCTGACGGCGGAAAACGGAAAGCAGCTTTTGGTGCCCAAAGGTTTTCTGCACGGCTTTGTCACGCGGGAGCCGGGCACCGAGATCTGCTATAAATGCACTGACTATTATGCACCCGATTGCGATGGGGCGGTGCACTGGGGCAGCTGTGGCATCAACTGGGGGCTGACCGGGGAACCGGTGTTGTCCGACAAGGACAGGGCCGCGCCCGCGTTGGCGGATTTCGACAGCCCGTTTCTGTGGGAGGATGCGCCGTGAAGCTTTTGGTGACAGGGGGCGCAGGCTTTATCGGATCGGCCGTGGTGCGGCGGGCGATCCGGGACAGGCATCAGGTGGTCAATCTGGATGCGCTGACTTATGCAGCTTGCCTCGACAATGTGGCTGAGGTGGCGGATGACGCGAATTACACCTTTTTAGAGGCTGATATTCGGAACCGCAAAGCCATGGATCAGGCGCTGGCAGAGCATGCCCCGGACGCGATCATGCATCTGGCGGCTGAAAGCCATGTGGACCGGTCGATCGACGGGCCGGGTGCCTTTATCGAAACCAATGTCACCGGAACCTACACGCTGCTTGAAGCGGCCAGGGGATACTGGGAAGGCCGGGGAAGGCCGGACAGTTTCCGGTTTCACCATATTTCGACCGATGAGGTCTATGGCTCGCTGGGTGCGACCGGTCAGTTCACCGAAGAGACCCCTTATGATCCCCGCTCGCCCTATTCCGCCAGCAAGGCGGCCAGCGACCATCTGGTGCGCGCCTGGTTCGAAACCTATGGGTTGCCGGTGGTGCTGACGAACTGTTCCAACAATTACGGGCCGTATCATTTTCCGGAAAAGCTGATCCCGGTGATCATTCTGAACGCTCTGGCGGGTAAGCCGCTGCCGATCTATGGCGATGGGTCCAATGTCAGAGACTGGTTATACGTGGAAGATCACGCCGAAGCATTGCTGCTGGTGGTTGAGAAAGGCCAGATCGGGCGGAGCTATAATATCGGTGGCGAAAACGAATGTACCAATCTGCAGCTGGTGCAGATGTTGTGCGGTATTCTCGACCGCCTGCGCCCCGGCCCGGCGCCTTATGCCGATCTGATCACCTTTGTCGCCGACCGCCCCGGCCATGATGCGCGCTATGCCATCGATCCGACCCGCATCCGGCAAGAGCTTGGGTGGCGGCCCTCTGTCAGTGTCGAAGAGGGGTTGGAAAGAACCGTGCAGTGGTATCTGGACAATGAAAGCTGGTGGCGTGCGCTGCAGAACCGCGAAGGCGTCGGCAAGCGGTTGGGTGTGAAGGTATGACCATACTTGTCTTTGGCAAAACCGGACAGGTTGCGCGGGAACTGGCAGGTTTTGCAGGGGTGACGTGCCTTGACCGTTCCCAAGCTGATCTGGAACGACCCGCAGCCTGTGCCGAGGCCATTCGCGCCGCCGCACCACAGATGGTGATCAACGCCGCGGCCTATACCGCCGTGGACCGGGCCGAGGAAGAAGAGGCGCTGGCAACCGTGATCAACGCGGATGCACCCACTGCGATGGCCCGGGAATGCGCTGCCCTGGATATCCCGTTCGTTTCTGTCTCGACGGATTACGTGTTCAATGGATCGGGAGAGGTCCCATGGAAACCCTCCGATCCCACCGGGCCGCTGGGTGCCTATGGGCGCTCGAAACTGGCTGGTGAGCAGGGGATCGTCCGGGCCGGAGGAACCTATGGCATTCTGCGCACCTCTTGGGTGGTGTCAGCCCATGGCAACAACTTCGTCAAAACGATGCGGCGGCTGGGGGCCGAGCGTGACCGGCTGTCGATTGTGGCCGACCAGATCGGGGGTCCGACCCCGGCGCGGGACATCGCGGTGGCCTGCCTGTCGATGGCGCGGCAATTGGCCGAGGATGTGGACAAAGCGGGTATCTATCACTTCTCAGGCGCGCCGGATGTCAGTTGGGCCGGGTTTGCCCGCGCGATTTTTGCTGAGTTAGAGACTGATTGCGACGTGATAGATATCCCGTCCGGCGATTACCCGACGCCCGCGCGACGGCCGTTGAATTCCCGCCTTGATTGTACCTCACTGGAAACAACTTTTGGCATTACCCGTCCGGATTGGCGGCAAGGTTTGAGTGATATTTTGAAAGAGTTGGAAAACGCACCATGATGACACGCAAAGGCATTATACTGGCAGGGGGATCCGGCACCCGGCTGTATCCGATCACGATGGCCGTATCAAAGCAGCTGTTGCCGCTTTATGACAAGCCGATGATCTATTACCCGCTGACGGTGCTGATGCTGGCTGGCATACGGGACATCTGTGTGATCACCACCCCACAGGATCAGGATCAGTTTATACGTACGCTGGGGGATGGCAGCCAGTGGGGGATAAACCTCACCTATGTCGTGCAGCCCAGTCCCGACGGGCTGGCGCAGGCCTTTGTTCTGGCCGAGGAGTTTCTGGCGGGTGCACCATCTGCGCTGGTGTTGGGGGATAACATCTTTTTTGGACATGGCCTGCCGAAACTGCTTGCTGCAGCCAATGCGCATGACACCGGAGGAACGGTTTTCGGTTATCACGTGGCTGATCCAAAACGCTATGGCGTGGTCGCCTTCGACGAGGGTGGACGGGCACGCGAAATCATAGAGAAACCATCCACACCTCCCTCGAATTATGCGGTCACCGGATTGTATTTCCTCGATGGGACCGCGCCGGAACGCGCCAGAAAGGTCAAACCATCACCGCGCGGAGAACTGGAAATCACCGACCTGCTGCAAATGTATCTGGAAGAGGGTGAGCTCAGGGTCGAAACCATGGGGCGCGGTTATGCCTGGCTGGACACCGGAACCCATGCCAGCCTGCTGGATGCGGGCAATTTCGTGCGCACGCTCGAGGAACGTCAGGGGTTGCAGACAGGATGTCCCGAAGAGATCGCGTGGCAACTGGGCTGGATCAACGAGGAGCAGCTGCGCCAGCGGGCAGAGATGTTCGCCAAAAACGAATACGGGGCCTATCTGGACGGGTTGTTGACGTGAAGGGCAGCGGTAGCCAGGGCTGAAACTGACCGCGCCCCTCCTCAGCGGAGGTCCAAACAGCACTGTTTAGACTCTTTGTCTGGGGGCAGGCATGCATTTTCGCCCCTCTGATGGGACTCTTCCCACCGATCATACGTGTAAGCAAAAATCGAAAAGAAATGCCTTCCGGGCGTTACTCGGCATTCATCCGAATACGCCCGGAAGGTGGTCCTTATTCGAGTACGACGTCTTTATCGAAGCGCTCTTTCGATGCCTTCTTTTTTTCAGGCTTGGCTTCGAATTCCTCATGATAGGACCGTTCGACATTGACGTCCCAAATGTCGTTTTCCTCGCCCAGGATATTGCGGGCGGCATACATCGCCGACAGCATTGAATGATCCTGATTGTTGTAGCGGTGCAGGCCATTGCGACCAACGGTTTGGAAGTTTTCAAGTGTCTTCAGCCAGTCGCTGACAGTATCCAGAGCTTCTTTGTATTCGCTGTCATAGACGGGATACGCCTTGGGCTGCCTGATCACCGCGCAGTCGACGACATCGGTAGCCTTGGCCAGATTAAGCTTTTCCAGTTCTTCGCTGGCAAGCTTCTTGAGTTCCGCATCGGACGAAGACCAAAGCCCATCCCCCTTCTGACAGAAATACTCCATCCCGATCGAGGATGTATTCTGATCAGGCAGCATTTCCTTGGACCAGGCGCGGAAGTTCTGGATGCGACCAACCTTGACCATCGGGCTGTGGATATAGATCCAGTTGTCTGGGAACGGGTCGGCATGATCCAGTATCAGTGTCACGATCAGGAAGTCGCGGTACCTCAGGCGATTGGCCGCCTCAACAACTTCTGGCGGGGGCGGTGGGTCAAAGGCGTGAATCAGATCGCGCACCGCCATTGAATTGATAAATTGCTCTCCTTCGACCCGTTCGACCGTCTTGCTTTGAGCGTCGTTTTCGTTCCACCGGCGAACGTCGATCGAGGTTACCCGGTTGCCGTCACGGTTCACCTTCACGACCTCCGAGCGCATCTGTACGGTGCCGCCCTTTTCTTCGATCAGATCGCGGGTTTTTTCCCACATCATGCCTGGGCCAAGACGCGGATACTGGAACTCTTCAATCAGGCTGGCGGTGTCATTGGCGCCAGAGATCGCGTTCCAGACTGCCTTGGGCAAGGACAGGTTCTTGATCCGCTGCGCCGCCCAGTCGGCACGGATTTCGGAAGGTGGGATGCCCCAGACCTTTTGCGTGTAGCTGTGAAAGAAATGCATGTAGAGCCGTCCGCCAAAGCGGTTGATGACCCATTCTTCGAACGTATCTTCCTGCTTTTTGGGCCGCAGCTTCCATTTGATGTAGCTGCCGACGATCTTATAGGTCTCGTAAGGCCCGATATTCCCAAGCGCGTTGAAGATGCGCAGCGGGTAATCATAGAACTTACCCCGATAGAAGATGCGGCTGAGGCGTGGCACGGTGATGAAATCGTCACCCATAATCTCGTGCCACATCTTTTCGACTTCGCGCACCTTGGTAAAAAACCGGTGCCCGCCGATGTCGAAGCGATAGCCCTTGTGGGTTTCGGTCCGCGAAATGCCGCCGACCAGATCCGAGCCCTCAAAAACTTGTGGGACATGTTTGTCGCTTAGCTTCTGAAGTTCATAAGCTGCGGTTAAACCAGCGGGGCCGCCACCGATAATGACGACTGGAACAGTATCTTGTTTCAAATGACCTACACCCATACTCAAAACCAAACCTTAGCATCAGGCTACAGGAGATTACCTTCGATTCACAACAGAATCCTGATGAGCCGCACAAATACAGCCCCCGTTCTTCCGGGGTATCCCGGGGGTATAGCAGGAAGAAGGTACCGGGGCTGGTCAGCTGTCACCACAAGTGATGGCTGGGCGGCAGGTACCATGGCGCTTTCCCCTTCTTCCCGGCCATACTGGCACGACCAGGGGCGGCAGGCCCGGCCATCAGATTGTGGGTTCGTGATTTAAGCAATTGAAACATATATTATATTCCAACCCTCAGACAATTGGAGGGTTTGCCGTTCAAGACGGATCGACCGCTGGCAGAAACCGCTCTGTACTTCTGTACTGATCTCGTCGACCGAGGAGGAGGTTGGCGGGAAATGCATGCGTCATCGCGATGGCGTGCCTCGCGCAGTTTGTTTCAACAATCTGCCATCTTCATGCATATTGTCCTCGTGCCGTGGGGGTGTGAAGCACCCGAAAGCGGTGACTCATGATGTGTCAGTCAGTTGACGGATCGCATTCGTTCGCAATGCCACCTTGTCTTTCCAAGGCTCTCGCCGCCAAACTATTACCTCAATGTATTGGTTATATACTTTGACTTTTGCGGCTGCTTTTTGACAACTGTGGCCATCAGATGATTACAGCCAGCGTGTTCAGAAAGTGAATCAGTGGCTGAGTATTTAGATATGTAAGTGGTTAACGAGAACAGGGTGCTATGGCTGCATCACCGCACAGTACAAATACCGAATATGCCGTTTCCATTGTGATCGTGAACTGGAACACGCGGGACATTCTTCGGGATTGCCTGAAATCCATAGCGCACGAGACGCAGCTGCCGCACGAGGTCATCGTCGTTGACAACGCCTCGAACGACGGTTCGGCAGATCTTGTCCGTGACGAATTTCCCGGCGTCCGGCTGATTGCTAACGATACCAATCGGGGATTTGCCGCCGCCAACAACCAGGGCCTGAGAATCGCGCAAGGGCAAACCCTGCTATTGCTCAACCCTGACACCATCATTCTGGACGGTGCAATCGACACGATGGTGGGCTGGCTGGAGCAACACCCCAACGTGGGCTGTGTCGGGTGTCAGGTCCTGGAGGATGAACACACGATCCAGCGCACCTGTTTTGCCGACCCCGGACCTGCAAATCTTGCGCTGATCGAATTTGGGCTGCATCGCCTGTCCCCGCAGGGCCGGTTTCTGGGTCATGCCGAATACGGGGACTGGGATCGCAAATCCGAGCGTAAGGTCGATGTGGTGTCCGGCATGTTCATGCTGGTACCCCGTCACGTGTTCGAGGTGGTGGGTCTTCTGGACGAGGCATTCTTTGTTTATTCCGAAGAGGCCGACTGGTGCCGCCGCATCCGCGATGCCGGATGGGACTGTGTGTTTGCGCCCGTGGCGCGGATTCTGCATTTGGAAGGCGGGTCAAAAAGCACGGTGCAGATCAAATCGCGCATGTATGTGCAAAAACAGAAAAGCAAGACAATCTATGCCAGAAAACACTATGGCCGGTATGGAGAGCTGGTGGCGCGCGCCATCTTTATCAGCAGCGCAGCCCTGCGCGGGGCGGTGTTTGGCCTGATGGGTCTGCTGCGCTCCACGCCCGAGCGCAAGGCACGTTTGCGGCTGTCAGAGGCGGTGATCCGCTATCATCTGTTCGGTCAGGAGCCGAGTACATGAAAGATACGGTGTCCGCCAAATCCGGGATTGTGATCGAATTCCTTGAGGCACCGGCCCATTCGCTGGACGCAAGGGCGGACTGGGACGATCTGGTCACCGCGACCGGCGCCGACATATACTTTCTGACTGATTGGCAATCAGCCTGGTGGGATCATTACGGACCCACCTTTGCCGCCAGTCGCCGTCCGGCCAGCTTTGTCTTGCGGGATGGCCCCCACCTTATAGCTGTTCTGCCTTTTTGCATCGAAACCATATGGGCGGGCCCAATACCCGTGCGTGTGGCCCGGCTGGCCGGTGTGGATCCGAATTTTGCGGTGATGGGCCTGCCGATTGCAGCTGGCCGCGAGGAAACTGTGCTGAAGATCGTTCTCCGGCATCTGGTGCATGATCTGAAGTGTGCGGCCATCAGCTTTTCGCCGCTTTCTGACCGCGCTGCGCAACTCGGGAACCTGCGCGCTACAGATGGGCATGGCATATCCATTCTGCGTGATCGCAGCCTGCGGGGACACACATTAATGGACCTGCCCGGGAACTTTGATGCATTTATGGGCGCGCTTTCCAAAAGCCGTCGCCGTGAGGTGCGGCGGGATATCAAACGCCTGACCAGAGACGAGCCGCTGAGCAATGTCAGTTCGACCCCGGATACGGTCGACGCGATGATGGATCGCTTTATCGAGCTGCATACAAGGCAATGGCGGGCAGCAGGGAAGGGTGGACATTTTTCCGACTGGTGTGTGGCCGCAGCGTTCTATCGCGCATTGCTGCGGCGACTGGCGCCCAGGGAGCAGGCGGCGATAGACGAGCAATGGCTGGGCCAGACACTCCTGTCGAGCCAGCTGCGTTATACGCTGGGGGATAAGGCCTATTGGTGGCTGAATGCCCGTGAAATAGACCCTGAATATGCAAAAAACGGCCTGGGCCGCGTGGGCTTGATCGAGCGTGTAGAGGATTTGATTGGTTCGGGCATCCGTCTGATCGAAGCAGGTGCGGGGGAATACGAATACAAGCTCAGCTATGGCGGTGAACTGGTGCCATTTCACAATATAGTGCTTGCTCCTGATCGAACCCCGGCGCGGTTGCGGGCCTTGTCGCTGCTTCTTTGGGCGGATGCGCTTCATTTCTTTTATTATCGCGCGTGGTTTCTGAAGATCCGCCCCCGGCTGGGGATACGGCCCGGTAAACTCTGGACCAACTGGATACGGACACAGCTATGACCCCGCCCTTTACATTGCAGACAGTCGCAGCCGAAGACTGGCCCGGGATCAGCGCGGGGTTTCGTGATCTGACCTATGAGCAAACCCTGACCTATGCGCAGGCAGCGGCAAAACGGATCGGGGCCGAGGCGCAATTCATCACTTTGTCGGATCAGGCGGGCAAACCGGTTGCTGCGGCCTGTCTGCGCCTCAAGCGCGTGCCGGGGCTGGGGCGTGGCATCGCCTGGATCGCCGCTGGCCCCTTGATGCACCACCGGGAACAGCCCGATACGAACCCGGGCAGGCTGGATGCGGTATTTGCCACGTTGCGCGCCTATGCACAGGACGCTGGATGTGTTCTCCGGCTCCGCCTGCCTGCCTTGCCGCTTTATGATGTGTCGGCTGCGGACCGCTCGATGGCTGCGGCGGGGTTCTGCCCGACAGACCGGTCCCCGCCCTATCGCACAGTGGTCGTTGACCCCGATCAGGACGAAGAGATCCTGATGGGTGCCCTGCATGGAAAGTGGCGCAACCATTTGCGCAAATCTCTGAAAGCCGATTTAGAGCTTGATGTGGTGCCGATATCCGATGCAGCCGACCGGTTTCAGGCGCTTTATCGGAATGTTCAGACTGCCAAAGGGTTCGAGCAACCTGACATACCTCCGGAATTCTATTATCCGCTTCGGGGGGGCGATTTTATCCATGAGGTATTGTTTGCCCGGCAGGACGGTGCTGATATCGCCGGAATGACGGTCGGAAGGGCGGGCGGTAGCGCCGTCTATCTTTTCGGGGCCACGACTGCAGTTGGCCGACGTTGCAATGCCGGCCATTTTCTGATGTGGGAATCCATTTTGCGTTGTCGGGAGCTTGGCGTGAAATGGTACGATCTTGACGGTATAGACCCTGATATCAATCCCACTGTTGCAGAATTTAAACTCCGCACCGGGGGAACGGACCTGCAGGCGGCAGGACCTTATGAGTTCCGTCCTGCCGGGTTGGTTTCATCCCTGATCAGCACCGCAGAAACGGTTCATTCCCACCTGAGGAAAGCGCGCCGATGACGGTTTTCAGGGGTATCAACTTTCATGGTATCGGAGCGCCGGAACGTCCCCTGGAAACTGGTGAGGAACCCTATTGGCTTTCGATCAGTCAGTTCGAACACGTACTCGACCAGATTGCGGCGTCCCCTGACCCCGAGAGTTTCACGATTACTTTTGATGACAGCAACCTCTCGGACCATGACATTGCCTTGCCCGCCCTTGCCGCGCGTGGGCTTCGGGCGTGTTTTTTTGTTCTTACGGGGCGGATTGGGCAGGACGGGTCTCTGAATTCCGGTCATCTGCAAGCTCTGCGCGATGCCGGCATGACAATCGGTAGTCACGGGATCGATCATGTCGTCTGGCCCACTCTGGATGACGTCGCGCTCGGGCAGGAGCTGCGCGATTCGCGTCAGCAACTCGAGGAAATCTGTGGCCACCCGGTGGTCGAGGCAGGCATCCCGTTCGGTCGCTACGATGCGCGGGTGCTGCGCGCCCTTCGTGCTGAGGGTTACTCTGCCGCTTGGTCAAGTGACGGGGGGGGCTGGCGTCAGGGTGCATTCCTGCGCCCCCGGACGTCATTGCGTGGTGACATGTCGAAACAGGCGATGGATGCGATCCTTTCAGGCCGGATGCCCCCCCTGCGCCGCCTTCGGCGCGCACTGGGGATGGCCCGGCGCAACTGGACTGTTACCGGTTAGCGGACCGGACCGGGCGTCCGTGCGATGCCGAATCCGATTGCGACCGCGGGAACCGTGTATATTGAACTGTTCTGCCCTGTGTGGATGCCTGCTTTTCCCCGCCGTCCTGCTCTGCTTGGTCATCTACGTCCAGAAACCAGATACCAGCCCCCAGAAGAAACATGAAAAAACAGTATGTGGAGTCCCACAAATGCACCGTGATGGCGGAAAGGCAAATGCCGAACAGGGAAAACAGGTACCCAAGGCGTGCATCTGCAGCCGCTCCGCTCAGCGTTTTGTTCCCGACCTGAAAAAATATGGTCACCACGGCGGCAACCAACAGAATTAGTCCGGGGAAGCCGTGCCTCAGCGCCATCAAAAGCCAGAAGTTGTCCACGGTACTCAGCGCCCACATCCAGGCGGGGCGGGTCCAGTCGTGCAGTCCGATCCCGAAAAGCGGGTTTCGCAGAATGTCGTCAGAGACAAATGTGAAAATATTGATCCGCGCCCAGGCCGTTCCCGGTGTGAGCGTGAAATGCGTTGCGAAGATCTGGAACATGTTCCGGTTCGATCCAACCTCGCCGATAAAATACAGAACGCCAAAAATACTGAGCAAGATTTTCCATCTGTTCTCGAGGAACCGGAACACCCAGTTCCATCCCATCAGCATCACCTGCAGAATAACGTTCATGAAAGCGCCTGACGACAGCGAACAGAAAACGGCACCCCCCACGATTGAGGTCAGTCCGGCCCTTTTAAAGAGCGACTTGTTCCACCCCAGAACATACCAGGTGAGCGCAAAGGCGGGCGCGCAGAACACTCCGTACAGAATGGGATGAGGCATCGTTGTCTGGGCGCGCAGCAACCCCAGCCGGGGTTCGAAGACCCATTTTTGGTAAACGCTCATCACCTTGCCGAACAGATCCAGCAGCGGGGTTCTTCCCGTAACAGCTTCGAAGGCGGCGAATGGCAGAAGAACCAGAAGGAGCAGGAAGAGCCACTTTACGAAGTGTCTGAACGACTCCATGTTCCGGATATACGTGCGGGCAATGAAATACGGGACCAGGGTTTCGATCATGAACATCCCGATGAATTGCCATGTCGGCCCAAAGCCGTGATTGACGGCCAACGTCAGACATGCCCAGAGGCAAAACCCGATAACCAGAAAATCGATTGCCCTGATCTTTCCCGCTTTGCCGCTCAGCCAGCCAAAAATTGCGGGAAACAGGAAGAGGATCAGGATCACGCGGTAGCCATTGAGCTTCAGCCCGCCCAGGAAGAAATAGAATGGCATTGCAAAGGACAAAATCAGCAATACCAGAACCAGCGGCCTTGTCGCCGGAGCACTGGCTTTGGTTGACAAAACGGCGGTCATTCAAAATTCCTGCTCATTGTCTGGATAAATCATTCCAACTCGTAAAATTCAGCGATCAGTACATCGGCAGCGTCCAAGGCTGCCAGCCGTGCTTCCCCCGCCTCCACTACCCATCATTGCGTGGGATATTTTTTTGCCAGCGTTGATCCGGCATTCAGACGGTCGATAAGACTGCCGGGACGCACGCCGTATTCATTGTAACCGTTCTTTGCTCCATGCGCGTAATAGATGAACTGGCTATCATAATAACCGCCCTGCGACGGAGTTTGATCTTGAATCATGGCATTATTGAGTACGACCCAATCCCGTTGATTTTCATAGCCCAGAATATTCGCCACGGCATTCTGTTCGATGACCACTGATGAAGAGTCTGCCGAAATGTTGATCGCAGGCACGGAATGGCCGCCAGGCACATTAATAAGAGAGTTCTTCCTGACCGAGATGTTGTCGGAACCATAGATGGAAATGCCATGGACATGACCGTTATAGATCATGTTATTTTCAATCAGCACATTCTGATGCCGTACCTGGCGGTCGCCGATATTCTTCCCGTCTCCTCCGGCCCAGATCGTTTGGGTGAAGTCCCCGCCACCCACGTCAAAGACATTGTCACGAATGGTGATGTTGGCGCTGCCGCTGTTATTGGCGCGTTGAATCTGGATCATGTCGCGGTGATCGCCGACGCCATCAGCACCACCAAAATCATGGAGATGATTATCTTTGACCAGAATATTGTCAACATTGTCGAAGACCAAACCGTCAGAGCGTATCGAATGCACGTCACTGTCAGTGATATTTATGCCGTCGGTGTTAATGACGATGACGGCCTTCCACCAGGTCAGGAACTCGGAGTTGGTGATGTCGACGTTGTCAGCGTTAAAAACCAGCAGGCCGGTCCCGAACCCGGCGCCGTCCTCGGGCGTTCCGGTGCCGCTGGCAACATCCCCGCTGAACACGGAGTTGGAGAATTTTATTTTTCGGCTGTTGCGAACGACGAAGTTGGCGAGATGGTGCGGGTCTCCTCTCTTGAAGACATAGTCGAAACGGATACCATCCAGATGAATGTTCTCGGCCCCATCAAAGATCGCAACCGTGAAACAGGCGAGGTTGGTGGGATCGGCTGAACGGATCACTACGGGCGATTGAAACGTATGGCCCAGTTTCAGAGTGCCATAGTTTCCGGGTGAAAGCAGGTAGGTTTCACCTCCACGTGCATTCTGAAGCGCGGTTGCAAGGGCCCCGGCATCAGAGATGGCCTGACCTTCGGCCTGAGTCGAGAGCCTGGGTTTGAAGTCCTGCCTCTTGCAGGGTGTCTCGGCGGCCAGGGCAGTGCTCAACAAAAGCAGTGCCGCGCCTGCAAGGGCAAGAATACGTGATCCGGGCATGACGCACCTTTCTGATCTGCGGTTCATCGAAAGCTTAGGCGAGCTGTTTTATAGTGTCTATCGCGGCGCTCTTAGGATTACGCGGATTCTCTGGTACTCCCCATGGCGTCACACCACCGGTTTCCGGGCGGTTTTAATGAAGTTTTGTGGGTTTCCGTAGCGGCATCGGGCAATTCATCGCCTATGACTGACCGGGATACGCGGGGTCATGCCTGAATTACGGCAACTTCGTGGCCATTGTTGCGATCAGGGAATCAATCCTCCAAACGTTACTCAACCGCTTAGGGAAGGGGAACAATTCCCGGTATCGAGTATCGTGTTTACTCGGAAATGATGGGCAGACGGGCTTAATTGTCCCGAAACAGGCACAAGTTTCCAAATATAGCCGCATTTTGGCCACTCTGTCGCCCCCGCGCGACTGTTCCCTCCGTCCTGGGTGAGCGGGATCTCGTGCGCTTTCAAGCGCTTATGAAATCTAAAGGTGTAGGATGTCTACAACGATCACAGTATCCAACGCGGCAGAGCTGAACCAGGCGCTGGCGCAAGCAACAGGCGGCGAAACAATCCTCCTTGCGGCAGGCAATTATGGGAAGCTGAGTCTGAACAATACACAGTTCTCATCGAACGTAACGATCAAGTCTGCAGATCCGAACGCGATGGCGAGCTTCTCCGAAGCTCATCTCAATGGTGCGTCGAATGTCACATTCGACACGGTCAATTTCGACTACACATTCAGCTCTGGTGACTATCACTTCCAGAACAAGTTCAGCGTTACCAACAGCTCGAATATCGCGTTCAATAACTCGAACTTCGACGGCGATTTTGCCAGCGGTACCGGAACAACCGCGGACGGTACCGGGTACGGCACCGGCCTGATGATCACCGGGTCCAGCAATATCGACATTACCAATACCGAGTTCTCGAAATGGTGGAAGGGCGCCATCGCGATTAACTCCGATGGGGTCAGTTTTGCCGGGAATGACATCCATTCGATCCGCTCGGATGGGTTGGTCTTCGACAATGTCGACAACATCCTGGTCGAGAACAATTACATTCACGATTTTGGCGGCGCTGCAGGTGCTGGCGATCACCGTGACATGATCCAGGTTCAACGCGCAAACGGCAGCGGCAGTGACAATATCATCATCCGCGACAATGTCTTTGACATGGGGAACGGGGATTATACTCAAACCATCTGGATGGGTGGTGACGGCAAGAACATCAGCGACCCGAGTGTCATCCACCACAACGTGCTGATCGAAGGCAACGTGATCTACAACGGCCACCTGCATGGTATTTCCGTTTATGGTGCTGACGGGATCACTGTCACCAAGAATTCGGTTCTGCACGTGGATGAGAAGACGCAGACAGGCGGTATTGAAATTCCGCTCATCAATGTCTCAGGCGATTCCAAGAATGTGACCATCACTCAGAACATCACGTCGCAAATCCTGGGTGACAACGGGCAGCCTGGCTGGACCGTTGCAGACAATGTTCTGATCAAGCCTTCCGAGTATGATCAGCATTTCATCTATCAGGCGACGGCGCAGGCGGATGGCTACAACCAATATATCGTTAAGCCCGGTAGCCCGGCGGATTCGCTGAATGCGGGTTCTGACCTCGCAAGCAATATCTCGGGTTCTTACTTTGACTGGCTTATAAATACGGGCTCTTCCGGGTCTAATAATCAGTCCCAGACCAATCCCGGAACGACTCCGCCCGACACCGGAACGACTCCGCCCGACACCGGAACGACTCCGCCCGACACCGGAACGACTCCGCCCGACACCGGAACGACTCCGCCCGACACCGGCGAAGAGCAGCAGCCCGATACTGGCGAAGAGCAGCAGCCCGATACCGGTGAAGAGCAGCAGCCCGATACCGGTGAAGAGCAGCAGCCCGATACTGGCGAAGAGCAGCAGCCCGATACTGGCGAAGAGCAGCAGCCCGATACTGGCGAAGAGCAGCAGCCCGATA
>NZ_JBQFSB010000013.1:0-117451 GCF_056537725.1 Ruegeria sp. C11 | reverse complement strand
TCTCTTCCGGCTTCGGTCGCTTGTTCGCCATGTGGTTCCTCCATTTTCTTAACCATAACGGCGGACCACTTCAGAGGGGGAGGATCAGTATTCTGGCTGCTTTGGCGGGTGTATTGCTGGCCTCCCGTCTGATGAGCGGCACGCCCACGGCAGGAAACGGTATCGAACTTCAGGTTCTGGCAGCGGCTGTCATCGGTGGCGCATCCCTACGCGGCGGCGAAGGTACTATTCTTGGTGCTTTCCTCGGCGTCGTTTTCGTTGCGTTGATCAACAACACTATGACGATGCTGGCTGTATCGATCTACTGGCAGATGATCGTCATCGGCGGTGTACTCGTTACAGCGGTCGCCTTGGACATGCTGATCCGAAGCAAACGGGGCTAATCCCGAAGCTTTCCAAAATTCAACAACAACCAAAGATCCAAAACAGGGAGACTACGATGACTGAATTGAATGTGAATCGGCGCAGGCTGCTGACAGCGGGCACCACTGCTGGATTGGCCGCAGCGTTCGGACTGCCCATGCTGTCCAAAGAAGCCATGGCGCAAGCGGCCGGCAAAGAGTATGTTTTCCTGTCCATCGTCACGCAGGTGCCGTTCTGGGTGGACTATCGAAATGCAATGGAAGACCTTGAGGAACTGATGGGCATCAAGGCCACATTCACGGGCCCCTTGGATTTCGACACGGCAGCACAAGCACGCCAATTGGACGAGCTGATCGCAAGACGTCCCGCAGGAATCCTTATCTTCCCCGGCGATCCGGCCACTCTGGCCCCTGGCGTCGAACGTGCGGTCGAGGCGGGCATTCCAGTCACATGTTGTATCGGTGATATTCCCGACAGTCCCCGGTCCACATTCCTTGGTATCAACGGCGTTCAGGCAGGACGTGTCGGCGGCGAAATGCTCGCGCAAGCGATTGGTGGTAAGGGCAAGGTTATCCTCGGCACTTTCCCAGCCCCCTCCACATTGGAGCGGGTCGAGGGGTACAAACAGATCTTTGCCGAGAAATACCCGGATATCGAAGTGGTCGACGTAGTCAACGACAAGGCCGACCCGTCCTATGCGCCGACAGCCTACCTTCAGGCAATTCAGGCGAACCCGGATATTGTTGGAATTGGCGGCACGGACGGCGACAGCGGCAAAGGCGCTGCAATTGCCGTCAATGAGGCGGGACGCAAGGACATCAAGATCGTCGCGATGGACCGAAATGATGATATGCTTCCCTATATCGAAGACGGCACAATTCACGGCGCAGTGGCTCAGAAATCCTATCTTGAGATCTTTCTCGCCTTCCACATGATGCATTGGCAGAACACTGACGCGCTGAAGGTCTTGCCCGATTGGAAGGCGGCTGGCATCAATCCTCTACCCGAGCGCGTTGAAACCGGGGTTATGCCGATCACTGCCGAGAACGTCGTCCAGTTCAAGCACACCTAAGCGATTGTCCCGGTGCATTCTATCGCGCCGGGAAACCGATAGGAGGGGGTTACATGTTGGACAGATGGAGCGTTCTTCACCTGCAGCAAAACGATCTGCAGCTGACACTCCTGCCCGGCATCGGGGGCCGCTTATGGGATATAAACTTCCAAGGTCGCTCCCTCCTATTTCAAAACGCAGATCTCGACGGTTTGGATGTCGATGACACACGGCTTACTGATCTGCCCACACGCTCTCCACAATTTGGTTTTCCACTCTGGGGCGGCGAGAAAACTTGGATCGCCCCGGATGCATCCTGGGTAAACGGCGCTCCGTTTCCCGTGTTGGACAGCGGCCCCTATCAGATCACTTCGAGAAGCAGCACTCGCATCGACATGACCAGCGCATTATGCCCGACCTCGCACTTGTCAGTGTCGCGCCGCATCACGCTGACCTCGGCGGAAAGCTGGGAAATAGAACACATCGTGGTCAACCATGGGACCTCCTCTCGCCTCACTGGCATTTGGTCAGTCATGATGCTTAACACCCCTGCCAAGATCGGTGTCGAGTTGGAAGACCCCGCGTTTTATCCTGTTTTTGGCTCTTCCGAAGGGATGATAGCTACGCACGGCAAAAGCACTGTCGTGGATTGCAACAGACAGCAGGAATTCAAGGTCGGGCTACCGAACCCAAACGGACGTACAGTGGCGCGGTGCGGCGCTGATGGCCCTCTGCTGATGTGTTCAGTACCAGAACCTCAACAGGGCGATCAATTTGCACACGACTATCCGTTTGAGGTCTTTAACTCGGGCGATTACGCCTATTGCGAAGCGGAGTGGCACTCCCCGGCACGCAACCTCGCACCGAATGAAACGCTGAATTTTCGGCAGACGTTCCGCGTCTTGGCGGAGGAAGATGCATCCCAAATGCCATTGGGACTCGCAAACAACAAGGAATTCCTGTCATGCATGTCCTGATTACAGGCGCTGGTGGGCATCTCGGCCGCAAACTTTTTGACGCGCTAGAAAGCGACCCCGACTACACCGTTTCTGGCATCGACATTCGCCCCGTTGATCATCCCGACATTCACACCGCAGACCTGTCCGACGACAGCAGTTGGGTCAGTTTGCTTAAGGGAGTGGACGTTATCGTGCATCTAGCTGGTGACCGAGAGCCCTCCGCCACTTGGGCCTCCGCGATCAAACACAATATGGATGCAACGCTTTCTCTCTATCACCATGCGGCAGCCATGGGCGTCAGCCGCGTGGTTCTTGCCAGCTCCAACTGGGTTCACGGCGACAAAAGGTTCACGCATCAGGTGCTCAACAGCACGACACCACCAGGGCCAGTAAACGCCTACGGCATGTCAAAGCTATTCTGTGAACGGGCAGGGGCTTATTTCGCTGAGCATCACGGACTGTCGGTCATCTGCTTGCGCATCGGCTGGACACAATGGACTCACGACAACCAACCCGGCACACACATGGCGATGGGCCGGTGGGGTCAGGAAATGTGGCTGAGCGATCGGGACTTTCTAAGCGGAATGCGCGCCGCAATAGATGCCAAGGATATTTCCTTCGCAGCCCTGAACCTAATGTCAGATAACCCAGGTATGCGCTGGGATATCACTGAAACACGGAAAGCGATTGGCTACTCTCCAGAGGACGGAAGCCCCGCAAAAATAACAGTGGGCGTTGTCTTAAGATCCACGCTGAAACGGCTGTTTGCAGTTCGGCTCCCCAGCTATTTCACGACACGTTTTCCAGATTGGTAGAGTACAAGTCCTTGCATTGTTGTTGCGTTACGCAATCAGTTTCCGAAACCTCGCATCGAAGTAAGCGCTGAAATTTGTCATAGTTGTCCAGTTTGCGGTTGGCGGAGAGCGGCATAGCCGCCTGCAGCAGCATATCAGCATCGGACAACGCGCTCTTGACGCACTCCCGCATTTCGATGGCCAGCACCTCCTCGTTCTCGGAAAGATAAATCTGGCAGAAGCGATGGATGGAACTCTTACTCACACCAGCGAAACGTCCGGCGATGTTTCTTACACCATCACCGTTACCAATAGCCGCGGTAATCTCGCTCTGCTGAGGGTGTCTTATGACGTTGAATGTTTACGCCAAGCTAGTCACCTTACTTGCTCATCTTTTTGTCGAGTTGTTGCCCTCGACTTAGAAACTATGAGTATTGGCGCGACACACAATCCCCAACCTCGAGATGATCGAAAAGTGTTACATTGGGTTGTTACAGCGCAAGAACTCATGTACGAATAAGCTATTGTTTTTATTGCAACCTATCACCTCAAGACCGCATCCCCTAGGCTCCACCAAATCCCCACAGAGCGACTAGATAGCAAGCACCAGAACAGTGTGCGCAAAATTTCGCTGTATGAGTATCTCTAACTGTCCAGACATGGTTTCTATCGCTTGCGTTAGCCCCTGTGACAGGCGTCTCAACGCCGCTGTGTTTTACCGCTATTCCACTCTTGGCAGACCTTTTCATGACGCTAAAGGTCAAGCCCGTCACGAATAGGGAAAACCAGAACGTATAAAGTCGTTGTGCATCAAAGCCTGTAAAAAATTAAAGGGCTGACCGAGGGGGTAGAGGTCAGCCCTTTTTGGGGGTGTCCGGATCTGTGAATGGTGACCCGTTGAATCATCTATACCGTTTTCCACGACCGCAGGGTATTAGGGCATTCCCGTAGCCGCAGCAAATTGCCTATCAGGGCTGAGTTCCGGGCAAGCTTGCCGTTGGATTTTCTCTTGGAACTAGCGCGAAGCCCACGTGTAACAAGCAGAAATATCACGACTATTTTGACAGCTCTTTAAACGCGGTAGCCAGACGCTCAGAAGGCCAATTCTAAGCGGAAATTTTCAGGAACGGATTTTTTTAGGAAATTTCCCGCTTACCCCGCCCGGAAAGCAAGATTGCGGTCGAATCCCCACCAAGTCCGAATCGCTGCCTGAGGAGAAAACGCAAGGCACTAGCCACCGCGCAGGCGCTGCATCAGGTAAACTTCGCTGCCTTCAGGGATCGGTTCGGTCAGGCCGGTTGCGATGACGCGGCCGTCAATGGCGATTGAGACACCGGCATCAACCGGGCCCTGCAACTGCGGATAGGCTTTGATCAGTTCGCGTAGCAATTCGCCGGTGGTGCCTGCCTCAACCGTCACAACCTCCCGGCCCCCGGTCAGAGACCGGAGGCCGGACCAGAGGTGGACCTCAACCATTGTCCTTGAGCGCCGCCAGAATACGGGGCGGTGACATGGGCAGTTGGCGAAGCCGCACGCCAGCGGCGTTGGATACGGCATTGGCGATGGCCGCAAGCGGCGGCACGATACCGGTTTCGCCGACGCCGCGTACGCCGAATGGGTGGCCCGGATTGGGCACTTCGACAATCACCGTGTCGATCATCGGCAGGTCGCTTGCGACAGGGATGCGGTAGTCGAGGAAGATCGAGTTCTGCAGGCGTCCGTCATCGCCATAGACATATTCCTCGTTCAGCGCCCAACCGATGCCCTGCGCGGCACCGCCCTGGTACTGACCTTCGACATAGGTCGGATGGATCGCCTTACCCGCATCCTGAATGACGGTGTAGCGGGAAACCGAGGTCTTGCCTGTTTCCGGATCGACCTCGGCATCGACGATATGGGTGCCAAAGGACACGCCGGCGCCCTCCGGGGTTGCCTCGAAATGGCCCGAGATCGGGCCGCCGGTTGATCCCATGTCGGCGGTGATGTCGGCCAGTGGCATCGGATCGAAATCGCCTGCATTCGGGCCGGAAGGCACGGCACAGCCGTCTTCCCATTTCACCGCATCGACCGGAATGCCCCATTTGGCCGCTGCCCGTTCGCACAGGCGTTCAACCGCATGGCGTGCCGCCTTGATCGTGGCCAGACCGCTGGCATAGGTCACACGGCTGCCGTGGCTGACATCGTTGTAACCCAGCGTGGCAGTGTCGGCGACGGTGACGCGGATATTCTGGTAGGGAACGCCCAGAACCTCGGCCGCCATCAACGCCATCGAAGCGCGCGAACCACCGATATCGGGCGTACCAACCATAAGCTGCGCCGATCCATCCTCGGACAGGGCCAATGATACGGATGTTTCGCCTCCGTGGTTGAACCAGAAGCCGCAGGAAATCCCACGCCCCTGCCCTGGTTTCAGCGGCGCTGAATAATGGGGATGGGCCTTTGCGGCCTCCAGCGTTTCAACCAGACCGATCTGTTCGAACCGGGGGCCGTAGCTGGCCTTGGTGCCTTCGTGCGCCGCGTTTTTCAGGCGTACGTCGACAGGATCTAGGCCCAGCTTGTTGCACAGTTCATCCAGCACGGATTCCACCGCAAACGCCCCCATCGGCGCGCCCGGCGCGCGATACGCCGCCTGTTTCGGGCGGTTGGTCATCACGTCATAACCCACCTGACGAACATTGGTCAGGTTATATGGCGCGAAGGCACACATGGCGGTGAATTCACCCGGTGCGCCCGGAAACGCCCCGCCCTGCAGGCGGAAGATGCCCTGAGCGGCTGTGATGGTGCCGTCCTTCTTCATCCCGATCTTGACGTCCATGGACGCCGAGGACGTCGGCCCGGTGGCCCGGAACACCTCAGAGCGGTTCATCACGATCTTGACCGGGCGATTGGCCTTTCGTGACAGCGCCAGTGCCACGGGTTCGATGAACACAGTGGTCTTGCCACCAAAGCCGCCGCCGATTTCCGACGCCGTCACGCGCAATTGCGAGGTTTCCATCCCCAGCAGAGCGGCGCAGGTCTTTTGCGCGATCCAGTGTCCTTGTGTCGTACACCACAGCTCGCCCTTGCCGTCAGTGCCCAGCGTGGCAAGACAGGCATGGGGTTCGATATAGCCCTGATGGGTCGCCTCGGTGGTGAAACTGTCCTCAAGCACCAGGTCAGCCTCGGCAAAACCTGCTTCGACATCGCCGTGACCGCTTTCGTGATAGCGAACCACGTTCGGGTGCATGCCCTCAGGCACGGAATAATCCGCCGCCCCTTCGCGGATCACCGGCGCGTCAGACTGCATCGCCTTGTCCACATCCGTGACGTGCGGCAGAACCTCGTATTCCACCTCGATCAGTTTCAGCGCGTCCCGCGCAGCTAGCACCGAAGTCGCAGCTACAGCTGCCACCGCATGCCCGTCATACAGCGCCTTTTCACCGGCCATGACGTTTTCAAGAACGTTCCAGAATTCGCCTTCCATCCCGGGCAGGAACGGCACCTTGTCCGAGAAGTCGGCGCGCGTGACCACGGCCTTGACGTCCTTGTGTGTCTCGGCTTTGGACGTGTCGATCCTGACGATCCGTGCATGGGCATGGGGCGAGCGCAGGATGGCCCCGTGAAGCATACCGGGCGCATAGGCATCAGCCCCGAATTTGGCGCGGCCCGTCACCTTGTCCAACCCATCGGGGCGGTCGGGGCGCGTTCCTACGAATTTGAAGTCCGATTTGCGATCGTCGAGTGCCATTACGAAGCCTCCCGCAGTTCAGCAGCCGTATCCATCACGGCGCGAATGATCTTGTCATATCCGGTGCAGCGGCAAAGGTTGCCTGCCAGCCAGTACCGCGCCTCTTCCTCGGTCGGGTCGGGGTTCTTTTCCAAAAGCGATTTGGCGGCGACCAGAACACCGGGTGTGCAGATCCCACATTGCAGGGCCGCGTGTTCGATGAACTTCTGCTGTAGCGGGTGTAAAATGTCACCTTCGGCGATGCCTTCGACCGTTTCGATCTGTTTGCCTTCGGCCTCGACCCCCAACATCAGGCAGGAACAGACCAGACGGCCATCAACCGTGACCGAACATGCGCCGCAGTCGCCGGTGCCGCAGCCCTCTTTCGCGCCGGTCAGGTTCAGCTTGTCGCGCAGGCAATCCAGCAGGGTTTCGCGCGGATCGCAGAGATATTCGACCGTATCTCCGTTAACGGTCGTGGAAACGTGGAACTTGCTCATGGCTCATTCTCCCTTTGCGCGGGCATAGGCGATTTTTGCGGCGCGCTTGGCCAGAACACCAGCGACCTCAGTGCGGAATTCGATGGTGCCGCGTTTGTCGTCGATCGGGTTGCAGGCGGCAGAGGCCGCGGCGGCCAGCGCATCAAGCGCCGCATCGTCCAATGTGGTGCCGACAATGGCATTGGCGCACTCTTCCACCAGCAAGACAGTTGGTGCAACGGCGCCCAGTGACACGCGGGCTTCGGCGATCGTATCGCTGTCCAGTCGCAGGTTGACGCCAACGCCGACCACGGCAATGTCCATCTCGGTGCGCGGAATGAAACGCAGATAGGCATCACCGCCATTCTTGCCACGCGCAGGTATGTTGACCGCTGAAATCAGCTCGCCCTTGGCCAGTGAAGTGCGTCCCGGTGCGGTGGGGATATCCCCGACCGCGACTTCACGGGTTCCATCCGGGCCGGTCACTGTAACAGACACTCCGGCCGCCACCATGGCCGGAACGGAATCAGCCGCTGGCGAGGCGTTGCACAGATTTCCGGTCAGCGTGGCGCGCCCCTGCACCTGCGTCGACCCGATCAGATCCATGGCCTCGACCACGCCGGGCCAGTCGCGACCAAGTTCGGGATGCTCGCTCATCTCGGCGCCGGTGGCCGCGACGCCCAGCGTCCAGCTGCCGTCGGCATTGCGGGTGATGTCCGATACACCATTGATTTTCTTGATATCGATCAGTGTGTCGGGCGTCACAAGTTCCGAGCGCAGCTGCACCAGAACGTCTGTGCCCCCCGCCAGAAAGCGGGTGATGCCCGTTGCGTTCGCAGCCAGAGCCGATGCCTCGGCAAAGCTGGCTGGGCTATGATAGTCCATGATTTTACCTCGCGCCTGTTGGTCAGGGTTCACTGGGGTTTGGATGGACGTTAGTGCAGCAACCCCCGCGCGTCCATGGCAGGAGCGACCTATTTTTTTAATCCGGAATGTCGTTTCCGAACTATTGTCAGAGATCGATTTCGATTACCCCGTCCGGCTCTGCCGCGCGGCTCTGGCACAAGATGATCGCACCTTCGCGCTGTTTCTTCGACAGCACAAAGTCCCGGTGTTCGATTTCGCCGGAAACAACGCCGCATTTGCAGACGCCGCAAATCCCGTCGGCGCATTTGACATCCACGTGGATGCCGGCCTCATTCAACACCTGCGCGGCATCCTTGTCGGCCGGAACCTCCAGTTCACGCCCCGACTGGCCCAGTTTCAGCCGGAAGGGGTGGTTTTCGTATTCCGGCTGTTCCGGAACCGAGAAATATTCCAGATGCCGCGCCTCATCCGGAAAGCCCTGCCGTTCCGCCGCCAGAATTACGCCGTCCATGAACCGGTCCGGTCCACAAGTGTAGACGTGCCAGCCATCCTGATACCCTGACAGGATCGCATCCAGTTCGGCACGGGTACCTTCATCCGAAATATGGTAGTGGACCCGATCTGCCCATGGCATCGCCGCCAGATCATCCAGGTATCCTGCCGATTGGCGCGTGCTCGAGGAATAGTGCAGCTCAAACTCCCTACCCAGCGCGTGCAGGCGATGGGCGAAGGCAATCATCGGGGTGATACCGATGCCCCCACCCATCAGGAACGTCTTGGCTGCGCTTTCATCCAAATCGAAGTGGTTGATCGGTTTCGAGATGAAAACCCTGCGACCTTCGTCAAATATCCGATGCAGCAGAGCAGACCCGCCACGCCCGTCATCCTCACGCAGAACGCCGATCTGGTATTTGCTGCGATCCGACGGATCGCCGGACATCGAGTACTGACGCAGAAATTCCGGGGCCACCAACACGTCCAGGTGCGCCCCAGCAGTCCATTCCGGCAGCGATGCGCCGTTTATGGCCGAAAATTCGTACTTGCTGACATCCGCTGTCATTTTATCGACCTTGGTCAGTTCAACCCGCATCACAGGGGCATCACCTGCAATCTGATAGCGGTGCACCACGGACATGTCGCCCGCAGCCATGCGTGATTTGTACTCTTCCGCCGTCACCATCGCCTCATAAGCAGCGATCCCGGCCTCACGGTCCATCGCAAACGGATAGGGCCACGGGTGCGGCGCCAGATAGGCCGGGTAGACGGCAAGGGTCTGATCCTCGTATTTCAGGTCCAGATCCTTTTGCAGGTCGCGCCGATTGAGTGGATGCACCGATGGTCGATAGGCACCGTCTGCCTGCAATTCGATGTCCCACCACCATTTCTTGGTGTCGTTCAGTCCTCCATTGCCGACTGCATCGTCCAGTTTCGCAAGCACAGGCGCGGTCGAGGGGATATTCATCGCCGCCCAGCGGAAAGGACTTTCCTTGAAAATACCTTCGAGGTTCCAGGGACAGGTTTTCATGCATCGGCCGCACATTGCCCCACCCGGCGTCGTGATCCGGTAAGTGGCACATTTCTGACTGTCTGATTTCCAAATCTCGTAGCCGTTGAACATAAGCTTTGGCCCGGCGGTGATCGCGCCCGACGGGCATTCGCGCGCGCATTTATTGCAGGCTTCACAAAACTTCTGCAGGCCAAAGTCGATGGGCTTGTCATGGCTCATCGGCATGTCCGTTGTCACAACACCTGATTTGAGGCGCGGTCCCAGATAGGGGTTCAGGATAACCTCGCCAATGCGGCTGACCTCGCCCAATCCACTTAGCAGCAGAAGCGGCGGCTGCAGCACTTCGCCATCCATCACCGTATGCGCCTTGGCCTTGTAGCCGAGATTGCGGATCTGCTGCGCAATCACTCCGCCAAGCAGGGAGAACCGCAAATAGGCCCGCATGGACTGGGCAACGCTGATCCAGTCGTCGCCAGACGCGCCTTCCATCGTCTCATAGCCCTGATCGATGATCATGCTGACGGCCTGATCATGAGGCGGCACAATCTCTTCTCCGGTGGCGTCGTGCGAATACCAAGCCCAGTCAGGACAGCGGCTGAGGCCGACTGCATCGACACCCAGAAAATAGGTTGCAGCCTTGATATTAGCCGCGTTGCGCATGGCATCAGTGGGCTCGGGGACCTCAGCGCTTTCGCCGTCCTGCAACAGGACAAACGCCCCCAGCGCCCTGCGTTGCGCAAAACTTGGCGCGGCCTTGCGTGCGTAATGCCCGCCCTTGGCCCCGTCCTGCAGCGCCTTACCCATGTCGCCAAACTGTGCCCGGGCAAACATGTCGGCGCGTTTGGGCACGCGCGCGACGTTGGCCTCGTCAATATAAGTGGTGGGGTCATCCACCCGTTTGAGCCTTTCGAACGGATGCGCGCCGTCCATGTATCGGCGTTTGGCGTAGGGATCGAGGTTCAGGGCGTTTTTGGCAAACCCCGTACCCAGCCACCAGGCCGGGCCTTGAGTACGGAACCATGGTTGATCGCCCATAGTCACCAGAGGGCTGTCATGGGCGATCTCCATTTCGGTGGTCACGGCCGCCAGCCCGAACCGTGTTCCCAGCCACGGCGCGACAAGGGCCCCGTCTTCGACCGATACCAATCCTGCCGCAACTGCTAGTTTGCCCAGATCGACATCCGAAGACGTCGCCGTGTGCGCCCGCGCGTCAAATCCCAGCAAACGGATGTAATTGGCGATGACAACGGCGTTTTCTGTCGCCAGCAAGCAGGCACGATGGGCTTGTGCATCCCCGATCCAATCCGACCCCGGTTCATTCGGTTCATGGTCTCGGTGATGTTCGTAAAGGAACACGATGGCATGGCGATGACCATCGATGGTGGTTGGTTCGGCCTCCATGCTTTCCTTGAGGTCCGCCATGATCACGTCAATACCCGAGGCCAGCGTTTTGGTCTGCCGGGTCTTCAGCGCGTGGGCCAACCGGTCGATATCCGGATTGCGTCGGGATTCGCCCAACATGGCCTCAGCAGGCAGCGGGCCGCATCCCATCATCGACGCATCGTTGAAATACCCGAACGCTTTCAGATGGTCGGCACGCTCCTGCGGGTCAACCGGAATTTCCGCCATCGCCGGGTTCACGAATCCGTCCCGGATCGCATCCATCATCGCCTGAAACTCACCCATGGCGTTGACGATGCTTTCGGGATTCTCAGGCCGGTGATAGCTCAGCGCGGCCATCGCGGGCACGGCGGACAGATCTGGCATCCCGGTGCGGCGTTCCAGACGCTCCAGCGGATAGCCCCCCATATGAACGGGCCTGTTTTTGTCTGAAAAAAAGCGGAGTCCCATCGCGCATCTCCTGTTTCCAGCCTCTGCTAGACCGGATTGGACAGCAAAACCATTCATGATTAATCATAGACTGCATGAACAAAATCGATTTCACAGATATCGACGGCAAGGTGCTGCGCGCCTTTCTGACCATCCTCGAAGAAAGCTCGGTCTCAAAAGCGGCTGACCGGCTGGGTGTCACGCAATCGGCGGTCAGTCACACGCTGGGTAAGTTGCGGGTGATGCTTGGTGATCCGCTTTTCGTCCGGTCAGGTCAGGGGCTGACGCCGACGGAACGGGCGCAGTCGTTAAAGGAGCCGGTGCAAAAGGTGCTCGACGGGATGCGGGCCCTGACCGAAGGCCGGCCTTTTGATCCATTGTCCGAAGAAATGCACTTTCAGATCGCGGCCAACGATCTGCAGCGCGAGTTGATCTTTCCTACCCTGCTGCGCGAAGCGCGGGCCGAGGGGATAAGGCTGCGGCTGGATCTGGAACTGTCAGGCGTTCCCGATCCCGCAATATTGCGCAGCGACCGCTGTCAGCTGGCACTGACCCCCCTGCCCCCGGACGGGCCCGACATTTTTCAGAAACGACTGCTAAGCAGCCCACTAATGATCTACTATGATGCTGAACGGCGCGACCCGCCCACAAGCTGGCAGGATTATTGCTCAACAGAACATGTCGAGGTGCGCTTTGCGGATGGCCGCAGCGCCAAATCGGTCATGCGCGGTGTGGACCAGAGCCAGATTCGACCGGCCACTGTCACGCTACCGCATTTCAACGCAATCCCCGCCTTTGTGAAGGGCAGCGACCTGATCTCGACCGACACGGCACTGATGGCGCGTGGACCACTGACCGGCCTGGACTGCGCGCCGCTGCCTTTCGACTGCGAACCTGTATCCATCTACATGGTCTGGCACGAACGCTCGACCGGCGATCCGGCCCATCGCTGGTTGCGTGAACGCATCGAGAGAATTGCGGCAAGCCTTCATATCTGAGATTTCAGCCACTCCCGCATCGCCGTGACAAGTTCGGGCTGTCGCGGCTGCCTTGGGGCTACGATGAAAAACCCCAGATCCTCGACAAGGCTTTCCGCCAGCGGTCGCACCAGTCGGCCCAAAGCCATTTCCGAAGACACCAGTGGCGCATTAGCAAGCGCGCAGCCCTGACCCGCAATTGCGGCGTCAATCGCAAGGCTGGTTTGGCTGAAACTCATCATGCGTGGTTTGCCAGAAACGCCCAACCGTTCCAGAAAAAGCGGCCAAAGGCCATGGGAATCGCTGAGCAATGTCTGACGCAACAGATCCGAAGGCTCGGTAATCTGTGCCGCTAGGTCGGGGGCACAGACGGCCACAAATTCCGTTGAAAACAGTGGCTCGGCCGTCAGTCCCGGCCCGAAGGGTGCCCGCCCCTGTCTGACTGCGATATCGATGCCATCTGTCTGAAAGTCAGCCAACCGCTCGCGCGCGTCCACCTGCACCGAAATGTCCGGGTGTTGCGCAGTAAAATCGCGCAATCGCGGGACAAGCCATTTGGAGGCAAAGCTGGGCGTGACCGAAATTGTCAGTTGCCGCACTTCCGATAAACCATCCACTGCTTCCCCAATCAATCGAAAGGCGCGGCGCAGGGGCGCGTGGAATCGGCGTCCGGGCTCGGTCAGTCGCAAACCGCGCGGCAGCCGGTCGAACAGCTGCACACCCAACCGTGCCTCCAGCCCCCGCACCTGTTGCGCCACGGCCCCCTGCGTCACGCCCAGTTCCTGGGCCGCAACGCGGAAATTGAGGTGACGCGCCGAAGCCTCGAAAGCGCGGAGCGCATTGAGCGGAGGGAGTGAAGTCATGAGGTCCAACTGTAGATTTTCTACAGGATAAAGACACGAGAACTGATTGGTCAAATCGCAATTCAAGCAACATTCTGGAACCCGGTTACATATGGAGAAATACAATGTCGGACAAAGTGGCCCTGATAACGGCGGGTGGCAGTGGAATGGGTGCGGATGCAGCGCGCAGGCTTGCCGCGGATGGCTTTCAGGTTGGTATCCTGTCCTCTTCCGGCAAAGGCGAGGCACTGGCTGAGGAGTTGGCAGGAATCGGTGTGACCGGGTCAAACCAATCCAACGAGGACCTCCAAAGGCTTGTGGATGCGGCCATGTCCCGATGGGCGCGCGTTGATGTTCTGGTGAATTCCGCCGGGCATGGGCCGCGTGCACCGATCCTTGAACTGACCGACGAGGACTGGCATCGCGGGATGGACGTCTACTTTCTGAACGCGGTGCGTCCGACGCGACTGGTGACGCCGATCATGCAAAAGCAAGGTGGCGGGGCGATCATCAACATCTCGACGTTCGCGGCGTTTGAACCTGACCCGGTCTTTCCTACATCCGGCGTGTTCCGGGCGGGTCTTGCGGCCTATACCAAGCTGTTCTCGGATAGATATGCCGCCGACAATATCCGCATGAACAACGTCCTTCCCGGCTTCATCGACAGCCTTCCGGAAAAGGAAGAGTTTCGTGCCCGCATTCCGATGGGCCGCTATGGCAAAAGCTATGACGAGATCGCGTCGGTCATTTCCATGCTGGCGTCAGATGGCGGCGGGTACATAACCGGCCAGAACATCCGGGTGGATGGTGGCATCACACGCTCGGTCTGAGTGGTCAGAACCGGGCCTTTACCAGATGCGTCAGTGCCGCGCCGGTTTCAAAAAAGGCGCGGCGCAGGCCCGGCCAGCTTTCCGAATGGGTTTGCACCGCCGGTAACGGCAGCAGGTCCGGGTCACTTTTCAAAAGACTCTCGGCCATTAGTCTGCCAAACACCGTTCCCGGCCCGATACCACGTCCGGAAAACCCGTGCGCAGACAGGGCATTCGGCCCAATCTCGGTGATCTTTGGGATATGGTCCGACGTCATGGCGATGCGCCCGTGCCATCCCTCGGTCAATGGCTGATCCGCCAGTTGCGGGAACAACTCTGCCAGTTTGCGCCTGATCCAGCCGGTATGCGCGGTGCGCCCCACATGGCCCAGGTCACCCATGCCGCCGATAATCAACCGCCCCTCCTGATCCGTGCGGAAAGAGGTCATGATCAAACCGGTATCCCAGCAACCTTCGCCACCGGGCAGAATGCCTGCGCGCAGATTGTCGGACAAAGGGGCTGTGGCGTATTGAAAATAATAGACCGGCACGTAGGCCGTTGCCGTCGGCTGCAAGCCCTGATGATAGGCATTTGTTGCCTGAATAACCGACCGAGCGCGCACCGTACCGCCGGTTGTTGATAGGTGCCAAAGGTCTCCTTCCCGGTGCAGGGAATGGACCGGGCTTTGGGTAAACACGTGCGCCCCTGAAGCGATGGCCGCCCGCGCCAAGCCGCGAACATAGGAAAGAGGCTGGATCGTGCCCGCCCGGGGGTCGAACAAAGCGCCGTGAAATGCGGTGCTACCTGTTCTGGCGCGGGTCTCATCTGCTGATAACAATTCGACCGGGGCACCTGAGTCGCGCAATTGAGTGTGACGAGCATTGAGATCACGAAACCCTGTCGGTGAATGCGCACAATGCAGGGTTCCGTTCTGTACCGGCTCGCAATCGATCCCGTGGGCTCCGATCAGCCGAAAAACCTCTGGCGGGGCCTGAGCCAGCAGGTCAATCAGCCGATCCCCCGCCTGCACCCCGAGATGTGCCCGGATGTCGTCAGGGGGCAGCCAAAGCCCGGCATTTGCCAGCCCGACATTGCGCCCTGAACCGCCATGCCCGATCTCCTGCGCCTCAAGCAAACAGACCGACGCCCCGGACTGCGCCGCGTGCAAGGCGGCGGAACATCCGGTATAGCCACCGCCGATCACGGCAAGGTCGACCGTCAGGTCTTCGGCCAATGGCGCTGTTTCGGTCCGTTCGTGACTGGTGTTCAGCCACAGGGAATGCTCGGGGTTGTTCACGGTCTACCTATCAAGGTTTTGCGCGGATCATTGCGGCACGATCAGCCGGTTGCAAGCGCCCTTTGGTCCTCACGACCCATCGAAACCAGCATCGGCTGCGCCGCCTGCTGATCCTGAAAAGACGCCTTGTCCGTCATTCCGCGCCATTCGGCCAGTACCAGAGACTGTGCTACGGCCCCGCCCAGCGTGGCGCCCGGCCCGGTGACGATGAACAGATCGGGGGCGAATTCACGTGCCGCAGTTTGGATAGCGCGGGTGAAATCATACGCCTCGGTCACCTGATGCCCCAGCGTGTAATCCCACAGGGCGCCCGTATCTGTCGCCCCCGGCCACCAGATATTGCCGCGCCCGTCGATCAACGGGCGATCAGGCTGATCGAATAGGTCGACACCAAGCTGCGCGCGCCCTTCGGCGGCAACGGGGGCCTGCAGCCGGGTGTGGAAGGCGGCGTGATTGGCAAGGCGCATCGGAAAGCGTTCCTGCACGATGGGTTGAGATGCCTCAAAGGCCTTCAGCCCCTCTTCGTTGCCCGCCAGAACCAGCATGCCACCCAGATCGATGGACAGCGCCAGATCATGCCCCTCCATCGCGTCGATGCGTGCAACATGTGCCAGCAGCTCAGCCTTGCGGGCGGAATCGCAGACCCAGTCGTCACCCATGAAGGGATAAACCAGTTGCCCACCAACCAGCTTGTCCTGCATCAGCGTACCCATGGTGTTCACGACGCGAAACCCGTTTTCCGGGCTCAGCGCCCCGGCTGCGGCCAGCGCGATGTACCAACCCATTGAGTTGCCGGTGACGGCCACCACTTCGATATCCTCGGCCAGCGCCTGCGCGTCAGCCAGCGAAGCGGCGTAGATCAGCGGCGAGGCCACATCCCCGCGAGAAAACCTGCCGACCGAGAACCGTTCGGCGCTGTCCAATGCGGTAACGGCCTCCTGCCCTGTTTCAGCGCGGATGGTGTCAAATGTGCGGAACAAATCCATGCACCCGGCATGGTGGCGGTGCAGATAGCCCAGTTCGGGTTTGTTATACGTCCCCCGACCGGGGCAGATCACAACGGCGGTACGGGTCATTTCTTTGCTCCGGTCAGAGAGAGGGCGGCGGTGACGATGCCATCTTTCGACGGCAGCGGTGCAGCATAGGCAGGGCCGGTGGCGATGAAACAATCCTCGGCCACGACACGCGCGGTCGGAATGGCGCCACTTTCTTCGCAGAAGAAAGTCATCAACGCCTCGGACTGGCTGCCTGTACGGCGGCATTCATCAACGATCAGAACGTGTTTGCAGCCTTTGGTGGCCTCGCGCAGCGCCTCGATCGGCAGCGGCGCCAGCCAGCGCATGTCGATGATCCGGGTACTCAGACCTGCCGCCTTCAGTTCGGGCAGCGCCTGCTGCGACAGGTAGTGCCCATTGCCGTAGGTGACGATGGCCAGATCGGTGCCGTCGCCGTGCACACCAACCTCGCCCAGCTCGATCCGCTGATCCGGCGATGGATAAGTGGTCATCCATGCAGCATCCTGCGCCCCGTGCAGATCCCGCATCGGATAAAGCGCGATGGGTTCGAGGAACACCACGACCCGTTGCTCTTCGCGCGCCAGCCGCACGCATTCGCGCAACATCCGCGCCGCATCTGAACCGTTCGACGGGCAGGCGATGATCACACCGGGAATATCGCGAAGGACAGCCAGCGAGTTGTCATTGTGAAAATGCCCGCCAAAGCCTTTCTGATAGCCCAGCCCCGCGATGCGCAGCACCATAGGGTTGGTGAACTGACCGTTCGAGAAAAACGGCAGGGTCGCGGCCTCTCCCCTGATCTGATCCTCAGCGTTATGCAGATAGGCCAGGAACTGAATCTCGGGGATCGGAACAAATCCGTTATGCCCCATACCGATGGCAAGGCCCAGAATCGACTGCTCGTCCAGCAACGAGTCGATCACCCGGTCGGGGCCAAAGCGTTGCTGCAATTTCTGCGTCACACCATAGACGCCCCCTTTGCGGCCGACGTCCTCGCCCATGCAGACGATCTCGCCATGTTCCAGCATCAGATCGGTCAGCGCCCAGTTGATCAGGCGGCTCATGGGCTGGGGCTCATTCATTGCCCGCATGTCGCCACCAAACGCCTTTGCGCGCGCCTCGGCGCTGGGGCCGTTGGTGGGTTTGCAGTCGCGCTTGGGCGGGATCAGGCTGGCCATGACTTCCTGCGCGGTGGCCAGATGCGGACGGGTTGCCGCCTCGGCCGCTACGCGGTCGGTGCGGGCGCAGGTGTCTTCGTAAATCTGCAAGGCCTGATCCGGCAACAACGCACCGGCCTGATCCAGCAGGCGCACCGAATGCAACAGCGGATCATTGGCCTCATCCGCCTCAACCTCGGACTTGCTAAGGTAGGTCGTCGGCACATCGGCCCCCGCGTGACCATAAAGGCGCACGGTTTTCAGGTGCAGGAAGGCGGGTTTGCGGCGGGTACGAACGTACTCGGCTGCCTCTTGGGCGACGGCGTAGGTCTCATAGATATCCAGACCGTTGGCCTGAAAGTACTTGATACCCGGTCGATGTTCCATCGAGGCCTGTATCCAGCCCTTCGGTGTTTTCACCGAAATACCGATGCCGTTATCCTCGCACACAAACAGCAGTGGCAGCGGCGTGGATTGCACACTTGTCCAGCCCGCCGTGTTGATTGCCCCCTGTGCCGTCGAATGGTTGGCGGACGCATCGCCAAAGGAACACATGGCGATCCCGTCTGCGGGCAGTTGCCGGTGCTCCGGGCCGTGCCTGCGCGCCGCGCCCAGCGAATAGGCCGCCCCCACCGCCTTGGGCAGATGGCTTGCAATCGTCGATGTCTGTGGCGGGATCATCAGAGCCTTCGACCCCAGCACCTTGTGCCGCCCGCCCGAAGTCGGATCCTCTTTCGAACAGGCAAAACTCAGCAACATGTCCCATGTGATCTGTTGACCGGGCACCTGTTCGGCGCGGGCGATCTGAAACGCGGCGTCGCGATAGTGTAGAAAGGCAATGTCGGTCGGACGCAGCGCGTGTGCGACCGCGGCCATCCCTTCGTGGCCCGACGAACCGATAGTATAGAACCCCTGCCCGGCCTTTTGCATCGCCCGGCTCGTACGATCCAATGCACGACTAAGCACCTGCGACCGATAGAGCGAGACGGCCTCGGCATCACTCAACCCCGGTGCCGGGTCGGCGCCATCGGGGAAGTCGCGCTTTGCAACGCGGGACAGGAAATTCTCGTGAACGATCTGGGCGCGGTCCATGGCTCGGCCTTCTCAAGTAGTGTTGTCGTGTCAGAGCGCGGCAACCGCGCGCGAGATGCGGGCAAGCCCTTCGGTGAGGCTATCCGTTGCATAGGCGAAGGACAGGCGCAAATGGCCGGGCATCCCAAAGGCGCGCCCCGGAACCAGCGCAACACCGGCCTCATCCAGCAGATACCGGCAGAACTCATGGTCTACAGGCATCTTCGCGGGCGTTTTGGGGAATACGTAGAAAGCCCCGTCAGGTGTTGCGCAGCTAAGTCCGGCGGCATTCAGCCCTGTAACGACAAGATCACGGCGCGCCTGCATCTCGTTTCGACGCTCGGCCAACAGGTCCTGCGGGCCAGTGATGGCCTCCAGCGCCGCAGCTTGCGCGATGGAACAGGCACCGGATGTGATCTGCCCCTGAACCGCCACCATTGCCTTGATCAGCGGAGCGGGCCCGATGCCCCAGCCGATCCGCCAGCCGGTCATCGAATAGGCCTTGGACACCCCGTTCACGATCAGCGTGCGATCGGCCAGCGCCGGTACGGCCTGCACAAACGGCGTGAAAGGCACATAGGCGAGGTGCTGATAAATCTCGTCCGAAATCACCCAGACCTGAGGGTGTTTTTTCAGAACCTCGCCCAGCGCCCGTAATTCATCTTTGGAATATACGGCCCCAGTCGGATTGGAGGGCGTGTTCAGCAGCAGCCAGCGGGTGCGCGGGGTGATTGCGGCCTCCAGTTGCGCAGGCGTCAGCTTGAAATCCTGGGTGACCGGGCAATCCAGCACCACGGGCACGCCTCCGGCCAGCTTCACCATGTCCGCGTAGCTGGTCCAGAACGGGGCGGTCGTTATGACTTCGTCCCCGGCGTTGAGCGTTGCCATGAAGGCCGCTGACAGGACCTGCTTGGCCCCTGTGGAAACGATCACATTGGCGGCCTCCACCCCTGCCTGTTCCGCGATTGCACCGCGCAATGCTGGTGTTCCGGCCGTCGCAGGATATCTGGTTTGCCCATTTAGCGCCGCGCTATGTGCCGCCTCGACCACGTGGCCCGGGGTTGGAAAGTCAGGCTCGCCTGTACTCAGCGCGATCACGTCCACACCCTGCGCACGCAGTCTTGCCGCATGTTCCGAAATCTGAACGATTTCGGACAGTTCGATCCCTTCAAGCCGCTCGGCCCTTTGAAATTCGCCCAAGCTGTTCTGAATGGTCATGGTGCAATCCCCGAATAACAGTCAGTACCTGTGTGTATCCTGCTGGCATTGGCAGAAAGCCAGTGATATTCCATCCGAAAGGTATGAGGATAAGTCATATGATTGCGCCCCGCCGGTTTCTGCCCTCGATCTCATCCCTGCTGGCGCTTGAGGCGGTGGATCGGCTTGGCAGCGCCTCGGCAGCGGCCGAGGAGCTGTCGCTGACACAAAGCGCGATCAGCCGGCAACTCAAAACGATGGAAGAACAGTTGGGGGTCGAGCTGATCCAACGCACACAGATGCGTCTTCACCTGACACCTGCGGCAAGAGAATATGTGGAAACGGCAAGATCGGCGTTGCAACAACTGGCGCAGGCGTCGCTCAAGCTGAAGGCCAATCCAACGGGCGGGTCGCTGCATCTGTCGATCCTGCCCGCTTTTGGCATGCACTGGCTGGCACCTCGGCTGCAGGACTTTGCGCGCCGCCACCCTGAGGTGACGGTGAACCTGAACACGCGGCTGAAACCGTTCGATTTCGAAACCGAGCCCTTTGATGCCGCAATCCACTTTGGCCAGCAGGACTGGGCCGGGGTGAACTACCTGCCCATCATGCGTGAAGAGGTTTTGCCTGTCTGCGCACCTGACCTTTTGCCAGATGGTCTAGGCAGCATCGGTTGGCTGCAGGACGCACCGCTGCTGCACCTCGACACGCGCCCCGATGCCTGGGAGCAGTGGTTCGCAGCCCAGGGTCAGCCTGCGGAAGGCGTCCGCGGCATGCTGTTCGATCAGTTCTCAACAATGATACAGGCAACCATTCACGGGCTGGGCGTTGCGCTGATGCCCAGCTATCTGGTGGCCGAAGACCTGAAAAACGGGCGTCTGGTTCTGGCCTTGGACGGGCCCGTGGTAAGCCTTGGGAATTATTACCTCGTCTGGCCGCAAAGGCGGGCCGAGCCCGAACCGCTCAAGTCCTTTCTGAAATGGCTGAAAGGGCAACTTGAGCAGGAATGATGAAGTGACCGGCCCGAGTTTTCAGCTTCAGAACTTGCCGTTTTCATTCTTCCATTCGCTGCGCGGCGCTATCTTTTCGACGGTGTCCCAATGCTCGACGATCTTGCCATCCTCGACACGGAACAGGTCATAGAACGCGCTGTGCGTCCCGTTGGAATACCCTTCGCAAACCGTCAGGACAAAACTGCCCTCGGCCAATACCCGGTGAAGATGGCGATAGTCGATCATACGCTGCCCATCCATATCCGGGGACAAAGCTTCGCGCAGCTGCGCGAGGTCGTCACTGAAATGCGGGTTGTGCTCGGCAAAGGCGGATGTGTCGATGCAGGCATCGATCTGGCCCTCATCGCCACCGATCAAAGCGGCTTCGACAAACCCCCGAACAAGGGCCCGATTGGCTTCGGTCTTTTCCGGATCGGTCGCTTCGGCGGGGCCGTCAACCATGCTGCGCCCGGACAGATTTGGGCCTTGCCGCTTCTGGATGTTGTCCCAGTGCTCGACGGCCTGACCGTCTTCAAACCGGAACACCTCGAACCCGATGTTACGGCGGGAGAAATCGTATTCGGTATGCGCAAAGACGAAATCCCCGTCTTCAAAGGCGCGCACGATATTCACGCGGGGCGAGGTTTCGGACAGGCGCTTGAACAGCACCGCCAATCCCTCACTGCCCTCGTGCGTCTGAGGGTTGTGCTGGATGTACTTGGCCTCATTGACCACGGCGACCGGGCCGGGGTCACCGGTTTCGATGCTTTTCAGCAGGGCGCGAATGCGGTCCTTGTTGGCGTCCGGCATATCGATATCCATTCACGGGTCAGATGTCGCGATCTAAAACAGAATGTCAGGCATCTTTGATCCCGGCAACATGGTTGTGAACCGTGTCGGCAACGATACAGCGGCTTAAGCTGCGCGGCCTTTGAGTCCTGAGGACGGTGGTATGGGGGCCGGGCGCGCGCAGGCATTTCCCGCGCGTGCCCGGCCCGATAGGAGGAAGCCTTCCAGCAGGAAGGTCGACGACAGACGGGAGCGCCCCTTGCCTGCTTAAACGTCCAGCGAACGGGCGATGAGTTCTTTCATTACCTCATTGGTACCGCCATAGATCATCTGCACCCGCGCATCCGCATAAAGACGCGCGATGGGATATTCCATCATGAAGCCATAACCGCCAAACAGCTGCAGGCATTCGTGCATGATCTCGTTTTGCACTTCCGAACCCCAGTATTTCACCATCGAAGCCGTCGGCGCATCCAGCTGCCCCTGTTCCAGCTTGGCGATGCAGTCGTTGACGAAGCTACGCAGGACCTCGGCTTTTGTCTTGCACTCGGCAAGCTTGAACCGGGTGTTCTGAAAATCCATCACGCGCTGGCCGAACGCCTTGCGCTCCTGCACATATTTCACCGTTTCAGCGATTGCGAAATCGATGGCGCCCAGTGCCATGATGCCGATTGTCAGGCGCTCCCAAGGCAGCTGCTTCATCAGTTGATAGAACCCCTGCCCCTCTTCGGGTCCGATGAGGTTGGTCATCGGGACCTTCACGTCTTCAAAGAACAGCTCGGCCGTATCGTTGGCTTTCATCCCAAGCTTCTTGAGATTGCGCCCCCGGCGGAAACCCTCGGCCCCATCCGTTTCGACAGCAATCAGCGAGACACCTTTGGCGCCCTGCGATTTGTCCGTCTTAGCGACCACGATGACAAGATCGGCGGTCTGCCCGTTGGTAATGAATATCTTCGACCCGTTGATCCGGTAGGAATTACCGTCCTTTTCCGCCGTGGTCCGGACCGATTGCAGATCGGACCCGGTGCCCGGTTCGGTCATGGCGATGGCACCGACCATTTCGCCGGATGCCAGCTTGGGCAGCCACTTCTGCTTTTGATCTTCGCTGCCATAAGCAGTGATATAGTGGGTAACGATGGATTGGATGCCATAACCCCAACCGGCATCCCCGCGCGATGTCTGTTCGTAAATCGTGATCGAGTCGAAACCCATGTCACCACCAACGCCGCCGTATTCTTCGGCGATCGAACCAGCCATCAGGCCTGTTTCACCGGCCTTGTGCCAGAACTCGCGATCCACAACACCGTTGCCGACCCAATTGTCGATGTTGGGAACAAGTTCGTCGTCCATGAAACGGCCCGCCATTTCCGCGAACATGCGGTGTTCGTCGGTGGCCCAGGTTGAGGTGCTGGTGATTAGCGACATATCCATCTCTCCGGTCTGAAGTTGCAGGAAGGCTAACGTGCAAGGCGATTCAAACCAATCCGGGTGACGCCGCGTCTCGAAAGGGCGCTACGCAACGTCCTTTGGGATCAGCAGGATACTCGCCGCCGAACGCCTTTTGCCGGGGGTGTTTCGGCACCGCCCGCGAAACACTGGGCAATGGACATCCATTCGACCGCAACAGGCCCTTCGACCTTGAGGGTGGTGTCCGCAATGTTGCGTGTCTGTGTAACCACCTGAGCGAATTCCACCGCAGAACCGGAAATCCGGTTCTCTCCCGGTTCTCCGAACTCCCAAAGGGTTCCGGACGGGGCGGTCAGGTCCAGTCGTGGCATGCTTTCGGGTACAGCCAGACCATGCACCTTGTAGGACCAGCCAAACGTGTTCACGCCCAGAATGACGATGTTCTTTATCCGGTCGGTCTCTTGCCGCTCTACCCCAAGGATGTCGAACACCTCTTGGCCATGCGCCCAGGTTTCCATTTGCCGGGCGGTAATTGACGAACGAACGGACATGTCCGGACCTGCCCATTTCACCCGTTGCTTCGGATCGAGACCGGCCCAGCGCTTACCCATGCCCGTGTACAGTTCCCGCCACGCATCGCGCAGGTCTTCGCCACGCTCGGATATCATGGCATTTTCGGTTGCCCTGAAGCCGTTGGACTGAATTCCGGCAAAGGTCTCGGCCACGCGAACCTGAAAGGCGTCCTCGTCGTTCAACGACAGCTCGGCCATCTGATTCCAGAAGTGCAGGTGCACAAGAACATCGTTCAGCGTCCAGCCCTTGAACTGGGTAACCGTGTCCCACTTATCGCCCGCCACGTCAGCCAAGACCCCGTGCAGAGCCTCGCTTTCGTCCAGAAAATCCTTTGCCTGTTCCATGCTCATCCCTCCAACGTCGCCATCAACCGTTCGGTGGCGTCCAGATAATCCTGCTTGAACTCCTGCACGACAGCGCCAGCCGATGACATCTGGTTCATCAGACCAACCCCCTGCCCGACCCAATAGGTCGCAAGCTCGGCCGCACCTTCGTGCCCGCCTTCCGCCAACTTCTCGATCTTGCCCAGGGCCGGTTCTGATATCAGCGACTGGAACGGCATCGGCAACGGATCGGGGCCTTTCGCCTCCCACGCTTCGGTCCAGGCCGAGCGCAACTGGCGCGAGGTTTTGCCGGTGCGCGACCGGGAACGGACCGTATCCGAAGACGAGGCCGCCAGCATCTTGTCCTTGATCGTCTGACTGGGCTCACCCTCGGCAGTCGTCAGCCAGACCGAACCGCACCACGCCCCGGCGGCCCCCATGGCCATTGCGGCAGCCATCTGCCGCCCCGTAACGATACCACCCGCCGCCAGAACCGGCGTGTTGCCTGCGACCGAGACCACCTCGGGCACCAGCACCATGGTCGAGATTTCGCCGCAGTGCCCGCCGGCCTCGCCACCGGCGGCCACCAGAATATCCACGCCCGCCGCAACCTGACGTTCGGCATGTTTACGGGATCCGACCAGAGCCGCGACCGGGACACCCGCCTCACGGGCACGATCCAGCATGATCTGCGGCGGCGTGCCCAGTGCATTTGCGATCAGTTTGATGGGAAAGGAAAAGGCCACGTCCAGCATTTCCTGCGCACCACCGCTGTTGAGATTGTGCGAGAAATGCAGCATCGCCTTGCGCCGCTCGGCCAGATCGTCTGCCTGAACGCCATTTTGGGCCAGAACAGATTCGACAAACTCCATGTGCTCGCCGGGCAGACCGCCAAGCAACTGGTCGTCCGATGGCTCATCCCCCTGCCGTTGAATCGAGGTCGGGACGATCAGGTCGACGCCATAGGGTTTGCCGTCACAATTGGCGTCGATCCATTCCAGTTCGGTCCGCAGCTGCTCGGGCGTGTACATCACCGCGCCAAAAACACCCATGCCACCCGCGCGGCTGACTGCGGCCACTACGTCACGGCAATGGCTGAACGCAAACAGCGGAAACTCGATTCCAAGTTTTCGGCACAGGTCGGAATTCATCTGATCATCCCCTTTGATCTCTATCGCTGCGCCGCCCGGTGCGAATGGCGCGGAACGCGACGTTCTTTCTGTGACGCCCTCCTCGGCGCTTTACAGACCATCCGTTCTGTTTCTACGTTGCCCGCAACAGGCGTACCGGTCAACGCAGCGCGGACCCGCGCGACGTCACGGAACAAGCTGACCCAAAAGGAGGCGACATGACCTGCCCTTCCCCTTTCATGACACCCGAGCGTGAGGCCTATCGCAGCAATCTGAAACGGTTCTTCGACACGGAAGTGAAACCCAACATCGAGGATTGGGAGGCCAAGCGCTCAGTGCCATGGGCCCTGCATGAAAAGCTGGGCGACATGGGTGTCTTCGGCTTTGGCATTCCCGAAGAGTATGGCGGTCTTGGATTTGACGACGCTTTCATGCGGGCGGATTATGCCGAAATGGCCTTTGGCTGTGGTGCCTCGGGCGTTGCGGCAGCCGTTGGCGGGCGAATGATATCGCTGGGCCCGATCGTCAAGTTTGCACCCGAAGAGTTCAGGAAAACGGTTTTGCCTGAAATTGTCGGCGGACGCATGAATTCCTCGCTTGCGATCACCGAACCGGGTGGCGGATCGGATGTGGCAAACCTGACCACCAAAGCCGAACGAACCGAAGATGGCTGGGTCCTGAACGGCGCCAAGGCCTACATCACCGGGGGCATGGATTCACAATGGTTCGTCGTGGGGGCCAGAACCGGCGGGCCGGGATTGACGGGTATATCCCTCTTTCTGATCGAAGCGGACACCCCGGGTTTCACCCGCACGCCGCTAGGCGGCAAGATGGGCTGGCATTGTTCGGAACAGGCGATGCTGCATTTCGATGACTGCAAAGTCTCATCTGAGGCACTGATCGGCCCAGAGAACAAAGGGTTCATCGCCATCATGAACAACTTCAACTTTGAACGCCTCGCTATGGTTGCCGGGGGCCTCGGCATGATGCGCGTTTGCTATGATGCCGCGCTGGACTGGGCGCGCGAGCGCCGGACCTTCGGCCAAAGGCTGATCGACCATCAGGTCATCGCCCACAAGTTCGCCGAAATATCGGCCCGTATCGACATGATCGAAGCCTATCTGGAACGTATTTGCTGGGCGATCAATCAGGGCCTCATGCCCGCTGCCGAAATCGCCAAGGCCAAGGTCCAATCCACCAAGGCGTTGGAATTCGTGGCCTCCGAGGGCATGCAGATATTTGGCGGTGCCGGTTATCTGACTGGCAATCCGGTGGAACGGGTCTGGCGCGAGGTCAAGGTGATGGCCATCGGCGGTGGTTCAGAAGAGATCATGCGTGATCTGGCCGTGCGACAAATGGGGCTCGCCGGGCAATGATCCTCCGTGTTCCGCACTGACTATCGGACTGATTGGGGATTGGAACAGATTCCGATTCCACAGGTAGGCCCTGCGGTGTAAGTTGCCGATATAGCCAACCCATGAAAGTCCCACGGCGGGAAAGACCAACAGATGGCCGTCATTGCGACATTCAAAGCGATCCCGCTGGATGCCTTCAGCGACCGCCCCGGCGGCAGCAACGATCCGTTTGTTCTTGCCAACAATGATCCGGACCAGTTTCTAAACGTCACCATCGACGATGACGATACATTGATTGACGGCGACACGATCATCAATGAAACGCCAGACGACCCCAATCAGATCGGCATCGTAACGGACGCTGCCGGAAATCCGGTTTCGACTGACGGTATCTACGTGGAATGGACGGCCACCTATACCGGTACCAACGGTCAGGTGATCGAGGTCTGGCGCTTCGAGCTGGACAATGGGCTGCGCTTTTTCGCGGTATCTGAAATCCCCGAGGTGGGCATCACCTTCACCACATCCAACAAGGATCAGGGTGCGGACGATCTGAACCCCGCGGATATTCCGGATACGCCCTGTCTGACACGTGGCGCTTTGATCCGCACTGAGCACGGCGATCGCCCGGTCGAAAGCCTGTCCGTGGGCGACCTGATTTTGACGCATGACAATGGTCTGCAGCCCCTGCGATGGATCGGCAGGCGATTGTTTGGGCCAGATGACCTGGCCATGAATCCCAAACTTCAACCGGTGCGTATCCCGGCGGGATCGCTGGGTTTGGGGCAACCGACAAGGGATTTGCTGGTGTCCCGCCAGCATCGCATGTTCGTCGCTTCAAAGATCGCCGAGCGCATGTTCGGACAATCCGAAATTCTTGTGCCTGCAATCAAACTGACTGCACTGCCTGGTGTGACGATTGAAGAAAGCGCCAAGTCGGTCGAGTATTTTCACCTGTTATTCGATCGGCATGAAATCATCTTTGCCGAAGGCGCCGCAACCGAAAGCCTGCTTGCTGGCCCTCAGGCGCTCGGGTCCCTCAGCGCGGATGCGCTTGAAGAGATTCTGGTTATTTTTCCCGATATCATGAACCTGAAATGCCTGACTGATCCTGCACGGTTCATCCCCTCGGGAAAGCAGCAAAAACAACTGGTCTGGCGTCACCTGAAAAACAACAAACCCCTGCTGCTTGATAGCTGTGCAACCTGATTCAGACGGCGCTACGTGACGTCACTAAACAAGTTCCGTAACTGTTCAGTTGCAGATTCGGATTTCAGCCTTCTAGCTTTCCGGCAACGGATCAGGAGGAGAAACCATGGCCACCCCAGCCTATATCTACGATGCGGTGCGGACACCGCGCTCGCGCGGCAAGAAAGATGGCACCCTGCACGAGGTTAAGCCCATTCAACTGGCCGCCGGGCTGCTGCGCGAGTTGCAGTCGCGGCATGATCTGGACACCTCGCAGGTAGGTGACGTGATTTTGGGATGCACTGCGCCCGTCGGCGATCAGGGGGCCTGTGTGGCCAAGGCCGCCGTGCAGGCCGCGCATTGGGACGAGGCAGTACCCGGCGTTCAGCTTGACCGGTTCTGCGCTTCGGGTCTGGAGGCAGTGAACATGGCGGCCGCCAAGGTCGGATCGGATCAGGAAGATCTGGTCGTAGCAGGCGGTGTGGAATCCATGAGCCGTATTCCGATGCTGTCACAGGGCGGGGCGATGTTCACCGACCCGGATTTTGTTATTGACCAGAACTCGGCCCCGCAGGGGATTGGTGCAGATCTGATCGCCACCATCGACGGTTACAGCCGCGAGGATGTGGATGCATTTGCAGTCGAAAGCCAGAAACGCGCCGCACATGCGCGCGACAACGGCTGGTTCGACCGGTCGGTGGTGCCGGTGAAGGATGAAAACGGCATCACGGTGCTGCAGCGTGATGATTACATCAAACCAAACACCGATATGCAGAAACTGGGCGCGCTGAATCCGTCCTTCGCGCAGATGGGTGGATTTGGATATGACGACATGGCGCTGGCCAAATATCCGCAGGTTTCGCGGATCAACCATGTGCACACGCCGGGCAATTCCTCGGGTATCGTGGATGGGTCGTCGGCGGTGATGATCGGCTCGGAAAAGTCGGGCAAAGAACTGGGGCTGGAGCCGCGTGCGCGGATCGTTTCGGCCACAGTGATCTCGACCGATCCGGTGATCATGCTGGCAGGTCCCGGACCCGCGGCGAAGAAGTGCCTCGACAAGGCGGGGCTCAAGGTTTCGGACATCGACATCTGGGAGATTAATGAAGCTTTCGCATCGGTTGCCATGCGTTACATGAAAGACCTCGAAATCGACCACGAAATCACCAACGTGAATGGCGGCGCGATTGCCATGGGTCATCCGCTGGGCGCAACCGGTGGGATGCTGGTTTCGACCGTTCTCGACGAGTTGGAGCGCCGTAACGCCAAGCGGGCCATGATCTCGCTGTGTGTAGGCGGCGGCATGGGTATCTCGACCCTGATCGAGCGTCTTTGAAGGAGAACGGATATGGGTGAATTTCGCTACGAAAAAGACGCCGACGGTATTGTCACGGTCACAATGGACATGGACGGCCCGGTAAACGCGATGAACGCACAGTTCTGGCCGCTGTTTTCCGACACCATGGACCGGATCGAGGCCGAAGAGGGCCTGAAGGGTGTGATCTGGACCTCGGCCAAGGACACGTTCTTTGCCGGCGGTGATCTGAACATGCTGAAAAGCATCGAAGCTGACGGTGTTGATGAGCTTTTCCAATCCGTCGAGGCTACCAAAGCCGTGATGCGGCGGCAGGAGAAATTGCCAGTTCCGGTGGTTGCCGCCATCAATGGGGCTGCGCTGGGTGGAGGCTATGAGATTTGCCTTGCCTGCAACTATCGCATCGCCGCAGAGAACCCAAAAACCAAGATCGGCCTGCCCGAGGTGACGCTGGGCCTGTTGCCCGGCGGGGGCGGCGTTGTGCGCCTGACCTACCTGCTGGGCATGGAAGGTGCGATGCCATTCTTGCTGGAGGGCCGTCAGGTTTCCCCTGACAAGGCGATGAAGGCCGGATTGATTCACGAGGTTGTTTCGCCCGAACAACTGCTGAGCCGGGCCAAGGAATGGATACTGTCGGTACAAGGTGACGAGGCGGTGATAACGCAGCCGTGGGACACCAAGGGCTACAAGATACCCGGCGGCCCTTCGACCTCACCCAAGAACATGACCCGCATCGCCGGGGCCGCCGCGATGCTGTTCAAAAAGACGCGGGGGCTGATGCCAGCGCCGGTCAAAATCCTCGACATCATGACCGAAGCAGCAGGCAAGGTCGATTTCGAAACCGCCCAACGGTATGAGAGTCGCCGGTTTGTCTCACTGACACCAATGGCCACAACCAAGAACATGATCGAGACGCTGTTCTTTGGCATGAACAAGGTCAATGGCGGCGCAAGCCGTCCAAAGGGCGTGCCACCATCAAAGGTCGAGCGGCTGGGCATTCTTGGCGCGGGCATGATGGGTCAGGGCATCGCCTATTCCGCAGCGATGGCCGGTTTGCCGGTGGTGTTGAAAGACATGTCGATGGAGGCCGCCGAAAACGGCAAGGCCTACACCGCAGGGTTGCTGGACAAACGGGTCAAACGCGGCCGCATGTCGCCCGAGCAGCGGGATGCCGTGCTGGCCCTGATCACGCCGACGGATCAGTCGGACGACCTGAAAGGCTGCGATCTGATCATCGAGGCGGTGTTCGAGAAAATCGACATCAAGGACGCCGTTCTGGCCGAGCATGAGGCTCTGCTGGCCGAAAATGGCGTCTGGGGGTCGAACACCTCGACCTTGCCGATCACGCGGCTTGCGACGGGGTCTGCGAAGCCCGAGAATTTCGTCGGCCTGCATTTCTTCTCACCCGTCGACAAGATGCCGTTGCTGGAAATCATCGCAGGTGAAAAGACGTCGGACGAAACGCTGGCCCGTGCCTTCGACTTTGCCCGCCAGATCCGGAAAACCCCGATCATCGTCGGGGACAGCACCGGGTTCTACACCTCGCGCACCATCGGTACCAAGATCATCGAAGCAGCTGAACTGGTGGCCGAGGGGCATGATCCGGTGCGCGTCGACAACCTGTCGCGCCTTACCGGAATGCCGACGGGGATGCTGTCGCTGCTGGATGAGGTGCAGATCAAGCTGGTCACCGACATCTACAACACACAGGTTGAGATGGGCCTGCTGGACCCCGCGCAGGAACAGAACCCCGGCGCGCGCGCCATGCTGGCCGAAATGATCAGCCAGCACGGACGCAACGGCCGCGCAACCGGAAAAGGCTTTTATGACTATACGGATGAGGGCAAGACAATCTGGCCGGGTCTCGAGGCCTGGCGCAAGGATGACGTTCAGATCAGCGATCAGGACATACAGGACCGCATCCTGTTCCGCGCGGTTCTGGAAAGCCTGCGGTGTCTGGAAGAAGGCGTTTTGCGTACGGTTGCCGACGGCAATGTTGGATCAATTCTTGGCATCGGCGCTCCGGTTCATACCGGCGGGTACATTCAATACGTGAACACCTATGGGCTTGAACGGTTTCTGACACGGTGCGAGGAGCTTGCCAAAGCCTATGGCCCACGTTTTGAGCCGCCCGAAATTCTGAAACAACATGTGGCAGAGCAAAAAACCTTTGCCTGACCTGAACGGCGCGGCTTACCCCCGCGCCGTCATTTTTTCAGTGCTGCATCCAGCAATGTTTGTGCTGCCTCTTTTGCGTCCCTTGCCGGGTCGCAGCTGTTCAGCAAAACCGAAGTGACAATCGCCCCTTCCTTCAAAAGCAGGATCTGACACCCCAGTTTTTCGGGATCGGACACACCGGCGTCGCGCGCCAGCCGCGTGAAATGTTCCAGCAACAGGCGCTTGTGCTCTGCCGCCTGAACGTGGATCGGGTGATCCTTTTCCTGAAACTCAGCCCCCGCCTTGATGAACATGCAGCCGCGATAGGTGTCTTTTTCAAACCACTCCTGCAGCATGTCAAACCCCGCGATAAGCTGATCTGCGGGCGTGTCAGCCAGTTCTTCGACACGGCGCAGAAACCAGTTGCGAAAACTCTCATCCCGCAGGCGCAAAGCGGCCAAGATCAGCTCCTCCTTGGTGCGGAAGTGTTTGTACATCGACGTTTTCGACACACCGGTTTCAACAACCAGCTTGTCCATTCCGGTGGCATGGAAGCCGTCGCGGTAAAAGACTTCCAGCGCCTTTCGGACAAGCTCATCCCGTTTGTTTGGGCGCATGATTCGGCTCCATGGTGTACAGATCAGTACATAGTAGTGATTTCACCCAGACGCAAATGGCCATGTTAAATCATTGTTAATGATTACTTTTTCGAACGCGAAACTCTACCTCGTAAAAATGTTACCGCGCACGACTTGAAAAAGTTTACCGATCTGTACACTTTATCCATATCATTTACCGATCTGTACACCAAGGATCTGACCGATGCGCCGCCATGCCAGTTTGTTTCACACCCGGCACGTTCCTCTTCTTCTGACTCTGGCGCTTCTCGCCGCCACTCTCGCCTGAAAGAACCGAATGATATGACCCGCCCTCCTTTGCCTCCTTTCACTGCAGAAACCGCTAAGCGAAAGGTGCGCCTGGCCGAAAACGGATGGAATAGCCGCGATCCCGATATAGTCACACCGGCCTACACCGAAGACAGCCAGTGGCGGAACCGGGCCGAGTTCCTGTCCGGGCACGACCAGATCCACGCCTTTCTGACCCGCAAGTGGAACCGGGAACTGGACTATCGCCTGATCAAGGAACTGTGGTCCTATTCCGGCAATCGCATTGCGGTGCGATATGCCTATGAATGGCATGATGACAGCGGGCAGTGGTTCCGTTCTTATGGCAATGAAAATTGGGAATTCGCCGAAGATGGCCGTATGGCGCGCCGCCACGCGTCGCTGAACGATCTGCCGATATCCGGGGAACAGCGCCTGTTTCACTGGCCAGCCGGACCCCGGCCTGACGATCATCCCGGCCTGTCCGAACTTGGCCTCTGAAAGGAACCGCCATGCCCCGCGCCTTTGCAGAACTGACCTTCACCCCCGCCGTCCGCGCCCATCAGGAGAGGATGGGATCAGCGGCCTCATACGCGAAATTCATTAATGGCGGCCCGCAGCAGGGCCATCAGATCGGCGACGCCGAAAAGGCGTTTATCGAGGCGCGCGACGGGTTCTATCAGGCCACCGTATCCGAGACGGGCTGGCCCTATGTGCAATTCCGGGGCGGTCCCGTCGGGTTCCTGAAGGTGTTGGGCCCGACAACGATCGGCTATGCGGATTTCTCGGGCAACAGACAGTATATCTCGCGCGGGAATCTGGATGGTAACGACCGGATTGCGATGATCCTGATGGATTACGCGAACCAGCGGCGGCTCAAGATACTGGGACGCATGGAATTCACCGAAGGCGACGCCGCCGCCGTGGCCCTTTACCCGGATGGGGCAGAGGCCCCCGCCGAGCGGGCCGCCATCATCCGGATCGAGGCGCTGGACTGGAACTGCCCCCGCCACATCACGCCCCGCTTTACCGAGGCAGAGCTGAAACCGCATCTGAATACTTTGGGACAGCAACTGGCCCAGTTGCAGCAGGAAAACGAACGGTTGAAGGCGGAACTCGCCGCACGGCCCTGACATGCCGTTCATGTAGAAAGACGTCGGCGTTCAGTCCGTGCCGGTCGAAACCATTGCCTCGATTCCCGCTGCGCAGAATTCGATCAGGCGATCCAGACCGGATAGGTCGCCGCCTTGCGACAACGCCTCGACCCGCCACGCGCTGTTGAGATGGGCCAGCATGGCCGACACGGAATAGACCTGACCGGTTGCCAGCACCGCCGGATCGACGCCGGGATACAGCGCCGTGATTTCCGCAATGAACCGCCGGGCCGTCGGGTCGAAACACTCTGCCGCAATGTCGTGCCAGCGCGGATCGACCGAGACATGCGCGACCAGGCGCCCGTAGGCCATCCACCCCGGCCCGCCGGTCTGCGCCAGCGTCACGTAGGGGCGGATGAAGCAATCCAGAATGCCCCGCAAGGTGGCCTGCCCCTGCGATTTGAGCGCCTCAAGCGCCTTGATCCGGATTTGGGCCAGTTCGTCCGCACGGCGGGCAACCGCCTGATGAAACAGCTCTTCTTTTCCACCGCCGTGATGATGCACCAACCCCACCTGCACCCCGGCCAGCGCGGCGATATCGCGGATAGATGCACCTTCGAATCCTCTTTCTGCAAATACGGCCTCAGCCGCATCCAGAATCCGGGCCTTGGTTTGCAGGGACCGCTGCGAGGGCGCCCTTTGCCTTTGTTTTTGCGTGATTTTCGCCGTCATGAGATTCATCTTGCCTTATTTTGAACGATCGTTCAAGTTAAGCATCGCGAACAGGGGAGAGTTCATGACGGAAACGCGCGAGGCATTCGCCTTGATCGGGGCCGGTCCTATGGGGCTGGCTGCGGCAAAGGTGCTCAAGGAACAGGGCATCCCGTTTCAGGGTTTCGAGTTGCATTCCGATGTGGGCGGATTGTGGGACATCGACGCCCCCAAATCGACGATGTACGAAACGGCCCACCTGATTTCATCCAAGCGGATGACCGAGTTCGCCGATTTTCCGATGTGCGACACGGTGGCCGAATACCCGTCACACCGGGCGATGAGGGATTATTTTCGCGACTTCGCCACGCGCTTCGGGTTGCGCGAGCATTACAAGTTTGGCGCGGAAGTCATCGAAACCGCCCCTTTGGGCGCACCGGGTGATGGCTGGCGCGTGAAATGGCGCGACGCAGATGGTGTGCACGAGGCTGAATTGGCGGGTGTGCTGATTGCCAACGGTACGCTGTCCGAACCCAACATGCCCGAATTTGAAGGCACATTCGACGGCGACCTGATACATGCCTCACAATACCGCTATCCCGGTCAGTTCGACGGCAAGCGGGTTCTGATCGTAGGTGCGGGCAATTCTGGCTGCGACATCGCGGTGGATGCCATTCACCACGCAAAACGGTGCGATCTGTCCATGCGGCGCGGGTATTACTTCGTGCCCAAATACGTGTTCGGCAAACCCGCCGATACGATGGGCGGCAAGATTCAACTGCCCATGTGGCTCAAGCGCAAGGTGGACAGCCTGATCCTTGGCTGGTTTGTCGGGAACCCGCAAAAGTACGGCTTTCCCAAGCCGGACTACAAACTGTACGAAAGCCATCCTGTCGTGAACTCACTGGTCCTCTACCACGCGGGACACGGCGATCTGCGCATCCAGCCCGACATCGAACGGCTGGACGGCAAAACGGTCCACTTCAGGGATGGCAGCAGCGAAGATTACGACATGATCCTCGCCGCCACGGGGTACAAGCTGCACTATCCGTTCATCGACCGCGACCTGTTGAACTGGCAGGGGGACGCACCGCATCTGTACCTCAACGCGATGCATCCAGACAGGGATGATCTGTTCATTCTCGGAATGATCGAAGCAACCGGATTGGGCTGGCAGGGACGGCACGAGCAGGCCGAGATGGTGGCGCGCTATATTAAGGGTATTCGCAATGGCTGCCCGGTAGCGGCTGAGCTGAAAGCCAAAAAACAGGAAAACTATGGGCGCGCCACCGGAGGCATGAACTACCTCGACCTCGCCCGCATGGCCTATTACGTGGATAAGGCAACCTATCGGAAAGCGGTCACAGGCTGGATCAGGCGGTTCAGGAAAGCCGCCCCATGACCGGCATCGATGAAATCACGCTGAACTTCAGTCCCGCCTCGATGATGCTGCTGAACGCAATTCTGGCGGTGGTGATGTTTTCCATCGCCATCGATCTGACGCCGCAGGATTTTCAGCGCCTGCGCCGCGCCCCCAGGCCGGTGATTGTGGGGCTGGCATCGCAATTCATCGTCCTACCCGTTTTGACCTTTGCGCTGGTCTGGCTGATGGAACCGCGCCCCTCAATCGCGCTGGGGCTGATCCTTGTGGCGGCCTGTCCGGGCGGCAACATCTCGAACTTCATCACGCACAGGGCGGGTGGAAACGCCGCCCTTTCGGTATCCATGACAGCCTTTGCAACGATAGGCGCAATTGTCATGACGCCCGCCAACATTGCGCTTTGGGGCGGGCTTTATCCGCCAACGCGCGCGATCCTGCAGCGCACCGAAATCGATCCGGTTCAGATCGCCATCACCGTGGGCCTGATGCTGATCCTGCCGCTGGTTCTGGGCGTAACGCTGAACCAGCGACGCCAGGAATTGACCGCGCGTCTGCGCAAGCCGCTGCAATATCTGTCGATGGGTATTTTTGTTGCCTTCATCATTCTCGCTCTGGCTGCAAACTGGGGATTTTTCCTCAGCTTCGCCGGGGCCGTTGCCGGGCTTGTGATCCTTCACAATGCGCTGGCTCTGGGGGGCGGCTGGGTTGTGGCCACTCTGACCCGGCTGTCCCCCTATGATCGCCGCTCGGTCACGATCGAAACCGGCATCCAGAATTCCGGGCTGGGCCTTGTTCTGATCTTTGCCTTTTTCAACGGGCTTGGGGGCATGGCCGTCGTCGCCGCATTCTGGGGCATCTGGCACGCGATTTCCGGGATTGCGCTGGCTTCGCTCATGGCCCGGACCGAGGCCGCCCGATGACACGCATCCTGATCACCGGAGCCGCCGGAATGGTGGGGCGCGCATTGCTTGCGGAACTGGAAGGGGCCGAGGTGTTCGCGACGGACCTGCACCGTCCCGATCCCATGCCGGATGGCATGAGTTTTTTGCGCATGGACGTCACCACGGCAGAGCCTGCCCGCGTCATCGCCAAGGTCCGACCTGATGTCATCGTGCATCTGGCCTCGATTGTGACTCCGACGCCAGACATGGGTCGTCAGACAGCGTTTGCGGTGGATGTGGAAGGTACGCGAAAGGTCGTGAATGCGGCCATTGCCAACGGGGTCAGGCGACTTGTCGTCACCTCATCCGGAGCGGCCTATGGCTATCACCCGGATAACCGCGTGCCCCTGCGTGAGTGCGATCCGCTGCGTGGCAACGCCGAGTTTCCCTATTCCGATCACAAGCGGCAGGTCGAAGAGTTGTTGGCCGAAGCCCGTAAGGTTGCACCCGGGCTGGAGCAGGTCATTCTGCGTGTCGGAACCGTTCTGGGCGAAGGAACCGAAAACCAGATCACCGCACTGTTTCACAAACCGCGCCTGCTGGCGGTGTCGGGCAGCGAAAGCCCGTTTGTCTTTATCTGGACCCGCGATCTGGCCCGTATCCTGAAACGCGCAACAACCGATGGTCCGGCCGGGATTTACAACGTAGCGGGGGACGGCGCGCTGGGTGTGTCCGATCTTGCCAGCGCATTGGGCAAACCGGTACTGCGTCTCCCGCCCTGGATGCTCAAAGCCGCACTTGCCGTCGCACGCCCGCTGGGGCTGTCGCGCTATGGGCCTGAACAGGTTCGGTTTCTGCAATACCGGCCGGTACTGGCGAATGACGCCCTGAAGTCTGAATTCGGATACACGCCCGAGAAATCCAGCGCCGAGGTCTTTGATCTTTGGAAAAAGCAGGCGGGCCTGTGAAAACTGCTGTCATATCCGGGGGTGCGGGTGGATTGGGACAGGCCCTTTCAGCAGCATTGCAGCGCGACGGCTGGCGCGTGGTCCTGTTGGATCTGGATGTAACCGGGCTGCACCCAACCTCAACTCAGTTTCCGATAGCCTGTGATCTGACTAACCTCGGGCAACTGGAAAACGCCGTAAAGATGGTACTGGCGGCAAGCGACAGCGTCGATCTGGTGATCTACAATGCCGGTATTACCCAGATTTGCGGGTTTGACAGGTCGGACGAGGCCAGCCATCGCCGGGTATTCGAAATCAACTATTTCGCGGCCATCGCCATGGCCCGTGCCTTTCTGCCCGAGATACGGAAATCCAAGGGGGCGCATCTGGCGATCTCATCGGTTGCCGGTTTCGCCCCGCTTTATCATCGCACCGCTTATGCGGCGTCAAAACATGCGCTTGAGGGGTTTTTCAAATCACTGCGGTCCGAGGAAAAGCCGTTTGGTGTCAGCGTTCACATCGCCTGCCCGTCTTTTGTCGCCACCAATCCGGACAATGACGGACGGCAGGCTGACGGAACATCCCGCCCCGGCTCCGCTGCCGACGGAATGGACCCGATGACGCCTCAAAAGGCTGCCGACACCATCCTGAACGGCGTCAAACACGGCAGGTTCACGATCCCGGTCGGCAGGGTGGCCTTTGTTGCCTGGCTGATCAATCGTCTGTCTCCGCGTCTGTACCAGCAACTGATGGAGCGGAATATTCGCGGAGCCTTGACGAAAAAAGTGTGATCCGCCCTTGACCTTCCCGTGACTGGAACCCCCATTTGAATGTCAGGTTCCAGATCAGGACGACTCGGATGACACCTCAGACAACACAACTCAAGATCACCGGAATGGGCTGCGCGTCCTGTGTTGCACGCGTTGAAACCGCGTTGCGCGACGTCGATGGCGTTACCGATGCGTCCGTCAATTTCGCAACCGGGACCGCTCAGGTGGATTATGCTGGGCCGGTCGGCGCCTTGACCGATGCACTGGATGCTGTCGGATATCCGGCTGCCACGCAGGAAACTATTCTGAAGGTCGATGGCATGAATTGCGCCTCATGCGTGGCCAAGCTGGAACGCGCACTGAAGGCGGTTCCGGGTGTCGTCGATGCCAGCGTGAATCTTGCGACCGAAAGGGCGAGCGTCACTTTTGCCGAAGGCGCAACCGATCCCGGCGCCCTTGCCGCGGTTTCGACGGAACTCGGCTATCCGGCGCAGCCAATGGATGATGGCAGCGACACTCAGACCCACAACGATCAAAAGGATCAGGAAATCAAATCCCTGACCAGATCAACGATAATAGCGGCCGCTTTGGCTTTGCCCGTATTCATTCTTGAAATGGGCGGACACATGATCCCAGCGTTCCACCACTGGGTTCATGCCACGATCGGCGCGCAGACCAGCCAGTTGATCCAGTTCGCGCTGACCTCAGTCCTTTTGATTGGTCCGGGTCGGGTGTTTTACGCCAAAGGCGTCCCCTCGCTGCTGAGAGGGGCGCCGGACATGAACGCTCTGGTCGCGCTAGGCACGGCCGCCGCCTATTTCTATTCCGTGGTCGCAACCTTTGCACCGCAGGTTTTGCCGCAAGGCACCGCCAACGTCTATTTCGAAGCGGCTGCCGTTATCGTCGTCCTCATCCTGCTGGGCCGCTTGATGGAAGCGCGCGCCAAAGGGAGAACCGGATCGGCGATCCGCAAACTGATCGGTTTGCAGCCCAAAACGGCACGGGTCGAACAGGACGGTAAAACGGTTGATTTGCCGATAGCCTCGATTGTTGCCGGAAACATCCTGCAAATCCGCCCGGGCGAGCGTGTTCCCGTGGACGCAGAGGTATTGGACGGCACCTCGTATGTCGATGAAAGCATGATCACTGGCGAGCCGGTTCCGGTCAGCAAAACGACCGGATCCGAAGTTGTCGGCGGCACCGTGAACGGAACAGGCGCGTTGCGTGTCCGTGCCACCCGCGTGGGCGCGGATACCGTTCTGGCGCAGGTCATTCGCATGGTCGAACAGGCGCAAGGGGCCAAACTGCCAATTCAGGGACTGGTTGACCGGATCACACACCGCTTTGTTCCGGTGGTGATTGCCGTTGCGATCCTGACGGTTGTTGTCTGGCTGATTGTCGGCCCGTCACCATCACTGCCGATTGCGCTGGTCGCGGGCGTATCGGTTTTGATAATCGCCTGCCCCTGCGCCATGGGACTGGCCACGCCAACATCGATCATGGTGGGGACCGGGCGCGCGGCTGAGCTGGGGGTTCTGTTTCGCAAGGGCGATGCCTTGCAGCAGCTTCAGCAGGCGCGCGTCGTTGCGCTCGACAAGACTGGCACACTGACGCTGGGCCGGCCCGAACTGGTCGATGTAATCACGACAGGAGGATTTGCCCGTGACGAGGTGTTGCGCCTGGCCGCAGCCGCCGAGGCGCAGTCAGAGCATCCGATTGCCGCCGCCATCACCCGCGCTGGACCGCCTGATTTGCCGAAACCTACGGAGTTTGAATCGCTCACCGGCCTTGGGCTACGCGCGCGTGTCGATGGTCGTGACATTCTGGTCGGTTCTGCACGGCTCATGTCTCAGGAAAGTGTCGATCTGTCACAGCTTGAACCGGCAGCGCTTAAACTGGCAGATGAAGGCGCGACGCCGCTTTATGTCGCCATAGATGGCAGTCCCGCCGCCGCACTTGCGGTTTCCGATCCGGTCAAACCGGGCACCCGTGAAGCTATCGGTCAGTTGCACGACATGGGTCTGACCCTGGCCATGGTCACCGGCGACAATGCCCGCACGGCAAATGCGCTGGCCGCCAAACTGGGCATCGACCATGTGACTGCCGAGGTTCTGCCGGACGGCAAGGTTGCCGCCATCGAGGCACTGCGCGATGCCCATGGAACGCTTGCCTTTGTGGGTGACGGAATTAACGATGCCCCGGCCTTGGCTGCAGCTGATATCGGGGTGGCCATCGGCACCGGAACCGATGTGGCCATCGAAACGGCAGATGTGGTCCTGATGTCGGGCGATCTGCGTGGCGTGGTGAACGCGGTCGAAATCAGCCGCCGAACCATGCGCAACATCCGTCAGAATCTGGGCTGGGCCTTCGGCTACAATGTCCTTCTGATCCCCGTGGCGGCTGGCGTGCTGTATCCATTTGGCGAACACCTTCTGTCCCCGGCGCTGGCAGCCGGTGCCATGGCACTGTCGAGTGTCTTTGTCGTCTCGAACGCCCTGCGTCTGCGCCGGGTACGGCCCAGCATGCCTGAAGACACGCAGCCGGTATCGGCTCAGGAGGTGCACTCATGAATATCGGAGATGTCGCAACACGAACCGGTCTGCCCGCAAAAACCATCCGCTATTACGAGGATATCGGCCTGATCAGGCCGCTCCGCGACGACAACGGGTACCGCCGGTTCCGCGATCAGGATCTGCACAAGCTGAACTTTCTGGGACGCGCCCGCGCTCTGGGCTTCACGATCGAGGATTGCCGCACCCTGCTGGCGCTATACGAGGATGAAACCCGCGCCAGCGCCGACGTGAAACGTGTCGCGCGGGATCATCTGGCCCAGATCGAAGCCAAGATCGCCGACCTGAACGCCATGCGCGACACGCTGAGTCATCTGGTCGACGCCTGCGCGGGTGACGACCGGCCCGATTGCCCGATCCTGCAGGATCTGGGCAGCAAATCGTGACGCGGGGTTGCCCTTTGGGTTCAGCTTTGCTTTGTCTCTGCCAGATATTTCCGGCCCGCTGAACTTTCCCGGCCGGGTTGGACAGCAGAGAGGATCACCAGATGGCAAAAGTCGCGTTCCTTGGCCTTGGTGTCATGGGATATCCCATGGCAGGTCACCTTCAGGCCGCGGGCCATGAGGTTACCGTTTACAACCGCACGGCCGCCAAGGCCGAAGCCTGGGTTGCTCAGCATGGCGGGTCGATGGCTGCCACTCCGGCAGAGGCAGCGCAGGGGGCGGAACTGGTCATGGCTTGTGTCGGCAATGACGACGATCTGCGCATGGTCTGCACAGGCGATGGTGGCGCGTTTCACGGCATGTCCAGTGGGGCCATATTTGTCGATCACACCACCGTTTCGGCCAAGGTGACCAACAAGCTTTATGATGCTGCCAAAACCATGGGCATCTCTTTTGTGGACGCGCCGATATCGGGCGGGCAGGCAGGGGCCGAAAATGGCGTCCTGTCGATCATGTGCGGCGGCGATCAGGATGCCTATGACAAGGCCGAGCCGGTGATGCAGGTCTATTCCAAGATATGCCGCCGCATTGGCGACAGCGGCGCCGGGCAAATGACCAAGATGTGTAACCAGATCGCCATCGCCGGACTGGTTCAGGGCCTCAGCGAAGCCCTACATTTTGCGGAAAAGGCAGGTCTGGACGGGCGCGCGGTGGTCGAGGTCATCAGCCAGGGTGCCGCAGGCAGCTGGCAGATGGTCAACCGGCACGAGACGATGCTGGACGATCATTTCGACTATGGCTTCGCCGTCGACTGGATGCGCAAGGATCTGGGTATCTGTCTGGACGCCGCCAACGAAAGCGGCGCATCCCTGCCCGTTACCGCGCTGGTCGATCAGTTTTACAAGGACGTTCAGAAACTGGGCGGCGGGCGGTGGGATACGTCCTCGCTGTTCAAACGGCTGCGGGCGCTGGACTAAAGGACCTCAATTCAGATGAGTGACATGACGGATTTCTGGGCCGCTGCCCTGCGGCAACATTGGGGGCTCGAGGCCCGGCTGTCGCGACTGGACGGCGAATATGACCTGAACTTTCTGGTCGAGGCCAAAAATGGTCAGGACTATGTGCTGAAGGTCATGCGTGCTGGCTGCGAGGCCGGGTTTGTCGACCTGCAGGTGAAGACTCTGGAATATATTGCGGCCGAGGCCCCGGGGCTGCCGTTTCCCAAGGTTCTGCCGGACCTGAAAGGCGTCCAGTTGCCCGAGATACCCGATGAACAGGGCCAGCAGCGCCTAGTCTGGCTGCAGGAACGGCTGCCCGGTCGTTGCTACGCAAAGGCCGCACCAAAGACCGATGAACTGATCATGAAACTGGGCCGGGTTCTGGGCGCCACCGACAGGGCACTGGAACGGTTCACTCACTCAAACCTGCACCGCGAGGATTTCAAATGGGACCTGACGCAGGCAGGCTGGATCTCTGGCAAGCTGGGCGCAATCGCAGACCCGGCCCGGCGCGCTTTGCTGGAGGAGATCGCCGCGCAATTCGATGCCATCTCGGATCAGTTGGTGGACCTGCCCAAACAGGCCATCCACAACGACGCCAACGACTACAACATTCTGGTCGAGGGAGAGCTGAACGACCGTCAGAGCATTTCCGGCCTGATCGATCTGGGGGACATGTGTGCCGGCCCGCGCATCTGCGATCTGGCAATTGCCGGAGCCTATATCGTACTGGATCATCCTAAGCCCGAGCGCGCTCTGGTCGCGCTGGTGCGCGGATATCACGCCGCCAACCGCCTGCGCCCGCAGGAGGTTGATCTGATCTGGCCGCTGTTGCGGATGCGGCTTGCCGTCTCTGTTGTGAACTCGACCTTGATGGCGACCGAAAACCCGGATGACCCTTATGTCACCATCAGTCAGGCGCCTGCGTGGCGGCTGCTGGAGTATGCATCGATCAACGGTGATCTGATGCCTGCCCGTCTGCGCGCGGCCTGTGGCCTGCCTGTGACCGACGGCGCCGAGCGCATCCACGCCTATCTTGCGGAACATCGCGGCCAGTTCGCTGAAATGTTCGGTCAGGACCTGACCGATGCGCCGATGGGGTCGCTGTCGGTCGAAAACTCGACCTGGCCACAGAATCCATTCCACATGCCTCTGGATGAGGCCGCCCGCGTGGGCGAAGAATTCGGCGAAGGCCCCTGGCTGGGTTATTACAGTGAACCACGCCTGATCTACGCCGAACCCGGTTTCCGCAAAGGGCCGTGGAAAGCCTCGGACCGACGCACCGTTCACCTGGCCGTTGACGTTTTCGCCCCGGCGGGAACCACGCTTTATGCCCCGCTCAGCGGACGGGTCGAGGTGGTCGAGAATCGCAGCAGCCACCTTGATTACGGCGGCGTGGTGATCCTGCATCATGAAACACCCGAAGGTGATCCGTTTTACACGCTCTACGGTCACTTGGACCCCGAGATTTGCGGCAGGCTGAAACCCGGCGATCCGGTGGCGCAGGGGGCGGCTTTTGCGCGGCTTGGCGACGCCAGCCAGAATGGCGGCTGGGCGCCGCACGTTCATTTCCAACTGGCGCTGACAACCAACGGGATGCAGGCCGACTGGCCAGGCGTTGGCGACCCGGACGAGATGTATCTGTGGCATGCCGTCTGCCCCAATCCGGCGGCGTTGTTGAACCTTCCGGATGACAAGGTGTTCTATCGCCCGACCGACAAGCAAAAGATTCTGCAGGGTCGGCACGACCATTTCGGCGGCAATCTCAGCCTGACCTATGACGATCCGGTGATGCTGATGCGCGGCTGGAAGCATCATCTGTTCGACGAATGGGGCCGCCCCTATCTGGATGCCTACAACAACGTCCCGCATGTGGGCCATGCCCATCCCCGGATTCAGGCGGTTGCAGCAGATCAGCTAAAACGGATGAACTCGAACACCCGCTATCTGCATCCGGCGCAAACGGCCTTTGCCGAAAAGGTTCTTTCAAAGCTTCCCGATCATTTCGAGGTCTGCTTTTTCGTCAACTCAGGCACCGAGGCGAACGAACTGGCCTTGCGGCTGGCCCGGGCGCATACCGGCGCAAGGGGCATGGTGACGCCGGATCACGGCTATCACGGCAACACCACAGGTGCGATCGACATCTCGGCCTACAAGTTCAACAAGCCGGGTGGCGTCGGGCAGGCGGACTGGGTGGAACTGGTCGAAGTGGCGGACGATTATCGCGGGTCATTCCGGCGCGACGATCCCGACCGCGCCACAAAATTCGCGAATCTTGTCGATCCGGCAATTGCCGCACTGCAGGAAAAGGGTCACGGCGTTGCGGGCTTTATCGCCGAGACGTTCCCCTCGGTCGGCGGTCAGATCATCCCACCCAAAGGGTACCTGCCAGCCGTTTATGAAAAGATCCGCGCGGCGGGCGGGGTCTGCATCGCGGACGAAGTGCAGACGGGCCTTGGCCGCTTGGGTGAGCATTATTTTGGTTTCGAACATCAAGGCGCGCTGCCCGATATCGTGGTGATGGGCAAACCCATTGGTAACGGACATCCGCTGGGCGTTCTGGTGACAACCCGCGCCATAGCCGATAGCTTCAACAACGGGATTGAGTTCTTTTCCACCTTCGGCGGTTCGACGCTGTCATGCCGTATCGGCAAAGAGGTTCTGGATATCGTCGACGACGAGGGCCTTCAGGACAATGCCCGCGCCATGGGCACACACCTGATCGAGGGGCTGCGCCGGATCGAAACCGATTTTGCCTGCGTTGGTGATGTGCGCGGCATGGGTCTGTTCCTTGGCGTTGAACTCATCAACCCGGACGGATCGGAAGGCACCGAAATCTGCAGTTTCGTCAAGAACAGGATGCGCGATCATCGAATCCTGATCGGCAGCGAAGGGCCAAAGGACAACATCCTGAAAATCCGCCCGCCGCTGACCATCGAAGCCGAAGATGTGGACATGATCCTGTGGGCCTTGCGCGACGTGCTGGCCGAAGTCGGGGATTATACTCCTGCCCCGGCCTGTGATCACGAACACCACCACCATGGGTGTGGCTGCTGCTGAAACTGCAAAACCCCGGCGGGGATATGCCGGGGTTCTGCGCTCGCCGATGCTATTACACTGTAATCAGTGCAGTACCGACGAAGGGGTCTGATGCCCGGTTGTTGGCATTGGCACGGCAGCCGTCATGCGGCGCAGCGCCAGCCCCAGCTGCTCGGACAACGACGTCAGGGCGGGTGCAAAATCCGGGCGGACGATAAGCGAAGCCATCATCATCGCATCTTCCCTTTCGCCATCAGCCGCCGCTGCGATCATCTGGGCAAAACAGTTTTCGTCCGCGCCAAGACAGGCGCATCCCAATCCGTGACGGATAAGCGGACGGCGACCGTGCTGCGCACAAAGCGCGCAAAGGCGCTCCAGCGTCATCATGGCGGCGCGCCCCTGATCCGCGCCCAGCGCGATATCGAAATCACTGGCGGCATCGGCACGACCACCGGCACCTTCACCCCAAAGGCGAAGGTACATAACGGCGCCGGCCTCGACAGGGTTCAGATCGGCCAGACGGCCAACCGCCGCCCCGCCGCGAGGTGTTGGACGGCTCATTTCGTGAGGATCAGTTTGCCCGCGCGTGTGATGCGCAGCGTATAAAGCTGGTCGCCCAGTTCGATATGGGCGAGGTTGCCGCCTTTGGTCAGTTCCTCAGCCTTGTGCGCGGGAAGCATCGAGACAGCATAACCTTGGGTCGGAGTGGGGTTCTGGGCATTCATGGGGTCATCTCCAGAGCTTGAATCACGAGGGGCCTTGTCGCTCGGATCGTCGTCCCGGCTGGTACGCTCAGACATATCAGATCCTGACTTTTTGTTTTTTATCATCGGGTTCAGATCTGGCTGGCCCAGAGCACTCTGGGGTGGCTGATATTTCTCACCCGTAATCTGATTAAAATAGTAAGGTATGTCAAGGGGCCATATTTTCACTCTGAAACAGATGCGGTTGCGCAGCCCGTCACGACCGGCTACCCCGTTCAAGGACCGTTTTCTCAGACCGGGATTCACAGATGACTGCCAGAATTGTTTTTGACCTTGATGGCACTTTGGTGGATAGCCTTCCCGACATTGCCGGGGCCGTAAACAGCATGCTTGCTGAGGTGAACCGCGATGCATTGTCCCTGAGCACAGTTTGCTCATTCGTCGGGAACGGTCTGCCGAATCTTGTCGGAAAGGTCATCAATCATTGCGACATGGACATGGGGCAACACGCCGAGCTGACGCGTCTGACACTGCATCACTACAACAAGCGGTCCAGCGATCTGACGGTTCCATATCCCGGCGTGCGCGAGTCTCTGGTCACGCTGCAGGGCGCGGGATTTTCACTGGGGCTCTGCACAAACAAACCCGAAGCCCCTGCCCGCCACGTATTGGACGCGCTGGAACTGGCGCAATTCTTCGACGTCGTGATTGGCGGCGATACCTTCGAAAGGCGCAAACCCGATCCCGCACCGTTGCACGCCGCGTTCGACCACCTCGGGGACGGGCCGCGCCTTTTCGTTGGCGACAGCGAGGTAGACGCCGAAACCGCACAACGGGCCAAAGTGCCGTTTCTGCTGTTCACGGAAGGTTACCGGAAAAACCCGGTCGAGCACCTTGCCCATACGGCTTCATATAGCGACAGTGCCGACTTGCCCGAACTGGTTGCGCAGGTTCTGGGCGAGATGCCGAACACTTTTCAAAACGGAACGTAACCGGCTGCTTTCAGCCCCGGAATCCGCTGCTTTCAGGGTCGGATGAATTTTGCGCTGCCGACCTTTCGCTGGCTTGGGGCATTACTGCTGTCCGCAACCGGGGCCTGTTGCGCCGCTGGGGCCGGTTGCGCCACCGCCGGGGCAGATCCGCAAGCCACGCCATCCCCGTCCAGATCGTTTCTGGGGTGATATCCCGGCTCGCCCATGCGTACGGGCCCAAGCCCAACGGCCCGCGCCGCGTCGCACCCCGCGAGCGCCACAAGATGCGCCACCGCTTCGGTCGGTTCGTAAGACGTCGTGCGCATGTAAACACCCAATGCAATGACAACGGTGGTTATTGGCAAGACCAGCACCATCATCAGGATGCGAACCGGTGACAACGCATGTTTGCGCAGTGCCTCCGCCCGTTCACGCCGCCTGGCGGATCGGGGGTTGGGACTATTCTCCGGTTCCGGTTTTCTTCGGCGCATCATGGGAACGTAGATGATTATCCTATGTGGCAATGAAAGGGCCGCGACATGACAAAAAACCGACCGGGTTTCAGGGTGCGTTGCGCTGCGAGGGGTCCCGCGTGAAGGCTTCGGGATAAGATGCCACCTCGCGCTGACGGGATGCCGCCCCGGCCCACCAGACCAACTGATCGAATGTCCGCGCCATATACCCGTGCCATCGTGTCGCATCCACCGGTTCAGCAAACCCGCCATCGGTCGCAAAAACTTCGTGCGCCTTTGGTACATGGATCATTGCAGAAACCGGCAGGCATCCCAACTCGCTCAGGAATGTACGCATGTTGACCGCCGCGCGCACACCGCCCCATTGCCCGGCCGAATAGGTGACAATCGCGCTTGGTTTGTAGGAATACAGCGAGCTGCCGAAATGATTCAGAAGATCCGCAAGCGCCGGGGACATGGAATGGTTGTATTCCGGGCTGACCATAACGTACCCGTCCGCGTCGGAAATCTTGTCCGCCAGCGTGTTCAGCCCATCCGACGCGCGCCCACTGGCATAGGAAAAATGAGGTTTGAACGGACGCGGCAGATCAATCTGCAACGGGTCAACAAGCTCGACCTCATGCCCTGCGGCGGTCAGCTGTATCTGACAGGCGTGCGCGACCCGTTCACCCAGACGGGCGGGGGCGCGGAGGGGTGCTTTCTCGGACAGAACCGAGGAATACAAGAAATTTCAGGGGCACATCCAACTCCATATCGACAGGCAATTTCAGCCTCGCCGCGGGCAGCCTAGGTGTTTATCACTTGCTTTGCCATTCGCGGATTACAAAAAGCCGGAGTCACCATGCCCAGGAACGATCCAGTTCAGCCCGCCGACGATGCGGCCCGTACACTTGCGCGCGAGTTGATCTCTTCCGCAACGCACGCTGCCATCGCCGTATCGCAGCCGCAGTCATCGCTGCCATCGGTTTCCCGGATTGCCCTCGCGACCGACGACCGGAACCAACCGGTGTCACTGATCTCATCTCTGGCCGAACACACCCGCGCCCTGCAGGCCAACCCAAACTGTGCCCTGCTGATCGGGGAACCCGGTGAAAAAGGCGACCCGCTGACACACCCGCGCCTGACCCTGCATTGCAAGGCCGAGCTGATCGGCCACGGGACCGAAGACCACAGGATTTTGCGCACCCGGTACCTATCGCTGCGGCCAAAGGCAAAGCTGTATGTTGATTTTACCGACTTCTGCTTTGTCCGCTTCAACGTTTCCGACGGGCTTCTCAATGGCGGCTTCGGCAAGGCATTCCGGCTGACACCACAGGATTTCTGACGGCGGGCTTGCCCGACTCGGGCAAGGGGCGCACACTGGCATCTCTAGTTCACAAACGGCGCCCGGGTCGCGCCGACTGCTCAGACGGGCGCCATGGAGTTACGGAGGACACCATGACCATAGCTGCGCGCCTCAAACATCATCTCGACGCTCAGGGGCTGCCCTTTGACATGATCCGGCACCCTTATGCCGCCACAGCCGCCGAATGCGCCGAGGCGGCACATGTCCCGGGTGACCATCTGGCAAAATCCGTCCTGATTCACATGGAAGAAGGGCCGATGCTGGCAGTAGTGCCGTCAAACCACAAGCTTGACCTCACAACGCTGCAATCGATCCTTTCGCGCCGCATTGGCCTGGCGCCCGAGGCCGAAGTGGAAGACGTCTTTGACGATTGCGATCTGGGCGCGGCACCACCGGTCGGGGCCGCCTATGACGTGCCAACCATCATCGATGATAGTCTGACCGGTCTGGACAAGGTCTGGTTCGAGGCCGGTGACCACAAAACACTGGTTGAAATGAAGGGCGGAGATTTCGACCGCCTGATGAAGGACGCCGATCACGGGTCATTCTGCTGTGTGAACTGATCCGGCGGCTGGCCGACTGGCCAGCCTTCGATCTCAGGCTTTTGGCTATCGAACCACGTGCACGGCACACTGCGCGTGTCGGACAACGTGCGTCGTGGTCGAACCAAGCAACAAATCCTGCATTCCGGGCCGGTGGGATGCCATGATGATCAAGTCTGGTTTGTTTGCCTCCGCCCAGTCGAGGATCGTTCGGCCCGAATGCCCTTCGATGACCAGTCCCACCGCGTTCGGCAGATTGGCTGCAAGGCGGTCCAGTTCGACCTGTATCGCCTTGCGCGCCTCTGTCAGATACTCCGCAGGCATATATGAGATGGCATAGTCGGGGATATGTTCGACAACATGCAGCAAAGTGATTGCCGCCCCGGGTGTTGCCAACATCTCGGCCAGTTTGAGCGGCCCGGAAGTATCTCTTTCGGCATCGAAGGAAATCGGAACAAGAATATTGTGATACATGGCTTGCGCCTCCGCTTCAGTCAGGGTCAGACTGCTCCGGCATAGTTGAAAACGCCTTGATTCAGGTCAGTCTCAGCCAAAGGTTTCCGCTACGTCGTACATCACCGGTTCGAAACTTTTGCACAGTTCGTTGATCTTGCGGTTGCGATCACGCATTTCGGGCGTGCGCAGCATCGCCAGAAAATCCTCACGCCGCTGCCATTGCGAATAATTGGCTATCCGGGTCTGTGCATCGTTCACATGCAGGCCTGCGGAAATGAAACCGGGTTGCTTTGAAATGAAGCTCTCGAAGGCGTCTGTCAGCGCCTCAAGCAAATCCTGACAGGTCCCCGGTGTCATTTCGAAGGTGGTGATCACAGTCTGAATGCTGGCGTCTTTCGAGATTTTTGGCATCTGGCTACTCCTCCTGCTTCCTCCAGCCTAACACAGATTTTTCCGTTTTCTCAATTTCCCTTGGCAATCCAGCGACTTCCGGAACGAAATGTTTCGCAGAAGTTACCAACTGACTAACCAAGCGTTAACCAAGGTTGCGGATGCTGCGCCCGGAAGGGAAGTTCATGGTCCGCTTGCTTGCAATCCTACTACTTATGGTCCCGGCACCTGTCGAAGCCGGTGCGTGGCTGCGCGACAAGGGCAAAGGGTTTTGGGCGCTGTCGGCAACCGGGTTCAAAACAGATGCAGGAGAGTACAAATACAAATCCTCCGCCTATTTTGAATACGGCGCGCTGACCTGGCTTACGGTCGGGCTGGATGCCGAGGAACATCAGGATTTGTACGGCCACGCTCTTATTTTTGCCCGGTTTCCGGTTAAGGATTTTGGCGATGCGGGCAGACTGGCAGCCGAGTTTGGCGTTGGTGCCTATCACAAACGGGACAAGGCCTGGGCGCTTTACAAAACCACGTTGTCCTACGGCAAAGGCTTTCAGAGCGGTTGGGGCAATGGCTGGGCCGCGGTTGACGCCGCGCTGGAATACCGCTCACACGATAATACGGCGCGCAAACTGGATTTCACGGTTGGCGTAACGTCCGAGCGCTGGCTGGATCCCCTTCTGCAAATCGAAACGACCCATGTTTCCGACAAACCGTTTTACTGGAGCGTCAGGCCGTCGGTGATGATCCGCCCGAAATCCTCTGAAACCATCTGGGTGCTGGGGCTGGAGCGTAACTCGGCCCGCAGGGGAACCGGCCTGAAGTTCGCTCTTTGGCGCGCGTTTTAAACCCCGCGCTGGAACAGGCCGCCGTTACCGGCGACCTGAAATAAAAAGGCGTCAGACATCGATCCGCATCGTGACGGAGACCTTTCCCTTCACGGCGTCAGACCAGTTCAAACGCACCTGATCACCACTGCTGCCCTGCTGCAGGTCCACATATTGTGTCGCATACCGGACCGCGTTGTTCCCGTTACGAAGTGGACCATGGGCTACAACGCTGTCGCACCCTCTGGCGCGGGCGCCGAACGGCAAATTTCCCTCCGAACCAACGGTCCAACTCAACGCAGCAGTGTTCTGGCTGTGGATCACGCGCAGCGGGTTGGCGCTTTTGTGCGTCACGTTGTGATAGGTGTTGCCTTCGAACTGCACATGCGTGGTTCGGTTCAAATCCAACCCTGCATACGTGGTATCGATCCGTTCGGCCCGGGTTATTTTCCCATTTATCGATCGGAACTTGTTTCCGGTGACCGAAAAACCATTAAGGAAATGACCGGTCCCGTAAGGACGGACCACAATATAGCTGAACCACGGCGCCACATCGCCGGACAGAAAGATATTGTCGGTGATGCTCATGGCGCTGAACGAAAATCCGGTGGTAAAGTCCGGAAACTGATCACGCTCGTTTGTCCATTCGATATGGCAGTTATCCACATAATTCTCGGCGATGGTCGAACTGCTGTAGGTACCGATCATGACCAGACCGGCCGTTCGTACGCCATTTGCCACGGAATCGCCCTGAAAGAAGTGATTGCCCAGAACCATGTTGTTGGCCCCGCCCAGCACTGCAAAATGGCGGAACCGGGTGGCCCGGTTGTGACGCAGCTTGATATCGTTGGCATTGGCGTTCAGGGCAATGGTGGTGCGGTCCGGCACCGGCTTGGCGTCCTCCGACGACAAAAACTGGCACCCGTCGATCAGCATACCCTGACACCCACTTCCGATCGAAGTGATCCCACGGTTCTTTGGCCGGCTGATAAAGCAATCCTTCAGCGAAAAGGTTGAGCCAGAGGGGGCCAGACGGATGGCGCTGCAACGGCCATTGCACTGAAACTCTACACCCTCCATGCCGAATTTCTGAAGCGAACTGAAACCCTTGAAATCCAGCAGATATTTCTGGTTACGAAATTCATAGCTCTGCGTGCCGCCCCCACCAAACAGCCGCCCGCTCAGCGTAATCTCACCTGCGCCTTCGTTCTTGGAGCGGACATAAATTTCGCGCCCGACACCGCTGCCGCGCAGCAATGAGCCAACCGGGATATTCGCGATATTGGCCACATTTTTCAGCTTGTAGGGATCGCTCGGTTGATAGGTTGCGACCGAAGAATAGAAAACCGTATTCCAACTGTTGCTGTCCTGGGCATCCAGTTGGCCGTTGCGGATCACCCGACGGGTGGCATAGCTGGTTTTGTTCGGAACCGCCGCCTGCATATCGATCGGTTCGCTGACCGCGATCTTGAGCCCGCCCATATCAAGCGATTCGTGATCCGAATTGTTCAGCAATGCCTGAAAGGCCTTGCGAAAGGCCAGTGACTCGTCGCCGAATGCCGCGACATAAGTGGGAAGATCGAAACTTTTGGTCAAAAGAAAAATCTTGTCCGCAGGCATCGTAACCGTGCCTTCAAACTCGATTTCCGAATTGATGCTTGTCGTTTCGCCCAGAAAGTATGTCCCCTTCGAGACAAAGACACGGCGACCGTTGGCGGCCTGATCCGCTGCCTCGAAAGCAGCCGAATCGTCGGCCACGCCATCACCGACCGCGCCAAAGTCGCGCACATCGACAACACCGAGCATATCGCGCAAAAACACTTTGGTGACATCCGTGATCTGGATGTCATCCACCCGCACAACCGAGCCATTCGGCCCTTCGAGGTTCAGACCGAAATGTCCGTAAAGGGCCTGAGTACCCCACGACATATCAACGCCAGGCCGATACCCCGTGCCGACAATCGCGGTCACCTCGGTCACCTCACCGTAGTTCGTAAGCTGAATCGCCGGGCCTTTTTCGATCAGACCGGCGACATGAGCATCACCCGCACCGCCGGCCCAACCTGCAATCCGTACAACCGGCAATGGCCCGCTGACCGCCTTCACACGCGCAGTCACCCGCAGGTAACACCCCGGCAGCAAAGGTGTCTGCCCCATGTAACGCAGCTGCTGGGTTGCACTGACCTTGATCAGCTCCAGACAACCGCCGAAATGAGAATCGGAAGGGGCAAAAATTCCGATACCTGATCCCTGATAACTGGGCGAACCGGCGGTCCCGTCGCCGCTTGACCATACATCCAGCCCGTTCACAAACGCAGGTGGCATGAAAACGATGCCATCGGTGATTGCCTTGTTCATAAAAAAATCCCTTTCGCAGTTGCGCGGCACCCGCATGCCGACGCACGTCGTTGGCCGGGTCCGGGCCATTCCCGAACGCGGGCTTTTGGGTATCTGAAAGGGATTAACCGGTGCTCATATCATCGTGACGGTGGTGTTGCGTCAGGCCGCCGGGTCCGAAACGCCAAGGATCTGCACTGCATTGATCCTCCAGCCGTTTTCCAGTTCGATCATCTGGTAATCCAAAAGATGAACCTGCCCTGCCCCGTCGATGACCATGACTTTCTGCCAAAGCGCGCCTGCGATTTCGCGCAATTCCAGAAATCGCACATCGGACGGTCGCCAGACCATGGGGTAGCCATTCCTGACCATCGCGCCAAAGTTTTCGGGCGTGCGAAAGAACTGCTGAATATTCGGGCTTGCAAAGGTAAAGGCCGTCGCGAAATCATCCGCCTCGAACGCCCTGATCTGCGCCTTGATGTTCGCCTCGATCTCGGCGTTTTGAGCCCATGCAGGCGCGACCACTGCAAACCACAGAGCAACTGCAAACATGAAACGACGCATGGGGCCACCTCCTGTCGTTCAGGTAGCCCCATGTGAATTCAGGTCAAATCAGACCAGCTCTCCGGCCAGCGCTTTGTCGATCAGAGCAACGGTTTCCGGCACGCCATAAAGCGCGATGAAGCCACCAAATCGCGGGCCCTGGCTTGCGCCCAGCAGAACTTCATAAAGCGCCGTGAACCAACCCCGCATCGGGTCAAACCGTTCACGACCGATTGAATAGACCACGGATTGTAGTGCCTCATCCTCGATCGGCCCATCATAGGCCAGCAATGCGGCTTTCAAAGCTTCCAGCGCCTCGCGTTCCTGATCGGTTGGGGCACGGTGCTGGCGCGTCGGTTTTACAAAGTCGTTGAAGTACCGCACGGCAAAGCCAGCCGCCTGATCCAGATCAGGATGCGTCTCAGCGGTTGCCTCGGGTGCATAACGACGGACAAAACCCCACAGCGTCTCTTTGTCCTCGGCACCCGATACGGACGCAAGGTTCAACAGCATCGCAAACGGCACCATCAGGGTGGATTCAGGTACCTGACCACCATGTATATGCCAAACCGGATTATTCAGCTGCGCCTTCAGCTCCTGCCCCGGATAGGCGCGCAACTGCTGGTGATATTCGTCAACCGCCTTCGGGATCACGTCGAAATACAACCGCTTGGCCGTCTTGGGCTTCTGGTACATGAAATAGGACAGGCTTTCCGGCGCCGCATAGGTCAGCCATTCCTCCATCGAAAGGCCATTGCCTTTGGACTTGGAGATCTTCTGTCCAAGCTCGTCGTTGAACAACTCATAGCTCAGGCTTTCAGGCGGCTGTTTGCCCAGCGCCCGGCAGATTTTCGATGACTGCGTGACCGAGTCGATCAGGTCCTTGCCCGACATCTCATAATCCACGCCCAGCGCAGCCCAACGCATGGCCCAGTCCGGCTTCCACTGCATTTTGACATTACCGCCAGTGACCGGAATCTCGACCTTCTCGCCGTCCGGCTCTTCATAGACGATGGTGCCCTTGGCCACGTTCCGCTCCAGCGTCGGCACCTGCAAAACATGCCCGGTTTTCGGGCTGACCGGCAAGAAGCACGAATAGGTCTCGCGCCGCTCAGGCCCAAGGGTCGGCAGCATGATTTCCTGAACCTTGTCGAACCGCTCAAGCGCCGTCAGCAACATGTCGTCAAAGCGGCCCGAGGTATAGTAATCGGTGGCCGACGCGAATTCGTATTCAAAACCGAAGCTGTCCAGAAAATCACACAGCATCGCATTGTTGTGCTGTGCGAACCCCTCATGCGTGCCGAACGGATCGCGCACCTTGGTCAGGGGCAGATGCAGATCCTCTTTCAGTTCTTCCTGCATCGGAACATTGGTCGGCACCTTGCGGAAACCGTCCATATCGTCCGAGAAACACAACAGCCTGGTCGGAATGTCACTGATCTGTTCAAAGGCATGACGCACCATCGAGGTCCGGGCCACTTCGCCGAACGTACCGATATGCGGCAACCCCGATGGGCCATACCCGGTCTGGAACAGCACATATCCCTTCTCGGGCGGAGATTTCTGATAGCGTTTGAGCACCCGGCGCGCCTCTTCAAAAGGCCAGGCCTTGGACGCAAGAGCGGTTTCACGCAGTTCAGACATTGATTTCGATCTCCATCGGGGAACAGCGCCGATCACCCCATGCGACCGGCCCGAACCCTCCTATTGTGCTATCGCAGCATGAGTCAATCGCCAGACCCGGCAAACAGCGCAAATCCCGGCACAGCGGCCCTGTTTATGTAATTTTCGCATTTATGCGGCATAAGAGTTGAACACCCTCATGGCGGCCCGTATCTTGCGCTGAATATATTCAGCAGGACAAAATCATGACCGAGCAAGCGCCCCACCCGATGACCCCGCAGGATTGCCTTGTCGCGATCATGGTTGCGATTTCAGCATCCGATGAAAATATTCGCACGGCGGAACTGGTGAAAATCCAGACTGCGGTGAATATGCTGCCGGTATTTGCCGAATACGACATCGACCGGATGAAGCGTGTTTCGCAGATTGTATTCGATCTGTTCGAACAGGAAGAAGGCCTGGATGCCATGTTCGGTCTGATCCGGGACAACCTGCCGGAACGGCTGAACGAAACGGCTTATGCGCTTGCATGCGACGTTGCAGCAGCCGACGGCAAACTTGCCGAAACAGAACTGCGCCTGCTGGAAGAGATTCGGTATGAGCTGAACATCGACCGGCTGCACGCCGCCGCCATCGAACGTGGTGCGCGGGCACGCCACGCGACTTGACGGGTTTTGACGGGCAATCCCAACTCAAACCACTGCTCAGATTTCAACTGAAAGGCCGCACGATCCTGCGGACCAACCGCAGAAATTCTGCGCCCGTCTCAGGATGTGCCCACTTTGGGCCTGTACATTTCATACTAGTGGCGATCCCGGAAGGACTCGAACCCTCAACCTGCTGATTAGAAGTCAGCTGCTCTATCCAGTTGAGCTACGGGACCACTTTGCCTTTCTTGCTGCTTTTAGCGGCGGGGTTCAAGAGGCAAGCGCATAAAGGCGCTGTTGGGATCATCCTCATACCCGTGGATGGGCCCGCAATAGGAATATCCCAACGCTTCATAGAGTTTGCGCGCGGCATCATATTCCGTCAGATGCGCGGCCCCCGTTTCCAAAACCAGCGCGGTCACCCCTTCGGACTGCGCGATCCCGGCAAGGCGATTCATCATCACCTTGGCCAATCCGCGCCCGCGCGCTTCAGACAGGATATGGACAGATTTCACTTCTGCTGTCCCGTCGGGCAAAGATTTCAGCGCCCCACATCCCAATGGCTGCCCATCATCATATAGCGCCCAAAACCGAATTCCCGGCCCACGCAGGGCCTCGGCATCCATTGTGTGATTGCTTTCCGCCGGTCCCGCCGTCTGACTGTGGGCAAAATGCGCCTGTACGACCGGGCGCATCACCTCGGACGTTGGGTCTTCCTCGCGAATTTCGATCATTCAGTGGGTCCAGGGGCTACGCCGGTCAGTGGCGAAATTCTCGCCATATCCCCGGGCGCGCAGATTCGGCTTGCGTTTATGCGGCTCACTCACCTGCACGTCGATGCCATGGTCTGCTGCGTAATCCAGCGCCTCTTCCTTGGTGTCGAACTTCAGCCGCACCTGCGTCTGCGTATCGTTCGACGACGTCCAACCCATAAGCGGATCAACTTCGCGCGCTGAGGCGGGGGCGTATTCCAGAACCCACTTCCGGGTCTTGGCCATGCCCGAGGTCATTGCATTCCTTGCAGGCTGGTAAATCCGTGCGCGCATGTGGCTCTCCGTACTCGCTTGGCTGGGCTTGTTTATGCGTCAGAGCTTGGGCGGGGACAAGATCGCAATTGTCGCGGTTGAATGTGCTTTCTGATGTCAGAAACTGTCATCAGGGTCTTCTATCACTCACTAAGATACCAAGAAGAGGTCAGGGAGATGATGGGCCCAACCCAGGTTGAACACGCAAAAGCTATGACCCGGAAAGGGCAATCAGAACGGAACTCGAAGATACAACCCGCATTAAGTGATGTTCAGCATATGCGACACAGGATCAGGTCTTGCAGTTGGACAAAATAAGAACAAATGTAAGGGCCTGACCCGGAGCCTGCCCATGCCCTACGCCCATTCCGACAAGACCCAGCTGACGGCTGATGATGTCCGCGCCCGCCTGAAACTCGAGGGCGGCAAGCAGTTCGTCATGCACACCGAATTTGCCCCCGCTGGTGATCAGCCGACCGCGATCAAGGAACTGTCCGGCGGCGTGCAGGATGGCGAGCGTGATCAGGTCCTGTTGGGCGCGACCGGTACGGGCAAGACCTTCACCATGGCCAAGGTAATCGAGGAAACCCAGCGCCCGGCGATCATCCTTGCACCCAACAAGACGCTGGCCGCGCAGCTTTATGGTGAGTTCAAGGGCTTCTTTCCGGAAAACTCGGTCGAGTATTTCGTGTCCTACTACGATTACTACCAGCCCGAGGCCTATGTGCCGCGTAGCGACACCTACATAGAAAAAGAATCGCAGATCAACGAACAGATCGACCGGATGCGCCACTCGGCCACCCGAGCGCTGTTGGAACGGGATGACGTGATCATCGTGGCCTCGGTGTCCTGCATTTACGGTATTGGCTCGGTCGAAACCTACGGCGCGATGACACAGGACCTGAAGGTCGGCAACGAATACGATCAGCGGCAGGTGATGGCCGATCTGGTGGCCCAGCAATATCGCCGCAACGATCAGGCGTTTCAACGCGGGTCTTTCCGAGTGCGGGGCGATTCACTGGAAATCTGGCCCGCCCACCTTGAGGACCGCGCGTGGAAGCTGTCTTTCTTTGGCGAAGAACTGGAACAGATCACCGAATTCGATCCGCTGACAGGCGAGCGTGCCGCCACGATGGAGCATGTGCGGGTCTATGCAAACTCGCACTACGTGACGCCAAAACCCACGATGCAGCAGGCGATCATCGGCATCAAAAAGGAGTTGCGCATCCGGCTGGACCAACTGGTCGGCGAAGGCAAACTTCTGGAAGCGCAGCGACTGGAACAGCGCACCAACTTCGATCTGGAAATGCTTGAGGCGACCGGCGTCTGCAACGGGATCGAGAACTATTCGCGCTATCTCACGGGCCGCGCGCCGGGTGAACCACCCCCGACCCTGTTCGAATTCATCCCCGACAATGCCATCGTCTTTGCCGACGAATCCCATGTCAGCGTCCCGCAGATCGGCGGCATGTACCGAGGCGACTATCGGCGCAAGTTCACGCTGGCCGAACACGGGTTCCGCCTGCCGTCGTGCATGGACAATCGACCGCTGAAGTTCGAGGAATGGGACGCCATGCGCCCGCAATCCGTCTTTGTCTCGGCCACCCCGGCGAAGTGGGAGATCGAACAGACCGGCGGCGTCTTTACAGAACAGGTGATCCGCCCCACTGGCCTGCTGGACCCCGAGGTCGAAATCCGCCCGGTATCCATGCAGGTGGACGACCTGCTGGACGAGGTTCGCAAGGTCGCCGCCGATGGCTACCGCACGCTGGTCACGACGCTCACCAAACGCATGGCCGAGGACCTGACCGAGTACCTACACGAACAGGGCATCAAAGTCCGCTACATGCACTCGGACATCGACACGCTGGAACGCATTGAAATCCTGCGCGACCTTCGCTTGGGCGCTTTTGACGTGCTGGTCGGCATCAACCTGCTGCGCGAAGGGCTCGATATCCCCGAATGCGGGCTCGTCGCTATTCTTGACGCGGATAAAGAGGGCTTCCTGCGCTCGGAAACCTCGCTGATCCAGACCATCGGCCGCGCTGCACGGAATGCCGACGGGCGGGTGATCATGTATGCCGACAAGATCACCGGCAGCATGGAGCGCGCCCTGAACGAAACCAACCGCCGCCGCTCCAGGCAGCTTGCATATAACGAAGAACACGGCATCACCCCCGAGACGGTGAAAAAGAATGTCGAAGACGTTCTGGCCGGTCTCTACGAGGGCGACGTCGACATGAACCGCGTCACCGCCACCATCGACAAACCGATGCACGGCGCGAATTTGGAAGCCCATTTGGACGGTCTGCGCGACCAGATGCGCAAGGCCGCCGAGAACCTGGAATTCGAAGAGGCCGCCAATATCCGGGATGAGATCAAACGTCTGGAAGCGGTCGATCTGGCCGTCGCCGACGACCCCATGGCGCGCCAATGGGCGGTCGAGAAAGCCTCGGAAGACGCGGTGAAATCGCGCGGACGGTCAACGGCTGGCAGGCCGGGGCAAAGGGGTGGGAATGTGAAGCGGCGGAAGCGGTAGTGCTTACTTCAAATGAACCCGCTTGTTCTTGATCCTGCCCCGCAAAAATACGTCTTGCTGAGCCACCTGAGGAAAACGCTCCTGCCAGTCTCTAAAGCGATCATTTGTTACAATGCGCGCCTTCAATCTTTCAGCGTCGCTGATTAACAATGGGTCTGCAGGTGTTCCTTTTGGCGCAACTGATATTCGACGCGTTGGATATCGAAGTGCCTTTGAAAGCTGGGCGGGGTTCATGTAGCGACCGGCAACCAGATAACCAACATTTGCATCAAACCACAGTTTCGGCTCAAACCCTGCCAAGACCAACTGCTCAATAACCAGTCTGACCGAATGCAAAGCCGGTTCATCATTCTCCCAATAAAGCACGTTTGACCCATCAACTACGACCCAGTTGATCGACTTCCGAAACCTTGATCTCAGCAGCAGAATGACTGCCAGAACGATTCCGCTTGCTCCCAGCAGTAACGGCAGGGTCAAAATCGGGCCGAATGTCATTGCTGACCAAAGCGTTACACCAGCGGACGTTAGAAACAAAAGCAGCAGCTTAAACATGCTAGGGTTGATAACGAGTTTAATGGACTCTGCAATATGCTGATTTCAATTGCCCGTTGAAGAAAACCCCGGACGGGCCGCCTATACTGTAAGAATGGCTCCACACTGCTCGAAACATTTCAACCGCAACACCTATCCGGAAAATCAAACGAATTCATCTGGGTGCCTGGCTCTGGCGCGCGATTGCTTGCTTGGGGCTGACTGTTGCTGGCGTTAGCTGGCTTTCGTTGGCTTTTGCTTGCTGTTGCTGGCGCGAGGCTGGCTTTTGCGTGCTGTGGCTTACGATGGCTTGCTGCAGCTGGGTTCCTGTGAGTTCAGTATGGATTGGATATAAGAACCCCCAAACCCATGTCAACAAAAAATCCAATAAAAACATATACTTGACTTATTTAGTCGGACATTTTCACCCAATGTATTTCCCCAAATTCCCATCCCGCACCTGTAGTTCAAGGTTGCAGCCCAGCGCGCCCTGCTTCACGTTTGAGATCACAGTCTGTGATTCCAAATGGTTACGATGACGAACCCGAAAAACCTGCCCAGCCCGCATGAGGTCCAAAGCGCCATTCACAGGGTGCGCGGCACCCGCGTGGTGCTGGCCGAGGATCTGGCGCAGTTCTATGGAAAATCCGTCAGTGCCTTCAATCAGGCCGTGTCGCGCAACACGGACCTCTTCGAAGGATACCGCTTTCAACTCACCGACGCCGAGGTCGCCGATTTGATATCACAGAATGTGATTTCAAAACCAAAGGGCCGCGGCGGGCGGCGGGTCAATCCGTGGGTCTATACGGATTACGGCGTGGCCATCGCCTCGGCCCTGTTCAAGGACCCGCGCGCCATCAAGATCACCCGGATGATCACCGAGGCCTTTGTCGATGGCGCAAACGCTCTGGCGGAAACCCCACGCAGCCTGCCCGAGATTCTGCCCCCCGAGGGCACCCCTGCCCCGCTGCTGCCCAATGGCGAGCAACTGCGCGATCTGGCCGAAAACATCCTCGATTCCGGGCAGCAGAGCCTAGTTGATTATATCGCCAATCCCACCACCAAGCGCCAGCAAGCGGTGGCGATGATCATGAAGACCCTCGCCGAAACTGCAGGCGAAGAGGTCCGGACCCAGCAGGAGCGCCTGCGCCTGCGCATCGCCGAACGTCTGGCCACCGGCGATTACGCGGATGATGATGATCGCAAACAACTGCTGGAATTGCTGCAGGCGATGAAGGGTTAAACTCCCAGCTCCGCCCGCATCTTTTTGGTCAGTTTGGCCACGACCAGATCATAGGAGGTCACGATATGCTCACGCAGTGAAGTATCGCTCATACCCCGCTCGTCATAGACCTGCAGCCACTTCATCCCCCGCGACGCCAGATAGGGGGCCGGGCGTATGCCGGGTTCGTCCCCCAGCACTTCAAAGGCCAGATCGGTCGCCTTGAAAGTGAATGCATCGCGCCCCTCGTTCCACCCGCAGATCGCAAATACCTTGCCGCCCACCTTCCACACATCCGCATTACCCCATTGCACCACGTGGCTGGTGGCTTTGAGGCTGGAGCAGAAGGCGTTGAACTCATCACGGGTCATTGCGCCACTCCCGGTTGTTGCGCCCGCCGAACATCAAATTTTCACCGTTCATGAACGCCTCAGCAAGGCAGGCGGTCGACGATCGGCTTAAATTTTCTGGATGCAAGGAAAACCTCGGGCAGTTCAGACAGAACGGCGTCGATCGGATCATAAACATTTGACGCCGCCGCCAGAATCTCTTCGGACACCTGCTTGGGCTCTCGCCCCACGCGATCAGGCAGCTCAAACTCCAACCCGATAAAATCCGAGATATCTTTTTGCCGTCGCCAGATTGCGTCATAGTGCACGCACAACACCGGCACTTCTTCGAATGTTGCCCACTCCCTTACCTGCTCGGCCTGGCGCAAAACGTCGTATTTGAACAGGTCTTCGAACGGGCCTTTTGCGTTCATATGGTAAAGGTGTTCTTCAACCCAATCCGCCCCGAAGCGTTCCAATGTCGAATACACCGAAAGCGCCGAATCCCTGGTCGGACCAAAACAAAACACGACTTTGACATCGCGACGTCCACGCAGCGCATCGGGGAAATCGTGCGTTTTGACGACCGTCCCGTAAGCAAGTGACGCTTGATCAAGGCGGGGTTCAAATATGGTCCCGGCCTTTTTTTTCCACCACGTATCCTGAACGCGCGCCTCACGCAGCGCTTCATACATCAGCGTACTGCCGGATCGGCCGTTGCTGGCCACGACGAGGCAAGGTCTCGGTTTGAACAGAATGCTGGGCCTGAGTTTTATCACCTGGCAAATTTCTCGTGTCTACGCCCACCGGAGGCGGCGCTCGCACCGAAGGGGCCTCGTGGAATTGTGATGATCTTGGTAACCTTTGCCAGTGGGGGGTTCAACCCCGTCGCAGAATCCCCCGAAACCGCAAGCGCGACAGCTGCGCACAGTCTCCGCACAGGGTTCCGGCAAATTTAAGTGAGGACCGCTAGCGTTCAGGATGGAACGTGAGGATTGGTAGCGGGTTGCGCACTGGCCAGCATCTTGAGCTTGCAAATGGCAAAGGCCAGAACACCAGCCACAAGAACCACTCCGAACGAGACACTCAAGTAGGTTGCGACGCCCTGCCAGACAGATGCGCCCAGAAAGACCATGCGCCCAATAGCGGAAAGAATTCCGATGATACTGCCAAGAAAGATTACTATCAGCGCCATTCCCATGCACTCTCATAAGTGGTTCGATCATGGAAGCAGTAAAATTGGGCGGAGATGTGGCGCGCATTGGGCAAAGCCGCGTTGCGCTGAATTTTGCTTATCAGCTTCCGCGAAACCGGCAGGAAAACTCTCAACACCGTGAAATCAGGGGCGGATAAGCCTGACGCCTTCAGGCATTTGCCTCGCTACTCAGCTTTGTCGCAGCAAGCAGCCCCTCAAGGACCGCTTCTTCGCAGCTACGGGCCATCTGACAATCACCGACTGATAAAACGGAACCTGAATATTCCGACAGTGTTTCCTCAAGCTCGACATTTGGGCGATGCCCCATTGCAAGAACCAGAGTGTCCACATCTTCCAGAACGATCGCAGATCCACTCGCGGTGTGCTGAAAAAAGGCGCTGTCCGCATCGCGACCGAACACCCTTGCATAAGGTATGATTTCGACGCCAAGCGCGTGCAGACGTGCAACTGTTGCGTCACGCACGTAGGATTGCAGCCCCTCGCCCGCGTGCAGCCCGTTGACGGCAAGCCTGACGTGACACCCGGCCTGGGCCAGCATCTCGGCCACGCCCAGACCGATCCAGTCCCCTTTCCAATCCGCGACTACAACACGGCTGCCGGGGTTGACCTCGTTGGTCAGAACCTGCCAGGCGGTACAGGTTTGGCCCTCACCATCATCATGAAAGTTCTCCGGCCAATACGGTTCCGCACCGGTGGCCAGGATCACGGCATCCGGCGCTTCGGCCCGAACAAACTCTGCATCCACGCGGATACCCGTTCTGACCCGCGCGCCCGAGTTTCCAAGCTCTCGTTCCAGATTGGTGATGATACCACCGAATTCTGCCCGGTGCGGTATCAGCTGCGCCAGCCGAACCTGCCCGCCCAGATGCCGCTCGGCCTCGTACAGTGTTACATCGTGACCGCGCAGGGCCGCCGCTGCCGCCGCCTTCATTCCGCCCGGGCCACCGCCGATGACCATCACCTTTTTTGGGCTGGGCGCGGCACTGACGGTGGAGTATTCCAGTTCCCTCCCGCTTTCGGGATGCTGGATGCAGGATATCGCATGCCCCTTGTGAAAGTGTCCAATGCACGCCTGATTGCAGCCGATGCAGGCGCGGATCTCGTCAGAATGGCCTGACTGCGCCTTGGATGGCATCTGAGGATCGCAGATCATCGCGCGCGTCATGCCACACATGTCCGCCGCACCGGACGACAGGATGCCCTCGGCTTCCTGCGGCTGGTTGATGCGCCCGGTCACGATCACCGGCAAATCGACCGCGGCCTTCACCCGGGCCGAAAACGGCGCAACATAACCGGGTTCGTAGAACATCGGCGGTACGATATGCACCGCTCCACCCAATGTTGCCGACGTTCCATCGACAACCGATACATAGTCGATCTGATCCGCAGCTGCCCGGATCGTGCCTAGGGAAATCTCGGCGTCGGATCCATCTTCGTACTGCTCGTCGCCAGAGATACGCAGACCGACGACAAAATCCGCGCTGGTTGCAGCGCGCGCACTTGCAATGGCTTCGGTCAGGAACCGGCGGCGGTTTTCTTCGGTTCCGCCCCAACGGTCCGTACGCCGGTTCACGTTGGGGTTCAGGAATTGCGCAGGCAGGTATCCGTGGCTTGCGACGATTTCGACACCATCAGCCCCGGCCCGCTCCATCCGGGCGGCGGCTGCGCCGTAACCCGCGATCACCTCTTCGACCATCTCGCTGGTCATGGCGCGCGGGATCACATGGAACCGTTCGCTGGGGGATACCGATGGCGCCCAGGCGACCGGGGCTGTACCGTCCAGACTTTCGGTCATTTCCCGCCCGGGATGAAACAACTGCACAAACAGCTTTGCACCTTCGGCATGCACCGCGTTGGCCAGACGGGCGAACCCCTCGATACAGTCATCGTCCGTACCCATCAGGACATGGCTGGTATAGCGGGCACTTTCGTGAACCCCGACAACCTGCGTCACGATCAGCCCGACACCACCTGCCGCGCGGGCGCGGTGATATGCAATCAGCCTGTCATTGACCTTGCCATCGGTGGGCATGGTCGTGTCATGGCCGGTCGATACGATCCGGTTGCGAATGCGGGTCGCGCTGATGTTCAGCGGTGTGAACAGATGCGGAAAGGGCTGGCTCATGCTGGCGTACTATTCTTTCAGGTTTCGGATCGAACGTCCCGCGCCATTCGGGCGGGGCAAATGGGCGTGTTCCTTCTCCAACTTCTTCAACGCTTCGGCAACATGCGGAAGCGGTTCGCAAACCTGCCGGCTGCGCAGATCGACATGAAGGATCATCATCTCCACGGTGGCCGACAGCACTCCATCGGGGCCCAGAATGCGGTGAAACAGGTGCGTTTTCCTGCCGCTGCCATGCAGCACCTGCGTCTGCACCGTGATCATGTCGCCCTCGTGCAGCTCGGCCAGATACCGAATGTGGGTTTCCCCGGTGAAATGGCTGTTGCCGTTTGCGATATATTCGGCGGTCACACCACAGCTTTCCGTCAACGCGTCCGCCGCGTTTGAAGCCACCTCGATATAATGCGCCTCGTTCATATGGCCGTTGGCATCGGTCCAGCTTGGCGGGATCACACGTTGCGCGGTTACCGGCAGATCGGCGCTCTGGGGAATTGGCAGATGGGTTTCCTGTATGCGGATCGTCCGGCCCGCGCCGCAGTTTCGGTGCTTCAACGCCCGGATAAGAGCCACCAGATTGGCATCGCGGGCCTTTTCCATTTCCCGAATGCTAAGATGCCCGGATTGCGCATCGGACTGGTCCGCCACGCGCGCCACAAGCGCCTCGTCAAGGTCGGGGACATCCATCAAATGGGTCAACGGCTCTTTCAGTGAGGGTCCGAACTGCGCCAAAAAATGGCGCATCCCTGCCTCTCCTCCGGCAAGACGATAGGTGTCGAACTGCCCCATCTGCGCCCATCTCAGGCCAAAACCATAAAGGATCGCTTCGTCGATCTGCCCGGTGGTGGCAACTCCGTCTTTCACCATCCACAGCGTTTCGCGCCAGACAGCTTCCTGCAGGCGATTGCCAATAAAGCCATCCACCTCACGGCCCATCACCAGCGGATGCATCCCTATCGAACGCAAGGTGTCGGCCGCACGGGTTTTCAGTATGTCCGGAGTGATATCCGACCCGACGATTTCCACCAGTGGCATCAGGTAGACCGGGTTGAACGGATGCGCGACGATCAGGCGTTCTGGCCGCTTCAGCAGGTCCTGCAAGCGACTGGGCCGATAGCCTGACGTCGAAGAGGCCAGCACCGTTTCCGGACCAAGATGAGGTTCGATTTCGGCATAAAGCGACTGCTTGATTTCCAGCCGTTCGGGCGCGCTTTCCTGCACCCAGTCCGCGTTTGCAACTGCCTCGGCCAGAGTAGGCGCGAAGGTAAGTTTGCCCTCGGGCGGCAAGGGGCGGTCATACAGCGCAGGCAAGCTGGCACGGGCGTTGTCCAGCACTTCGGCAAGTTTGCGTGGTGCATCCGGCGAGGGGTCGAAAACAGAAACGTCGTGACCGTTCAGCAGAAACCGGGCAGCCCAGCCACCACCGATGACGCCGACACCAACAATCGCGACCTTCATTCCGCCGCCTCTTGCGCGGTGCGCTGCGCGGGAACAATCAGGGCATCCACTGCCATCGCCCCTGTCGGTGTCACCATCACGGGGTTCACGTCGATTTCAGATATCTGGCTGGCAAGGGCCGCACAGGCGACGGAAAAGGCACTCAGAGCTCTGGCCGCGCCTGCCATATCGCTGGGTGCTTCGCCCCTGACCCCGTCGATCAGTCGCGAGATACGCAGTTTGCGGATCATCGCCTCGGCCTTGTCTGCGCCAAACGGGGCCCGCGCAAACTGGCGCTCGTCGAACAGCTCGACCAGTGTGCCTCCGGGCGCGACCATGACCAGCGGTCCAAAATCCGGATCCATCACGCAGCCAAAGGCAAGCTCCACGCCTTTTTCAGCCTGCCTCTGCACAACCACGCGCGGGCCCAGACGGGTTGAGAGGCGGGCATAGGCCGCATCCAGATCAGTAGCATTCCAAAGGTTCAGGACCACACCACCCAGATCGCTTTTGTGGTCAATTCCCGCTTCGGCAGTCTTCAGCACTACCGGATACCCCAGTTCCGCCCCCGCTTCGGCAACGGCACCTGCATCCTGACAAATCCTGCTGGTGGCACCGGGCACGCCGAAACGCGCCAGCACCTCAAGGCTTGCGGCCTCATCAAGATGGTCGGGCAGATCGCAATCACTCTCTGGTACCTCCGGCACCTCGGCCAATGCCCCACGCCGTGCATCCGCCCAGTTCTGAAACGCCCGAACGGCCTGCATCGCGTTTTCCGCCCCGTTCAGACAGGGAACGCCCAGCTCCGCCAGTTCGTCTCCGATCCCGCGGTTATGGGTCTGACCGAAACTTGCATAGAAAAAGACCGGTTTTTCGGTGCGATCAACCAGCCGTTTGGCATGGGTCAGCAAATCAGGTTCATAAACATAGTCATCGCGCAGGTCGGCCTCAAAGCCCAGCATCGACACTTCGGGCGCGGTGGCCAGAATATCCAGTCCTCGGTCAAAGACCTTGGGAAACTCATCAGTCAGGTCCGCAGCGCAATCAAGCGGGTTTGAGGGCTCCAGTTCCGGCGGCAGGGCATCGCGCAGCCGGGCGCGCGTCGTGTCGCTGAGCCGGGCCAAAGGTGTGCCGGTTTCCTCGGCCAGATCAACCTGCATTTCCCGCAGACCCCCGCTATCCGTCACCAGCCCTGCCCCGCCCGGTCCGGGGATGCGCCCTGTCGAACACAAAAGCGCGGTGTTCATCAAGGCATCCACCGACGAGACCGAGATCGCATCGCATTCCTCGAACACCGCCTCGTAGGCCGTGTGGCTGCCCGCCAGTGCCCCGGTATGCGAACGGGCCAGCCGCGCGCTTTCCTCGGTCCGGCCAACCTTGCAGATCACCACCGGCTTGCCCGCATCACGCGCGCGTTTCAGGCTTTGGACCAAACCTTCGGGGTTGCGTGCACTTTCCATGAAAACTGCGATGGCCTTTGTCGTATCCCGGCCTGCGGCATAATCGATGTATTCGTCTACAGTCGCGCCGATCTCCTGCCCGGGTGAGGCGACAAGATCAAAACGAAACCGGGGGTCGTTCATTCCCAGCACGGTGAATACACTGCCGGAATGGGCAATCAGTGAAATTCCTCCGGGTTTCATGTGATCCGCAGGATAGAAACTGCCCGTCAGCCCTGTCCGGATGTTGAGAACCCCCATGCCAGCCCCGCCGCAAATCGGCAGACCGGCCTCTGCGGCAATATCCCTGAGCCGGGCCAGAATCGAGGTGCCATCCGGCGTTTCTCCGTGGCACGCATCGAACAAAACCGCTGATTTCACGCCAAGGTCGATGGCGTCCACCAACGCAGCCTCAAGGTTCGGACCGCCAATGCCAAGAACGGCCAAATCCGGTACGTGATCCAGATCACGGATCGAGGTCACAGCCCTGCGCCCCTGAATTTCACCCCCGCGCGGATTGATAAAGTCGATCCGCCCGGAAAAGCCACCGGACAAGGTGGCCTTTGCCAGCCGCTCACCAAATGAACCGGGCCGGGCAGACGCGCCCACCACGGCCATCGATCGGGCCTCGAATAATGGGGATAACCGATGCGTCATGTTCTCAGCCCTTGAAACTCGGATCACGCTTTTCGGCAAAGGCGACAGAACCTTCAGTGAAATCGTCCGACTGGATCATCCGTTCGTATAGCGGCATGTCGCTGCGCCCGACCCAGGCGCGGCGGACGGCAGCATGGCTTTCCTCGACTGAGCGGTGCCCATACCTGCGCATGTATTCCTTGAGCGCCCCGGCCACCAATGGTGCGCCCTGCGCAATTGTTTCAGCGACCCCGCGCGCATGTGGCAGCAACTGATCCACTGGCACCACATCCCGCACAAGACCCCAGTGCTTGGCCTCGTCCGCATACATCTTGCGCCCCGTCAGGATCAGATCCATCGCGACATTCCATGGAATGCGGTGATGCAGCTTCTGGATCGCACCACCATCGGGCAGGAAACCGCGCTGCATCTCGGGCAGCCAGAAATAGGCATCCTCTGCACAGATGATCACATCGCCACCCAGCGCCAGCTCGAACCCGCCGCCAATTGCGCCACCGGCCAGGGCCACGACCACGGGTTTGTAAAGATCGAAAAACTCCGGCAACCCACCCAGCCCGCCGGGGCCAAGGTCAAAGCCGTTTTCGTCGTCAGCACTTTCACCGGCTGCAAACGCCTTAAGATCCCAGCCCGCCGAAAAAATGTTCTTGTCATTGCCGAGGCTGGACAGCAGCCCGACGCGCAGATCCTCGTTATCATTCAGTCGCTTGAACGCAGCGTACATCTGCGTGCTGAGATCAAGGTTGATCGCGTTCACCGGCGGCCGATTCATCGCAACCTCCAGAACGTGCTTATGTTCAGTTACCTGAATCAGCCCGGTCATGACTTCCTCCTGCAATCATGATGAGACGGCAGAATCCGACCTGCCATCCGCCTAATTTCCTTGATTTCTGTAGAGAACCAGCATGATTGATAGGGGGAAAGAGATCATTATATCATGAAGGGAATTCATGATGCAGTATTGGAAGACCATCCCACCGCTGAAGGCGCTGCTGGCGGTCGAGGCCACGGCGCGCCTGCGCAGTTTCACACGCGCCGGGGAAGAACTGAACACAAGCCAATCGGCCGTAAGCCATGCGGTTACGGTGGCCGAGAGTTTCGTTGAAACGAAACTGTTCGACCGCTCTGCCCGTCCGATCAGCCTGACCCGCGAGGGGCGCGAATATGTCGCCTCTCTCACCGGCTGTCTGGCGCAACTCTCTGCCGAGACGGAATCGCTGCGCAGCCGTCAAACCGGCAATATCCTGACGATTTCCTGCAATCTTGCCTACGGAAACTACTGGCTTTTGCCGCGGCTTAAAAACTTCCACGAAACGCATCCGGACATACAGGTCAACATGGTGACGGCCTATCACGGGATGGCGACTCTTGATCCGGGCATTGATGTGGCGATCAGATTCGGCATGGGCGACTGGCCGGGTTTACAGGCGCATCTGTTGTTCAGGGAACAGATTCTGCCCGTGGCCTCGCCCGGATACCGGGACCGGTCAGAGACGGTTTCCAGCCCTGCGGATCTGATCGGCCATACGTTGCTGCATGCCCATTCCAATGACAAATCATGGTACGACTGGCCGCAATGGTTCGAACATTTCGGCACCAAACCAAAGGGGTCGCTATTAGGACCGACCTTCGACAACCACCTGCTGATGATGCAGGCCGCGCTCAGCGGGCGCGGTGTCGCGCTGGGTTGGATCGGAACAGCCACCGATTTCCTCAGAGAAGGCCAGCTGGTTCCGTTGCTCGATACGCCCATTGCGCTACAGCAAGGATTGTTTGCAGTAGTCCGGGACCAGCAGAACGCAAATGTTGCGGCTTTTCTGAATTGGATATGCCAACACACAAACGAACAGTTCAAAACCCTGTCAGCTCAGTTTTGGTCCGATCAGGTCAGTTAGGTCAACGCGCAGGTGGTCCGCTGTCCGGCCTCATCACCTGCCGGGCCACAGCACACTGATCGGGTCTGTACAGCAGGCGTTGTCCCCGCATAATGTCGCCCGGAATGCGCATTCGGAGACGCCCCCATGAAAGTTGCCACCGCCGCCTACCCGCTCGACTGGCTCGACAGCTGGGCGCAGTACGAAGACAAGCTGAACGCCTGGGTGTCTGAAGCCGCCGGGAATGGCGCTGACCTTCTGGTGTTCCCCGAATACGGTGCGATGGAACTGTCGACGCTGGACGGTGCAGACGTTGCCGGGGATCTGGAGCGGTCGATTCACGCCGTTTCCGACCGGATGGAAGATGTACAAAACGTACATAAGCGCCTCGCAGCCGAGTACAAATTGCACATTTTGGGTGCATCAGCGCCCGTCAACACAGGTCAGGGCCGTCCGGTGAACCGGGCCGACCTCTACACCCCTAATGGTGGCCACGACCATCAGGACAAACAGATCATGACCCGGTTCGAGCGTGAGGACTGGGACATCGCCCCCGGCGGTCCGCTCAAGCTGTTCGATACCGATCTGGGCAAGATCGGTATCCTGATCTGTTATGACAGCGAGTTTCCCCTGCTGGGCCGCGCATTAAGCGAAGCGGATCTGATCCTTGTGCCCTCGTGCACCGAGGCTCTGTCGGGATATTGGCGTGTTCGCATTGGCGCCATGTCGAGAGCGCTGGAAAATCAATGTGTTACCGTCATGTCATCGCTCGTGGGCAGCAACGACTGGTCCGAAGCGGTGGATATGAACACGGGCGTGGGCGGGGTTTTCGGGCCTCCTGACACCGGGTTTCCTGAAACCGGTGTTCTGGCCGAGGGCACACTGAACCAGCCCGGCTGGACCTATGCCGATATCGATCTGAAGGCAATTGCTCATGTCCGTGCGGATGGCAGGGTATTGAACCGCACCCACTGGGCCGAGCAGGATCCCCGCGCCCAATCCGTCACAATGTGTTGCCTTTAGGCAATTCCACCCTTGAAATAAGGCCAAAATAGGCTCATTTAAGCGCACATACTGCAGATTCTGCAGGTGCAACGTAATGATGGAGACAACATGGCCAAGGAAGATACGCTCGAATTTCCCGGTGTCGTGAAGGAACTCCTGCCTAATGCGACGTTTCGGGTCGAGCTGGAAAACGGCCATGAGATCATCGCACACACGGCAGGCAAGATGCGCAAGAACCGCATCCGTGTTCTGGCCGGCGACAAGGTTCAGGTCGAGATGACCCCTTATGATCTGACCAAGGGTCGGATCAACTACCGCTTCAAGTAACGCCAGTCACATGGCGTTTATCCTCGGATCGGGCAGCCCGCGGCGGCTGGACCTGCTGGCTCAGCTTGGCGTGCAGCCCGATGCGGTTCGTCCCCCCGATATCGACGAAACGCCGCTGAAAGGCGAGTTGCCGCGCCCGTATTGCCTTCGCATTGCGCGCGAAAAAGTTCAGGCTGTTCAGGCAGATAGCGATGACATCGTGCTTTGCGCCGACACAACCGTGGCACTGGGGCGCCGCATCCTGGGAAAGCCTGCGGATGCAGCCGAAGCAGCCGAGTTCCTTTATGCATTGTCCGGACGCCGCCACAGGGTGATCACAGCCGTCGCCGTCCGGCGCGGTGACCGGGTGTATGAGCGCGACGTCGTGAGTCAGGTCAAGGTCAAACGGCTATCGGATTCCGAGATCAACGCCTATCTTGCGACCAAAGACTGGCAAGGCAAAGCAGGCGCTTATGCCATACAGGGACCCGCCGGGGCCCTTATTCCCTGGATAAGCGGATCGTTCACAGGCATCGTCGGCTTGCCACTTTCAGAGACGGCGTCACTTTTGCAGGCGGTACGGTATCCGCTGTATCAGGAGGCTTCATGAAAGGTCGAACCATCGTCCTGGATCACATTCAGGGTCGCGAGGCCGCTGCCCTGATGGTTGATGGAAAACTGCACGATTTTCTGATTGCCGGAGATGCCCCGCCTCCCGGCACTATCTATCGCGCCCGTGCCGACCGTCCGGTCAAAGGTCAGGGCGGAATGTTCCTCTCGACACCGGATGGCCCGGCATTTCTGCGTCAGGTCAAAGGCTTGGCTCCGGGCGCATCGCTGTTGGTTCAGGTCACGGGCTATCCCGAGCCGGGCAAGGCAATTCCGGTTACTGCCCGCCTGCTATTCAAAAGCCGCTATGCAATCGTGACACCGGATGCACCGGGCCTGAACATATCACGCAGCATTCACGACGATGAAGAACGTGACAGATTACTTGAAATCGCGCACGATCACATGAGCGACTGCGCACATGGCCTCATACTGCGGTCCTGTTGTCAGAATGCGGATGCCGACGAGGTCGCCGAGGACATCTCTGCGATGCGGGCTCTGGCCGATCAGGTTCTGAATGATGCGGGAACTGAACCCGAAGTGCTGAGCGAGGGCGACGGCCCGCACGTTCTGGCCTGGCGCGACTGGACTGAACCTGCGGAAATCGCGACCAAGGCTGGCGACTTTGAAGTGCACGGCGTTCTGGACGCGCTTGAAACTGCCCAGAGTCAAGATGAGCCCCTGCCCGGCGGCGGGCTGTTACACATCCAGCCAACTCGCGCACTGGTGGCCGTCGATGTGAACACCAAGGGTGATACGTCTCTGGCAGCCGGTACCAAGGCCAATTTCGCATGTGCCAAGGCTTTGCCTCGCGCATTGCGAATCCGCGGACTTGGTGGCCAGATCACGCTCGATCTGGCCCCGATGCCCAAGAAAGATCGCCGGGGGTTCGAGTCTACGCTGCGCGCGGCCTTCCGAAGCGATCCCGAAGAGACGATACTTGCCGGTTGGACCCCTTTGGGCCATTTCGAATTGCAGCGAAAACGCGGGCGGGTTCCGCTGGTCGAGGCACTGAAATGAGCTGCCCGATCTGCGAAGAAGCGACGGACAATAAGTACCGCCCGTTCTGCTCGAAACGCTGCGCGGATATCGATCTGGCAAAGTGGCTGAACGGCTCGTATGCGGTTCCGTCGCAGCGAGAAGACGATACCGATACCATAGAAAACCCCGAGGCTGGCGGATCGGATCGACCGCACTAAAAAAATGTCAAAAAGCCTCTGGACACTGCGTGGTGCAAGTCATAGAACGCGTCCACCCAACGGCAAACGCCGTTCCCGTGCCCGGGTAGCTCAGGGGTAGAGCAGTGGATTGAAAATCCTCGTGTCGGTGGTTCGATTCCGCCCCCGGGCACCACATACATTTTATATCCAATTGATTGCTATGCTAAATCCAGATCGCAAGCGAAGTATATCCACCTAAATATCCACCCACTAGTCTAAGCTGCTCGCGTTCATGTCTATAGCGCGGCGGCAGCTTTCGGACAATTTGGCACGATTTCCCGGACAACTCGACGTGAACATTTGGTCGGCTCGGCCACACAACCGACATTCGCTGCAAGCGAGTGATCTGTTATGGCGCGGCGCGGCTATTGGCAGACAGAGGCGGGGTTATTGGCAGTGGCTATGCGCGGGGCGCAAAAGCAAGATGACCACTTAGCCGCCATTCGCTGCGTTTGTAGCATCCAGCACATCGAACGGCAGCATTGAGCAACAAAGCATACCCTGCAATTGTTTGTCGCTGCAAAATCTCTCTGTTCCAATCTTCAACAGACAATAAGAGTCTGCGGGCCCCGCAAACTACCGCTTCTTATTGGTGTTCGTAACTGCGTTCCAATCTTCCGGTGGCGGATTCTCCAATAAAACTTGGGCGCGGGACATCATGACCACCGAGGTGGGATCTCCGTTTCGTTCTTGATCAGCGGCCTTAAAAGCACCAACAGCTTTTTCAAACTGCCCTGCTCGATAATGTGCAAGGCCTTGTTCGTAGGGTTCAATCCACGCAAGCGATCCGTCAATCCCATCCGCCATCGCGATCAGTTCGTAGACCACCAACTCCTTTGTGCGCCCAAATACTGTTAACGTGTCTAGTTCGCGCACCAAGATCTTATTAGCCGCTTGGCGTCGGGTTTCTGGACCAATCAGGATCAATGTGTCGTAATCCTTGTTGGCTCCCTCTAATCGGCTGGCAACGTTCACCACATCGCCAATTGCAGTGTAATTCAAACGCTGCTCTGACCCAATGTTGCCGACCAGAGCTTCGCCACTATTTATCCCGATCCTGACGCGCAGGGGGTTACCAGAGTCGTCTTCAATTCCGGCCTCCTCTACAGCGGCGACAAGGTCCAGTGCCGCGCGACAGGCGTTTTCGGCGTGGTTGGTATCCTTGCGCGGCGCGCCCCAGAAGGCCATCACAGCATCGCCCATGAATTTGTCGATAGTTCCCCCATTACGAGCGATGGCCGCAGAGGACGCGTTGAAGAAAGGCTCCATCATTTGGACGATTTTGGGGCCAAGTTTTTCAGACAGACCTGTGAAACCCGTGACATCGCAAAATAGCACGGAAATCTGCTTTATGTCTCCGCCCGGCTGAGTCTTGATGCCCTCGGCAACTAGCATGCGCACCAAATCGGTAGGTACATACTTGCGGAATGCTGATAGACCTGCAGCCATACTTGCGGTCGCAGCAGAGAGGTTTTCAAGCTCAGAGAGTTTGGAGGGCCTGCGCGAAATGCGTTCGACGTCAAAGCGTTCTATTTTGCTCAGGTCTTCGGCGATATATGCCAACGGATTTGCGACGACTGTGCGAACCAACCAGATAGCCAATCCGGCGGCAACAACAACCACACCGATCAGAATATAGATCAGGTTTATCAGCGTCTTGTCGATCTCCGAAAGAAAGGCAGCTTCGGGGGTGACAGTGGCAACGCGCCAGCCGTAGAACCCCAATGGCGTCAGAGCAACCGCGTAGGGCACACCATCGATGACAACACGCTTAGACAACGAACCGGAGGCGTTCGCTGTGGGGTCACCCAACAGCTTTTCACCGGCGATCTTGGCGACCTCATAAAGCTTACCCTCACCCATGCGTGCGGGTGTGACCTCATCTGCTTCCGCATCGGGTACCGCGATCACTTTACCATCGGCATCCAGAACAAACGCTGCGCCGAACTCGCCGGGCGTAAGAGTCGCCAGAAAGCGCGAAAGTCGATCCGTTTCGATCGCCACGGCCAGAACGCCCTGCCGCTCTCGGTTGACGTCTATCGGACCAGCAAATGTGTAGACAGTTTTGTTACTCTCCGGGAGGTCGCGTGCTTCAATCCATCCCGTGGACTCAAGGCCCATATAGTTTTTGAACCACGCATGTTCGCGTGGATCGTAGGATGTTTCGGTAAAGGTTCGCTCTTCGAACTGGATGTCTCCTGGAATGAAGATATAGCGATCCTTTCGCAACATCCTTTCACGGATATCCTTGTCGATTTCAATCATCTCAAGCCCGCCGTCACCTAAACGATGTGACGCGAAAAAGTTCCCATCGGGCCAACCGAAGAAAATCCATGAAATATTCGGTTGTGCCTGCAATTGGGATAAAAACACGAACTCTCTCTTGTCGGCTTGTCTCGTCGCGATAACGTTCTGGACAAATATCGTGCGTACGGCTGCCCAGGCGGCTTCAGCCGACCTGAGCGTTACGCCCACCTCGATACGAACGGTGTTTGCAATTTGACTGTTGATCTCGGCTGCGAGCATGCGGCTATTGTCGTGCGCTGTTTTCCACCACAGGGAGTGAACTATAACCGTCGACACGCCGATGGACATAGCAACTAGTATTGATACAGCGATGCCTACACTAATTCGCACTAAAACTCCGCAAGTAGCGACATGTGCTTTAGTATTGAGTTGAGACAGTTCGAAGAGCAAAGCTTACTTCGCTTTAATGCTGAAAACTCACGCAACTGTTAAATTCAACAAAAAGATCTGCTTGTGAAGCGATAACCGGAGCAAGTATTCGGCTTTAGTTAATTGCCCACACCGAAACAAGAAAATACACATGAAGCTGTTGCAACGTTTCGACCATTGACCTTCGCGGCTTTAGCGCCTGTTTGGCGAGCGGGACCACAAAGCGGACCTTCGCTGCGATTGCAGCACCGACCATCACTAATGGCAGCTTTTTCTGCGAAGCGGACATTGATCCAGACTGAGTAAGAGCGGTTGGGAATGCTGACGAGCTTGTTTGATGGCGCCATGGCGAACTCATCCAAGCAGTTCTCGTATCTCACCATTTTCGAGTACGGCACTATCACGAGGATCGCGCATGGCTGTTTCCAGCATTGCACGAGCCAGTTCTTCGGAGGTCACTCCGATTGTCGGCATAAGCCTTTGGAGCGGCTTGAAGACATAATCTGCTGGTTTCCAACTGCTCCTCGGCCCGGAAGGCGCAATGTAACCCGGACGGAAAGCGAACCTCCGTTCGAGGACGGAGGCGAACAGTGCGCTCTCTGCCTCGCCCTTGATCTTCAATGCAAACGACATGCCGCCACCGTCGGGTCGAGCACCTTGGGCCGAAAACAAACAGAACGTGGCATTTGGGGAGACCTTTTCGCAGGCGAAGAGCAAAGCACGTAACCATTCAACGGTGATTTCCTCGTATTCCGCACGGCTGACGCGCGAGGAATAGGTGGCTAGGCAATGGAAGACCGTATCGATACCAATCAAGTGAGTTTCGATTGCCTGAGCATCGCCGAACGATGAGAAATTTGTTTCGCTCAGCTTGACGTGATCTCGGCCCGACGGTCTGCGCCCAAGCGACACAACCTCTTGCGTGCTATCCTCGTTCAGTAAGGCAGAGAGAACCGATGACCCCACCATCCCGGTCGCACCGGTCAGCAGAACCCGCTCAAGTGGTCGCGTTGTCTTTTCAGATGGATTGGGCACGACGTTCTGCCTCAGCCTTCAAGCCGCGATTGAAGGCCTTGTAGCCGCCCACGTACATCTTTGCCAAACGACCGCCCATCAGGAACGTGATGCCCCCCATAATCTCGTCGGATTGCACGAAGCGGGTTGTCCCATCTTCTAGAGGCTCGACCTGGAAATGATGGTTGTCGCGAATGCCGCCTGGTCCCTTCTCGGCCCAATAGAACTGCGTTCCGTCCACGACTGTGATTGTGTGATCCAACGTAGTCAGATTCTCCTTTGACGCATCAAGTTGAAAGTCGACGGTGATCTTCGAACCGTCCTTGATCTCACCCTTGATACCGACGAGAAACGCAGCCCAGTTCCCGTAGTTGGCCGTGTCAGTCAGTACCGACCATACCACCTCTGGCGGCGCATCGATCACGATGTCGGTGTGAATCCTGTGATGCGAGAAGCTCACCTTTTTCGATGATCCGTTTTCCATGGCTTTCTTCCTTACGTCTCAGGCACTGATTGGCGACGGGCCATCCCTGCCCTGAACTGTGATCCTCCCGAACCGATCCCGCATGCGCTTGGATCGGAAGAGATAGATCGAGATGATGATGTAGTTGATGCACTCCTGAATAAAGTTCCGGTAGCGATCCGGGCTTTCCAGCATATCGAATGTCTGTACCGCACACATGGTGGCAAGCGCGGTGAACATGACCAGCATGACAATCGGCGTGAAGCTCCAGCGCAGGGCGTATCCCAAGAGAAACAAAGCGCCGGAGGCGGTGATCAATATCCAATGAAGAGTCTGCATGCCCACTGGGAAGGTTTCGTTTTGCAGCGGCATGAGCGGGGCCAGTCCGGTGAAATACTCAAGTAAGCCAAGCAGTCCCCAGCCGAGCATGACAACCGATGCCAGCACGATCAGATACTCGAAGCCTTGCGAGATACGGTCCATGATTGTCGTCATCGCCGTCACCCCAACATCCGCATCATGAACCGATCGAACATGCGGTCGCTCAGGATGCGACGGAAGAAAATGGCCTGCCTGACGCCGACACCGGCGGCGTAGCGGGTTTTGGGCTTCGGAGCCTGGATTGCACCAACGATGACGTTGGCAATCACGCTGGGGGAAGAGGCCGTGCCTTTCTCCACGCCCATGTTGCGGAACCAATCCGCCATCTTGTTCGCAATGGCGCTATATGGGCCGTTGCCAGAGGTCTCCAGTAGCGGATCGATGAACCCGCTCGTGATCTCCGTATCGATGGCACCTGGCCGAACGACGGCAACGTCGATCCCGAATTGCGAGGTCTCCGTTCGGAGGCAATCGCTGAACCCTTCGAGGGCAAATTTACTTGAGACGTACCAGGCTGCCAAAGGTGCGTGCACCTTGCCCTCGCCGGACGACACATTGATGATTTTGCCCCACCCCTGCTGGCGCATATGCGGCAGGACCAATTGGGTCAGGCGGCCAAGCCCGAAGAAATTGACGTCGAACTGATAGCGAGCCTTGTCGATGTCCGTTTCCTCGACCGACCCATAGACAGACAGGCCGGCATTGTTGACGAGGATGTCGACGCCGCCATGGTCGCGCTCGATCTGTTCGACTACAGCGACAACGTCCTCCTCCTTGGTCACGTCCATCTTGATCGGGATGCATCCAAGCGCTTTCAGGTCGTCCATGATCTCGACCCGGCGCGCAACTGGATAGACCACATGCCCTTTCTTGACGAGCGCTTCTGCGGTGGCCTTGCCGATACCGCTGGACGCGCCGGTCACAAGGGCAACTCTCTTTTCATTGTTGTTCATGGCTTCGCCCTCAAACAGCAAATGTTTGACCGGTCATCTTTTCCGAGAGCAACCAGAGACGCTTGGCCACATCATGATCGTCGCAGATCGGATTGCGGATCGCGACGCCGGTCACCCCGCTCATCTCCTCAGGGCCCGTAGGTCCGTAGTAATCCCCACCCTCGACCTCCTCAGACAGGGCGGCGAACAGAGACGGTTTGGCAGCGTCTTCGTTGGAATGCAGCAGTTGTTCGACTTGCGCCTTCATCGCCTCACGCGAGGCGTCATCTAGGTCCTGGAACAGGCCGGAATCGGAACCGCCCGGGTGCACCGTCAGCGACTTCAGAACCTTGCTGGACGCCCGAAGGTGGCGGTCCAGCTCGTCGCCGAACAAAAGGCAGGCAAGCTTCGACTGTCCATAGGCCAAACCAGGGTCTTGGCCACAGGTCAGATCATCGAAGTGAATGCTCGCGCCCTTGTGCGCAATGCTCGACAGCGAAACGATCCGCGATGCTGGGTTATCCGTGATCAGGTCGATCAGAAGAGCGGTGAGAAGGAAATGCCCGAGATGGTTGGTGGCGAATTGGAGATCGACGCCTTCCACGTTTGATTGCACTGAGTAAAGCAGAATACCTGCGTTGTTTATCAGCACGTCGAGTTTTGCATAGCGGGCACGAAACGCCTCAGCAAAAGCACGGACCGAAGCGAGATCGCTCAGGTCCAGCAAGATGATGTCGAGTGATGCAGATGGAACTCGCGCGAGGACCCCCACTTTGGCAGCTTCGGCTTTATCCTGGCTACGGCAGGCCATGACGACGTGAAAATCGGCCTTGGCCATGCCGACAGATGTTTCAAATCCAATGCCGTTGCTTGCACCGGTGACGATAGCGATTCTTCGAGATTGTGCAGACATATCAGCTCCTGACGGGTTGACAGCTGGTGTATGATTGTCATCATATTGACACTCAGCGTTCATTTGTCAATATGTAAATCATGGAAGATCGCTACGCATACATCATCGAGGCCGCGAAAGGCCTGTTTCTCCGCTACGGGGTGAAGCGAACCGGCATGAACGATATTGCCGAGGCCGCGGGCATTTCTCGCCAGACACTCTACAAAGCATTTGCCAATAAGGATGAAGTGTTACAGGCTACGATACGGTCCCTGGCGGACAAGGTTGTCCTGGATATCGAGGCCGGACTGGACAAGGTCTCCGGTCTTGGCGCGCAACTGGATCTCATTTTCAAACACACCGTCATTGAGCACTATGACTTCCTGCAGTCCTCGCCCAATGCCGAGGACATCATTGCGGGCGTGACAGCCTCCAGTCAGGAAGAGCTTGAGGCAGGCGCACAGAGAAACACCGAGATCATTGCAGGTGTTCTGGAACCCTTCTCCGGAAGTATCGAGAAGTGCGATCTGACCGTCAGCCAGTTTGCCGATTTCGTTCAACGATCAGCGACAGCCGCAAAATACGCCGCCAAGAGCAGAAGGCACCTGCTCGAGCTTCTGGCGGCGCTTCGAGCGTCCGCACTAATGGTAACGGGCGCCGATTAAGGCGCATAAAGCGACCCACACTAGTGTCGTGGGATGTTATGGTAGATTTTACCAGTCAATGTCGGGTTGTCGTGTGAGAGGGCATGGCGGATCGGAGGATCAGTCATGGAACCTGCACCAAACTTACCAGCAATACGTGCACTTCGCCCAGCCTGGAACAAAGGCCGCATAGTCGGCCAAAAGAGACCGCTGAAGCCTAAGCATGTCTGGGCAATTCGCGTACGGCTTGAATTGGCCGAAAACCATCGAGACCTTGCTCTGTTCAATATGGCGATCGACAGCAAACTGCGCGGTTGTGATTTGGTCAAAATGAAGGTCGCCGATGTCATGGCATCGGGGCAGATCAAAGAGCGTGCTTCGGTTCTGCAAAGCAAGACGCAGAAGCCAGTACGGTTCGAAATCTCCGAAGGCACACGTGCATCTGTTGAGAAATGGATGGAAGACGAGCTTATGGTCGGCTCAGAGTACCTCTGGCCAGGTCGGTTTCATGAGCACTTGTACATCTCTACACGGGAATATGCGCGGATCGTCCGGGACTGGGTTACATCGATCGGGCTCGAGGCAAGTGCCTACGGTACGCACTCAGTGAGGCGAACGAAGGTTACTCATATCTACAAGAAAACTGGGAACTTACGAGCCGTTCAGCTTATACTCGGCCACACAAAGATGGACAGCACCGTCCGATACCTTGGTGTGGAACTCGAGGATGCCCTGGCTATCACCGAAGCCATTGAAATCTAGGTCGTGGGGCCGTCCAAGAGGGGCGGCCCATAGTGGACTCTCAGCACACTTTCTCAATGCTGCGGTTGCAGCCTGCATTGCGGACGTTCGTAGTCGTTGCAATATCCAAGGGACTATGCATCGTGTCGCAATGACCTTGCGCTCTGCAACGCCAGCGTTTCGATGATAGCACGTGACTGCGGGCATTCAGACAGACTAGGTCGCGTAATGAAGTAAACATCTTTACAGGTAGTTCTTAGTCTTCGATCCAATCGAGAAGGTGAGATCTCTACAGATTTCGCCTTGGAATATATTTGGAGATCAGGCCTATTTGGATTTCAATGCCTAACAACGGTTGGGAGAGGTCAGATGCCGAAAGCTACACTATTTTCTGACTGGGCCGTCTGGATCAGAGTCGCTGCTGCATTCGTGCTTGTGTTTTGTACCTCTGTTAAGGCTGCCGGAGAGGCGGATGTCGCAGCCTCTGAGAATCAAAAATTCGTTTCGTATGATGAAAATTGGGCCGAAGTCGAATCGATCTTGAACGCCCGCTGTGTCGTCTGCCACAGCTGCTATGACGCACCATGCCAGCTGAAACTCACGTCGCCGGAGGGGCTGTTGCGCGGTGCGAGCAAACAAGCTGTTTACCACACTAAGCGATTGAATGACGCACGACCCACCCGGCTTGGTGTTGATGCTAAAACCCCCGCCGAGTGGCGAGCGCTTGGGTTCTTTTCGGTTGTTCGCGATCCCGGGCAACCTGCAGCTTCTCTGAGCTTGCTTGAACGATACCTTGACCTTTCACATCAGAACCCATTGCCGGAAAACGCGCCTGTTCCAGATGAGCTTGGTCTAGCCATTGATCGCCCTCTCGTCTGTCCTACGTCACAGGAGTTCAGGGCGTTTCGCAATGACCATCCACTAGCAGGCATGCCATATGCGACAGCGCCGCTTAGCGACACTGAGTATCAGACATTGACGTCCTGGGCGCGCGGCGGCGCGACAGTTTCTTTATTACCGGCTGAAATTCCTGAAGAAATCAAGCGGCAGATCGCAGATTGGGAATCGTTCTTGAACAGCGATGACATTCGAAGCCGTTTGATGAGCCGGTATCTTTATGAGCACCTGTTTCTGGCACGGCTACACTTTCTGGGGGATACTTCTAGGCGGTTCTTTCAACTCGTACGTTCGACCACGCCGCAAGGTGAAGCCATCGACATCATCGCGACACGACGCCCGTTCGACGACCCAGGCGACAAGCCGTTTTTCTACCGTTTGCAGCTGGTCGAAGAGACCATCGTACACAAAGAACACCTTGTATACGAACTTGGGCCTGAGCGTATGGCGCGATACGAGGAACTGTTTCTCACCCCGAACTGGAGCCTGTCAGACTTACCCGATTACGGAGACGCGGAAGGCGGTAATCCGTTCAGCACGTTTGGGCAGATGCCGGCCAAGGGCCGCTATCAGTTTCTTTTGGACGATGCGCTGTTTTTCGTCCGCAGTTTCATACGTGGTCCAGTCTGCCACGGGCAGACTGCCGTCGATGTGATCGAAGACCGGTTCTGGGTCAGCTTCCTGGATCCAGATTTGGATTTGTCGATGACCGATCCGAGCTATCTTGAAGATGGAGCCGATTTTCTGGAATTGCCGGTTTCGCAAGTCAACCAAGGTACACTAGGAGATTTGCAGGCGTTTTCGCACGAAAACCAGGTCAAATACCTTGAGTTTCGCGATGCAAAATACCGAAATAGCCCGGTGCACCAAACCGGTTTCGGGTATGAGGCCATCTGGGATGGCAACGGCACCAATCCGAATGCGCTAATCACTGTTTTCCGACATTTTGATAACGCTTCCGCAATGACTGGATTTCATGGCGGGATTCCTGAAACAGCCTGGGTTATCGACTATCCGATTTTTGAACGTATCTTTTACAATCTGGTGGCGGCATATGATGTCTTCGGGCGCGTCGAACATCAGTTGGCAACACGGTTGTACATGGACGAACTGCGTATGGAAAGTGAGGATATCTTTCTCAATTTCATGCCAAGAGACGTCCGCCTGCAGATGCACAGGAACTGGTACCAAGGCTCTCTTGCTGAAATTCATACATACTGGCATCGACGCCGTGTCGATGACGACGTTCCTACGGGTATTGATTATGTATCAACTCAGCCCAAACAGGAATTCCATATGACATTGCTGAACCGTGGCGAAGGGCTGTGGTCAGTTTCAGATCCAATTAACAGGTGTTCGGACGGGAGTTGTTCCCGATTTAGGGATCAAGATACCGCTTCTATACTTCGTGATCTGGCAAACCAGACTGGTGACTGGATAAAGTTCTTGCCTGACCTTTCCATTCTGGTGATTGAACAGCAGGGTGGGATGACAGATATTTTCACGCTTGTGCACGACAAGGCGCATTACAATGTAGCTTTCTTATTTGATGAAAAGGCGCGCCGGGAACCGGACGCGGACGTTTTGACAATCGTTCCTGATTTGATCGGAAGCTATCCCAATTTTTACTTCAAGGTACAGCCGGTCCAGTTGGGCATGTTCATTGATACCTTAAAGTCTATTCGAAATCCGAACGATTATTTGGAGTTTGTGGCGGAATATGGTGTGCGCCGGACGAGCAAGGATTTCTGGCCGTTAAGCGACCGGATTCATGAATCTTTCTTCAGTCGACACCCGGTTCAAGCGGGTATCCTAGACCTGAACAGGTATATAGATCCAAATTCGGACGATACGCCAAACTGAGTCTGTGGCTTTGATTGCCATAAAGATTTGTTAACTTGGCGTGTCACCATTCGACGCCTAAATTCTAAGACATGCGTTACCTTGCACATATTCGCCCGGCCTACAGCCGAGCCGAGCGTGTCAGCGACGGAATTGTGCATATTTTAGGCGTAACATCGGCGCTTGTTGCGGTCCCGGCGCTCATTTCGATGACCCTCATGAATCGCGCCGACTTCACTGCTGTTCTGGGTGTTTCAATCTACGGTACCACCCTTCTGTTGATGTTGTCCTTTTCTGCCCTGTACAACATGGTAGAAAGTGAAAGATGGTCTGAGCTTCTCTGCCGTCTCGACCACTCTGGCATTTACGTCAAAATTGCGGGCACTTATACACCGTTCATTCTGCTATCAGGCACTCCGGCCACCGGGCTCCTCATTGGACTGTGGTCATCGGCAACGCTTGGATCAGTTCTGAAAATGACGGATCCCATTCGGTTTCGATGGTTTGGGCTTGTGTTGTATCTGGTGATGGGCTGGGCGATCGTCTGGACAAACCACTCTATGCTTGCCGAACTCTCGCACACTGTTCTGACGCTAATGATTGCTGGCGGTTTGGCTTACACTTTTGGTGTCGGGTTTTATCTCGCGTACCACCTGCCGTTCCACAACACGATCTGGCACGTGTTGGTATTGACCGGAAGCGCCCTGTTCTTCGTTGCTGTGACCGTCCATGTTTTGCACATGCCCCATGTCACGCGCTAGTTTTTCGTTAGTTTATTTTTTTGAACGGCAACGTTATAGCTTGGGCGGACTTAATAGAGCGCCGCTTTCAGGCTCAGAGCAGATCTCGGATGCGTCACAACGCTCGATTGAGCTAAACGCGTGACCAAATTCGATCACGGCCCATTGCTGGCATCCAGCAGCCAACCGAAACGCTGCTACCGCACCCGTTTTCCGGAAATTCGCCGCGGGTACAAAACCTCGAAATCAGCGGACCCACTTTTTGCGGGACGACGCCTACTATTACTATTGGTTTAACTGTTCAACCGAACCGACGCCTGACTTCTCCGCTCGCAGAATTGTGCGCTTTATCAACGCTGTCACCTGGTCCGGTGTTTCAATCGAGGAGGAATGGCCTGCCCCCTTGAACACGACCAATTCTGAGTTTGCGATTGCACGGTGCATTCGGTCAGATTTTTCTGGGACCGTTGCTGCATCTTCGTCACCAACGCCGATACCAACAGGAATCTCTATCTTTCTAAGCAATTCGGTGCAGCCTTCCCGGTTGATCACCCCACTGACAGCGCGTGTAATCCCGATCCGATGGTTGCTCGTGATGGCCTTTGACCACCTCATCCTTTCTTCAGCTCGTTTAGGATCGTTGAGGAATGTGCGCCCGAACATTATGGGCATGACCTGATTGATGGCGACCCACAACCCGATCCAACGCGCTACAAAGTTCAGCAATCGATATTTGGCGGCGTTTTTTGGCTCTTCCGGATCGGCGCTGGTTTCGAGCAGTGTCAGCGATTTAAGAGGACTTGGTTCTCGGGACGCCAATCTCATGCCCACAAATCCGCCCATGCTTAGGCCGACAAAATGGCAAGGTGCCGCGTCCAGGATCCTGATCAGTTCTGTGGCGTCGGACGTCAGTGTGTCGATATCATAACCATCTTCAGTCACACTGCTTTGACCCTGGCCCCTGTGGTCGTAGGTGATGCAACGAAAGCGGTCCCTCAATTGCGCCACCTGTTTTTCGAACATGGTCCCGCTAAACAGAAGGCCATGAGCGAACACGACCGGCTCGCCACCACCACCAGTATCTTCGAAATGAAGCTCTACTCCGTTCAGGTTGACCGTCGGCATGAATTCCCTCGATTATCAAGAGGATCAATTTTAGCACAATTCCGACGCCAATGCATGATACTCAAGCTGACTGCCGCTGGTGTCTCGAAACTGATATCGGATGCATTGCTGCGCACCCCTTCCCCTCCACAACTGAGTATCGCGGCCCAAAGCGGACATTTCTTAAGCAGCGCTCCGCTGAGTTGCAGCTTCCCCAAAGCGGCCCTTCGGCAAGCCCCGTCTTATGCCCCCTCTTCATAGCGCTTACGTTCTGCATCCGTCGCATTGCGCCACTCCGCGCGAAGTAGGTCCATTCGCCGAGGAATACTGTCTTCGAGGACCTCCGCCTCAATGATCCGTTCTGTCCGAAAGTAACGAAAGCCTTCTCGCATCTCGCACCATGCGGCGATGATGCGGCTGGTGTCCCGATAACCCAACAGTATGGGCCAGATCACACGACGGGTCTTTTGGCCTGAATTGTCCGAATACTTCAAGGCTATCTTCTTGCGGCGCCGAATGGCCAGACGAATGACCGCGGCGCCGAGTACTTCATCCGGCTGAGCGACAGGTGCGACGCTTACGACCGGCTGAAGGAAAGACGTCCGGTACTTGTCAGGTGCGACAGCTTTCAGCTTGGTGATCAGCTTCTCAGCCGCCAGCGCAAGCTCGGGTTCGCCTCGGGTCTGGACCCACAGCACGCCAAGTGTAACGGCCTCTATCTCGTCCGGGGTCAGCATCAGCGGTGGCATATGAAAGCCGGGCTCCAACACATAGCCGACCCCGGCCTCGCCATTGATTGGTACACCCTGACCGATCAGCGCAGCAACATCGCGATACACCGTGCGCTTGGTCACGCCCAGTTCTTCGCCAATGGACTGGGCAGAGATCGGCCCTTTGGCACGTCTCAGGATCTCGATGACTTCAAATAGCCTGTCGCCGCGCCTCATGTGATCTCCTTTCGATGAAACAGATCATACTGACACAATGCTGACAACACGCTGTCAGCATAGGCGCTGTAGAAGCAGGAAAGACATCAAAAAAGGAGATCGGAAAATGAGACATTTCGTTGCTCTAACCCTCACCGCTGTTATGCCAACAGCACTCGTCGCGGATTCGGCGGAGCAGCGGGGAACCGCGCCGATCATGGCCATGGGCGCCTATGTGCCGACCGAAAACATTGAGGAATCGGAGGCCTTCTACCGTGCCCTGTTCGACAGTGAACCGATAATCGGGCTACCTGAATTCGTGGCGTTCGACGTGGCTGGTGGCTGGTTCGCGATCGTGTCACGGGACAAGTACGCACCGGAGTCCGAGGCAGGTTCGGGCGCGGTTCCCTACCTGCAATCCGCCGATCTGGAAGTCATGCACGCTCGCTCCACCGCCGCCGGTGTGACCGCGCCGGAGGTCATTGAAGAGCCGGGCATCCACTTGCTCAAGATCACCGACCCCAACGGTCAGCTGATCGAGTTCTTCAGACTGACCGGTCAGTGAAGTTCACAATACTCAGCGCAATCTCAAAGGACATCGCCCCATGCAGATGAACTATTTCGTCGTCGGTACCAACGACATGGCCGCCGCAACCCACTTCTATGACCAGCTTTTTGGTCAATTGGGCGTGGAACGCATCTCGCCCACCGACAGAATGACCTACTGGCTCGGACCTGGCTTTGCCTTTGCAGCCGCCATACCGTTCGACGAAAACCCCGCCACGAATGGCAACGGAACCATGATCGGCTTCAGCGTCGGGTCGGCTGAAGAGGTCGAAAGGCTGCACGCATTGGCCATCGAGCTTGGTGGCATGAACGAAGGCGAACCAAACCAACGTGGACCGCGCTTCTCGGCCTACGTCAGGGATCTGGACAGCAACAAGATTTGCCTTTCCGCCTGAGGCAGGTCGTAAACGCACTTTCCGATTGAAAGGAGAAGACTTTGAAACTTATTCTTTTGGGTGCGAATGGGCGGACAGGCAAGCTTGTGCTCGAAGCTGTGCTCGCAAAAGATATAGACGTCACAGCAGTCGTTCGTTCTGCAGACAAAGCACCCGATCTCCAACACAAAAGACTGCAAGTGATGGCAGGTGATCCCTGTGACCCTGTGTTCCTCACATCAGTGTTTCGCAACCATGACGCCGTTATTTCAGCGTTGGGCGATCGGCTGCCTTCGAAAGTCGCGACATCGGTGTACTACTGATCTGCGGTCGCCATCGTCGAAGCTGCGTCCGTGACGGGCCTCAAACGGGCTCTGGTGACCTCGACGGCTTTGCTATTTCCCGACCAAACGCTGCTGGGAAAGCTCCTTCTTTTCGTTGTGCCGAACGTTGCGCGCAGCGCCGATCGCATGGAGGATATATTGAAGAGGTCTGGCCTAGACTGGACCTCGGTCCGCGCGGGATTCCTCAATGACGCCAGCGTGGCGACATACCGTGCCCAAAGAGATACTCTCCCCGACAACGGAACAACAGTTTCCCGGTTGGCACTTGCGCAATTCCTGATCGATGCCATTTCGGACTCTGAGACCCAAGGGGTGGCATACGGCGTGCCGCAAACGAACACATGACAAAAATAACCTTCACGCGCCTACCCGAGATTGCGGTCGAGGATATTGCGGAACATATGTCCGATCCAGCTATTGCTCTGCACATGCCTTTGCTCCAAGGCAACTGGGATGAGCGGCGCACAGCTGACTTCGTGGCAATGAAGGAAGCCAAGTGGGCGCAGGACGGGTTGGGCCATTGGGCAGTCCTGGCGGACGGCGCGTATGTGGGATGGGGCGGCTTTCAACGCGAAGGTCCTGACTGGGACTTCGGCCTCGTGCTGAAACCCTCGGCCTTCGGGTTGGGGATGAGGATAACCGCTCAAGCGCTGGAGTTTGCGCACTACGAAGATCGTATCCCATCCGTGACGCTCCTGCTTCCTCCTAGCCGCACAAAATTGGGGGCTTTGAAGCGCATGGGCGCAGAGTTTGAGGGCGAGATGACATACGATGGATCGCTGTTCCGAAAGTACCGCCTTGTAACCAGAGCCCCTTGAGACCGGCCCTGAGCGGACCTTGGAGATGCACTGGTAATGCTGCGGTTGCGTTCACTTATCTGCCATTCGCTGCACTCGCGAATTAAACCGCAGTGCAAATTCGCTCAACGCGTTTTGGAGCAATCAAGTTAGTTACAATTAGCCAGGGGAAAAACCATCAATCGGAGTGCCGATCCGGCAGCCCAGCAGCACGTAAATCATCAATAAAGCCGTCAGGGATGCTTTGATCTAAGAACTTTCCGCTGAGACTGTGTCGTTGATCCTCAATCGTGTAGTCAGGTTGGTTTTCCAGTAACTTGTCTATCGAGTCTTTGGCTTCCTCAAGACGCCCCAAACGTACGTACAGTGCCGCCTGCGTACGGCGTGCCAGGTTAGGTATGTTTGTCATAAGATCGATCGCTTCTAATCCAGCTTCATATTCACCGGTGAAATATAGCGCCCAGGCCAGACTCCAAAGATACCAATCTGGATGATGGGGATTCAGGCGGATTGCGGTTTGGAGTCTTTCGACAGACTCATTCGCGCGGCCAAGATAAACTAGCGTTTCGACGGAGCCCGCCAATACACCTGCCGAGTTGGGGTTGAGCGCAATGGCCCGGTTGTACTCTTTTTCGGCTTGCTCAAGGTCGTTGGCCTGCATGAACGTGTGAGCGAGAACCCAGTGCGCCAAAGAACTGTCAGGATCAAGCTCTACAGCTTTTCGAGCCGCCGCGAAGGCGAGGCCGAGGGCTTGTTCTCGCGGTCGGTCGGCACACCATCCCCAGCGATCACAATTGATATGCACCCAGGCGAGGCTGAAATACGCAACCGAATAAGCCGGATCCAGCTCGATAGCTTCTTCAGCCAGCCGCTTGGCTTCTTGATTGCCTGCCGGCGTGAACTTGAAGCGTTCCGCGCGGCTCAGATAAACAAGTTCATACGCCCCTGGGCTTTGGGTGGGTTGACGCATCAACCGATCGTACTCGGCGAGGTCGATGTTTTGCTCCAGGGTCGCAACGATCGTACGGGTGATTTCATCCTGCAGCACAAAGATATCCACCATTTCGCGATCATACGTGTCAGTCCAAATCGCATTCCCGGCCGTTGCGTCTATGAGGGTCGCATTCACTCGTAACTTGTCACCTGACTTTTGCTGACTGCCTTCCAGTACATAGCGCACGCCCAGTTCTTTTGCGATATCGCGAATGTCTGCCGACTTGTCTCTATAGAAGAAGCTTGAGTTTCGAGCGATTACAAAGAACTCAGGAAACCTGGAAAGTTTGGCAATGATCTCTTCACTGATGGCATCGCTGAGGTAACCCTTGTCGGCGCCCTGGCTCAGGTCACTGAATGGCAACACCGCAATAGATGGCTTTTCCGGCAGCGGATGTTGCATTTCTGCTGCCTTCACCGGCTGAAAATCCGGTGCAGTGAAGTGCCACACGACGAGTCCAACAACAAGAATGAGAGCAACGCCAACCGCCCGCGCGGCGACCGGAATTCGGTTTGGCTTCGCGATCTTGACAGAAGATACAAGCTTCATCGCCTTGTCATTCAGTTCCACGTTAAAGACTGGTATAGGCTGCTCAATATTCTTGACGTCCACTCCGCCCAAATCCTCGAAATCCAGATCCAGTTTTCCGCGAACCTGACTATAGACGTTGCGGTGAACACAAACTCCGCCGGCTTGAGCAAGGCCTTCGATCCTTGCGGCAAGGTTTACACCGTCTCCGAAAATGTCCCCGCCTTCATCGATCACGTCGCCAACGTTTATTCCGATGCGAAATTCAATTCGGTCACCAGCGGGAATACCCGAGTTCCTTTCGGACATGCCGAATTGTATTTCGACAGCAAAATGAACCGCATCCACAACGCTGGTAAATTCCATCAACGCCCCGTCGCCCATCAGTTTGATGGTTCGCCCTCTGTACTGAACGGTTTTGGGGTCAATTAGTTCAGCACGATGCGTTTTGAGAACTCTTAGTGTTCCAGCCTCGTCTTTTGCCATAAGGCGGGAATAGCCAACTACATCGATAGCAAGTATGACCGTGAGTCTACGTTTCACCAAATGCTCCCCCCCTAAGGGAGGTTAGGGAAGAACGATAATAATTTCCACATGGATCAACTATGTTCAAACTGAGGAATTGCCCGGCTTCAAAGCATGTGTTCGGCCCAAAGCGGACACACAGAGGACATTCCAGATGCTGCATTCGCGACCCGCATAGCCGCCGTTCGCTGCACCTGCTCATATCCCATTCCGGCCGAGGGTTCGTTCGCGGACGAAGCAGACATCGAGCGACTAGCAAATCACATAGGTCACGACGCCTGTATACAGCACCACCAAAAGGCGAATGACATTGGAGTTGGTTTTGAGATACTTGAATGGCGATCTTCATTTCATAGAGTAAATGCTACGAAAGCCCCTGCCCGCCTCAACCCAAGTTCTTCTAAAAAGATCCCACCTTTTGTCATTTACAAATTATTACATTCATTTTATTGATTGTGTATGTATGAAAAAGCATTTTCTCGACGCAGATTCTTGTACGGTGCCGCTTGTATCACAGCGCTTGGAGCGCAATCCAAAGTCGCTTGGGCAGAGCTACAACTCGGTTCTTCGGCTCGGATTGCAACCATTTCAGACGGGTACCTGTCATTGCCTCCGGAAATGGTCTTCGGCGCCATGCCGAAGGAAGAACTCAGGCAACTTCTGGAAAGCTACAAGGCGGACGCGACCAAGTACGAGCCAGAGTGCAATGTGGCGCTTTATCGAGATGATCAAAACACGGTGCTGTTCGATGTGGGAGCTGGGCCCGATTTCATGCCAACATCTGGCAAGCTTCTGGAAACTCTTGAAACTATCGACCTGTCGCCCGAAGACATTTCGCACGTGATCTTCACCCATGCGCACCCGGATCACATCTGGGGCGTTTTAGATGACTTCGACGACCTTCTGTTCCCAAACGCGACGCATCACTTTGGCCGCAATGAGTGGGACTATTGGTGGAACCCTTCGACCGTGGGTTCGATAGGGGAAGATCGCGCTGCGTTCGCTGTAGGCGCGAAGCGGCGTATGGCAGCAATTGAGGATCAGGTCGCGTTCATTGACGACGGGCAAGAGATCCTTCCCGGTATTGCCGCACGCGCAAGCTTTGGACACACGCCCGGTCACATGGCGTTTGAAATTCGCAGCGGCAGTGAATCCGTGATGGTTGTCGGCGACGCGTTGGGAAATCCACACGTAGCCTTTGAACGCCCCGACTGGTCCAGCGGCACGGATCAGGATCCACAGGTGGCCGCAGCAGCTCGGAATTCGCTGCTGGATCAGATTTCCCACGAGCAAATGAAAATAATTGGCTTCCACCTGCCGAATGGTGGAATCGGCCGGGTCGAGAAGACTGGGTCTGCTTATAAGTTCATTGGAGAACCATAATGATGCGATCGCTGGCGATTTTCTTGGCCCTGGCCACACCAGCTTGGGCAAGCGAGGATATTGCAGACCAATACCCGCAAAGTGTGCTGTATTCCAAACCGGTCGAATACATCCCCAACGTCTATTCCGCCATTGGCGCAACCGCTCCACCGACCTACGAAAACTCTGGTCACAACAATAATCTCAGCTTCATCGTAACCGGAGAGGGCGTGATCGTCATTAACGGCGGCGCGGCTTATGTGCTTGCCGAAGCGCTTCACCAGGAAATTCAGGCAATCACGGATCAACCGGTTAAGCTTGTCTTCAACGAGAATGGTCAGGGGCACGCGATGCTTGGCAACGCTTACTGGTCTGACCTCGGTGTTCCAATCATCGCACATTCGGACGCAGCTGCTGAATTCGAGGAATATGGCCCTCAAATTCTGGAGGGAATGCAGCGATACAATCAGGACAAGGCAGAAAAAACCGTCCTGGCTGGCCCAACCGAGACATTCGATGATGAATACGTTGTTGAGATGGGTGAATTCCGGATTGAGGCAAAATACCTCGGGCCCGCCCATAGTCCTGGAGATATCTCGATCTGGCTGCCGAACCAAAGCCTTGTCATCGCGGGTGACATGGCGTTTCACGAGCGCATGCTGCCAATCTTTCAGGAGACTTATACTGCGGATTGGCTTGAAACCTGGGACAACGAGTTCGAAGCTTTGGGAGCCACGTATGTCATCCCCGGACACGGTCATCCGACGAACATGGATCAGGTGCGCCGTTATACACGCGACTACCTGATCTATCTGCGCGGCAAGATTCAAGAGCATATGGATGCCGGCGGCGATCTCGCAGAGGCTTACTATGTTGATCAGTCAGCGTATGCCCATTTGGACACATTTGAGGAACTGGCGACAAAAAACGCCGGGCGCGTTTTTGAGCAGATGGAATTCGAGTAACTCAGAAAATTTGAGGAACAGGTATTCGCCTCAATAACCTGTGCGTGCTGATCGCTCCAACCCACATGAAGAAAACGGCAAGCCATGCCGTCAATGACAGGGCGGACCCTCCCGAAAGCCCTGCGCCGACGGCGCAACCTCCGGCCAGCATGGCTCCAAACCCCATGAGAACAGCTCCAACGAGGTAGCGTTCCATCGGAGTATCAGGGCCAAACCGTTCTATCTTCCACTCCCCTGCAGTTAAGGCTGAGACTGCGGCGCCAATTGCTACGCCTGGAACAAGGCCGATACCAAAAGACAACACGACGTTTCTTTCCGCGACCAGCGCCATTAGTGTATCCGTGGCCGGTCCGGTAAATGTGACTGACGACACGGGCACGACGTCAAAAGATGCTTGCGCGATCGCAAATGTCATCAACCAGCCGAGCGCCACCGCCACACCAACGCCTGCGGCTGTTATGATCCTGATAGGCGCGACGCTCCGGTGGAATGCGAATGCAATTGCCGACACCAATCCCAACGCTGCAACGGCTGTATAAGCAACTGGCGAAAATCCAAATATTTCTGAAAGATCTCTCGAGGCGCCTCCTGAGACAGTCCAGATCCCGGAAAGCAATTCTCGGACGGGACTAAGAACGCCCGTGTAAGCAGCCTGAGCCACTAAGGTTAAAACCAATCCTGTAATCAGGGCGCGCAGATTACCGCAGGAGGCCAATACCAACAGGCGAGATGCACACCCACGCGCCAAAACCATGCCAACGCCGAACATCGCCCCGCCAATTATTGCGCCGCTAAGGCTGCCCCTCGACGCGATCGCGCGTGTCTCGGAAAGGTTTAAAAACTCAAACGAGACAAGCGCCTGTACTAAGGTGAGCGCCGCGGTGAAGGCGATCAGCCAAACCGCCAGGCGGGGACCAAGCTCGCCTTTCGCAACTTCGACAGCCGACGCTCGCAAACAAAAATGAGAATTCTGGGCCGTCACGCCGAACAGGATACCGACGAGCACTCCGGCAAATGCCAAAGCGCCAGGGTCTCCGAACAAATCGATGAGCCTCTCCATCAACAGAAACTCTCACTTCGTTGCTTGCGCGTCCTTGTCTTCGGTCAAGTTGTCATTGTCACTGCGCAGCCATTGGCCTGCGGGCCAATTGACATTGCGTCCATAACTCACCCAAGGCAGATACCAGTCGATCCACGTCTTCTGTGGAATGCACAGGGGAAGGCGTAATCCGCAGACGTTCCGTTCCCTTGGGGACGGTTGGATAGTTGATCGGCTGGATGTAAATTCCGTAGTCACGCATTAGCACGTCAGAGATGAAGCGACACTTGACCGGATCGCCGACCGTGACCGGAATGATGTGACTTGGGTTTGGTGTATGCGGAATGCCCAAATCGTCCAGCCTGTCCCGAACCTCGCGCACGCGCTGCTGGTGCAAATGTCGTTCCGAATTGCTTTGCTTCAGGTGCCGAACCGAAGCGGCAGCTCCTGCGGCCACAGCAGGAGGCAATGCAGTGGTAAAGATAAACCCACTGGCAAAGGATCGGACAAAATCGACAAGCTCTGTCGACGCGGCGATGTATCCGCCAACTACGCCGAATGCTTTGCCCAAAGTCCCCTCGATGACGGTTAGCCTTTCCATCAGGCCTTCGCGTTCGGCAATGCCTCCGCCGCGCGGTCCATAAAGCCCTACGGCGTGAACCTCATCCAAATAGGTCATCGCGCTATAGCGATCGGCCAGATCACAGATCTCGGCAATTGGTGCAATATCGCCATCCATGGAATAGACGCTTTCGAACGCAATAAGCTTCGGTGCATCGGCCGGCAGTTCAGCAAGGTGCCTTTCAAGGTCAGCTAAATCGTTGTGTTTCCAGATACGCTTCTGGCACCGACTGTGACGAATTCCCTCGATCATCGAGGCGTGGTTCAACTCGTCAGACAAGACTGTGATGCCAGGAATGCGAGACGCCAGAGTTCCCAGTGCGGCCCAGTTCGAAACGTAACCGGACGTAAACAGCAACGCAGCGTCCTTGCCATGCAAGTCAGCAAGCTCTTGCTCCAGCAAAACATGCTGGTGGGTCGTTCCAGAGATATTACGCGTTCCTCCCGCCCCGGCACCAACCTCATCAATCACCTTGTGCATTGCTGCAATAACATTGGGGTGCTGACCCATCCCCAGATAATCATTTGAGCACCACACAGTGACTTTCTCGGGGCCATTTTCCGCGTAGCTACGCGCTGTCGGAAACGCGCCACGCTGCCTTTCGAGATCCGCAAAGACCCGATAGTTCCCTTCCTCCTGAAGCTGGTCGAGTTGACCACGAAAAAACTGCTGATAGTTCATTTCAGTTCCCAACGGCTTCTTCTACGATCCCGGACAACAGGGTCTGAACCTTTTGCATTGGTCCATCAGGATAGCTTCGGTATCCAACCATCACGCCATCGTCGTCTTCGGCTACAAAAACCCCATAGGGGCAGAAGCCAATATTCATCGGGTCTGCTTCCATCACTTCACGCGAGATTTTTGCCGAGCAGAAGATGAAGATGTCTGCAGCTGCAAATATCTGTTTGTCGCTACCGACATCAGTGCCTGTTCGATTCAACATGTCGCCGACGTGGCTTATATAGTCGATGACCAGTCCCTGTCCCACAATCGCGGACTCGACGGCGAACGTTGCATCATCAAAACTGCCGTCGAAGGGTATAGTGATAATCTCTTCTGCCAGCCCTTGGCTCGCCAGAACTGTGGAAAACGCGGCTGCCGCAATAAAGTGTTTCATGGTTTTAGTCCTCCTCCTGAACCGCATTTCTCAGATTGATCATCGGGGTCTTTGACACCGGTCAAAGCCCCCGATTGCCTCAACCAAACATGTCCGACGTGATACCGGCGTACCAACCCAGTGACTCTTCATAAGTCGCTTTTCTCAAATCGGCATCTTCACCGGTTTGACTGATAAAGCCATCGACTTTCGCGATCTTTTCTGGCGTCGCCTCATAGGTTGCGCCAACCTTAACGCCATCATCGGTATCGATCAGCGACCAGCATGTGTTCGAGAACTTGGCCGGGAATACTTTAGATCCGGTCAACGCACCTCGTACCGCATTCGCACATACTTTCGCCTGGCTGTTTGCCGAAAAACCGGATTTCGGCATGTCACCCTGCTGGCTGGCATCACCAAGAACATAAACGTCCGGATCGGCTTTGGAGGACATGTCCGCGGCGTTCACTGGTGCCCAGTTGCCGTCGGTTACTCCCGCCATTTCCGCAATGCGGCCGGCTTTCATCGCTGGGATTACATTGCAGACATCGACCTTTGTCTCTTCGCCGTCGATGGTCACCGTCATTGCATCCGGGTTTACGGATACATTGCCACCGCCGAAATCTTCGCCGATCCAGTCAACCATTCCTTCATAGTTGTTTCCCCAGCCTTCTTGGAACAAAGCCATTTTCGAGAATTTCGGCTTCGGATCGGCCACAATGATCTTTGCTGTTGGGTTGTTTGCCTTCAGCACATGAGCGACCATCGAAACCCGTTCATACGGCCCGGGCGGGCAACGGTACGGGTTAGGAGGCGCGACCATCGCGAAGGTACCACCTTCGGGCATCGCCATGATCTGGGCTTTTAGCAGCTCGGTCTGGGAACCAGCCCTGTACGCATGCGGCATCTTGTTTTGCGCCAAGACGTCCCAGCCCTCAACCGCACCATCAACAAAGTCGATACCCGGGCTAAGGATCAGTTTGTCATACGGAACTGATCCGCCGCCGGCCAAAGAAACCGTCTTGGCATCGCGATCAACCCCTGTGGCCCAATCATGCACGACGTTGATGCCGTAGTTTGCAGCAAGCGTGCCATAGCTGTGGGCGATGTCCGAAAGCTCCTGAAAACCTCCCAGATACAGGTTTGAGAAGAAACAGGTGTAATAGGTCCGCGACGGCTCAATCAGCGTCACGTCGATCTCACCTTTGCTGTCCTTCGCTATGTAACGCGCGGCAGTCGCACCGCCCGCACCTCCGCCGACAACCACTACGCGGGGCTTGCCTTGAGCCAGCACCATGGGAGCAGATAGACCCGCGGCCACTACCCCGGCGGCTCCAAGAAATACTCGTCTATTGAGTGTCATCGCGTTTCCTCCCCTTACACACTGTCAGTCTGGATTATTGAAGTATGCGGCCAATGCCGCGATTTCGTCATTGCTCAGCCGCCCAGCGATCATTTGCATGACCGGATGTGGCCGCTGTTTGTCCTTGTAAGCGTGCATAGCGACTACGAAGTCTTCGTCAGGCCAATACACAATCGAAGGAATGCCCTCATCGCCTCCTTCGATCTGGTGGCATGTCGTACATTCGCTGCTGAGATATGCGCCGTACTCAGGATCTCCTTGAATCGCCAGGATCGTGGGATCAATCGAATGATCAGTGCCTTTTGCGGTTGGATCCGCTTCCGGGATATCCCGAGGATTGTCGGAAAACTCCCGCAAATAGGCGATCACGTTGGCGCGGTCTTGCGGGTCTTTCAAACCGCGAAAACTCATCCTCGTGCCTGACGCAAATGAGCGTGGGTTTTCGATGTAGGCGGACAGAGTGTCAGCGTGCCATTCCAGACCCGAGCTACCTGCACGCACAAGGCTCTTGGAGTATTTGAACCCGTCGAGGCCTGCTGCTTTCCGACCAAAAACACCGTTCAGATGCGGCCCGATTTTATTTTCGGCTCCTTCTCCAACCTGATGACAACCTTTGCATTTGGCAAACACCACTTTCCCGGCGTCAGCATCACCAAGGTCATCTGCCGCGTGGGTCGATGGAGCGAACGCAACCAAAAGCGTTGCGCAGGTTAGAATGCACGACCACCGCACGATCAGCTTCCGAAAGACTTGAGGTAGACGATCACGGCTTCAATATCGTCCGGTTTCTTTAGACCCGCAAATGACATGCGCGTGCCTTTAATGTAGTCCTTGGGTTTTGTCAGGAAGGCCGCCATTTCTTCTTCGGTCCAAACAAGACCAGCCTCGGCCGCGGCTTTCATAGCCTTGGAGTATTTGAACCCTTCAACCGACCCTGCGTTGGCCCCGATAACCCCGTTCAGCGCCGGCCCCGTACTATCCTTTGCACCGTCACCAACCTGATGGCAGGATTTACACTTCTTAAAAACTTTTTCTCCGGCGGCGAATAGTTCTGTAGTCTGATCAGCCTCTTCGATTTCTTGAACGGCCGGTGCCGCGGTGGCCCCTTCCTCAGGCTTTGGCGCTGCGGTCGGAATAAACGACGGCCCTTCTGCCGTAAACGTGGGCAACCCGTCAGCGCTTGCGTCGTTCATGACCGAGTTCGAACCGCCCTCCGGAGGAGTCTCAACCAGAAAAACAGAGCGCATCGTAACAGCGGTCTCTGTCTTGCAATTTTCCATGCAAGGCTCGTCGCGCCATTCCGCGTATTCCGTTTCGGGTCGAACGTCGACGACAAAGCCGTCCATATTGTACATCTTGAAATCGGCGAAGTTTTCGTTGTTGAGCTCGAAATCGTCGTCCACCAGATCATTGGAATAAAGGATGTAGGCGACAATTGCGTATGTCTCGTCCGCTGTCAGTGTGCCCGCTTCACCAAATGGCATTGAGCGGGAAATGTAATCCCAAGCGGTCGACAAATGCGGCCAATAGGACCCAACGGTTTTTACCGGATCTTCATCTGCAAGCGTATCGAAACCACCTGCCAGAACAGGCCAATTGTCGGCACCTTCGGCAAACTCGCCGTGACAAGACGCGCAACGGTCGACAAACACTTCCTCTCCGGTCCAGACGTCGCCCGATCCAACCGGCAAACCGCGCCCGTCGGGCAAGACGTCAACGTCCCAGGCCGCGATCTCTTCCTCCAGTGCATGACGTCCAAGCCCATAAGTGCCATCGTGGCTGGGCGCGGGTGCGGTTAAGTTCGTACCATTTGCAATCCGTTCCTCAGCGGCAGCTCGAATTTCTTCAACTTTCAGCTCCAGTTCAGCAGCTCGGTTGGCTTCTGCTTGCGCATTTTCTTGGGCTACTGCTGCATGCGTTTCAACCTGACCAATCCGTGTTTCTAAAGTTTCTATCTTCGATTGGCCGTAATTCCGGTTCGCGATAGCCACTGCCGCCGCAAGCACCAACGCCGTGCCGCCGAATACAGGCAGGAAAACATGACTAAGAGACTTCGACATTCTCAGCGATCCCTTCTGCGCTCACGTACCAAGTCTGGATACAGTTGTTGTGGTAGACCGAGTTTTCTCCGCGCTTTTCGCGCAGTTGGTCTTTGGTCGGCTGCACATAGCCAGTCTCGTCTATCGCCCGGGCCTGTAACAACATTGGTGCTCCGTCCCAATTCGTATCGAGATAGAAACGCGTCAAAGCCTTGCTGTCGCCCTGCTTGCCAAGACGCGCCGTCTCCCAGGTGATCCCACCGTCCTTAGACACATCGACCCGCGTAATTTGTCCGTGACCTGACCAGGCAAGTCCGGAAATGACTAGGGGGCCCGGTCCGTGTTTAATCGGCATTTGCGGACTGGGTGATGTAATGACGGATTTTGCATCCATCACCCAAGTCCATTTCTGGGCTGTGCCATCGGCGTAGACATCGGTGTATTTTGATGTTTCTTCGCGGCTTTCGACCGCCATATCGACGACCTCGATGCGGCGCAGCCACTTGACCCACATGTTACCTTCCCACCCCGGAACAACCAGTCGCACGGGGTATCCATGTTCCATGCGCAGTGCTTCTCCATTTGCCTTGAAAGCCACCAGCACGTCATCCAGCGCTTTTTCCATCGGGATGGAGCGGCCATTGGATGAGGCGTCTGCGCCTTCAACATAGACCCATTTGTCCGGTGAGACATCCGCACCTGCTTCCTGCAACAGCGTGCGCAGCGGAACGCCGGTGTATTCCATATTGTGAATCATGCCGTGGGTAAATTGGACGCCGTTAAGTTGCGCCCCCGCCCACTCCATACCGGTGTTCGCAGCGCATTCGCAGAAATACACATGATTTTCGCGCGGGAAACGCTCAATGTCTTCGTAAGTAAACACAAGCGGGCGATCGACGAGCCCGTTGATCATCAGGCGATAGTCTTCCTTGCGCAGCTCGATAGCGCCCGAATGGTGACGTTCAAAGGCGCATCCTTGCGGAGTGATTGTGCCATCGAGCGCATGGATCGGTGTGAAGTTGATCGACGAAATCGGAGAGGCGGTCAGCCATTCCACGTTGCGCCGAACGACATGGGATTCGAAGCTGATTGGCATGCCATAAGGAGACTCATCGACACCGGCACCCGTGTAAGATGCCCAATCCTGAAGCTCCGTTATAAGTGGGTCGGGCGTGTCTGCCACTGCCGCACCCGCAACTGACCCTGCGGCGACCGCAGCACTGCCTTTCAGGAAGGCCCGGCGGGACGGTTTGAACGCGTCATCCATATCTCTTAGGTCTCCATCGGTTTCTTAAGCGCCGACAACATCGACACTGGTGTTCTCTTGCACCGTGACGGTGCCAAGGTTGCGAATATGGTTTTCGACGACATCCCAGATCGGCGGACCCTCAGTACCTTCGTTGACACTGGCCCAACCAGCCACGACATAGTTTTTCGATGGATCAATCACTTCACCCGTTTTGAGCAAAGTCATTTCGCTAATCCGCTGCCCTTGTGGTTTGGTCACATCGATGCGGTAGCCAAGCCCACCGACGCGAACCATATCACCGCCCTGCTGGTAATAGGGGTCTGGGTTAAACAGATTGTCACCGACATCCTCGAGGATCACATGGATGAATTCGCCAGTCATTTCTGTGCGATAGGCATTTGGATACGACATCGATGTGACGTTCCAAATGTCCTCGCGCGTAATTTCCTGCCCAGGCAGGATTGAGGGTCCCCAACGGACGCCAGGCGACATCGCGATGTCTGCCTCACGCTCATTGATCAGGGCATCGCAGATCAGATCATCCCAAGTGCCGTTAAAGTTGCCGCGGCGGTAGAGCAACGAGTCCGTTTTGCCGATCACTTCACTTAGCGCCGCCTCATAAGGTGCGCGCTGATCGTTTATCAGGCCAGTGATCGCTGGATCTGGAGCGATAACGTCAGAGAAGATTGGGATCAGCTTGTGCTTCAGCCCCATCATCTGACCGTCCCGCACGTCCAGATCCACACGGCTGACGAATTTGCCGTTCGAGCCAGACGCTATGATATGCGTTTTACCCACCAGAACGGGCTCGGGCAGCGCGTCATGAGTGTGCCCGCTAAGGATCACGTCAATCCCCTGAACCCGACCTGCCATCTTCTTATCCACGTCAAAGCCGTTATGGCTTAGGACGACAACGACATCGGCTCCGGCATCGCGAACCTCATCAACCATGGCCTGCATGTTTTCATCCCGAATACCGAATGAATATTCTGGGAACATCCAGCCTGGGTTCGCGATAGGCATGTAAGGAAACGCTTGCCCGATAACAGCGACCTTTGCACCGCCCCGTTCAAAGAACTTATAGGGTTGGAACAATTCTACAGGTTCGTCCCACTCGGCATCAAAGATGTTTTGACCCAAGGCCGCAAAGGGCAAACCTTCGACGATTTCATTAACTCTATCGCTGCCCAACGTGAATTCCCAATGGAAGGTCATAGCATCAGGTTTGAGCGCATTCATGACATTGACCATGTCCTGACCGGCCGTCTGATAGCAGGTGTAGGAACCGTGCCAAGTATCGCCTCCGTCCAATAGAAGGGCATCGGGGCGGTCAGCACGTATGGCGTTGATGACGGTTGAGACACGGTCCAATCCACCGACCCGACCGTAGGTCCTGGCCAGCGCAGAGAAATCATTGTAAGTCAGCGCATAGGCTGACGGGCTTCCATCTTCGATCCCGTAGGCCTTGCGGAACGCCGCCCCTGTGACATGCGGCATCTGTCCTCGCGCATCGCCAATGCCCAGATTTATTTCTGGTTCACGAAAATAGATCGGATTGAGTTGCGCGTGAATATCGGTGACATGGATCAAGCTGATATTGCCGAAGGTCCCGAACTCCAGAAGTTGATCCTGTGTCAGGCTTTGCTGCGCAGCTAGTCTGGCCCAGTTGCCGAACCCGAACGCTCCGTAAATAGCCGAGGCAGCCATTGAAACCTGCAAGAAGTCACGTCGAGAAATCATCTATCAGCTTTCCTGTTACACATATAAATGTGTGAATGTTAATTGCATGAAAAACCCGCGCAGGACATTGCCCACGCGGATCGTTCGTTATTGACGTACTGCAGGAGTTTCGACTGAAAGTCCGTTGCCGCGAGACGCAACGTAGAGCTCAAGCGCGCGAAACTCATCCGATCCTTCGGCAAAAGTTTCCGCCCGCGTATCGCGAATACAACCGCGGAAACGATTGTGGCGCGAGATCAGCTTGGCCTGTTTCAGACGATATGTCGGGAACCCGTTGATCATACCTTGGCTAAGGTGGTCCGCTCGGATCATATTGCCCCAGTTTTCTTCATGACAATTGGCACAGCTTAGCTCCAGCTGGCCATAACGGGTGTAGTACATTTCTTTACCCTGTTCCCAGAACGGGGCAGCATCGCCATCAATAGCGACGTTCATTGGCAAACCGCGTGACTGCAGACCGATTAAGGCGACCATGCCCTGCATATCGCCCCCGGACCATTTCCAGGCATCGGCTTCCATGTGGTCCGTACGGCACTTGTTGATCAGATCTTCCATGACGACCAGCTTACCAGTTTCGGCATCCACCTTTGGCATGGACGCCTGCAATCCCTTGAAGCTTTCCACCCCATCGTGGCATGAGGCACAGCTCTCGCCAGCGGCACCGTCAACGGTCTCGAAGAGATCGGCGGCCTGATCGACGAAGATCATTGCAGGATTGTCGAAGTCATCAATTTGAAGCGCTTGCGTTTCATCCGTGCGAAAATGCCAACCCGAATAGATCGTGTCCAAATTTTCCAGATGTGCCGGAGCTTCAGTGACCGAGGTCATGTCCAGCTCATCATTGATCACAAGATTCTCTTCGTCAGGACCGGCCATTGCCGCCACTGGGAAAACCAGAAATGCCGCGATCGCCGTTAGTGCCTTGGTATTCATTGCGTTCCTCCCTTAGTGGACCAGCGCCAGAATTTGCAACCAGCGCTGACCTTCCTTAGTGGTCGAGCCGTTAGGCAATCTCGATCGTTTTCTTCTCGTCGTAGACAGAGCCATCGTCATCGTACCAGGTGAAAATAAACTCACCGGCTTCTGGCACGGTTGCTTCAAACTGGAAGTACGGATTGGTCGAAATGGCAGGCTCCATAGTTACATCAACCACCGTTTCTCCATTGAACTCGCAGGTGAACCGATTGATGATCGAACGCGGGATGACGTTGCCTTCTTTATCCTTACGCTGGCCGCTTTCCATCTTGTGGCTGATCAGTGTCTTGATCGTTATGGTTTCACCAGCAGCGGCTGTTTTTGGAACCTTGACGCGGGGTTTTACACCGGATGCCATTGGTTAATCTCCTGTTCTTCAGGGCGCGCGGCGGTCAGCCGCCGCAGCCGCCGATTGTCACTTTCACGGTCGCGGACGCTTTGGCAAAACTGCCATCTGCCATCTTCGCCACAGCAATGACATCCTGCGTTCCGGCAAGACGGATGCGGGTTGAAGCGGCTTGTTCAGCTGCCAAAGGGCCGAAATTGAATGTCGCGACACCCGGTTCGGGGTTGCCTGCAGCCACGATCAGAATTGCAGCGGCACCCGGGGCACTCACTTCGATAGGTACAGTATTTCCGTTTTCTGCGATTTCCGGAGCAGTCAACGTAACACCGCCATCAGCCATATCTGCCCCGCCTGTAAATGCCGCGATGGCATCTTCAGCAGCTGCATTTGCCTGAAGCGGCATAATTGTCAGGAACGCGGCGCCCAGCCCAAGGGCCAGTGTCTCGCGGCGAGAGAGTTCCATTTTCAATCTCCTTTGATTCTTCGAATATCCGCGCCAGAAAGCGCAGTTATTCTTCTTTCAGGGTCGCAAGAAACGCGACCACGTCCTCGATTTCTTGTGCTGTCAGGATCGACGTCAAAGGCGCGGTTGGGGCTTTTCCGGTATAGGCGTCGCCCGGGCGGATATAGCCATCATCCTTGTAGAACGCAGGCATCACCGTGCCTTCGAATGTCATCTTTGCATTTGCGACCAATCCGCGAAGTTCTGCTTCGGTCCAACGATCACCGGCGCCATCCAGCATCGGGCCAACTTCGCCATGGAACGGGATGTCGGCCAAAGCCGAAACCGCGTGGCATGCCACGCAATTGCCTTTTGACTTGTCGCCAACGATCAGCGCGCCATTTTCCGCATCACCATTAGCGCCAGTCAAAGAGACTTCGATAGCACCATAGTCGTCATAGGTTACGTCTTTCGGGTCTGTATCTGCCGCATATGCAGCAACACCCGTCATTGCGCAGACCAATGTTAAGAGTCTCAGCTTCATGATCCCTCCCATTTGCTAACACGCCGGCGGCGCTTTGCGACCCAAAGCATTTGTGTACCGTAGTCGACGAGTACCGCCTGTCGCAACATTAAATTCATCATAATGAATTTTTTTATTTGTAACGACAGCACTCAATCTTGAGAAACATTGTTTCGCTCCTGAATTCGCCGGGCATGATACCGTTGGAAATCTTCACCATTATCAAGTTCGTATCGTTTCTCGTCGATCCAGGTGAATAGATCTAAGGTTGTTCCCTTGGAGAAAGCTCCCGGCATCACAGCGACCGCAGCGTCAATGGCTGTGGCAGCCTCGGGCACCTCTTCCGGCAGAAAAACAAGTGTCGGGGTAAACAGAATCCCCCATTTGCGCATCAGCGCTCGTTGCTCATTCTCTTCCCCGTCAAAGTCGGTGGCCGCGGTGCTGCCATGCAAATCCAATTGGACGACAAAGAAATTCTCTTCGATAAATGCCGCCAGGTCAGGCTGGGTGAACACCTCTTCATGCATCTTTTTGCAGTAGATGCAGCCCTGTTGTTCAATAAACAACACCATCCGTTTGCCCTCGCTTGAGGCCTCTTCAAGATCCTCTCGGAGGTCTTTGAATGTGTCGCGCATCCACGGCGTTTTATGCAAACCGTCGTCGCCCAGTTCAGCGGCGAAAAGTGTCCCGCCTATAAGGCATGCGATCAATACCGACAAAACTCGATTCATGTCTTCCTCCCGAATTAACCAATGGCTGCGAGCCAAGGCATATGGTCGAGCATCCATTGTGCGATGTGGTTGATGGAGTTTGTTGCGATGAGAGCACCAAAGAGCACCAGAAAACCACCCATGGCTTTTTCGATGAGGGGCAAGTGCTTTCTGAATTGCGCCATCCATTTCATGAAGGGGCGAACCAGAAAGGCCGCCAGAACAAATGGTGCGGTCATTCCAACCCCATAGACGAACAGCAGCACCGCTCCACGCCAAGCCGTTTCGGTTCCGGCCGCTGTAAACAGAATCGCAGCGAGGACCGGCCCGACGCAGGGCGTCCAACCAAAAGCAAATGCCAAGCCCAGAACATAAGCCCCAATCAGGCTAACGCTTGATGTCTCACCGACGTCCGCACGAAATTGTCGATACAGGAACCCGATGCGAATAAACCCCAAGAAATGCAGGCCCATCGCAATGATGATTGCCGCGGCGATCCAACGCAGGATGTCGAAATACTCTCGTACCAGTTGCCCGAAAATCGACGCAGTCGCTCCAAGTGCCATGAAGATCGTAATGATACCAGCCGCAAATGCCATTGCAGAAAGCGTTGCCTTGCGACGAACGCCGGCGGAAAGTGTTGACCCCGAAGAGATTTGATCAATCCCGACGCCCGCGAGATAACTGAGGTAAAACGGAACAATAGGTAGGATGCAGGGCGACAGGAACGACAACAGCCCTGCGACTAAAGCTCCTGCAAATGTAATGTCGAGCATGGTCAAACCCGTCCTGACGCGCTATCATTCACACATTCAAAATAATAAAGATATATCGCTGCGGTCAATCGGAGCTTGAGATGCGCCACCTACTTCTGCTTTTGCTTGCGATCACCTTGCTAGTTTCTCCCGTGGTTTCACGAGCAGAGATGACGCTTCTGATGGCCGAAGAAAATGGGTGTATATGGTGCGCACGTTGGGATGCCGAAATTTCGGAGACCTACCCCAAGACACCAGAAGGACATGCCGCTCCACTTCAGCGCATCGATATCCACGCAGCTATGCCTGATGGTATCGCCTTAGAGCGGCCTCTTTACTACACGCCCACCTTTGTTCTGCTGGACAATGGCCAAGAGGTCGGCCGGATCGAAGGTTATCCCGGCGAAGATTTTTTCTGGGGGTTGCTGGGCGTTTTACTGCGTGACGCGGGGGTACCGATTGAGACCTCTGGATAAACTGTGTCGCATTACATAAACTGTTATGAATGCGTGAAGCTATGAAAGCGAGGCGATCTAGTTGGACAAATCTTCGAAACTGCCTGTGTTCTCTACGGACATGTGCGCCGAAGACATGGACAGAATGATGGAAAATGCTCAGACGGCGTCAAGTTTTCTCAAGGCAATTAGCCATGAAGGGCGCTTGATGATCTTGTGCTATCTGTCCTCGGGTGAAAAATCTGTCACGCAGATGGAAGAAATGCTCTCGGCACGTCAGGCTGCCGTGTCTCAGCAACTATCCCGCTTGCGCTTTGAGGGCTTGGTCAAGACGCGACGCGAGGGGAAAACGATCTACTACAGATTGGCGGATGATCGATCGACACAGATCCTGGAAGTCGTCTACGATCTATTCTGCAGGGAGAAGTAGAAGCCGCCAAAAATAACCGCCAGCTTTGGGAGGAGACTGGCAATGTTCGAAGCATTGGGAGACGCCAACACCGTTGCCCTGATCGGTTTGATCGGTGGCATTGTGTTGGGCTTGGCCGCACGTATTGGCCGTTTTTGCACGTTGGGTGCAATCGAAGATTACCTTTACGCAGATGATGACCGGCGTCTGCGCATGTGGGCAATTGCGATCGGCGTTGCAATTGTCGGTAGCCACTCAGCCATGGCTTTAGGGTGGTTGGACGCTGTTGGAACAAGGTATCTTGCACAGACCTGGAACCCACTTGGGTCGATCGTGGGTGGCCTCATGTTCGGTTACGGAATGGCCATCAGCGGAAACTGCGGCTATGGCGCGCTGGCAAGGCTTGGGGGCGGCGACCTTCGATCATTCGTCATCGTTTTGATTATGGGTCTATCTGCTTACGTTGTCATGTCCGGGCCCTTGGCGTATTTCCGCGTTTGGGTCTTTCCCGAGGAAATGGATCTTAGTGGCCCCCAGAGCATTAGCTTCCTTGCCGAACAACTGACCTCTGTCCCAGCTTGGCTCATTGGCTCCGTTATTGGCGTTGCGTTGGTGATTTTCGCCTTGGCAAACCAGCGCTTCCGCCGCACTCCCGCACAGGTGTTTTGGGGATCTGTAGTTGGACTGGCGATTGTATCAGGATGGCTCGGCACGAATTGGGTTGCGACGCACGGTTTCGATGGTGAGCCAGTTCAAACCCATACCTTCGCTGCACCCCTTGGCGACACAATATTCTACCTTATGACGGCCTCTGGAAACACTTTGTCTTTTGCCGTCGGATCAGTCTCCGGCGTTCTCATTGGCGCCTTTTTGGGATCTTGGTCTAAAGGCCATTTCCGGTGGGAAGCATGCGAAGATCCACGTGAACTTAAGCGGCAAATGCTGGGCGCGGCAATTATGGGTCCGGGAGCGATCATCGCGGTTGGTTGCAGCGTCGGACAAGGCATTTCTGCCTTCTCACTTTTGGCCTACAGCGCGCCTGTAACATTCGCTGCCACCTTCGCCGGTGCAGCGCTTGGATTAAAACAACTCGTGTCTGGACTGTCCTTCATAGCTGAGCGTTGAGGTCTCAGTTCAAATAGGAATTCAGGTGTGTAGCACGGTTTCGGCGGTTCTCTTTTGTTCAGAATCCGATCGCCTTTGATGGCACATATGGGTACGAGGCGCTCATTCAACAAATAGGCTCATACATCCGCTATGCGGACCAAAGCGCTCGTTCAGATCACGTTAACAAACCAAGCTGATCTTGGTCACTCGCTCGCTTCTGCAATGAGCGTTGTCCACGCATCGTTCTGGGACAAGAAAACCCTGCCGTTCAGGCCGTCGACAATATGAGACCGTTTGAGTCTGTCCGTAACAGGACCCTTAACTTCGGACAGGTGTAGGCCAACGCCAAGCTCCTTAAGGCGGTGATTGATCGCCCCGAGAGTTTCCAGCGCTGAGTAGTCCACTTCGTTAACGGCGGAGAACATCAAAACAACATGTTTGACCTTCGTCCGCTCGGCAAGGCGACTGAAGATCAGTTCTTCCAAAAAGCCGGCGTTTACAAAGCAAAGGCTCTCGTCAATGCGCAGCGTCAACACTTTAGGTGCGGTTTCGACATCGTGGCGCAGGACATTTCGAAAGTGCTCTGTCCCGGGCACGCGGCCCACTTCCGCAACATGCGGTCGAGACGTCTTGTACAAATGCAAAAGTATTGAAATCACCACTCCAGACGCGACGCCGACTTCGACACCCAGACTGAGCGTCAGCAAAACCGTTGAAGATACCGCAATGAAGTCCGCACGGGAATAGTCCCATGTTCTGCGCAATATTGAAAAATCAACGAGGCTCAGAACCGCCACAATGATTGTGGCGGCCAACGTAGCGTTTGGCAGGAAGTACACCAATGGTGTCAACGCCAAGGCGGCGATCGCTAGGCCAAGCGCAGTATAGGCGCCAGCAGCAGGAGTTTCAGCGCCGGCATCGAAATTGACGACTGATCGCGCAAATCCCCCCGTGACTGGGTAGCCTCCGGTGAACGCTGCGCCTATATTGGCTGCGCCCAGTCCAATGAGTTCCTGGTCCGGATCAATCCGTTGACGTTTCTTGGCAGCCAAAGTTTGCGCGACTGAGACGGATTCGACAAAGCCAATCACTGAAATCAGAATCGCCGGAACCAACAGCGCTGCAAGCAAGTCGGGCGCAAATACTGGCAATGTAAGCGGCGGCAGGCTTTGCGGGACTTCCCCAACGATTTTCACACCCATTTCGACAAGATCTAAAGCCCAAACCGCAACCGTAGTGGCAACTACGGCGGCAACAGGTCCCGCCTTCGTTAAAATATCAGCAAGCGCCGCCGGAGCACCCACCCTCAATAATCCGGGTTTTAACCATCGGCGGGCCCAAAAAAGGAAGGCCGTCGCGCTGAGGCCGATAACGAGCGTAACCCAATTCACCTCATGCAAGTGCGCAGCAATCGATGCGAGGATCTCGAGCAATGTATGTCCGTGGGCATTCACACCCAAAATGTGCTTGAGTTGGCTGGCGGCGATCAAGATCCCAGATGCTGTGATAAACCCCGCAATCACCGGGTGGCTCAAAAAATTAGCCAGGAAGCCCAGCCGCAAGAACCCCAAAAGCAACAGGAAACTGCCAGAAAGAAATGCAAGGGTCAGTGCCGCAACCGCGTAGCCTGCCGTGCCTTGTTCAGCAACCTGACTGACCGCTGACGCTGTTAACAGTGAGACAACGGCAACCGGGCCAACCGCTAAGGCGCGACTGGTTCCAAATATTGCGTAAAGAAGAATTGGCGCGATGGATGCATACAACCCCGCTTCTGGAGGCAATCCAGCCAGGAGCGCGTAGGCCAAGGATTGGGGTATCAGCATGATGGTGACGATCACCGCCGCCATCAGATCGTTAGAAAGCTCTGCCCGTCCATAGCTGCGAGCCCAACTCAGAACCGGCAGATATTGCGCCGCCCGCATCATCACCTCCCGCTACGCCGCAGTATGTCGTGGTTCGTGCCACAGCGTTGCAGCGCGCTGACCGCTTCGGCAGTAGCCAAGGACAGGCTCGGGCAGCTCTGCCAACGCCTTAGAAAATGCAATGTGGTTCGCTTCTGTTGCGCCGGAGGGTTTGACCGGCACATAGCGAGCTTGAAGACCTTGCGCCTTGGCGCATTCTTGGATCTTGCCAAAGGTAGGCTGACCCTTTTGTTCACCGTCAGGGCGCGCACAGATCAGCGAGCGAAATCCAAGCGTTTTGACTTCCGCCAAGTCATCGGTCTCCAATTGATCGCAAGTACTGAAGTTGTCGGAAATTTGGGTGATTTCCATCGCTCTCATCCTTTCAAAATCAGAGTTTGTTGACCGGAACCTTGAGCTTGGGGTTGCCGTCCACGTCCGTTGGCACCTCACCCGCACGCATATTTACCTGAAGTGATGGGATGATCAGCTTCGGCATTGCCAGCTGAGCATCTCGTTCTGTCCGGAACTTGACGAACTCTTCTTTTGATTTGCCACCACCAACATGGATATTGTGGGCTTTCTCATCGCCGACAGTTGTTGCCCAGGCGATGTCTCGCCCGTTTGGTCCGTAGTCATGACACATGAAAAGTCGTGTTTCGTCCGGCAAGATCAGGACTTTTTGAATGCTATGGTAAAGCGTTGCTGCATCGCCGCCGGGAAAATCTGCGCGCGCCGATCCCCCATCCGGCATGAACAAAGTATCGCCCACAAAAGCCGCATCTCCTGCGACATGTACCATGCAAGCCGGCGTATGGCCGGGAGTGTACATTGTGAACACCTGCATATTGCCAACCATGTACGTATCGCCGTCTTCGAAAAGCTGATCGAACTGGCTGCCATCACGCTGGAACTCGGTACCTTCGTTGAAGACCTTTCCAAACGTGTCCTGCACAATCATGATTTTTGAACCAATGCCGATTTTTCCCCCAAGCTTTTCTTGGATATACGGCGCTGCACTCAAATGATCGGCGTGAACATGGGTCTCAATGATCCATTCCAAGTTCAGATTTTGGCTTACGATCTGGTTGATGAGCTCGTCTGCGTGATCGTAAGTAATGCGCCCCGCCGCGTAGTCAATGTCCATTACGCTATCGACAATGGCACATGAGTTCGAGGTTGGATCCTTCACAATATAGCTGATGGTGTTCGTCGCCTCATCGAAGAAGGCCCGAACGGCCGGCTTGATGTTCATGTTCACGGGATACGTCATCTGATTGTACTCTTGAGAGGTTGAGGGAAATCGGTGACTACGTCGCCGACTGAACAGGGCGCCCGAAAAGGAGCCTGCGCAGTACAAACCCGGCAAGAACGGCAACTAGAAAGAGAGCGACTTCCCAACGCCCGGTGCCAAGTGCCGGTATAGCAGCGCCGGGGCAGAAACCTGCAATTCCCCAACCGATGCCGAAGAGAGCCGAACCACCAACCAATCGCTTGTCTACGGCCATCGCGCTTGGGATCTGAAAACGCCCGCCAAAGAGCGGCGTTGTTTGCCGCCAGGCGAATCTGTAGCCGAAAAAAGTGACCAGGAGCGCACCACCCATAACAAAGGTGAGGCTAGGATCCCACGTCCCGGCAATATCGAAGAAATTCAGAACTTTGGCCGGATCCATCATGCCCGACACAGCGATACCAACGCCAAAGATCAGGCCAGTAAACAAAGCAAAAACAAGTTTCATTGCATTACACTCCAAAGACATGACGGATCAGGAAGACTGTGATTGCAGCTGTGACCATGAAGGTCGGCACTGCGACCAAAGAGCGAACAGACAGCCGAGATAGTCCGCAAACACCATGCCCTGAAGTGCAGCCAGACCCGAGACTGGCGCCCAGGCCGACGATCACACCACCGGTCACGATCATAGTCGGGCTGACAGGTACCGTGAGTTCAGGCATTGCACCGGTCGCAGCATAGATCAGGCCCGGTGCGAGCATCATTCCCACAACTAAGGCTGTTCGCCAGGCGAATTCCTCGCGGTTTTCTGGAAATGCCAAGCCGGACAATATGCCCGTTGCACCCATGATACGTCCTAGTCCAAGCATCAAAAGCACGGAACCAAGTCCAATTGCGAGCCCGCCTCCAAATGAGGCGATCGGTGTAAACGCTGTTACCATCAGGCGTCTCCGGTTGTTCATGTTGCAACCTGATTACCGGCCGGCACCTTACTCTTCAGTGACAATGTCACTTAACTCAAAGAATTCATGCGCTGCTCGCCAAACGCTCCAATTGAGGTTTGTTCTGTAGGGTGATCCGCCCTCTCGTCTGAAGGATAAGTCCGCGCTTTTGAAAATCGTTCAGTATGCGTGAAACAACCTCACGCGCTGTCCCTAACTCGTTTGCCAAAGCCTGATGCGTCGCCGGAATTTCGGAATGGCCTTCTCCTAGCGCCAAAAGGCGCTCTGCCAGTCGAACGTCCATTCTGCCAAAGGCGACATCGTCGACCACGCGCAGAAGATCAATCAACCGACGAGAATAAGCCGAGAAAACGAAACCGCGAAAACTGTCTTCTTCAGCAGCGAGCCTATCAAAAGAGGTTTTTGGTAATGTGATGGCCGTAACGTCGGTCTCGGCAATACCCTCAGCATTATACGCTTCCTCGGACAGCATGCAGGCGGTGGTCAGCACGCAGCTCTCTCCAGCCTCAACGCGATACAGCACGATTTCTCGCCCGGCATCAGAGCTTTGGGAAACGCGTATGCGGCCGGCATGCAAAAAGATCAGACTGTCCGGGATGTTGTCGGGTCCAAAAACTTGCTGGCCCTGCTTATATGATACCACGCGTGCTTCATGTAGAAGCTTATCCCTGACCCGCCGAGGTAGGTTTCTCGTGCCAAGAAAGCTTTCGGTCCAATCTCCGACAAATGACTTCAATTTATGTCCTATGCCCTGTGCGTTTGGTTCACTGGTTCCCTACAAAGATGCGGTGGCACGCGATCTGGATCAATGTCTCTCTTCGCTTTTCAGACCAGCTAGATCCGAGCATCGCCCAACATTGGTCAGCCGACTGGCTATTAACGCACGGCTCAGCTCTTTGGCCGCTTCGGGTTCACAGCAGACGTTCGCCAAATGCCTCAAACAGGAACTTGTTGAGACACTCGTTGGCCAGAGATTTCTGCCTTGCTTCAGCGATCAAGTTTTGAAGAATATTGGGTGCTGCGAAGAGCAGCGGCTTTCCATAGACCTCTCGCGCTACATCCCAGTTAGTGGGGCGCTGTGTTAGCCTAAAGCCCCCCATCACAGTCTTTTTCTTGCTCAAATGTCTACGCAAGCGCGACTGATCAATCTGAGGAAGTGCCGTGCCTCTTCTGACATTCATAAAGCACGCGCCCTCTTGCTTCCGGCAAAAGAATGAATGGATTGCCGCGACAAGAACCACGTCCATAAAAAAGAATGGACGAAGTTGTTTGATTAGGGTGCTTCGAGTGGCCTGAATGCTCGAAAGGACTGCCCTCGCGTCAAAGTAGTTCCAAAGCCGCCTTCTCAAATGCGCGGGATATGATCTCGGTGTGGAACAGCTCATTTTCCCAGCTGTATGTGCAAGTAAAGGGCAAGATGCAGGCCAAGCCAGGGGAAAGCGCCGTCGAGATCGGCCCGTTAAACCTTGAGGCTTACAAGATCTTCGAAAAAGAGACTTTTGACGCCTCCGTCCCAGTACCGAGGCTGGAGACGCGACAAGTGATTTCAAATAAACTCAAATAAATTCAAATAATACTATGTAATCGTTCATTAGGTGCTATGGTCAAGCCATGAACTCACTCACCAGGATAACAAAAGGGATCAGTGTCGCCTTTAAGGATGGCAGAGTGAAGGGTCTTCTTGCTTTCACAACTGGCATGATCTTATGGGCGTCGGTGTTTTATCACTTCGTCGAAGGTTGGAGTTGGCTCGACTCCGTGTATTTCTCTGTTGTCACAATTTCGACAGTCGGGTTTGGTGACTTCTCTCCTGAAACCGCTGCAGGGAAGGTTTTTACAATGGTATACATCATTGTGGGGCTTGGTATCTTCGTGACAGCAGCGACTACAGTGGCTGATACAATTCTATCTCAGGATGACAAAAAGTCGAAAAAATAGACGGTACCCAATTGAACTAAAAGCGGGCGTTTTCGAAAGCAACGCCTTGATCAATGGCTCAAGCCTCCTTTTTAATACCTATAAATTACAACATACTACGCGATCCTTTCCAAAAAAATCACACATCTTGTTTTTTGAGTGTAACATTCAGAAAACAATGGAGGGATGGTATGGAAAAGACTCAGGACGCGAAGATTGTCGATCTCGCAATTCGTTTGTTGTTTCTCGGACTATTCCTTTACAGCGCATTGGTAATGATCGCCCCGCTCGCAAGTGTGGTGATCTGGGCGACGATCCTTTGTGTGGCACTTTATCCGGTTTTTGATTGGCTGCAGTCTAAGCTGGGGGGACGAAAAAAACTTGCAGCGACAATACTGGTTCTCTTGGGCCTTGTGTTGACATTGGGGCCCGTCGCAACAGCCGTTTCTGGCGCCGCTGAATTGGGTTCTGAGTTTGCCGAACAGGCCGATAGAGGAGAATTGAAAATCCCGCCAGCCCCTGACGGCATCAAAGAGCTGCCGCTAGTCGGGGAAAAAATCGCTGACGTCTGGGGAATGTTTGAACGAAACCTGGACGGTGCGCTTGCAAAATATGGGGCGCAAATACTGGAGATCACCAAGTCTCTGTTTGGAAAAGTATTGGGCATTGGAATAGGACTATTGGGCCTTGCGCTTTCCGTTTTGATTATGGGCGCCCTGTTCAGCCCCGGACCGAACCTTGTGCAAGGCCTTCAACGATTTGCCAATCGTGTCTTCGCCCCACGCGGCGGTGAGTTCGTAACATTGGCAGGCGCAACGATCCGCAACGTCACCAAGGGCGTGATCGGCGTCGCCGCCATACAAGCTGTCGTTGTTTGGCTACTGTTGGTATTGTTCGGCGTTAACTCGGCTGCGACGCTGGCATTCATTTGCCTGATATTATCGATCATCCAGATTGGCCCCGGCTTGGTTCTATTACCGGTGATTATCTACGCATGGAGTTCGATGTCAGGTGGTGCTGCCTTGGTCTTCACCATACTGGCTGTCCCGGTGACGATCATGGACAGCTTCCTGCGTCCCGTTTTCATCTCGAAGGGCCTTGAGACGCCAATGCTTGTGATCCTAATCGGGGTCCTCGGCGGCATGATGGCCTATGGTTTGATCGGTATTTTCATGGGGCCCGTTCTGTTCGCTGTCTTCTACGAACTGTTCAAGGTCTGGATCGATGCCCCCACGGAGTCGAAAGACGCTGCTGATGGAGCAGCTACATGAGAAAGACAATTTGGACGACGCTGGCCATCATACTTTTCTTTCTGGTCTGGTACCTTGTCGCGGACCGAAAAACCCCATTCACCGGAAACGCCAGAGTAAAGGCCATTGCTACCCAAATCGTTCCGCAGGTCACTGGTACTGTAACTGAGGTTCTTGTCCAAAATGGTCAGGTCGTCTCAGCTGGAGATGTTCTGGTTCGGATCGATCCCAGACCCTATGAAATTGATCGCGACAAGGCCGAAGCCGACCTGGAAGCAGCTACCCAAGAGGTAGGCGCATCCTCGGCAGAGGTCAGCGCGGCCCAAGCCAAACTGGCTAGAGCTCAGAGCGACCTCGACACGATGCGCATACAGACCGAACGTGTCTTTGCGTTGGAAAAGAAGGGCTTGATTGCCGTCTCAAAGGCCGATGATGCGCGCGGGCAATTGGCAGAGTCCGAAGCCAATTTCGAGAACGCCCAAGCGGACTTGGAAAAAGCCAAGCAAAGGCTTGGCGATGACGGAATCGAAAACCCGAAAATCCAGCGAGCTCTGGCGGCTTTGGCAGATGCCGAACTTAATCTGGAGTGGACAGAACTACGTGCTCCGGCAACAGGTGTCGTATCCAACCTACTGATCGCCCCCGGGACGTATGCAAGGTCTGGCCAAGATCTTTTGACGTTCCTAGATGCGACAGACATCTGGATTGAGGCCTATTTCACCGAAAATAACCTCGGCAGGGCGTCGGTTGGCTCTCCTGTCGATGTGGTGCTGGATATGCATCCAGGTCAGATTATTCCCGGTGTAATCGAAAGTTTCAGCGCAGCAGTTTCGCTGAGCGGCGGGGACGAACCCGGCCAATTGGCAAGCGCACCCAGTACCAAAGGTTTTTTACGCGAACCCGAACGGTTCCCGGTACGGATAATTCTGCCCGGTTACGAGGCTGGCAATGCCGAGGATGATCTTCGCTTTCAGTTGAACGGACAAGCGGACGTTATCATGTATCTCAGCGACAGTTCTTTGCTAAACACTGTCGGTCGCGCCTACATCCGCTTGGTTTCGATCTTTTCCTATGCGTACTGAAGACAAGCGCTCTGTCGCGCGGTTGACGCTGGGCGTGACGGGTGTGTTTTCGTTGGGTTTGTTTTTTGGTTGGCCACTTGCGGTTGTAGGCGCAGTGTTCACCGCGCTTTTCCTTCAAGCGCCCGCGGCGCTTCCTTTGGCTGCATTTGGCAAACTTTTCGTCTTCTCGATTGGACTGATGTTTATTTCGTTTCTGCTGTCATCGGTGTTCGCGCCATATCCTGTTGTGTTTCTCATTCTGGTGGCGCTCGGGATCATCCTGTCGTTCACTTGGTCGGTCTCTGGCGCCGGAGTTTTGCCGGGTGTCATAGCACTAATGGGCGCTTTGATGATCCCGAACCTCGTGCTGCAGTCTCAAGATCTGGCTTTGGTACTTGTGTTTTGGATTCCGATGAACCTGCTGTTTGCAGGTTTCGTATCAACGTTGATGTTTGTCCTGATACCTGTTGAACCCCAAACACCTGTCGAGAAAAAAACAGCAGCTTCGCCCGACTTCGATCCGTACCGCCGGATTATCAGAATGTCACTTGTTACAGTTCCGTTTGCCATGGCGTTCTTCGTGTCTGGCGCATCGGCGCTTTTGGTTTTGTTTTTTGTGGCACTTCTAAGTCAGCAACTTGCGGCAATGCCGGCCATGGGGAAAACCGTGGCCAAATCGATGTTGACCGCGAACCTACTTGGGGCTGCGGTGTCTATCATTTGCTATGAAATAAACGTAATAGCCCCCGTTTTTTTGACGCCCGTCGTGTTATGCTTTTTCTTTTGCCTAACGCTCGGCGCGCTCGGAAAATCGCAGGTACCTCTCGCCGCCGCCGCCGGATCTGCCATTACAACAGCATTGATCGTTTATGGCGGGTCCGTTGCACCCTTTTCCGACGAGGCAGACGTGAAAAGCATTACGCGCGTGTTACAAGTTGCAAGCGCGGCGATCTTTGTAATTATCGCATATGTCGTAGTGGACGAGTTCTTGCCGGAAAAGAAACGCCAAGCTCCATCCGAAGCCTAGCGCAAATTTCCTGGACAGTCTTTTCCAAAAGAATGTTCCGAGATTTTGCTGTTCGAAATCACCTACTGCGACACTGATTGGTGGCCTGCAGTGAACATCCAAATTAGGAAATGGGGAGCGACGAATTCGCTGCGCAGTTGTATCTGTTCTTTGCTGTGTAGCGTAGCACCGAGCGTAGGAGCTCTAAACACAAGAAGCCCCGCGTTGTGCGAGGTTAAGTGTTTATAACTGACTGATAATATTGGTTGCGGGAGCAGGATTTGAACCTGCGACCTTCAGGTTATGAGCCTGACGAGCTACCGGGCTGCTCCATCCCGCGACACTTTTTAAGA
>NZ_JBQFSB010000012.1:0-155983 GCF_056537725.1 Ruegeria sp. C11 | reverse complement strand
GGGTAAGGATACCACCGTATACCACAACACACACCACCAAAACGGGTAGGAAAACCCAAATTCAAAGGCAATTTCATATGCTTGGGAAAACAACTGAAGCAATCGACGTCATGCTGGCGGACAGCAATCCGCTGGTGCTCTCGGCAATGTCCGAAATCTTTGAGCGCGACACCCGATTCTCGCTTGTCGCAACCTCGGCAACCGCAGAAGGCTTTCTGGGAATGGTTGTGCGCGTGCCCGTTAAGATCGCCGTCATCGACTGGAACCTGCCCGTTCTTGGGGCTGCGAAGTTGATAGAGGTGCTGCGCGAACAGGAAACCGCGCCTAGGTTCGTCGTCTATGGCGATACAGCAGGAGATATTCCCAGATTGGCGATGCAGGCCGGTGCTGCCGGGTTTGCTGCACGCTCCGGCGAGGTCGAAGGGTTGTTAGAGACCTGTGCCGAAGTGGCAGCGGGCAAAATGGTTTTCCCCTTTATCGACGTGCGCAAGATGCAGCAGGATCCCATACACAGCCTGTCCCGCAAAGAGCGCGCGATTCTGGATGCGCTGGCCAAGGGGATGTCAAATCGGGACCTGTCAAAAGAACTGCAAATCTCGACCAATACGGTGAAATTTCATTTGTCCAACATCTATGAAAAATTGTCGGTGAAGAACCGGGCGCAGGCGATTGCCTATTACTATTCTTCGCAGTTTTCCGGAGGCTCAAAACAGTCATGAGTCTTCAGACGACGGAAGGCTGATTTGCCTGAAAACAACAATCACCCGGAAAATTCAGCCCGGCGTGGGTGCGCCGGGCCTAGAAAGTACAGCCTTTACCTCAGTCGTAAAGGACGGCCGCGATTTCCGGATCATCGATGTTGGATGCATCATAGTAGTAGAAGCCGGTATCGATCAGTCCTGGCACCTCTCCGCCCTTGGTGGCGGCGACGGCCGCTTTGACCGTCTCGTATCCGATGCCAACCGGGTTCTGAGTGATTGCTCCGGCCATCAGGCCGCTTTTGATCGCGTCCTTCTGGGCCTTGCCCGAGTCATAGCCGATGATCACCAGATCCTTGGTGCCAAGTTCCTGCACACCGTTCACCACACCAATCGCTGACCCCTCGTTGGTGCCGAAGATACCTTTCAGGTCTGGGTTTGCAGTCAGAATGGCCTTGGTGACTTCGGTGGACTTCAGGTGGTCGCCCTGACCATATTGTACTGTGACAACCTCGATATCCGGGTATTTATCGGCAATGCGATTAACAAAGCCGTCGCGGCGGTCGATCCCGGTCCGGCTGGTCTGGTCGTGTGCAACAACTGCCACCTTGCCGCTGCCGCCGAGCAGTTCGGCCATCTTGTCGGCTGCCAGCGACGCGGCGGCGACGTTATCGGTGGTCGCGGTGGCCAGGGGGATGTCACTATCGACGCCACTGTCAAAGGCGATCACGGGAATGCCTGCCTCTTGCGCCTGACGCAGCAGGGGGATGGCGGCCTGACTATCCAGCGCGGCAAATCCGATGGCGGCGGGCTTGTTGGCCAGCGCGGCGGCCAGCATGTCGATCTGCCGGTCCACCATCGTTTCATTGTCGGGGCCTTCGAATGTGATCCGAACACCCTCTTCGTTGGCGGCCTGTTCCGCACCGGCCTTCACCGCCTGCCAGAACTGGTGCTGGAAACCTTTCGAGACCAGCGGAACATAGATTTCCTCGGCAAAGGCAGTGGACGCGGGAGCGCTGAGCGCCACAGCGCTGAGAGCCCCGAGAATTAAGCGGCGTGAAAGCATGTCTTCTCCTCCTGTTGAGTCTTTATCCTGTTGAATTTTCTATTGGTTTTGCCTGTATTGAAGTTGCCTCAGCTCGTTTTTCCGCGGCGCACCATATCGGCGTAGACCGCAAGGATGATGATGGCGCCGGTCACCACCGTTTGCCATTCCTGCGCCACTGACAGGACGCGCAGCCCGTTGGTCAGAACTGCCATTATCAGGGCGCCGATCAGCGTTCCCAGGATGGTGCCCCGCCCGCCGGACAGGGATGTGCCGCCGATGACCACCGCGGCAATCGCCTCCAACTCATACCCAAGCCCCAAAGCGGGCTGGGCCGAGTTCAGGCGTGAAGCGATGAGGACGCCCGCGATCCCGCAGATGCCGCCGGCAAGGGCATAGATCCGCATTTTCCAGGCATCTGTGTTCACACCCGACAGGCGCACCGCCTCTTCGTTTGAACCCAGGGCAAATGTGTACCGGCCCAGCACGGTACGGCTGAGGATGTACGACGTGGCAATGGCCACCAGAAACAGGATCAGCACACCGTTCGGGATGGGCAGGCCGGGAAAAACATCGCCGATCAGCGATCCGCGCGAGATTTGGTCAAAGCCGGGTGTATCATTGAAATAGATCGGTCGCGTTCCGGAAATCACCAGCGACAGGCCCTTGAGGATCAGCATCATGCCGAGTGTCGCGATGAACGGAGGGATCTTCATTTTGGCGACGAACGTGCCCGAGCACAGGCCGCAGAAGGCACCGGCGGCAATGGCCGCGATCACGCCAAGCAAAAGCGGCATGCCCAGATAGGTCAGAACCACCCCGGCGATGACGGCGCAAAAGGTCATCAATGTGCCCACCGACAGATCGATGCCGCCGGTAATGATGACCAGCGTCACGCCCACGGCAAGCACCCCATTGACCGATGTTGCCTGCAAGATGGCGATCATGTTCGAGGTCTGCATGAAGTTGGGAGACGCTATCGAGAATCCGATCAGCAGGGCGATGAGGCTGGCAAAGGCCAGCAGCTTTTGATAGGCGCCCGTGTCGGTCAGCGGAGCCAGCGGCTTTTTTTGCTTCACGTCGGTTGCAGTGGTCATTGATGTGTCCCCGTTGCGTGCTCTGACACCTGCATTGCCGCTTCGCGTTGCGTGGCCAGTTTCATTATTTCTTCCTGCGTGGCCGTTTTGCCGCCGGGCAGGATTCCGGTCAGGCGCCCTTCGCACATGACAGCGATGCGATGGCTCAGCCGTAAGATTTCAGGCAATTCCGACGAGATCACGATGATCGCCTTGCCGTCGGCTGCCAGCTCTTCAAGAAGTTTGTAAATTTCGGATTTCGCGCCGACATCGATCCCGCGCGTCGGTTCGTCGAAGATCAGAATGTCGCAATCACGCAGCAGCCATTTGGCGATGACAACTTTCTGCTGGTTGCCACCCGACAGCAGCCTGACCTCCTGCGTGTCTGATGGCGTGCGAATGCCTAACTGAGCGATATAGTTCTGCGCTGTGCGCGAAATACCGGCGTCATTCAGGACGCCGCCGCGCCGGGTGAACATGTTCATCGATGCCAAAGCGATGTTGTCGCGGACGTTCATGCCGGTCGCCAGACCGAAATGCTTGCGGTCTTCGGACAGGTATCCGATCCCCGCCTGTACGGCATCGGCGGGGGATGCAATCCCGACGCTTTGACCATGCACGCGAATTTCGCCCGCGTCTTTGGCGTCAGCCCCGAATATGGCGCGCGCGACCTCGGTCCGGCCCGCGCCCATCAGCCCGGCAAAGCCCAGAATTTCACCCTTTCGGACGGAAAAACTGACGTCCTGAATCTCCCTCCCTCGGTTCAGCCCAACGATTTCCAGCGATACTTCGGCTTCGCTCAGGTCCGGAATATCCTGTGGCTCTTCCTTGACCTCCCGCCCGACCATCATGGCGATGATCTGCGAAATGGGTGTCGCGGCGGCATCGACCGTTCCGACGTATTCCCCATCGCGCATGACGGTCACACGGTCGGCGATCTGTTTGAGCTCGTCCATCTTGTGGCTGATATAGACGATGCCTACGCCTTCGGCCTTGAGGCGCCGAATGATCACGAACAGCTCGGCTATCTCGGCATCGTTCAGCGCCGCCGTGGGTTCATCCATGATCAAAACTTTCGAGCGATAGGACAATGCCTTGGCGATCTCGATCATCTGCTGCTTGGCGATGGTCAGATTCCCAACCAGCGTTTTCGGGTCCAGCGACAAATTCATCGAGGCAAAGACCTCTGCCGCCTGGGCGTTCAGCGCGTCGTCGTCCAGACGACCAAACCGTTTGCGCGGTTCGCGCCCGATATAGATGTTCTGAGCGGCAGTCAGATCGTTCATCAGGCTGAGTTCCTGATGGATGATCCCGATGCCAAGGTCCTGTGCGGCGCGCGGAGAGTCCGGATTGACGCTTTGGCCGCCGATCTTCAGTTCGCCTGCATCGCGCTGGTAGATGCCGGACAGGATTTTCATCAACGTCGATTTGCCCGCTCCGTTTTCACCCATCAGGGCGTGAACCTCTCCGGGCTCCAGATCGAACCTCACGGTCTTGAGGGCGTGCACGCCGGGGAAGTGCTTTTCGATCCCCGTCATTTCGACCAGTTTCGTCATTTCTCCTCCCCCGATCCGGTCATGTTGCGCCATTCTTCCGCATCACATCACGGCCCCGATCTGCCAGGGGACGAATTCGACCCCGCCAAATCCAAGTTCTTCGCTTTTGGTCTGTTTGCCGCTGGCAACATCGATCATCAGCTCGAACAGTTCTTCGCCTTTGGCTTCGATGCTGACACCATCGGTGACGATGTCGCCGCAGTTCAGATCCATGTCCTCGGACATGCGTGCATACATTTCGGAGTTTGTGGCCAGCTTGATGCAGGGTGTCGGCTGATACCCCGAGACCGAGCCACGTCCGGTGGTGAACACGATCAGGTTCGCGCCCGAGGCAACTTGTCCGGTGACCGAACAAGGGTCGAAACCGGGGCTGTCCATGAAAACGAAACCCTTTTTGTCGACAAGCTCTCCGAACTTGTAGACATCGCGCAGCGGTGCGCTGCCGCCCTTGGCCACTGCACCAAGAGATTTTTCCAGAATGGTGGTGAGTCCGCCGCGCTTGTTGCCTGGGCTGGGGTTGTTGTCCATCTCACCGCCGTTTCGGGCGGTATAGTCTTCCCACCAGCGCACCCGCTCGACCAGTTTTTCGCCGACTTCGATTGTCTCGGCACGCCGGGTCAAAAGATGCTCGGCCCCATAGATCTCCGAGGTTTCGGACAATATCGTGGTGCCCCCGTGGCGCACCAAAAGGTCCGAGGCGCAGCCCAGGGCCGGATTGGCGGTGATCCCCGAATACCCGTCCGATCCGCCGCATTGCATCCCGACGGTGATCTCACTGACGGGGGCGGGCGCCCGGCTGGCCTGATTGGCCAGTTCAACTATGCCCTGCAGTTCGGTCAGTCCCTTTTCGATGGTCTTTCGCGTCCCGCCTTCATGCTGGATAGTCATATATCGCAGGATGCCGTCAGCCCGGATTGGCCGACCGCCAACCAGATCCGCCACCTGCATCACCTCGCACCCAAGACCGATCAACAGAATGCCACCGAAATTCGGGTGCTGTGCATATCCCGCCAGCGTGCGGAACAGTGTGTCATAACCTTCGCCAGTGCCGGACATTCCGCAGCCCGTGCCGTGCACGATGGGAACAATACCGTCGACATTGGGATAGGCGTCAAGCAGACCGGCTTTTTCGGCCGCTTCCGCGATGAAACGCGCCACGGAACCTGCACAATTCACCGATGTCAGGATGCCGACATAGTTGCGGGTTCCGACTTTGCCATCGGCTCGGTGATAGCCCTGAAACGTCCTATTGCCGCCAATGACGGGAAGGGGTTCGTTCTGGCTGGCAAAGCCATAATCTTGCTGATGCGCGCCCATGCCCAGATTCTGGACGTGAACATGATCACCCACTGCAATGTTGCTTCTGGCCTGGCCGATGATCTGGCCATAGCGAAGAACGTTAGCGCCTGCCGCAATCGGCTTGCTGGCGATCTTGTGGCCGCGGGTGACGGCTGAGGTCAGTGGTGCTTTCAGGCCCGCTACAATCTGCCCGGCAGGCAGATCACGCAGTGCAATGACCACATTGTCCTGTGGCTGTAACTGAACAACATCGCTGGCTTGCGCGTCCACGCTGAGCTTCCTCCTGCCTTGCGTCCGAATTCGCTACGAGTGATGTATGTGCTAGCTTGACTTGAGACACATGTCAACTAACATGTTAGTCTACACGGAGGAATGAATGACCGCCCCAACGGAAATCGATGCAGCCCAACTGAAAGAGATAAGCGCGCTTGAAGGGTCGCTGGCGCAGCGGGTTTACCTGTCGCTCAAGGGCGCCATCCTGTCTTTGGAATTCCTGCCGGGCACGGTTTTGCGCAAAGGGGCAATATGTGAGCAACTGGGTGTATCCCGTTCTCCCGTCTCCGAAGCGATTGCGCGGCTTAGTGCCGAAGGCCTGGTGGACGTGGTTCCCCAATCAGCGACACGTGTTGCCTATTTCTCGATGGCTGAAATCCGCGAAGGTGCATTTTTGCGCGAGGCGCTGGAATTGGCTGCTGTTGCAAAAGTGGCGGAAGACCGAACCGATGAGCAATTGGCGCAACTGACCCGCAACCTGCGTCTGCAAGGTCTGCTGGTCGAAGATCAGGATTTTGCCGGGTTTTATCAGGCGGATGAGGAATTCCACGCGATGCTGATGCAATTTACCGGATTTACGCGTCTGATCGCGGTCGCCCGGATGGTTTCTCTGCAAGTCAGCCGTGCTCGGGTGCTGCTGCTACCAACGCCCGGCCGCGCTGTGGAAACCTATGAAGAGCACCGCGCCATACTCGAGGCTATTCGCAGCCGTGATCCTGCCGCAGCGCAGGCCGCCATGCGCCGCCATCTGGGTCAGTTGCTGCCGCGAATTGAGCCGCTTGAGCAACAACGCCCCGAACTGTTTAGCTCTTCCTGAGACGAGGATTAGTAATGAAAGTAACCGATACCGCACTGCTCAACGCCCGTACTGCCCGGTCTGTGCCGCTGACGCGGATGGGCTTTGGTGGGGCGCCGCTTGGGAACCTGTATCGCAAGGTCAGTGATAAGGATGCGCAGGCCGCTTTGCAGGCGGCGTTTGACGCCGGTATCCGGTATTTCGACACAGCACCGCAATACGGGCTGGGACGGTCAGAGCAGCGTTTTGGTCCTGCAATAGGCAGGTTCGGCCGGACCAACATCCAGCTTTCGACCAAGATCGGTCGCCTGCTGCTGGATTGCGAACCGCATGAAGTGACGCCCGAGGCCTTTGTCGATGTCCCTCAGAAACGGATCGTATACGACTATACCTATGACGGGGTTATGCGGTCATACGAGGCCAGCAAGGCCCGGCTGGATGTTGAAAAGGCGGACATTTTGCTGGTGCATGATGTGTGCGCTTTCAGTCAGGGATCACAGGAGGCATCGGATGCCAAGGTGCGTGAACTTTTTGATGGCGGTGGCTTTCGTGCCCTGACCGAGTTGCGTGCTGCCGGAGAAATCGCTGCCATCGGCGCGGGTGTGAACGAATGGCAGGTCTGCGAACGTCTGCTGGGTCTGGGTGATTTCGATGGTTTCTTACTGGCGGGTCGATACACACTGCTGGAACAGGACGCGCTAGAGAGTTTTCTGCCCCTATGCGTGAAACGCGATGTCGGGATCATTCTGGGTGGCCCGTACAATTCGGGCATTCTGGCGACCGGGGCTGTGCCGGGTGCGAAATACAACTACGCCGACGCCCCGCCCGAAACCCTTGATCGTGTCCGGCGGATCGAGGCGGTCTGCGCCGCCCATAAAACTCCGCTGATCGCCGCCGCGCTGCAATTCGTTTTGGGGCATCCCTGCGTGAAAACGGTTGTCCCCGGTGCGGTTAACGCAGCCGAAGTTCAGGCCAATGTCGCTTTGCTTGAACGCCCGATACCCACGGCGCTATGGTCGGACCTGCGCAATGAAGGGCTGATCCGATACGATGCGCCTTTGCCGACGGAGGGTGCTCATGCTGCGTAACATCGACCCGATCCTGTCGCCTGACCTTCTGCATGCCCTGCGCGCGATGGGGCACGGGGACATGATAGTCATCGCTGATGCGAACTTTCCCGGTGAAAGTCTTGGCCCGCCCTGTATCCGGGCTGATGGCTCCTCTGCCAGCGACGTGCTGCGCGCGGTGTTGTCGGTGATGCCGCTGGATACATTTGCTGAGAACCCGGCGCTGACGATGCAGGTGGTCGGCAACGCGGATGAAACCCCCGAAGCGGTGGCCGATTTTCAGAGCATCATCAATTCGGTTGCAGATAATCCCGCGCAAGCTGCCGGGCTGGAACGTTTCGATTTCTACGAACGTGCCGCGCAATCCTTTGTCGTTGTGCAAACTGGAGAGCGCAGGTTGTACGGCAACATCATTCTGACAAAGGGCGTGATTGGATGAGCCGGATCGACGCGCATCAGCATTTCTGGACTTTGAAGCGGGGCGATTATGGCTGGCTTACGCCAGATCTGGGGCCGATCCACCGGGATTTCGGTCCGCACGATCTGGAACCGCTTTTGCAGACGCATGATATCACCGGTACGATTCTGGTTCAGGCAGCGCCCACGGAAGCTGAGACCCGGTTCATGCTGAACCTTGCCGACAGCAATCCGTATATCAGGGGGGTGGTCGGATGGGTCGATTTTGCAGCCCCGGACGCGCCCGAACGGATCGCCGACCTCGCCCGGCATCCTGCACTGGTCGGGTTGCGGCCGATGATTCAGGATATACCCGACCCTGACTGGATGTTGGGCGAGACGCTGACGCCCGCATTCCAGACAATGTTGGCGCAGGACCTGACATTCGATGCCCTGACATTGCCGAGGCACCTGCCGAACTTGCTGACCCTGTTGCATCGGCATCCTGAAATGCGCGTCGTGATTGATCATGGTTCAAAGCCAGAAATCCGGGATCAAGTGATTGACGGATGGGCGTTGGATATGTCGGTGCTGGCGCACGAGACAGGTGCTTTTTGTAAACTGTCCGGCCTGATGACCGAGGCGGCAGCGGATTGGTCGGTCGAGGACCTGAAACCTTATGTCGGTCATCTGCTGGACTGCTTTGGACCGGATCGCCTGATCTGGGGCAGTGACTGGCCGGTTTGTACGCTGGCAGGGACATATGACCGCTGGATTGAGACCACTGAAACCCTGCTGGCCGAACTTTCCGGGCCAGAGCGGGACGCCGTCCTTGGTGGAAACGCGACCCGCGCTTATCTGTTGAGAGAGTGACATGACCCCTGATCTGGACCCCGCTGGCCTGTGGTTGGGCCGCATTGACGTCCCGGGCATCGGACCTTGTGTCGTAACCCTGCGCAAAAACCATCTGGTGAATATCACCGATCGGGCGGCACCAACTGTCCGTGATATTCTCGAACGCGACGACGCCGTCGAATATGTACGCAGCGCCCCCGGTAAATATCAATGGCCGCTGAACGGCCATCATCGCTGGCTGGCCCCCTGTGACTTTCAGGCTATCAAGGCCTGCGGCGTGACCTTTGCCGGATCAATGGTCGAGCGCGTGATTGAAGAACAGGCGGCGGGCGACCCGGATCGTGCCCACAGTATTCGCGAGAGGATCGGCACACGTATTGGTGAAAGCCTGTCGAATATCGTTCCCGGATCCGACAAGGCCGCCGAGGTGAAACAGGCACTGATCGACGAAGGACTATGGAGCCAGTATCTGGAGGTCGGCATCGGACCTGATGCCGAGGTGTTCACCAAGGCGCAGGTGTTGTCCTCGGTCGGGTTCGGGTCTGATGTGGGCCTGCATCCGATCTCGACCTGGAACAACCCCGAACCCGAGGTTGTGTTGGCTGTGAACTCGGGCGGGCGAATTCAGGGTGCGGCGTTGGGCAACGACGTCAACCTGCGCGATGTGGAGGGTCGCTCGGCGCTTTTGCTGGGCAAGGCCAAGGACAACAACGCGTCCTGCGCGATTGGACCGATGATCCGGCTTTTCGATGACAGCTTCACGCTGGACCATGTACGGCAAGCCGAACTGACCCTGACGGTCATTGGCGAGGACGGATATGTGCTGAATGGAAGCTCATCGATGGCGCAGATCAGCCGCGACCCTGCGGATCTGGTTGCGCAGACTATCGGGCGCCATCATCAGTATCCGGATGGTCTGATGCTGTTTCTTGGCACGCTGTTTGCGCCGACACAGGATCGCGACACGCCGGGGCAGGGGTTCACACACAAGCTGGGCGATGTGGTGAAGGTGGCCTGTCCCGAACTTGGGCAACTGGTCAATACCGTCCGGTTGTCTACCGAATGCCCCGAGTGGAGTTTTGGCGCGACCGCGCTGATGCGAAATCTGGCCGCGCGCGGCCTTTTATGAATGCAGGATAGGCAAAACATGCTGACAGGACACCATCTGATTGCCGGCCATTGGGTTGGCGGCAACGACAGTTTCGATTCTGACCCGGCCAAGGGTCCATCACACAAATTCTACATGGGTAATGCAGAGCTTGTCGACCGCGCAGTCGAAGGGGCTGAGGCGGCTTTTGCCAGCTTCGGCTGGTCCTCGCGCGCCAGTCGTGCGGCCCTGCTGCGGCGCATCGCGGATGAGATTGACGCGCGTGATGATGCGATCACCGAAATCGGGTGTCAGGAAACCGGATTGCCCGAGGCGCGCCTTGTCGGCGAACGTGGACGCACCACCGGCCAGCTACGCCTGTTTGCCGATCATATCGAGCGGTGCGACTATCTTGATGTGCGCCACGACGCGGCCTTGCCTGACCGCGCACCCCTGCCACGGTCCGATCTGCGGCTGGTGCAGCGCCCCATCGGTCCCGTGGCGGTGTTCGGCGCGTCGAATTTCCCGCTGGCCTTCTCGGTTGCGGGTGGCGACACGGCGGCCGCCCTTGCCGCGGGTTGTCCGGTGGTCGTCAAAGGGCACGAGGCCCATCCCGGAACCGGCGAAGTCGTCGCTCAGGCGATCCATGCAGCCCTGACTGCGCTTGACCTGCATCCCGGTATCTTTTCGCTGGTGCAGGGCGGTGCGCGCGAAGTCGGGGAACGGTTGGTCCAGCACCCCCTGATCCGCGCCGTGGGCTTTACCGGATCGTTGCGCGGCGGACGCGCCCTGTTTGACCTGTGTGCGCAACGGCCCGAACCGATCCCGTTCTTTGGCGAGCTGGGGTCGATCAATCCCATGTTCCTGCTGCCCGAAGCCTTGTCAGCAAAGGCTGAGGCCTTGGGTGAAGGCTGGGCAGGGTCCCTGACCATGGGTGTGGGGCAGTTCTGCACCAATCCGGGTGTCGCTGTTGCCATGGCCGGGCCGGATGCCGAGCGTTTTGCCGATGCTGCGCGTCACGCGTTGCAGCAGACCGGGCCGCAGACCATGCTGACGCAAGGCATTGCTGCGGCATATCAAACGGGTGCGGACCAGATGGCACAGCAGGCGAATGTAACACCTCTTCTGAACCCATCCTGTTCCGAGCGGGCGGTGGCCCCAGCATTGTATTCTGTCTCGGGTCGGGACTGGCTAACCAATCCCGACCTGCATCATGAGGTTTTTGGCCCCCTTGGTCTTTTGGTCACTGTTACCGAATTCGACCAGATGATGCAGGTGGCGCGCACCCTTGACGGGCAACTCACCTGTACCCTGCACATGGAGGTTGCGGATCGCGACCGCGCCGCGCAACTGTTACCGGTGCTGGAGCGCAAGGCAGGTCGCCTGATCGCCAATGGTTTCCCTACCGGGGTCGAGGTTTGCGACGCGATGGTGCACGGCGGCCCTTATCCGGCATCCACCAATTTCGGCGCAACCTCAGTCGGGACACTGTCCATCCGGCGGTTCCTGCGCCCTGTCTGCTATCAGGACATGCCAACAGACATTCTTTCGGAATACGAGAGTTAAGGAGATCGAGGTGACAATCGACAATGGACGTTTGGCCGGAAAGCGGTGTCTGATCACTGCGGCGGGTCAGGGCATCGGGCGCGCGACCGCTGAATTGTTTGCCGCACAGGGCGCCGAAGTGATCGCCAGCGATATCAACGCGACCGCGCTTGAGGAACTGGATACGCTGAACGGAATAACGGCGCGGCAGCTTGACGTGACCGATGCTGATGCGGTTTCGCGTGCAATGGCGGAAATTGGACCGCTGGATGTGTTGTTCAACTGTGCCGGATATGTGGCTGGTGGCAGCATTCTGGAGTGTGACGAAAGCGATTGGGATTTCAGTTTCGATCTGAACGTCAAGGCAATGTATCGCCTGTGCAAACTAACGCTTCCGGGGATGTTGGAGCGGGGCGGGGGCTCCATCATCAATATGTCTTCGGTTGCTTCCTCGATAAAGGGTGTGCCGAACCGGTTCGCCTATTGTGCCTCAAAGGCGGCGGTCATCGGCCTGACCAAGTCGATAGCGGCGGATTTCGTCGAACAGGGCATCCGGTGCAATGCGATCTGTCCCGGCACAGTGGACAGCCCCAGCCTGCATGACAGGCTGCGCGCAACCGGCGACTACGACAAGGCGATGCGGGATTTCGTTGCCCGCCAGCCCATGGGGCGCATTGGAACGGCCGGGGAAATTGCCGATCTGGCGCTCTATCTGGCCAGTAACGAAAGCCGGTACACGACCGGCCAGGCCATGGCCATCGACGGTGGCTGGACCATCTGAAGCAAGGGAAAGAAGTTATGAAACTGTTACGCTATGGCCCTACGGGGCAGGAAAGGCCCGGCCTGCTTACGGAGGATGGGAGCCTTCGTGATCTGTCCGGGCATATCGAGGATCTGTCCGGCGACGCTCTAAGCGACGCCGCGTTGGAACGGCTGCGGGCACTTGATCCAGCGAACCTGCCCATGGTCGAAGGTTCCCCCCGCCTTGGCCCGTGTGTAGGGCATGTTGGCAAGTTCATCTGTATTGGCCTGAACTATGCAGACCACGCTGCGGAATCCGGGATGGCACTGCCGGAAGAACCGGTGATCTTTTTCAAGGCAACTTCAGCAATCATCGGACCGGATGACACCGTGGAAATCCCCCGTGGATCGGGCAAAACCGATTGGGAGGTTGAACTGGGTGTCGTGATCGGGAAACAGGCTAAATACGTGTCCGAGGCCGAAGCGCTGGACCATGTGGCAGGGTATTGCGTGATCAATGACCTGTCCGAGCGTGACTTTCAGTTGCATCGCTCGGGTCAATGGGTGAAAGGCAAATCTGCGGATACCTTCGGCCCGATCGGGCCATGGCTGGTGACGCGCGATGAAATCGCCGACCCTCAGAACCTTTCCATGTATCTTGAAGTGAACGGGCACCGCTATCAGGACGGCTCGACCCAAACGATGTATTTTGACGTGGCGACGGTGATTTCCCATCTGTCGCAGTTCATGTCTTTGCAGCCGGGCGACGTGATCTCGACCGGGACGCCACCCGGCGTGGGTATGGGGCAGAACCCGCCGACCTACCTTAAACCGGGCGATGTGATGGAATTGGGCATCGAAGGACTGGGGGTTCAAAAGCAGCAGGTCGTGGCCGGCTGAATGTGATTGCAACCGGGCCGACGAATAGTCGCGCCCGGTTGCCAGCCTTTCAAGGGTGTCAGGCTTTTACTCGCTGCATTTTAGGGTCGTATAGTGGCTCCAGATGGACCTTTGCGGATACGCGTTCCGTTGCGACCTCAAGCTCGTATTCGCCGGACAGAACGTAGTCCGCCGTCACACCGTCCGGATTGCGAACATAGCCGTAGCCAATGGACTGACCAACGGTATAGCCATAACCGCCCGAGGTCAGCCAACCAACGCGTTCACCGTTGCGATAGATGGTCTCGCGACCCAGCAGAACCACATCCGGGTCGACCGTGAAACAAGCCAGCATCTTTTTGACGCCTTCTGCCTTTTGCTGTTCGGCAGCGGCCCGGCCTTTAAAGTCGATATCCTTGCGCAGTTTCACGGCCCAGCCCAGACCGCTTTCGAACGGGGTGTGATCAGCACCGATATCCGACCCCCACGCGCGATAGCCCTTTTCCAGGCGTAGAGATTCAATGGCACGGTATCCGGCATTGACCATCCCATGCGCCTTGCCTGCCTGCATCAAAGCGGCATAGACGGTCTGGGCGTATTCCACCGGCAGATGCAGTTCCCATCCTAACTCGCCCACATAAGTCACACGCAGCGCCTTGACCGGGCAACCGGCGATTCCGATGGTGCGGATAGTGCCGAATTTGAACCCTTCGTTCGAAACGTCGTCGCGGGTGACTTCGGACAGGATATCGCGCGCTTTCGGCCCCATCAGCGACAGAACGGCATTGGAGGATGTGATATCAAACAGCTGGCAGTTCATTCCTTCGGGAATGTTGCGGCTGATCCAGTCGAAATCATGGGTGGCATAGCCGGTGCCGGTGACGATGTAGAACTCGTCATGCGCAACGCGGCCGACAGTCAGGTCACATTCGATGCCCCCTTTGTCGTTCAGCATCTGGGTATAGACCAGCGCCCCCACGGTTTTGTCCACGTCATTGGCGCAAATCCAGTTCATCGCGGCGAGTGCGTCCGGGCCTTTCAGGGCAAACTTGGCGAAAGATGTCTGATCGAACAGCACCGCTGCCTCGCGCGCCGCTTTGTGTTCGCGCCCAACGGCTGCAAACCAGTTCTGGCGGCCAAAGCTGTATTCGTCCTTTGCGGTCTCGCCCAGCGATGCGTCCGCGTACCAGTTCGGGCGTTCCCAGCCCAGCTTTTCACCAAAGCATGCGCCCTGATCTTTGAGCGTGTCGTACAGCGGCGATTTCCGGCAGGGACGGCCTGAGTCATGTTCTTCGTGCGGCCAGGCCATGGTGTAGTGTTTGCCATAGGCTTCGACCGTGCGGGTGCGGACCCAGTCAGTGTCGAAATGCGGGCGGCCAAAGCGGCGGATGTCGGCAGACCAGAGGTCAAAGGGCGGCTCGCCTTTGGCTGCCCATTCCGCCAATACCATGCCTGCGCCGCCGCCCGACGCGATGCCGAATGCGTTGAAACCCGCGCCGACGAAAAAGTTCTTCAGCTCGGGCGCTTCGCCCACGATGAAATTGCCGTCAGGGGTAAAGCTCTCGGGGCCATTGGTAAGCGTTTTGATCCCGGCGGTTTCCAGTGCGGGAACGCGGCCCAGCGACAGTTCCATGATCTGCTCGAAGTGGTCGAAATTGCTATCGAGCAGCGTGTAGTGGAAGCCTTTGGGTATACCATTTACAGCCCAGGGGATCGGGTTGGGTTCGTACCCGCCCATGACCAGCCCGCCGACCTCTTCCTTGTAATAGGTCAGCCGGTCGGGGTCGCGCAGCGTCGGCAGGTCGCCCGGAACACCAAAGGGCTCGGTGACCATGTATTGATGCTCCATCGGCACCAGCGGAACGTTCACCCCGAACTTGGCGGCGAAATCGCGGGTCCATTGCCCGGCGCAGACAATCACCTTTTCACATTCGATACGTCCATGTTCGGTGATAACGGCGCGGATTTTGCCGTTTTCGATCTCAAGATCGGTGACCTTGGTATCTTCGAAAATCTTCGCACCCGCCATGCGCGCGCCTTTGGCCAGCGCCTGTGTGATGTCGGAAGGGTTGGCCTGACCGTCTGTCGGCAGGAAGGCTGCGCCAATCACATCACCGATATCCATCAGAGGCCACAGGTCCTGCGCTTCTTTCGGTGTCAGAAGTTGCATGTCCAGGCCAAAGGAATGCGCCGTTGTGGCCTGTCGTTTGACCTCGGTCCAGCGTTCCTCGTTACAGGCCAGCCGCAACCCGCCATTCATTTTCCAGCCTGTGCCAAGGCCGGTCTCTTCTTCCAGCTTCTTGTACAGGTCTACCGAGTAGCCCAGCAACTGGGTGATGTTGGCGTTCGACCGCAATTGCCCGACCAGCCCCGCCGCGTGAAACGTGGTGCCCGAGGTCAGTTTTTTGCGTTCCAGCAGAACCGTGTCGGTCCAGCCCATTTTGGCCAGATGATAGGCCGTCGAACAGCCGATGATGCCGCCACCGATGATGACCGCCTTTGCAGAGGAGGGAAGTTCCGTCATGTCTGTCCTCAGGTGTTTTTGAATTCAGTCAGGGCCGCGCGGAATCGCGCGAGGTTCTCGGCCGTATAGGCCGCGTAGTCGAAATCGATGTCCGAAGTGAGCTCGGAAACCATACTCCACATGGTTTCGCGCAGCAGTGAGGCGCATTTCATTGCGCTATAGCGATGGTGCAGATCATCCGTGACTGGCGCCCTGAAATAGGTTTCCAGCATCCAGTTTTCCTGATCCGGCGAGAGGCCATTGTTCGACGCCAGCCCGCCCAGATCGAACAGCGGCGAGTTGAACCCGGCATAGTCGAAATCGATCAGCCACAACCGGTCACCATCGTCCAGCAAGTTGCCGCACAGCAGATCGTTATGACCAAACACCATGTCATATGGTCCGGCCTCGGCCTCCAACATGTTTCCTGTTTGCACCAGTTCAGGGATCAAGGCCGAGTGGCCGCTGCCACGTTCCGTAAGTGTGGCGGCATAGTCGCGAATGACGTGGAAGACCCAGAACACAAGCGATGGGCCGCGCAGATGGTTGGGCACCTCTTGGTGGCATCGTTTGACCAGATCCAGCACACGCGGCAGCATTTGCGGGTCGCGTACGTCCTCTTCGCTCAGCGTGCGGCTCTCGATGAACTCCAGGATCGTCAGGTCGCCCGAGGCATGTACAACCGCGGGTGATAGTCCGGCGGCATGGGCGGCTTTGTTGGCCGCCAACTCGTTGAAACGCATGACCTGATGCAGAGGGATATCGTCGCCCACGCGCACTACATACGTGCCACGTGCATCGGTCACCTTGTAGTTCACGTTGGTGATGCCGCCGGTCAGGGGCTGGGCCTCGATCTCGCCCTGCCAAATCGGCAAGTCGCGGATGCGGGTCATCAGATCGGATTGGCTCATCTCAACTCTCCAGTCCAAAACGGATGCGGGCCTGACGCGCCCCGGCATTAACCAGCCGGTCGGCGATGATGGCGATAAAGGCGATGGCAAGACCGGCAACAAGACCGCGGCCCGTGTCGGCCTTGGTCAGGGCGATATAGACCTCCTGACCCAGATCGCGGGTGCCGACGAGCGCGGTGATGACCAACATCGACAGCGCCAGCATGATGGTCTGATTGATGCCCAGCAGAATTTCGGGCAAGGCCATCGGCAGCCGGATATGACGCAGCAGTTGTGTGCGGGTACAGCCCGAGACCAATCCCGCCTCAATCAGCTCCTCGCTGACCGAACGCACACCGTGGGCGGCATAACGTACTGCCGGGGCCAGCGCATATAGCACGATGGCAATCAGCGCGGTGAAATCGCCGACCCGGAACAGCATCACCACAGGGATCAGATAAACAAAGCTGGGCAGGGTTTGTAGGGTGTCGATCAGCAAGTTGATGATGGTCCCGGCGCGTTTGTTCAGCGCCGCCAGTACACCCAGAGGAACCCCGATCAGCGTCGCGAGGATCACCGATGCGCCACATAGATAGACCGTGACCATCGCCTTGGACCACAGACCCGATACAAGGATCAGCGAGGCCATGCCGCTGCACAGCAGCGCCAGCCGCCATCCGCCCGCGTACCAGCCCAGCAGGGTCAGCATGGCGATGGCCCATGGCCATGGGATACCAAGTAGTACCTTCTTGATGGGCACCATGAACCAGTTGAGGAAGAAGACCTTGATCGCCTCGAACACGTCGAAATAGTTGACGTTCAGGTATTCGACCGTGTTGTCCCAGAAGGCGCCGGTGGTGATGGTCTGGCTTTCGGGATATTCCAACAGCAGGGGTGAAAACTGTCCCAGCACCCATGTCAGTACCAGCAGTATCAGCACCAGAACTGTGCGCCGATGACGGGCGACCCACGAGCCGGGAATCTCGTGATGGACCTGCCCCATACGCTCGGCAAAGGCCTGACTCAGCCGGTCCACGGCGATGGCAAGAACCACGATGGCGATGCCGGCCTCGAAACCCGCACCGATATCCAGACGGCGAAGGGCGGCCAGCACGTCGAAACCCAACCCTCCAGCGCCGATCATCGAAGCGATGATGACCATGTTCAGCGTCAGCATGATCACCTGATTGACGCCTACCATCAGGCTGTGGCTGGCTGACGGCACTAGAACTCGCCACATAAGCTGTCTGGGCGTTGTTCCCGCCATACGTCCGAAATCCAGAATTTCGGGATCGACGGCTTTCAGCGCCAGTGTCGTGATGCGTACCATTGGCGGTGTGGCGTAGATGATCGTGGCAACCAGCGCCGAGATCGGGCCGAAACCGAACATGAACAGGATCGGTACCAGATAGGCAAAGATCGGGATCGTTTGCATCAGGTCAAGAATGGGTGAGATCACTCTTTCGAAAACCGGATGCCGGTAAGCCAGAATACCCAGCAGCAACCCTCCGCCCGCGCCAATCGGTACTGCGATCAAGACCGAGGCCAGCGTGACCATGGCGCTGTCCCATTGGCCAAATATGGCCAGATATAGGAAACACGCCCCGACAAGCGCGGCCAAACCCCAGTCACGGCAATACTGGCCCAGAGCGATCACGGCGGTTGTCACCACGATCCAGCTGATTGCCGGCAGGATGACTTGCGCATCGCTGCCCTGACCCCTGACAAACCCGTCGGCCAGAAGTGCAAGCGTCAGATTGTAGGGCTGTTCGATCAGCCACGCGATTGAGCGGGTGATGTCGGTAAAGGACACGGGCCCGATGGCGGCATCTTCGATAAGCCATGTCATGGCGGAAGAGATGTAGCTTTTGAAAGGAATGACCCAAGCCGATGGGAATTTGGTCAGCCACCGCGCGTCCAGCGCTTTGGCCAGATCGCGCCCGAAATAGCCTAGCACGATGGTAAAGACCACCAGGGCCAGAATGACCATTTGATTTCGGGTCAGGCGGATCATGCGGCGTCCCCGCTGCCGAACAGTACATGCGCGACGGCCTTGCGATCGATAGAGCCGATGATCTGTCCGGCCTCATCCGAAACCGGCAGGGGCGCGTCCGCTGCGATGATCCGCTCGGCCACGTCGGACACGCGCGTGTTCTGCGGAATGGGGTCGCCTTCACCTGCTGCACCTGCGGTCATCATGCCGCCGACGGTCAGTACCTTTGAGCGCGGGATGTGGCGCGTGAATTCGGCCACGTAATCCGTGGCAGGATTCATCACCAGTTCTTCGGGCGTTGCGATCTGGATCACCTCGCCGTCCTTCATGATGGCTATCCGGTCCGCCAGTCGCACGGCTTCGTCAAAGTCGTGAGTGATGAATACGATGGTTTTGTGCAGCCGTTCCTGCAGGCGCAGAAATTCATCCTGCATCTCGCGCCGGATCAGAGGATCAAGCGCCGAAAACGGCTCATCCAGAAACCACAGGTCCGGTTCGGTCACCAACGACCGGGCAATACCCACGCGCTGTTGCTGCCCGCCGGACAGTTCGCGGGGATAATAGTCTTCGCGACCCTTGAGGCCCACCAACTCGACAACCTCACGCGCCTTGGCGTCGGCTTCGGCATTGGGGATCGCCTGAATGGTCAGGGGGAACATGACATTTTGCAGGACGGTAAGGTGCGGCAGGAGGGCAAAGTGCTGGAACACCATTCCCATCTTGTGTCGGCGGATTTCGATAAGTTCGGAGTCGCTTGCGCGCAGCAGGTCAACGCCATCAAACAGCACCTCGCCGCCTGTGGGCTCGATCAGTCGCGACAAGCATCGCACCAAGGTGGATTTGCCTGAACCCGACAACCCCATGATGACAAATATCTCACCTTCGGCAATGTCGATATTGGCATTGCGCACCGCGCCGATGACACCAGCATCGCGAATGTCCTGACCCGAAGGGTTCGGGGTTTGTTTTAGAAGGGACTCGGCGTTCGGGCCGTAGAGTTTCCACACATTACGGCAGGACAGTTTTGTCTTGGCAGTCATCTTCGCATCCGGTCAGGAGGAAAGAAAAATGGCCGGAACGAGAGAGGGGAGAGAGGAAGCCCGCCCCGGCCTATTGCGGATTACTTGGAGATCCAGCCGGACCAGCGGTCCTTGTTGGTTTCCATCCAATCCGCGACAACAGTGTCGATTTCGACGCCTTCTAGATCGGCCTTGCCGACCATAGCGCTCATTTCATCGTTGCTGATGTTATAGGCCTCGATGATGTCATAAGCGCCGGGCCATTTTTCTTGCAACCCGGACCAGGCCGCTTTCCAGATCGGGCCGCGCGGCTTGCCGCAGTCATAAGCCAGATCCGGGTTCACACCGACCGACGGGTCGGCATAGCACTCGGCGGAATAGGGTGGAAACTCCACGAATTCACCGTCGTATTTTGCAGGTGCCCAGTGCGGGACATAGACCCACAGCATGATCGGGTCCTGCCGCTGATAGGCGGATTCCAGTTCTGCAAAGAGCGCCGCATCGGTGCCCGCATGGACAACCTCGAATTCCAGTTCCAGCGCCTCGACGCGTTCCTCGTCAAAGCCGCCCCAGGTTACCGGCCCGCCGACATACCGGCCCAGAGGGTCGGTTTCGGCTGTGGCAAATTCCTCGGCGCAGTCTTTCAGGGCTTCCCAGTTCGGCAGACCGGGGCAGCGCTCTTTCATATAGGACGGGTACCACCATTCCTCGATCGCCATCAGGCCGGTTTCGCCAACATTGACCACGTTGCCTGAGGCGGTCGCCTCATCCAGCGCCTCGCGCCCGGTGGTTTCCCAGATTTCCATCGCCAGATGCAGGTCGCCGGTTTTCAGGCCAGCGAACTGCGCGATGTAGTCTGCCTGCACGTATTCGACGTTGTACCCAGCCTCTTGCAGGATGCTGCCCATGATCTTGGTATTGATCAGCTGGCCGGACCAGTCATGCAGTGTCAGCTTGATAGGATCAGAGGATTCGGCGGCCCACGAAGCCGAGGCAGTTACCGCCGCGGCCAGGGCGAATGCGCCTAAGGTCTTGATATTCCGGGTCATGTTTAGCTCCCTGTTATGTGGTATTTTGTGCGAGTTCTCTCGTCATTTTGAGGTATGTTGTACTAAACGAACGGTTTCGTCAATTAAAACCACATAAAGCCACATTAAATCGCGATACTGCCAACATAAAGCAGCAAGAAATAACATATTTTCGGTCTTAATGTTGCTTTTTGTGGCTTATTGGGCTACCCCCAATTGTGGGAGGCCTCATGGCAAAAGCACGAAAAACCACAAATCAGCGCGAAGAAGAAATCCTCCGCGAGCTGCAAAGAGCGGGCGGATCGTGCCGGGTGAGTTTTCTGGCCCAAAGGCTGGACGTTTCCAACGAAACCATAAGGCGCAACATCCGCACGCTTGAGGATGCCAATGTCGTGCGCAAGGTTCACGGTGGTGTGCACCTGATCGAAAGTGCCATTGAGCCAACCTTTCAAAGCCGCATGGGAACCCATGCCGAGGAAAAGGCAAATATCGCCGCCGCCGTTGTGGAAATGATCAGCGATGGCGATTCAGTCTTTCTGGATATCGGGTCGACAACCGCCTTTGTGGCTATGGAGCTGAAAAAGCGCAGTAATCTGTTTGTCGTCACCAATTCGGCGTTTGTGGCCAACACACTGGCGACACGCAACGGCAACCGTGTGTTTCTGGCAGGCGGCGAGCTGCGTGCGCATGACGGCGGCGCCTTCGGTGCCGAGGCACTGGATCTGGTAGGCCGGTTGAACGTGCAATTTGCTGTCTTTTCGGTCGGTGCAGTAAATGCAGAATTGGGGTTCATGCTGCATGACCTCGAAGAGGCAAATCTGGCGCGCATAGCGGCTGCCAACGCGCAGGTTCGGATCGTGGTTGCGGACCGTGACAAGTTCAATAAACGCGCGCCGGTGTCGATCGGCCGGGATGTTCAGTTCGATGTCTTTTGTACAGACGAGAAACCCCCGCAGGCGATCACTGACATGCTGAAGGCGATGGATATAGATCTGATTGTCGTGGACTAGTTGCAACGAAAAGGCGATCTTTTCCCTTCTTCCGCGCCAGATTGGATTTGCGAATTACATTTGGCCGGGATATTTCGGCTCGCATAAAGGCGATATCCACCGAGTTCAGAAGGCAAGCTCTGTTGAAATATAACTGAACGGCATCTTTCGAGGGTCTTTCGGGCAGGAGTCGGCAGGGAATAAGGGCCTTTCCCCTTTGTCTCACAAAGCAAAAAGGTGCTGGTGCTTGACGATATCGCTGTCGAAAAAGCCATCTATCGCGCAGTAGGCGCCTGACGAAAGGACCCGGACCCGTGCATATCGAACCCTTTGGCGTCGAAATCTGGATGAACGAATGGGAAACCCGCTGCGATTGGAATCTGGCAGAGACATGTGTTGAAAGTCTGACCATCGAAGAGTTGCTGAAGCTGACGGGCAAGAACGAAACCGACCTGTCCCAGCTGCTAGCGATGAAGATGACCTATGGCGCCATCGAAGGTTCTGACCGTTTGCGCCGCGCGATAGCCGCACTTTACGAGCGGCAGGAGGTCGAAAATACCATCGTCACTCATGGCACTATCGGCGCCAACATGCTGATTCACAAAACATTGGTCAGTACCGGGGATCGTGTGGTGGCGGTAGTGCCTACCTATCAGCAGCACTATTCGATCCCGGCCAGTATTGGCGCTGATGTTCACCAGTTGAAATTGCGGGAGGAAAACGGATTCCTGCCCGATCTGGATGAATTGCGCGAAATGGTCACGCCGGAAACCCGTTTGATCGCAATCAACAACCCGAACAATCCAACCGGTGCCCTGATGGATCGCGGCATGCTGGAGGAGATCGCCGCCATTGCCCGTCAGGCCGATGCATGGATTCTGTGTGACGAGGTCTATCGTGGCACAGATCAAGAGGGGGCGGGCATGACTGCCTCGATCGCCGATATCTATGAAAAGGGGATCAGTACGGCGGGGATGTCAAAGGCCTATTCTCTGGCAGGCTTGCGGCTTGGCTGGATCGCCGCGCCGACAGAGGTGATCGAAGCGGTCACGATTCACCGAGACTACGATACGATCTCGGTCGGGATGATCGACGATCATTTCGCCGCGCTGGCGCTTGAGAACCAGGACCGTGTGCTGGCCCGCAGTCAGTCAATCACGCGGGGCAATCTGTCGATCCTGCAGGAGTGGGTGCAGCAGCAGCCGAGCATGTCTTGGGTTAAACCCCGCTCGGGGACGACGGCCTTGCTGAAATTCGATCTTCCGATGACCTCGCGTGAGTTTTGCGTGTCTTTGCTGAAAGAAACCGGTGTGATGTTCACGCCCGGCTCGGTCCTGGGCATGGAGGGCTATGTCCGCATCGGCTATGCCAACAATCCGGAAATTCTGAGGCAAGGGCTTGCCCGCGTGTCGGACTATCTGGCGGCCCGGAAGTGACCAGTTGAGTGGTTGCACCTACCGCGAAAGCTGACGCCGTTTGGCGGCCCTGACTTCGCGCGCCTGTTGCTCTTGCCCAACACGAAACGAGGATTCGACAAAATCCATGTGGCTGCGTGCGGCGGCCTCGGCGCGTTCGGGGTGGCCATCCAGAATGGCCTGCGCGATGTCCTTGTGCTGCTGCAAAAGCGTTTCGCCGGACCCGTCCATCGTGCGCAGGAACCTTCGATTGTAAAAGACACCCTGCCGGGTCAGGTCATAGATTGAGGCCATCATGTGGATGAGGGTTGTGTTCTGGCTTGCGTCGACCACAGCGGCGTGAAGGCGAAAATCGGCCTCCTGACTGGCGTCTATGTCGTCTTCTTCCCATGCCTTTTGCATATCTTCGACAATTTCGGCAATGCGTTCCTTATCGGATTGAGTTGCCCGCTCAGCCGCAAGGCGGCTGGCAAAGGCCTCCTGCTCGCGACGGTATTCCAGATAGTCATAAAATGCGCCGCCGTGACGGGCGTATAGCGACAGCAGGGCAGGGGACATTGCTCGCCCGGTCAGTGGCGCAATAAAGGTCCCTTCGCCGTGGCGCACGTTGACCAGCCCACGCTGTTCCAGCACTTGCAGCGCTTCACGCAGCTTGGGACGGGATACGCCCATCGCTTCGGCGAGCTCCCGTTCGGACGGTAATTTGCGCCCTTCTTTCAGGATTCCATCGACGATCATTGTCTCGATCTGATCCACCACGGCATCGGCAACCGATTCGTGGCCGACCCTCTCAAAGGGGCTGTTTTCGCTTATTTCGTCCATGTCGCGCCAAATTCGCAAAATTGATGGTTGTTTAAAAAATTTACCACTGCTGAGCTCTAATGCAAGAAGAATTACCCAGAAATACGGATCGCCATATCTCAAATAAAATAAGGGAAATAAAAGAAAAACAACCCTGAATTGATTTTACTATGAGATTTTTTCGACTGCCAGAATAGAGTTGGCATTTTTGGCTATTTTATAAGAGGTAAACAAAATTATTGACTGAATATAGTGGTCAATAATATTTACCACACATGCCGCCAATGCGGTGTGACCAGCGGCTGCGCACGCGGCTGACCTGCACTCTGGAGGAGATACCATGAAGAATACCCTGACCTCGCTTGCTGTCGCAGCCTCGCTGCTGACTGCACCCGCCGCGTATGCTGCCGACAAGATGCTGCTGAAAACGCCGATTGCGTTTTCGACCGCTCTGCCGGGCCTTGGAACACCGATTCCACGTGTGGCCGAACAGCTGGACCTGATGTCTGGCGGCACCCTGAAAATGAAAGTGTATGAGCCGGGCAAGCTGGTTCCGCCGTTCGAAATTCTGGATGCCGTGTCCTCGGGCAAAATCAATTCGGGTTACACCACTGCTGGCTACTGGGCAGGAAAAATCCCTGCCGCACCGTTGTTTTCGGCAGTTCCCTTTGGTCCCGAAGCGGGCGAATACATGGCATGGCTCTACTACGGAAACGGTCTGAGCCTGTATCAGGAGATGTATGATCAGGCCGGTTTCAACGTGCACGTCATCCCCTGCGCCATCATCGCGCCTGAAACATCGGGCTGGTTCGCAAATGAAATCAACAGCCCCGAAGACCTGAATGGCCTGAAGATGCGTTTCTTCGGTCTGGGCGGTCAGGTCATGCAGAAACTGGGTGTTGCGACCTCGTTGCTGCCGGGTGGTGAGATTTTCCCGGCACTGGAAAAGGGCGCGATTGACGCGACCGAATTCTCGATGCCTGCCATCGACGCGCGTCTGGGTTTCCACAAGCTGGTCAAGTACAACTACTTCCCCGGCTGGCACCAGCAGGCCACCGTGTTTGAGCTGATGATCAACAAGGATGTCTGGAATGACGCCAGCGATCAGCACAAGGCAATCATTGAAAACGCCTGTAAGGCCTCGATGGCCGACAGCTTTGCCGAAGGCGAGGCAATCCAGCACGCTGCCCTGATCGATAACGTTGAAAACAACGGTGTTCAGATCAAGCAGTGGAATGACGACATGCTGGCCACTTTCCGCACCACATGGGAAGAGGTTGCTGCCGAACAAGCCGCCAACGACGAATTCTTCAACAAGGTTCTGACCGACATGAACGAATTCCGCGATGGCTATGCCGTGTGGAAAGAGAACGCGTTCCTCCCCCGCAAGTGATCTGATCACCTGCGCCTCCCCGGAGGCGGCCTGATCCGCCGCCTCCGACCTCTGATTTTCTTGATTTTCCAAACCGACCCCGGGCGCATTTCCGTCCCCGTTGCCTGCACCTTGAGGAGGAGACCATGGCCGAGATTAAGCGCACTCAGGATGACCCGATTGAAGTCTATGAAAGCATCCTTGAACACGGTGAACCCGACCGTCAGGGGCTGGCGGTGGCCATCGACAACGGGGTCAAAGCCATCGGGCATGTGGTCATGTGGGCCAACCTGTTGCTGGTCGGCGCCATCGTTTCACAGGTGGCGCTGCGCTATCTGCTGAACCAGAACTATCCCAAGCTGGACGAGATCCAATGGCACTTCTACGGGCTGGTGACAATGATCGGCATTTCCTATGCGCTGGTCACCGACAGTCATGTGCGGGTTGACTTGCTGCACATGCAGCTCAGCCAGCGGGCGCGCCGGATTATCGAGATCATCGGAATATTTGCCCTGCTGGTGCCTTTCATCTGGCTGATGATCGATCAGGGGTATGACTATTTCTACGAAAGCTGGCGGGTGAACGAGTCCTCTGACAGCCCCACCGGCCTGCCTGCCCGCTGGGCGCTGAAGGCGGTGATCCCGATCAGCTTTGTCCTGCTCGCACTGGCGGCGGCGGCGCGTCTGATCCATGACGTTCATGCCCTGCTGGTCAACCTAGAAGAAGAGAGGCAGGGCAAGGGCCTGCGATTGATCGTTTGGGCATTGCTGGGTTTCACCGTTGTCGCGGTTGCGCTGACCTTCCTTGTGGAATCGACCGAGGAAAAGCTGGTCATCGCCATGTTCCTGACCTTCATCGCGCTGCTTTTTACCGGCTTTCCGGTTGCGTGGACGCTGGCCGGTGTGGGGGTGGCCTATTGCGGTCTGGCCTACCTGTTTGACAACGGCATGATGAACTGGACCGGGCTTGAGGAAACGCTGACCGGTCTTGATTATCTGACGCTGGGTGCAGTGGTGAACCGTGTCTATGCCACCATGTCCAACGCGGTCCTTGTGGCCTTGCCGATGTTCATCTTCATGGGCCTGATGCTGGACGAATCCGGCGTGGCCGAGCGGCTGATGTCCTCGATGCAGCGCTTGTTTGGTACAGTGCGGGGCGGGCTGGCGATTACCGTCACCATGATCGGTATCATTTTGGCCGCTTCGACCGGGATCATCGGTGCCTCGGTTGTTCTGCTGGGCGTGCTGTCGCTGCCGTCGATGATGGAACAGAAATACAACCCCTCTCTGGCCGCTGGTGTGGTGTCAGCCTCGGGCACGCTGGGCATTTTGATCCCGCCTTCGATCATGCTGGTGATCATGGCCGATCAGATGGCCCTGTCGGTGGGTGACCTGTTCATGGCGGCGGTCTTTCCCGGTGTCATCATCGGCATGCTGTACCTGACCTATATCTTTGTGATCGCCCTGATCAAACGCGACGTGGCCCCGGTGCCCGAGGGGGCAACGCGCCCTGATTGGTCTGCGGTCAAGGATGTGCTGATCGCAGTACTGCCGACCCTTGGTCTGATCCTTGCCGTGCTGGGGTCGATCTTTGCCGGTCTGACCACGCCGACCGAAGCCTCGGGCGTAGGTGCACTTGGGGCGACTCTGCTGGCGCTGGGGTATCGCAAGCTGACGCTGGCCAAGCTGGTGAATGTGTTGAAGGCGACGTTCAACACCACCGCATATATCTTTGCTATATTCCTTGGCGCGACGGTTTTTTCGTATGTCCTGCGTGAGCTGGGCGGCGACGCGCTGATCGAGGATATGATTCAGGGTACTGGCCTTGGCCCCACCGGCACCATCTGCATGATCCTGTTCATCGTATTCCTTCTGGGCTTTGTGCTGGACTGGATCGAGATCACGCTAATCGTTCTGCCGCTGATGCGCCCGATTGTTAACGGGCTGGGACTGGACATCGAAGGTTTCGGCGTCATCGATGAACCGGCGCTGGTGTGGTTCGTGATCCTTGTGGCTGTGACATTGCAGACATCGTTCCTGACGCCGCCGGTTGGGTTTGCTCTGTTCTATCTGAAGGGCGTCTGCCCGCCCGAAATCAAGCTTACCGACATCTACAAAGGTATCATTCCTTTTGTTATCCTGCAGTTGATCGGCCTGTTCTTTGTCTTCCTCTGGCCGCAACTAGCAACATGGCTGCCTTCGGTGGCGTATTGAGGAGGGTCGGCGGATGACCGATGCCGAACTGATCAAACGGTTTCAGGCCATCTGCGGGCGGCGGCATGTAATGACCGGCGCCCGGCGCACCCGCCGTTTTCGCAAGGGCTTCCGTTCGGGCGAGGGTGAGGCGCTGGCAGTGGTGCAGCCCGGCACGCTGCTGGAGCAATGGCAAGTGTTGAAAGCCTGTGTTGAGGCCGACAAGATCGTCATCATGCAGGCGGCCAATACCGGCCTTACCGAAGGCTCGACGCCGAAGGGGCGTTATGACCGCGATGTGGTGCTGATCAACACCCGGCGCATGGACCGGTTGCAACTGATCAATGATGGTACGCAGGTCATCAGCTTTCCGGGATCGACGCTGTTCGCGCTGGAAAAGCAGCTGGACCCCATTGGGCGGCAGCCGCATTCGGTAATCGGATCGTCCTGTATCGGCGCGTCTGTCGTGGGTGGTGTATGCAACAACTCGGGCGGGTCGCTGGTTGAACGCGGGCCGTCCTATACTGAATTGTCCCTTTATGCCCGGATCACACAAGACGGCCGGTTGGAGCTTGTCAATCATCTTGGCATCCAACTGGGTGACACGCCCGAAGACGTCCTGACCCGTTTGGAAAAGAGCGACTTCACCGCCGATGATATCGAAGCCGACAATCGTAAGGCGTCTGATACGGATTACGCCCGAAGGGTGCGAAATGTGGATGCGGATACTCCGGCAAGGTTCAACGCCGACAAGTCGCGACTGTACGAGGCGTCGGGCTGCGCCGGAAAGCTGGCCGTCTTTGCGGTGCGGCTGGACACCTATCCCAAGAATAGCAGGGAACGCACATTTTATGTCGGCGCACAGGACACCGCCGCCCTGACCGAGTTGCGCCGCCGCATCCTGTCGGATTTTCAGACGCTGCCCGTCAGTGCCGAATACATGCATGAAGAGGTGTTCGATATCTCGGACCGTTACGGCAAGGATACGATGGTGATGATCGACAAGCTGGGCACCGACCGGCTGCCGACTTTCTTTGCGATCAAGGGCGCGGTTGATGCGCGGCTTGAGGGCGTGCCGGGTCTGTCCAACTTTACCGACCGCTTCATGCAGTTCGCCATGCGGTTCTGGCCTGACATCCTGCCGCGCCGGATGCGCGAGTTTCGCATCCGGTTTCCTCACCATCTGATCCTGAAAATGCGGGACGAGGGGATTGAAGAGGCGCACGCGCTGTTAAAGGACATGACTGGCCAAAACCGACTGGATTTCTTCGAGTGCGATCCGCGCGAGGCCAAGATGGCCGGTCTGCACAGATTTGCCGCCGCCGGGGCGGCGATACGCTACATGAAAGTGCATGCAAGCGAAGTCGAAGACATCATCGCGCTGGATATCGCATTGCGGCGCAACGACGTGGACTGGTTCGAGGAACTGCCTGCGGAGATCACGGATCAACTGGTGAGCAAGCTCTACTATGGCCACTTCATGTGCCACGTGCTGCATCAGGACTATGTGGTTAAAAAGGGTGTAGACCCTGCCACATTGAAGGCGGCGATGCTTGAGATTTTGGACCGACGCGGTGCGGAATACCCGGCCGAGCATAACGTGGGTCATCTGTACCCGGCCAAGCCGGACCTTGCCGCGTTTTACAAGTCGATTGATCCGACCAACAGCATGAACCCCGGCATCGGCAAGATGTCCCGAGCCAAGCATTACGATTGACCGGCCAATCCTTCGTTGTCGCTGGTAATTAGAATCCGGAGCAGTGGTGAACTGTTATTGGCGGCTGATTCGGATCAAATGCGTTGATTTCGCAGGTCTCATGCGGGAAAAGATGGTGACGCCATGAGAATGTGGAACTGAACATGTCCATTGATGCCAGGATCGCGGATGATCTGATTGCCAATCAGATAGAGTTTGTAACCACCGTTCCGTGTAAGCAACTGGCCGGTGTCATCCATGAAGTCGACAGGAGACCCGAAATTCTCCATGTCCCTTCCAACAAGGAAGACGAGGGCATGGGTCTGTGCGCCGGGGCATGGATGGGTGGCAAACGCCCGGCGATCATCATGCAGAACACAGCCATCGGTGTGACGATCAACACGCTGGCAACGCTGATACAGTACTACAGGATGCCGCTGCCCATGCTGATCTCGTATCGTGGTGAATTGCGCGAACCGGTGGCATGCCAGGTCGAGATGGCAGTCCACACCAAAGCATTGCTGGCGCAGCTCAACATCCCGACATACCACTTCCATCATCAGGCAGATGTCGAAGAGCTGGATGCGATCCTGAAATACACCTTCATGTGCAACAAGCCGGTCGCCATCCTGACCGACGCCAGTTTCTGGGGAGGTTATGGCGACCAATGATACGTTCAGAAGTTTTAGAAAACATCGCCCCGATCCTTCGCGATCAACTGGTTGTCTGCAACATCGGTATTCCCAGTCAGGAACTGCACGCGATCGACGATCAGCCCACCAATTTCTACATGCTGGGTACCATGGGGCTGGCTTCAAGCATTGGTCTGGGACTGGCGCTGGCGCAACCGAAGCCGGTAATTGTGATCGACGGGGATGGCTCGGTTCTGACCAACCTTGGCACCCTTCCAACCATCGCCAACAATGTGACCGACAACTACATCCTGCTGATCGTGGATAACGGCTCTTACGGTTCGACCGGTGATCAGCCGACCTACGCGGGAAAAAAGACCTCTCTGGCGGCCGTGGCCAGTGCCTGCGGGTGCGAAAACGTAATTGAGTGTCGGGCCGAGGATACCGGGACCGCGCTGCAAAAGGCGCTGGACAGTGGCAAGATGACGATCATCGTCAGTAAGTGCGAAAGCGGCAACGCCAAAATGCCGGTGATTACCATGGACCCAGTGGTGATCCGTGACCGGTTCATGAAGGCGGTTCAGGCCTGAACCCGGATAGCCGGGCAAGCACTGCCATAATTTGCAACCAGCCCCGGCAATCTGGCCGGGGCTGTTTTTTTGTTTTAAACTGCTCAACCGCCGTTGGAGTTTGCCAGTGCGGGCTGGGCAAAGTCATTGGCGGGTGGCGTCAGGTCCTGTGCGCCGGTGCCGGGCATCAGCTCAAAGCCCAGATCGAACTGATCCAGGGTTGAGGCCAGTTGGGCCACCACATCTGTATTGCCTTCGGACTGTGCGGTGCCATCGGCCAGCAGGTCTGTCAGCTTGCTCTCGCCGGTCATGACCTTCTCCAGATCGGCCCGGTTCAGGCTGATGGACAGATCGGCGTTTTCGGCCACCTGATCGACGATGTGGGTTAGGGTGGCATTGCTCATCTCGACCACGATGTTCTCATCCCGGTCGGGGATCGCAAGGTTGATGGTGAACTCCATCCCTGCCGCCTTGGCGCTGTTGACGCGGATGCCGATGAAATCCAGCCACATGGTGGTCTGCATCGCCTTGATCGTGTCTGGGCCGGTTGTTTCGATGGTCGCCCCCTGCGGGATGCCGTTGCGCAGCTCATAAGCCGCACCGAGGAACGAGTTGCGGACCGAGGGGCTTTCCTTTTGATAACCGATCTGTTCGAACGCATCAGCCAGCAGGTCTTTTGCCGTCTGGTTCTGCGGCTCGGCATAGACCAGCTTGTTCAAAATTTCGGTGGCCTCTAGATATTTGCCGTTGTCGATAAGTTCCTGCCCCTTGTTCAGGATCGGTTCGGCACCGCCCATCATTTCGACGAACAGGGGCGCGCTGTTTTCGGGGGACAGAGGCGTCAACGTGGTCGGGTTTGCATCCCAGTAGCCGAGGTAACGGTTGATCACCGCGCGGCTGTTATGCTCGACCGAGCCGTGATAGCTGCGTGCCGCCCATTGCTGTTGAAGGCTTTCAGGGACCTCATAGACATTGTGCACCTGATTGATGGTGACGCCCTGGTTGGCCAGGTTCAGTACCCCGTTGTTCAGGTTGGCATAGGTGTCGCGCTGTGCCCGCATCACTTCCTGAATACGATCATTGCCAAAGCGCGGCCAAGAGTGTGAGGCGAACATCAGTTCCGCATCTTGTCCGAACTCATAAAGCGCGTCATTGATGTGTTTCGACCAGCTCAGTGCATCGCGCACCAGCGCGCCCCGCAGGGTATAGATGTTGTGGATGGTACCGGTGATGTTTTCCGCCGCCCAGAACGCCTTGAGGTCGGGGAAATAGGTGTTCATTTCCGCCGGTGCCTCGGTCCCGGGTGTGTTCTGGAAGATCATGCGCACACCGTCGACGGTGATCTCTTCGTAATCATCCGAGACATAACGCGTTGGCTCGATCAGGCCGGTGGTGCCGGCTGAAATGTTCTTGCCGATCGACTGGTCCACGTGCCCATAGGGGTTGCGCGGCAGCAGCACGCCATATTGGAAGAACAGGCGGCGGTTCATCACGTTGCCCGCATAGACGTTTTCGGAAACCGCATGTTCCATAAAGCCCGCAGGCGCGATGACCTCGACCCCGTTGGCCACGTCTTCGTCAGTGATGACACCGCGGACTCCGCCATAGTGGTCCGCATGCGAGTGCGAATAGATCACCGCCTTGACAGGCAGTTCACCGACGGTATCGGTCAGCAGCTTTAGTGCTGCCGCGGCAGTTTCCTTGGAAGCCAGCGGGTCAAAAATGATCCAGCCGGTATCGCCGCGTATGAATGAAATGTTGGACAGGTCAAAACCGCGGACCTGATAGATTTTGCCCTCGAGAATTTCATACAGGCCATAGTTCATGTTGAGGATCGCCTGGCGTTGCAGCGACGGGTGGATCGAGTCGAAGGTCTGGCCCTCCTGCAGCAGGAACTCATAGCTGCCGATATCCCAGGCGACAGTCCCGTCCTCGGTTTTGATCTGCGTGTAGTCTGGAACGGCGATCAGCCCTTTGCGGCTTTCTTCGAAATCGCGCTGATCCTCGAACGGCAGTACATCGCGCATCTGCTGCTGGAATTCAGCGGTAAAGCTGGATGGCGGCTTGCCTTTCGGATCAAAATGTTCTTGTGCGGTCACGAGGCCCGCGCTGAGTGTCAGCAACGCGGTGGTCAGAACCAGTGTATATCGGCGTGCCATTTTCAAACGGCTCCTGTTGATGGTGAATTCAATTGGGCTAACGCGGTAAAGGATGCCAAATGTACCGGACCACGAGGCCAGATCCGGTTGATTGACGGTATTGGTTTTGGTTTGGAAAACCTGCCTTTCTCCTTGGCGCGTTGTCGCCCGCCGACATGGCGGGCAGTTCGCCCGTCCTAGCCATACAAACGCGTGGGTGAAGTTCGAACATGTTGCTACCTGTCCTCCAACCAATGTATGACCGTGAAAACGCTGATGTTTTTGACTATTGTCACAAGTCTGTTCAGATCGGAGATCATTAGGTTGACCATTTCGGAACGCGACATCCGGGAGCAGTTGCAACGTCTTCTGGACCATCCCGATTTTGCCGCTACCCCTCAGCGGCGGGCGTTTCTGACCTATGTGGTCGAAGAACATCTGGCTGGCCGCGCCGAACAGATCAAAGGCGTGTCAATCGCCATGTCCGTATTTGGCCGGGATGCCAGTTTCGATCAACAGATCGACCCCATTGTTCGGCTTGAAGCGCGGCGGTTGCGGCAGGACATCGACAGTTACTATGCCGGTCCCGGACGGGACGATCCGATACGCTTGTCTATCCCCAAAGGTGGATATGCGCCCCGTTTCGATGCGGTGATCGCGCGCCCACGGACCTCTGACGTAGAAGGCGTTAAACGCGCACCAAACACTCCGATGCAACGTCTGGTGCTTGCGGTCATGGCGATCTGTATCGTGTTGGCCGGCGGCATCGTCTGGGCCCGGATTGCAGGGTTTGGCCAGCCCGAGCCCTCATCTGCGCATGACCTCGACCTGCCCAGCGGGCCGATTGTTGCGGTGCTGCCGTTTGAGTCCCTCGGAGCTGCGCCCGAGGTTTTTGCCAATGGGGTCACACAGCAACTGACCACAGAACTAGTGCGTTTTCGCGATCTGTGGGTTCTGCCACTTGGCAGCGTCGAGCGGTTTCGCAACGGTCAGACCGATCCTCAGGAATTGAGAACCGAGTTCAACGCAGATTTTGCGCTGGAAGGCAGCGTTCTGGAAGCGGGCGATGCGCTGCATCTGTCGGCTCGCCTGATTGATCTGAAGGCCGGGCGGTACATCTGGGTCCGCAGTTACGTCACTGGCCGGTCACCCGGCGAAATTTATGACGTGCAGGACAGGGTAGTCCGTGACGTGACGGGCCAGCTTGCCGGGAAATACGGTCTGCTGACCCAAGGCGCGATGCAGACGGCTACCCGCACACCGCCCCATGACCGGGATGCTTATGACTGCGTTCTGGATTACTACAGCTATCAGATCACCATCGATCTGGATCGCCACGATGATGTCAAAACTTGCATTCTGAAAGCGGTCGAACAAAACCCGGACTATGCCGAGGCCTGGGCGGTTTTGTCGAACCTCTATCTTCAACAGATCCGGTTCAATCTCGCCGGTGATCCTGACCGGGTTCTGGGTGCCGCCAAAGCAGCGGCACAGCGCGCGGTTCAGGCCGATCCCAATTTGGCCACCGCCCATCTTATGCTGGCGAACATGCGGTTTGTTCTTGGTGAATTCGACGGCTTTCGTCAGGCCGGACAACGGGCCATGGAATTGAACCCCAATGATGCAACAATACTTGCCCATTACGGTATGCGGCTTGCTTTTAGCGGAAACTGGGACGAAGGCCTTGCCATCGTGGATCGCGCCATCGCCCTGAATCCGGTGCATCCGCACTGGTACCACTTTCCACGCGTCTTCTATTTGTTCGATCAGTCCGAGTATATGCAGGCTCTGACGGTGCTGGACCGGATACAAATGCCGAGTTTCTTTTGGACCCACCTGTGGCGTGCGGCACTACACGCCGAGCTTGGGAACCGGGAACAGGCGCAGGATGCATTAGAGGACCTGTTGGACCTGCAACCGGATTTTGCAACCAAAGCCCCTGAAACTCTGTCGATCTGGCAGTTGGACGACACGTTCCGGGAAAAGTTGATGCGCAGCCTGCAAAAGGCCGGGCTGGAACATCAGTTCTGACAGCCGGGCAGGTTGGGTCGGGGTCAGCACCCCAGTTCCTGCAAAACACGGGTGTCCGGCTCGGATCCGGACGGATCGGCCATTACATTGCCCAAACGACCGTTTTCCCCGCATTCGATGATCTTGGTGCTCCCGTCAATCATCTCCGGTTGATCAGTATATGCCACAAGGCCACTGCCCAGAACTGTATAAAGGCCATCTGGCTGCGGGGTGGAGTAATATCCCTGAACCTGAACCACTCCGACCCTTTCGCCGAATAAATGGGTTTCCAGACGTGTTGCATTGATTCCGTTCGGTGTCGGCTGTCCAAAGACGCGCACCAGATCACCCGGTTGCAGATGACTGGGCCTGATCCCGGTGATCACGGTATCTCCAACCACGTCATTGCCGTTGTGATCCGGGCCCAGATAGGTTCCGCTCAGCCGCGCCTCGGGCTGCGGCCCGGGCAACCGCTCGATCATTGATGCGTTTACCTTTTTCCCTTGCCACAACCCGCTGATTGCGACCCAATCCCCGACCTTAAATTCCGGCAAAAGATCGTTTAACTCGACCTCGGTGCCCATCACGGTTACCCCGGCTTCGGTGGCTGCGCTTACCTCCCCGACAAGAGGATATACCTGCCGAATGTTTCGCGCATACCAATCATCACCCTGCCGCTCGGCCACAATCGCGACAGTATGGCCGGGGCGCAGTTCGCTTGCGTTCATTGCCGGAATGGCCCCGTCGACGGGCATGTCGTCTGTGATCTCCAGATGCAACCCGTTCACGACGATACTACCCAGACCGGTGATTGTGCCGACAATACCGGTTCCGATGATCCCGCCTTCGCGGTCTTCGTTGTCCCGGGCTGTGACGGGTGCGATCCCTGCAGTCATCGCCAGGATTGCAGCCAAAATGCGCAGAAACACAATCATGTCTCCTTACCTTTGTCCGGTGAGGGCAGAACATAGGCGCCCATTGCAAAGCGGCCCCTGTGATCGCCATCCTGATCGCGGTCCTGCAACTTGTGTGCCAGTGCGTTGATGTCCTGCAACAATGCTTGCGCCCGCTGGCTTGAGGTTTCACGCAATTCCTCGATCGAAGCGGGCGAAAGGTGCGAGTATCGAACGGCCCGGTCGAAGTTTCTGAGTGTGTCCTGATCCGCAAGAAGGTTTTGGGTGGCGGCTGTCAGATGTGCCGACAAAGTGGCCTGATAGGCCGCCACCTGTTCGGCACTACCGCCCGACGGCAGAAAGGCGTGGGTCAGCAACCGGAAAGCGCCGTCTGGTTGCAGCTGTACAATATCTTGATCCACAAGGGTCTGCAAAACGGTTCCCGGGGCCATGTCGACACGTGCATGGCGCACAAGCTCGTCAAAACCCGGGCTGTCCTCTTCACCCTTGCGGTGCAAATCACGTGGTGAACCGGAATTATCCTGAAACTCAGGCGACGTTGCCCAATAGCTGATGACCAGTGCCGCTGCGTTGCAACTGCGCCTTTCGGCAACATCACTTTCCGGATCGCGCAGCCTTTTGACATCCTTGCGGTGTATGCCGGTTAAAAGGCTGGCTTTGCTGTCGCTGAGCGGTTCTGCCGAGGTTTCGAGTGCGGCTGTCAACAACGCCTTCTTCATTGCCTCGGTTGCCGTACCGATGGTTACACCATGCGCGACCATGGCCTGCGCCAGCGGGGCCAGCAGCGAGGCCAGGGCGGAATCGAATGGGTTATCAGGGCCGTTTGACATCGTGTTACTCGTTATGGGCTTTCAGGCGATAACATTTACTATTTGACTGCACATTCAACGGTTTCGTTACCGATGTGTGATTGAACGTGAAGTGTAATGGGAAAATTTCCCATTATCAATATGGCGTGACCCACTAGAAAGTGAGACCGCCATGCAAGATATAGTCATCAATCATTTGAAGGAATTCCGGCCACTTACACCGTCAACGGCTGATTGTGCGCCTGATAACAACGCCTTGTCGCGCCTCAGCTCGCAGGATCGTGTGCAGTTCCGCAGGTTTGGCTGGGGGCCCAAGGTCAAACCTCGGCACGCAACGATCGCTGACGCTGTGCGTCACCAGTTGGGCAGGCAGCCAGATGCGGACGCTGTTGAGTGCGGTGGCTATAAGATGAGCTATCGCGCGCTGGATGAAGCATCCAACCGGTTGGCCGGTGTGCTGCGTGCCCATGGGGTCAAACGTGGTGATGCGGTTTGCCTCTATTTGCGCCGCTCAGTCGAAATGGTGGTCGGCATAGTCGCCGCAATGAAGCTTGGCGCTGCCTATGTGCCGCAACACGTTGGCGTAGCGCCGTCCGAAACGCTGCGCCACATCGCCGATGTCACCGGGGCGAAGGTGCTGCTGAGCCTCAGCGAACTGGTCGATCAGGTGCCCGTGGCAGCGTATCAGACGCTTATCACAATTGACACGGTGATGTTTGACCCCATGCTGGATGCGCCGGTGCCTGTGGGCGACGAATATCGCGCCATGCCGGATGATCTGGCGATGATCCTGTTTACCTCGGGCACAACAGGTGTCCCGAACGGAGTGCAGGTCACACACGCCAATCTGGCCAACATACTGTTGACCGCACCCGGCGATCTGGGGATGCGCCCGGGGCTGAAAGTCGGCCAGATACTCTCGATCGCATTCGACATGGCGGCATGGGAGACGCTTGGGGCGCTGTCCAACGGTGCGACGCTTGTCATTCGTGGCAAGTCCATTCAGGAAACGGCGGAAAAGGTCGATGTACTGATTGCCACACCGTCGATCCTGAATTCGCTGAATCACTCCCGGTGCAGGCAAATTAAAGTGGCCGCTGTGGCGGGTGAGCCCTGTCCGCGCCCACTGGCCGATGCCTGGTCATCGTTTTGCATCTTTTACAACTCCTGCGGGCCAACGGAAACGACCATCATCAATACGGCCGAGCCGCATTTTCCCGACAAACCGGTCCTGTCAATTGGGCGTCCGACACCGAACAATACCGTCTATATTCTGGACGAGGACCTGCGCCCCCTGCCGATGGGTCACAAGGGTGAGATGTGGGCAGGCGGTGACTGTGTGACCGCGGGATATCTGGCAAATCCCGATCTGACCTCAGACCGTTATCGCCCCGATCCGTTCCGGCCCGGCCACATGATGTTCCGCACCCGCGATCTGGGCCGCTGGACGGAAGATGGAGAGTTGGAGCATTTCGGGCGCGTGGACGATCTGGTCAAGATACGTGGCTTTCGCGTCGAACTGGATGGCGTCACCAATGCGCTGGAGGCCTCGCCGTGCTGTCAACAGGCCGTGACACTGAAATATGACGACCGCAATCTGGTCAGCTTTATCTCACCGGCCACGGCCTGCCCGAAACAGGCCGCGCAGTCGGTGGCCGACCGCCTGCCTTATTACTGCACTCCGGCGTTGGTGCTTCCGATGGAGAGCCTGCCGCGCACGCCGCGCGGCAAACTGGATAAGCGACTGCTGCTGAAACTGGCGCAGGACCATATGACAGCCACCGATACGGAGCTGACCAGATGACGACCCAAGCGACAAATCTGGAATCCCGCGCCCTGAACTGGCGGCGGATCACCCGACATCCCGCACTGATGGAATACCGCCGTCTGGCTTTTCTCGTGGCAGTTCTAAATCTGAGTGTGTTCGCGCTGGGGCTGCGCGACGGGCGTTGGTTCTTTGGTAACGAGTACGCACTGAGTCCCATTGCGGACATGGCGTTGATCAACCTGAGCGTCGGAATTCTGATCCGGCAGCAAAGGGTGATCAACGCCTTGTTCTGGCTGGCAACCCGCGTGCCGGTATCCTGGCCATTATGGATACGCTGGGGGGCCGGAAAGGTGTTTCATTTCGGCGGCCTTCATTCGGGTGGAACGGTCGCAGGCACGATCTGGTTCGGATTTCTTCTTTACGCGATGATCCGGAACCGGTTGAGCGGGGGTGTGGTCCCTTCGGATCTGACGCTGGGATTGAGTACAGCCATGGTGGTGCTGATGACCGTGATGGTCATCTCGGCCCTTGGTCCGATCCGCGCCCGGTTTCACAACGCGTTCGAGAAAATTCACCGCTTTGTTGGGTGGACGGTTCTTGGCCTGTTCTGGGGGCAAACCGTGTCGATCACACGGGATATGGAGGGTGATCTGCTGCACAGCCCCGCCTTCTGGATGCTGTGCCTGATCACGCTGTCGATCCTGTCGCCATGGTTAACCCTGAAGAGGGTCAAGGTTGATATCGCCAAGCCTTCCAACCATGCCGTTCTGGCGCGGTTCGACTATGGCGATACACCGTTTCCCGGAAGTTCCAATGCGATCAGTCATACCCCCTTTGGCGAGTATCATTCGTTCGCCAACATCCCTGCACCGAATGAGGCCGGATACAGGCTGGCGATCAGCCGGGCAGGGGACTGGACCGGGCGGTTCATCGATAACCCGCCGGACAAGGTCTGGGTCAAGGGCATTACCACATCCGGCGTGGCACGGATTGAGGTGTTGTTCAAAAAGGTTGTCTATGTCGGCACAGGTTCCGGCATTGGACCGATCCTGCCGCATCTGTTGGCGGGTGAGGTGCCCAACCGCCTGATCTGGTCCACGCGCAGCCCGCGCAAGACCTATGGGGATGCGCTGGTTGACGAGATCGAGGCGCATACCGAAAGTCCGCTGATCTGGGACACCGACACGCAGGGCAAACCAAACCTGTCGGCGCTGGCCTTGCAGGCGGTGCGGGACAGCGGGGCCGAGGCGGTCATTGTGATCTCGAACCAAAAGCTGACCCGCAAGGTCGTGCATGACATGGAAAGCTTGGGCATCCCGGCCTATGGCGCAATCTGGGACAGTTGAACATGTATGACACAATTGAAACCGAGACAAAGGGCCGGGTCGCGACGATCCGTTTCAACCGGCCCGATCAATTGAACGCGCTGAATACACAGGTGATGGAAGAGGTGTTGGAGGCGGCGACCGCCTTTGACACAAACCCGGAGATCGGCTGCCTGATTCTGACTGGCAATGATCGCGCCTTTGCTGCCGGGGCTGATATCGGTGAACTGCTTGTTCAGGACTATGCCAGCATGCAGGCCAGCGAATTCTTTGGAGGATGGGATCGGTTCGCCGCGCTGCGCATTCCGAAAGTGGCGGCCATCAGTGGCTATGCTTTAGGCGGAGGGTGCGAGGTTGCGATGATGTGTGATGTCATTCTGGCCTCGGACACTGCAAGGTTCGGGCAGCCTGAAATCAAGATCGGATGCATTCCCGGTATCGGAGGCACACAACGCCTGACGCGGCTGATCGGGCGGGCGCGGGCGATGGATATGATCCTGACGGGACGCATGATCGATGCGCAGGAGGCCCTGCAGATGGGACTGGTCAGCCGCGTTGTGCCGCAGGACACATTGATCGAAACTGCGCAAGACGTGGCGCAGACGATAGCCGGGTATGCTCCGGATATCGTGCAAATGGCGCGGTCTTGTGTGAACATGGCCGAACAAAGCCAGCTTGAGACCGGTATCCGGTACGAGCGGCAGATGTATCACTCGCTGTACGGGCTACCGGCCCAGAAAGAGGGGATGTCGGCCTTTCTGGAAAAACGAAAACCCCGGTTTCATCCCGATTGATCCTGAGGGGATGTTTACGGAACCCTTTGCCCCTCAGGGCTGAAGGACAACGCCTTGTCCTGATCAAATTCGATCGCGACTGGCGCGCCGGGTTCAACCTGATGTTGTCCGAAGGCTCTGACAGTAAAAGGTTTTTCCGTTCCGATATCCGCAAGGATATTTGTATCCGCTCCCAGATTCTCAACATGCACGACAGTGCCTGACAGGGGGCCGGTGTCACTCAGCCGGGCATGTTCGGGGCGGATGCCCACCAGCTGACCCTGTGCCCGGCCAACCCGGTCCGCAGGAACAAAATTCATCGCCGGGGACCCGATGAATTCCGCCACAAACCGGTTGGCGGGATTGTTGTACAGCTCCATCGGGCTGCCCACCTGTTCAACCTGACCGTCGCGCAGAACGACGATCTTGTCGGCGAGTGTCATGGCCTCGGTCTGATCATGGGTCACGTAGATCATGCTGGCACTGATCTGCCGGTGCAGGTTGGCAATCTCGATGCGGGTGTTCAGCCGCAATGCCGCGTCGAGGTTAGAGAGCGGCTCGTCAAACAGAAACAGCTTGGGATTGCGCACAATGGCACGACCGATTGCCACCCGTTGCCGTTGACCGCCGGACAATTCGGCCGGGCGGCGCTCCAGATACGACCCCAGCGACAGCATCCGGCCGGCTTCTGTGATCCTTCGTTGAATTTCAGCCTTTGGATGTCCGGCCTTTTTCAGCCCAAGCTCCATATTGCCCCGGACGGTCAGGTGCGGGTAGAGCGCGTAGGACTGGAAAACCATCGCGATCCCACGCTTGGCAGGGGGAGTGGTGTTTACCACCTCGCCGTCGATTTCGACCGTTCCTTCCGTCGCATCCTCAAGCCCCGCAATGACGCGCAACAGGGTCGACTTGCCGCAACCCGACGGGCCGACAAACACCACAAACTCATTTTCCTCTACCGTGAGGTCGATGTTTTTCAGAACCTCGACCGAGCCGAATGACTTACAAACGTTGGATAGTTTCAGCGCGGTCACGTTACGCCTCCTTCAGGTCAACCGGTTGTCCGGTTCGGATACTTTCGTCAGCCGCCAGACAAATGCGCAAGGATTGCACCGCGTCGCTCATGTGGCGGGTCAGATCGATATCCTGCGAGATCGCGCGCAGCATATAAGCCTGTTCCGCATCACATAGCTGTTGATGATCCGGCTCGCCCTGCATCTCGATCAGGTGATCGCCCGAGGGGCGATGGACCAGAATGCCACCGACCCGGGTATGGCCGTCCACGTCATCGGATGCGCCCTTGTTGCCTTCGGTAATCGAAACTGCGCCGTTGGGCGAGATGATGTCTTTCACGAAAAACGCAGTTTCGGACATCATCGGCCCCCAGCCAGCTTCGTACCAGCCCACGGAGCCGTCAGCGAAGACCACCTGAAACTGGCCATAGTTATACATGTCCTCGGCAATCTCATCCGACAGGCGCAAACCCATTCCGTTCACGCGAACGGGCAGGGCATCAGTGATCTGGCACATGACGTCAACGTAATGCACGCCGCAATCGACGATGGGAGAGGTCGTTTGCATCAGCATCTTGTGCGTTTCCCATGTAGGGCCGTCCGATTGCTGGTTCAGGTTCAGGCGAAAGACATAAGGGCCACCAAGATCGCGTGCCTCGGATATCAGGCGCATCCACGAAGGATGGTGTCGCAGGATGTATCCGACGACCAGTTTGCGGCCGGTTTCATTTGCTTTGGCTGCTACGCGTTGGGCATCTGCAACAGTGGTGGCTAGAGGCTTTTCAACAAAGACATGCGCGCCGGCATCCATTGCTGCGCAGGCATAATCGGCGTGGGTGTCTGAATAGGTGGCGATGACCACCAGTTCAGGCCGGGTTCGGGACAGAGCGGTGTTGAAATCCGTAAAGACCGGATATCCTTGCAGCGCAGGGTGCGAGACTTCGCCCGAGCGGTTAATCAGCCCCACGATTTCCGCGTCAGGGTGATTGTGATGTGCAAGGGCGTGACTCAGCCCCATATTGCCCAGTCCGGCAATCAGTACACGGATCATTTGACCGCTCCCGAAGTGATGCCGCGGATGAGTTGCCGCGAAAAGATGATGTAGAGGCCCATGACCGGCAAGATCGCCATGCTGAGTGCAGACAGAACCGCATTCCAGTCGGTCACGAATTGCCCGATGAAGACCTGACTGCCAAGTGTCAGTGTTTTGGTCTCTTCCGCCGGTGCAAGGATCAGCGGGAACCATAGATCGTTCCAGATGGGGATCATGTTGAATACCGCAACCGTCGCCATTGCCGGTCGCACCAGCGGCAGAACGAGGCGGAAGAATATAGTATATTCGCTGAGGCCATCGACACGCCCGGCATTCTTCAGATCGTCACTGACCTGCCGCATGAACTCGGACAGGATGAAAACGGCCAGCGGCAGCCCTTGCGCGGTATAGACAAGGATCAGCGCCCAAAGGGTGTTCACAAGTCCGGTGGCCACCATCATCTCAAGGATAGCGACAGTACCGATCCGGATGGGGATCATGATGCCAAGCGCCAGATACAGCCCCATCAGGGTGTTGCCTCGGAACCGGTATTCGGACAGGGCAAAAGCGGCCATGGCTCCGAACAGAAGGATGAAGAACAGCGAGGCGACGGTGACGATCATCGAGTTCTGAAAATACAGGAAGAAATCCCCCTGTTTCATTACCGTCTGGTATCCGATCATCGAAAACGTGTCCGAGCTTGGCAGCGCCAGCGGCTCGCGAAAGATGGCTTTGCGGGTTTTGAAACTGTTGATCAGGATCACAAAAACCGGGAACAGCGCGATCAGCGTGTATATGATCAGCGCCCCATGCATCGCGGCAATATTGAGCGGGTTTCTGCGGGCCTTGTTCATCACAGTCACCTCAGAACTGATACCGGCGGATGCGTGTCTGGATCAGGAAAAGATAGATACAGACGCCGGTCAGGATGATGCCGAACATGGCTGTTGCGATGGCCGAACCCATGTGTGGATCGCCCAGTTGCAACTGAAACCCGAAGAAAGTGCGGTACATGAACGTCCCGAGGATGTCCGTGGAAAAGTCCGGCCCGGCCAGCGCGCCCTGTGCGGCATAGATCAGGTCGAACGCGTTGAAGTTTCCCACGAATGTCAGGATCGAGATGATACCGATCGAGGGCAGGATCAAAGGCAGTTTGATCCGCCAGAATGCAGACATGCCGGTGACACCTTCAACCTCGGCGGCCTCAAGAATTTCTTCGGGGATCGACAGCAGTGCCGCATAGATCAGCATCATCGGGATGCCCACGAACTGCCAGACCGACACAAGCGCCAGCGTGGTCAGTGCATATTCCTCCTTGCCCAGCCACGGGGCATAGAGCGAATTCAGACCCACCGCTTTCAGCAGATCGGGGGCGATACCCCAGATCGGCGACAGGATCAGCTTCCAGGCGAAACCCACGATGACAAAGGACAGTATCGTCGGGATGAAAATGGCCGAGCGATAGAAGGCGGCATAGCGCAGGCGCGGATGGCTAAGTATCGCGGCCAAAGCGATGCCGATCGGGTTCTGGACCAGCATGTGAATGAAAAAGAACCAGAAGTTGTTGCCAAGCGCATTCCAGAATGCACCCGACCAGTTGGGATCACCAAACAATGTCTGAAAGTTATCCAGCCCGACAAACACGCGGACCTGTTCCACCTCGGTATACAGCGCCAGTCGCAGGGTGTTGAACAGGGGAAAGATCATCACAGCGGTATAGACCAGCACCGCAGGCGTCAGAAAAACCACGATGTGCCATTTGTTTCGGCTGTTGCCCATTCTCGGTCCCCTGATGCAGCCCCGGACCCAAAAGTCCGGGGCCATTCGTTTGTGAGTGGTTATTGGTGCTTTTCGTACCAGCTAGCCAAGCCGTCCTGCAGCCGTTGGCCTGCATCGACCGGGCTTTCGGTGCCTCTTACAACGTTCGCCGAAGCGTTCCAGGTTTCCAGTTCCAGGTTCGGCTCGCCGCGCGACAGAATCTGATAGGTCGAGCGAATGGTCGACCCGCATTCCCCACGCCAGCTTGCGAACTCCTTGGCAAGCGGGTCTTCCAGTTCGACAGGCTCGTTGGACAGCGGGAAAAAACCGGGCAGGGCGTTACCAAAGATATTCGCAAATTCCGGAGATGCGACCCAAGCCAGAAACGTTTGCGCCGCCTCGGGGTTTTCGGTCGCGGCATTCATGCCAATCCCAATATCGGTGTGATCAGAGATATAGCACGCGTCCCCAGCGTTCTTTACCGGAGGCTTGAACGCACCCATTTCAAAGTCCGCTTGCGTGTTGAAGCCCGAGATTTCCCAGCTCCCCGCTGGGTAAATAGCAGCCCGCCCCAGCGTGAACAGGTTCTGGCTGTCCGGGTAGGTCTGTGCCTCGTATCCGTCACCCAGATAGTCTTTCCATCGCGCCAAAGTTTCATAAGGTGCGACCCACTGTTCGTCGGTCAGTTTTTGAGATCCATCGATCAGAGCAAGTCGACCCTCTTCACCTTTCCAATAGTTCGGCCCAATGTTGTTGTAGCCCATTGTGGCGGCTTCCCATTGGTCGTTCGTGCCCATCGCCATCGGAATGTAAGTGCCGTCCTCTCTGATCTTGTCCAGCGCAGCAAAGAACTCATCCTCAGTCTGAGGTACCTCGATTCCAAGCTCGTTAAATGCGTCCTTGTTGTAGATGAAGCCATGGATCACTGAGGCCATTGGAACGCAGAAAGTGGCCGAGCCGTCATCGGTCTGCCACGCAGATTTTGCCACGTCCGAGAAGTTCGACATTGCCGGTAAATCGGAAAGGTCAGAAAGGTGCCCGCCATCATACAGCCCGAGCGACCTATCAAATGGACGGCAGGTGATAATGTCACCCGCCGAACCGGCCTCGAGTTTTGCGTTTAAAGCGGCATCGTATTCCGTGGGTGCAAGCGGCGAGAATACAATCTTTATGTCAGGATGTTGCGCCTCAAACGCAGGTATGATCTTGTCCTGCCACAACGTCAGGTCATCGTTGCGCCAGCTTTCGATCGTTAGTGTCGTTTCCGCAAAGGCCGCCCCACTCAGAGCGGTTGATGCCAGTAATATGGCTCCAAAAGACTTTCTGTTCATGTTTCCTCTCCCTGTTGATTCAAATTGACTTTGAGGCGCTCCAGTGCCGGTCGGACCTGCCCCCCGGTATCCTGCAAAATTTGTTCCGCCTGATAGCGTGCAGAGACACCCGCAGCCAGCAAAATGGCAGTTTTCACGTGCCCCTCAGAGCGTGCCAGCGCATCACGCGCCAGGGTGTCTGAGCTGCCAGTAATTTTCTTCACGATATCCAGCGCGCGGGCCTTGAGCTTTTTGTTGTCGGCGATGACATTTACCATAAGGCCGTCAAGGACATGACCCAGCCGAATACCCATCAGTGTCGACATCAAGTTGAGCGCGGCCTTTTGCGCTGTCGCGGCCCCCATGCGGGTCGATCCCGCAATAATTTCGGGCGGGGTTTGCAAATGGATTGCGCAGGTCGAATGCGCGAACAGCTTGGCATCAGGGTTGTTCGCGATGCAAATTATCTGCGCGCCTGAATTTCGGGCCAGTTTCGCAAACGCTACTGCAAACGGGGTCGATCCGCTGGCTGATATGGCGATAACCGCGTCTTGCGCGGTTACGTCCTGTGCAGCAGTTTGTGCTTCGGCTTCATCATCTTCGGTATGCCCCGGCATCGCGGCATCAGTCGGCACACCTCCGGCCATGCAAATCCGAATGCGTTCTGGGGGCAATCCGAACGTTCCCGATAACTCTGCTGCATCTGCAAGGCACATAAGGCCCGAGGACCCTGCGGCGGCATAGAAAATGCGCCCCCCGTGGCGAATGGTTTCTGTGAGAATTTCGGCGCCCGCCGCAATTTCGTTCAGGCTGCCAGCAACCGATGCAAGTGCATCCTGTTGCCCTTGCAGAAGGCAGGACAGAATTTCCGGGTTGGGCTTGAGATCCAAGTCAACCGCCGCGTCGCGCAGCATTTCGGTTTTTTGCGGCGTTTGCGGCTTCATGCGATTCCCCCGTGGCCCTCATATCTAATACCTTTACAATACCTTTTGTCCATCTTTTCTTTTTCAAAAAAATACCGAATGAAATGGAAAAACTGCCAAACATGGAGTGATTTTGACTAGAAACATCTTTTGGTGCGCTCAAAGGTATTGTAAAGGTATCTACATGATTGAGTCCTTTCCTTACCTGATTGCCATAGATGGCGGCGGCACATCCTGCCGGTTCGCCCTGACGACTCCGGCGGGTCGCCATGAGTTGAAGCTTGGCAGCGCGAATGTCTTCTCGGACTTCGATCGCGCCATCGGTACGATATTGGAAGGCCTTCGCGGATTGATGGAAGTCGCCGGGCTCAATCCCGCAGAGCTGAAAGGCATTCCTGTCTACGCAGGACTGGCGGGCGTCACGGATCAGGCCGTTGCCCGGCGCGTTGCCCGGCGCCTGCCGTCCGGAATCGTCGAGGTTGAAGATGACCGGCGGTCCGCCGTTGTGGGGGCGCTGGGGGATCGGACGGGTAGTTTGATAGGAGTGGGAACCGGTTCGTTTCTCGCGCGACAGGATTGCGGTGAAATCCGGTTCGCGGGTGGATACGGCCCTTTGATCGGGGATCAGGCGTCCGGGAACTGGCTTGGGTTAGAGTTGTTTCGGCAGGTTCTGCTGACAATGGATGGCGCCGGATCTTCCACGCATCTGACCGACGAGATTTCGGCGCGTTTCGGCGAAGATCCGATGCGTCTGGTCGAATTCTCAGGACAGGCGCGCCCGGTCGATTTCGCGAGCTTTGCCCCGGCAGTGGTGGATGCTGCCGGAAAGGGTGACAAAATCGGGCTGGATCTCATGCAAAGGGGGGCTGACTATCTTATGGTGGCATTGCGATCTCTGGGATGGACATCCGGCGAGCCGATTTGCGCAATAGGTGGGGTGGCGCCTTACTATGTTCAGTACTTGTCACCGGAAATGTCGGGATCAGTCATTGCACCGTTGGGTAGCGCCCTGGATGGCGCAATGGTGCTGGCGCAAAGATTGGCCCAAAGACACCGGCAGGGCGTGGCATGACAGTTCAGACAATCGAGAGCTTTCTGAAGTCGGGCGGTTGGATGCAGGACAGCGCCGGCCCCAGATATGTCCAGTTGCGCAAGCGGATCGAAGAGAGCATTGCGCAAGGGGTTCTGGTCAAGAGCTCGCCGCTACCGGCAGAGCGCGAGATTGCAAACCTGACGGGCCTGTCCCGTGTCACGGTTCGCCGGGCCATGCAGGATCTGGTTGACCGTGGCATCATCATACAGCGTCAGGGTTCGGGTAGCTTTGTCTCGGACGGCACGCCGAGGGTTGAACAATCGTTGTCCCGTCTCACCTCATTCACCGAGGACATGGTGCGTCGTGGGTTGCGATCATCCAGCGAGTGGCTGGAGCGTGGAGTGCATGTGCCTTCCCCCGAGGAGGTTATGGCCCTTGCCCTGTCATCTGGTGAGGCCGTATCGCGGATCGCCCGGCTGCGCCGTGCCAATGACAAGCCGATGGCGATTGAACGCGCCTCGTTGCCGACCGATATTCTGCCTGATCCACTTGTGGTCGAGACCTCGCTTTACGAAGTGTTGGAAAGCAGTGGAAACCGCCCGGTGCGTGCCTTGCAGCGCATTTCGGCGATCAATCTTGAAGATGAAGACGCAAACCTGTTGGGTGTCTCTCCCGGAGCGGCCGGTCTTAGAATTGAACGTACATCTTACTTGCCGAACAGGCGGGTCGTAGAATTTACCCGCTCCATCTATCGCGGTGATGCCTATGATTTTGTGGCCGAATTGCGCTTTGCCAATAGTTAGGACGCCGGATGCAGACCCTACCTACCCGAATGCGTCAGGAGATCGACGAAATTCCCGAAGCCGTCGAACGGTTGCTGAGCCTTGGAGAGAACGACATACGCCAAGTGGCAACCGCCGTGCGGGCACTGGACCCGGTGTTCATGATGACAGTGGCCCGAGGGTCGTCTGATCATGTCTGCACCTATCTGAAATACGCGTCGGAAATTCTGTTGGGCGTACCGGTGGCATCCGTTGGGCCGTCCATCGGCTCGATCTATGATGCGCCGCTCAAACTGAACCGCGGGTTATGCGTTTCGGTTTCCCAATCGGGAAAAAGTCCGGATATCACGGCTATGGCCACCAATGCCGGTCGCGATGGCGCGATGACCGTAGCGCTGACAAACAATCCCGACTCGCCGCTAGCAAAAACCAGTGCGCACACGATTGATATTCAGGCCGGGCCAGAGTTAAGCGTGGCGGCAACCAAGACATTCGTGACCTCGGTCGTGGCCGGGCTTTGGCTTTTGGCTGACTGGAACAGGAACGAGGCCTTGCTGGCCGCGATGCGCAATCTGCCGAAGCAGTTGGAAAGGGCGACCCGGATAGATTGGCCACAGATGCGCGAAGCAATCGGGGCGCAATCTTCTTTGTTCACCCTCGGCAGGGGGCAGGCACTGGCGGTGTCTCACGAAGCAGCTTTGAAGTTCAAGGAAACATGCCAATTGCACGCTGAAAGCTATTCCTCGGCCGAAGTGCTGCACGGACCAGTTTCGATTGTTGAAGAGGGATTTCCCGTTCTGTGTTTCGCCGCAGCTGATGCGGCGGAACCGGCCCTGTCCGAAATCGCCGATGCGATCAGCGCAAAAGGTGCCCGCGTTTTTGCCACAACCGATAGGGTTCGGGCGGCGGCGTGTATTGAATATGTGAGGACAGATCATGCTCTGACCGACCCTGTCAGCCTGATTGTCTCGTTCTATTCGATGGTCGAGGCATTTGCCGCATCCCTTGGCATCGACCCCGATGCCCCGCGACATCTGAACAAGGTAACGGAAACCGTATGATGACTGGCCTGCAAGCCCTTATGGGTGCACGTATCCTGACGGAGGACGGAGTGCTGGACGGTCACGCTTTGATGCATGAGGCCGGTCAGATCGTGGCGATTGCGCCCGAGGCGGAAGTTCCTGACGGTGCAGAGGTGACACGATTGGACGGTGGCCTGCTGACGCCTGGTTTTGTGGACCTTCAGGTCAATGGCGGGGGCGGGGTGATGTTTAACAATGCTCCGCGTGTCGAAACGCTGCGCAGGATGGCTGATGCCCATGCCCGGATCGGGGCAACGACGATCCTTCCGACGCTGATCACAGACACACCAGAGCTTACCGGGCACGCAATAGATGCCACGGTTCAGGCAATCAGCGAAGGTGTCACCGGTATTGCGGGTCTCCATCTGGAAGGGCCGCATCTTTCGCTGTCCCGCAAGGGTGCGCATGATGGGCAACTTGTACGGCCGATGCAGGTGCCGGATCTTGATGTTCTGTTGCAGGCTGCTGAAAGGTTGCCGGTGTTGAAGGTTACGGTTGCCCCGGAAAGCGTAACGGACATTCAGATCACGACACTGTCTGATGCTGGCGTTCTTGTATCCTTGGGGCACACGGATGCGAGTTTTGATGATTGCCGTAAGGCTGCAGAGGCCGGAGCGCGCTGCGTTACGCATCTGTTCAATGCCCAAAGTCAGATGGGCAATCGCGAACCCGGAACTGTAGGCGCGGCAATGGCTCTGGGCCGCCTGTCCGCCGGGTTGATTGCAGACGGTATCCATGTTCACCCGGCATCGGTACGCAATGCCATCCGCGCAAAAACCGGACCCGGACATATTTTCCTGGTCAGTGATGCAATGGCGACGGCAGGGTCAGAGATTGACTCGTTTACGTTGAACGGCAGGGAAATCCGGCGTGACGGCGACCGACTGACGCTTGAGGATGGAACTCTGGCCGGGGCGCATCTTGAATTGCTGACAGCGATCAGGAACGTGAGCGACATGGCCGAGTTGTCCGTCGAAGGGGCGTTTCGTATGGCGACGCTGATTCCGGCGGATCTGATCGGTGCGGGTCATCTGGGCAGGCTGAATGCCGGTGCGCAAGCTGACATATTGCATGTTGATAATACCACCAGACTACGCGGGGTCTGGACGCGCGGCCTTCAGCGCACGCTTTAACCCGCCAGTTCCGGGTGCAGATAGGCCTTGGGGTAGGGCAGAGGTGTGACCGGCCCCAGAGGAACAACGCCGTTCCAGCTTCTGCCGAAATACCCCTGCCGGCAGTGAACCAACGAGTTGCTTTCGGCAACGCCCGGCATCGCGTACACCCGACAGAGCCAGCGCCACAGATGCGGGTAGTCAAGCATTCTCGCGCCGTTCAGCTTCATTCGCAGGTGATAGACAGGATCGTGGCGGAACAACGTCGGAAAAAGGCGCAGATCGGCCTCGGTGAATGATGTGCCAGTCAGAAATGGCCGGTTGTCTGAGGCCAACCGGGCTTCGAGTTCGGAAAGTGTGTCGAAATAGGCCTCGAACGCAGCTGCATATATTGCCTGATCCGAAGAAAATCCGGCTTTGTAAGCCCCGTTATTGATGGTGCTGTAGATTAACGCATTCAGGTCGTCGATCTCAGCGCGCAAATCCGGATCTTGAGGATACAGGCGGGGATGGTTCACTCCCTGAATGCCGCCGCCAAGTTCCACGGTATGCAGGTCCAGCATCCGGATGATTTCGGCGCTTTCGTTGTTGACGATCCGCCCGAGCTTCTTGTCGTAAAGGATCGGAACGGACCGTTCGGTTGATCCTTCGGCCGCGTATATGCCCTTGACCAGCCGGTGATTGCGCCCGGTTCCGGTTTCACCGGTGCATTCGGGCAGTGGCGCGCCGGTTAACGAAGCGACCCGGCTCGGATCAAATTGCCAGTTGTTGGCGCCCTCGGGATCGCTTTCCTCTGTTCTGTTGGGAAAGGCGACATCCATCGTGATGCTGTCCTGAAGTCCAAGAATGTTCCGCGCCAGTGTCACCCGGTGGCACCAGGGACAATTTAGCGCCACAAAAAGGTGATAGCGCCCTGCCTCCGCGGGGAAGTCGGGGTCACCGATTACGTGTCTGAATCCGCTGACGCCACGCACGAATTCACCCCGTGCGCGGCGGCTTTCGGCATTCGCCTGATCTTCCTGTTTCGTCAGATCGCTCATCCTCTCAGACGGTGATGCAGAATGATGGGCACGGCAAGCTCTTCTTCGTCGCCCAGATGGCGGTCCAGAAAGGCTTCGATTACTTCCGAGGTCTCATGCAGTCGCCCGACCTCGTCATGCGCTTGCCGTTCATCAAGCTGGATCAGCTTGATCGCACGGTTGGCGGTCCGGGTGTAGCTGTCCAGAACCAGATCAAGATCGGCGTGATCTTTTTCCAGCAGCTCAAGACCCGCATCGAACCGGGGGTCTGTCGCCGACAATTCCGGAAAAAAGCTGTGATCTTCCCAGCCGTGATGACCGTGCAAGTTCGCCACCAGCGCGTTTCCGTAATAAGAAAGGCGGCTTGCGTATTGCTCGGGGGCAATGCCCTTGTCCAGATACGCCTGCGCGTCCGTCTGCACAAGACTGGCCAGCCGACGAAACAGCTGGTGCGCGCCAAGCCAATGGCGGGTCTTTTCATGGAACCCTGGATGGGTGTCCCAGTCCCCGCGCGGATACTCGTTCAGCAAGACGCGCATTTCGGTGGGCATATCGTCAGTACGGATGTTGACTGTATCAAGCATGGTCCTGCTCCTTTCCGACCACATCTGGGGCGGAAGGTATCGTTTTTTCAGACCGAAAAATGCACAGGCAATGTGCTGCGCGTGCACGATACGCTATGAGGCACGATTGCGCAGCAAGGTGGCCGGTTTGTCGGAAGACGCAGATGGAATGCGTTTTTTTATCACGTGTCACATTGAAAAGGGGCGGTGAATAATCGCCCCGATCAATTTGTCGACTTTGATGTTAGGCGTGCACATCGATCTTGCAGATCGACATGTCTTCGACTTCGTCCCAGTCGATTTCAAGACCCAGCCCAGCCCCGCCGGATGCGTTGACGTATCCTTCGGCGTCGACCTCGATCCGGCCAAGCGCGTCGACCTGGAAGTCGGCATAGGGCACCGGCATCTCGAAATACTCGCAATTGTCAAAGGCGAGCATGAGGTGCAGGTTCGCCGCCATCGACAGGGCGCAGCCCCAGCTCTGGAACTCGACGTTATAGTTGTTGGCTTCGGCCAGCGCCATGACCTTGCGCGCGGGCGTGATGCCGCCTGCGGTTGTCGCGTCGATCCGCACACCGTCCCAGCAGTCGTGCCGCATGGCGTGGGCGATGTTGGGCAGATCGACGATGGTGTTGCCACCGGGCAGGATCGGCAGTTCCGTACGGCGGCGCAGTTCGCGATATCCGTCCAGATCATGGTCCGGGAAGGGCGCCTCAAGCCAGACATAACCCATCTCGTACATCGCACGCGCTACCTTCAGCGCGCCTTTGTGGCTGTAGTAGGCGTCGGCATCGAACATGAAGTCCAACCCCTTGTTGCCATGGGCGGCATGGACGGCCCGCATCATTTCTATGTCGGCATTCGGTTCGCATTTGTAGTGAAACTTGAATGCGGCAAAGCCCTGTTCGCGCAGCTCATCGATCAAATCCACATAGGGTTCCGGCCCGTCGAATACCTGGGTCGAGGCATAAGCCTTGACCCGATCACGTGAGCCGCCGAGGAACATGTAAAGTGGCATGTCCGCCCGCTTGGCGGCCAGATCCCACATGGCGATGTCCAGCCCTGCTATTGAGGTGTTGGGGATCGACAGGCGGCGCAGCTGCATCCATTTCCAGATATCTTCGCGGCGCAGGGCAGCGCGGCCCAGCAGGCCCTTCAGCAGCGGGCGCATGCCTTCGGCGACGGCACGGTCAAAGTCGTGCTCGGTGCACGAAAAGACCCCGCCCGCACCTTCAAACCCGTCCGAGGTGGTGATTCTGGCGATGGTGTTGGTGGTCAGCAATGCCGGCATGGTCGGCGACCACGAAAATTTAGGGATTCCGGTCTTGACGACATAGACCTGGATTCTCTCGATCTTACCAAAACGATCTTCTGTCATTTCAGTCATTTGCGTGCCCTCGGATGAGCGAGTTGGGGTTGATATGCGGTCATTCGCTATCCCCACCTATGACAATTGGTATTGACGATCAATAGATATATCAGTTAATGCGCCAAAAATCATTCACCGCCCGACGGCATGCCAGTTGTAGAGGAGACCGCAGATGACCAGCTTTGAATCCCAGTGGCAGAGCACCTACAGAGAACCTTCGCAGAGCGATCTTCCGGTCTTCGCCGATGTCGATGTAGTTGTCGTCGGCGGCGGTGCCGCCGGGGTGGCAGCTGCGGAAACACTGGGGCGCAAGGGCCGTTCGGTGCTGTTGATTGAACGCTATGGGTTCTGCGGCGGCGGCGCGGTTGCGGGACTGTCCGGCACCATCTGCGGCATGTTCCTGTCGACCGAAAAAGAAAACGCGGCGCCCGAGCAGGTGGTCTTTGGCTGGGCCGAGAAATTTCGCGCCGCGCTGGAAAGCCGCAATGGCGTCAGCGGCCCGCAGCGCTATGGCAAGACTTATACCGTTACCCATGATCCGCAGATCTGGCGTGAGGTGGCCGACGGCTTCCTGCGCGAGGCGGGTGTTCAGATCCTCTATCATTCGCAGGTCGTGGGCGTGCTGATGGAAGGCGACGCGTTTGGCGGGGTTATCGTGAACTCGAAATCCGGTCTGGCTCAGGTTCGCGCCAAGCGGATCATCGACGCGTCAGGCGATGGCGACGTGATCCACCGCGCAGGTTTCCAGACCACCAAGGGCAACAACGGTACAATCCAGAACCCGACCATGATCTTCCGCATGGGCGGTATCGATGTCGACCGGTTCTGTGAATACTGGGGCGAGGATACGATCAGCCCGCAAAAGGTCATCGATCAGCTGATCGCGGCGGACAACGAAGGCAAGCGGCTGCCGCGCAAGAAGATCTGGATCTTTCCCACCACGCGCCCGGGTGAACTGATGGTGAACGCGACCCGTATTCTGGGCTTTGACGGTCGCGATCTGGATGTGACCAACCCGGTCGACCATTCCGAGGGTGAACTGGTCGCCCGCCTGCAGGTCCGCGAATACGCAGATTTCCTGCGCCGCAACATTCCGGGTTGCGAAGAGGGCTATGTCAACGACACCGGGGTCGAGATCGGCATCCGCCAAACCCGCACCGTGACCGGTATCGCAACGCTGACCAATGACGATGTTCTGGGCCGCTCCAAAACGCCCGATGCCATCGCCAACTCACCTTGGCCGATCGAACTGCATTCGGGCACCAAGCCCAAGGTCGAATGGCTGTTCGACGACACCTATGAAATCCCCTACGGCACGCTGGTGCCGGTGCAGGGCGAAAACATCATCGTTGCGGGTCGATGCCTGTCGGCGGAACACGAGGCGCTGGCCTCGGCCCGCGTGACGGCACAGTGCTTCGGCTACGGCCATGCGGCGGCGCTGGCCACCGATCTGTCCATCAACGAAAACATCGCCATCCGCGACATCAAGGGCGCAGATATCCGCAACCTGCTGAACAACGAAGGTGCGAGGCTGTAAGCGTCACCTTACTCGGATGCTGCATGCTCAAACCACTGCAGCATCCTCCCCAAAACACCGTTTTCGTTGCGCACTGGACGATGCTGAAGAAAATAGGACACTTTCCGGTTCGAAATCGTTGGCCCGAGGCGCAGCACTTCGCCTTTGGCCAGTGCCTGTTCGACAAGCCCGCGCCAGCCCATGCCGACCCCCTCGCCGTTGCGGACCGCCTCCAACAAAAAGGGATAGGCATTGAACGTCGGTGGGCGGTCGAATGCCGGCGGCTTGAGTCCCGCATGCGCGAACCAGCTATCCCATGTCATAAAGCCGGAATCACCGACATCCAGATGCACGAACAAGTCGGGCGAGAGGTCGGATATGCATTCCTGCGCCTCAGGGTGGGCTTTCAGAAAACTGGGGCTGCAAATCGGAAACGTTTCGCAGGGAATAAGTGGAAAGTAGGGCCGATCGGGCATGCGGTTCGGGTCCCAGACCACCGCTGCGTCCAGACGTCCCAGATCAATGTCACCCAGCTGATCCGTGGTCACAACCCGGACCCGTCCTTCCCCCACGATCTTACGCAAATCAGAGAACCGCGGCATCAGCCACTGATCAGCAAAACCGAACGTACAGGCAAGGGTTACGTCGGTCCGGTCGGGCGGCGCGGAAATCTCGGTCCACACCTGATCCACGTGTCCCATGCCCAACTCCACCGACTTGGCCAGCTTGAAGGCGTTCTCGGTCGGAGCCACGCGATTGTTGTTTCGGGTCAGAAGCGGTTGGCCCAAACGCGCCTCAAGCGTCGCGATATGCCGCGAGACCGCGGGTTGGCTCATCCCCAGCTCCTCGGCGGCGCGGGACAGGCTGGAATGGCGGACGACAACCTCGAAAACCAGAAGCGAGTTCAAGGAGCCGGATATCGGGCGGATCGTTCTTTCCATAACAAATTGTTAGCCGCTGCATCATCTTTACACCAGTGTCTATCGGCACCTGTTGCGAGTAGCTTTCGCCAAATTTGCGCAACCCAAGCAATGAACATGCATAGGTGATACATGGCGAGACGACCCCTTTCCCACATCCGTGTCCTTGATTTCGGCCAATATTTGGCCGGACCGCTGGTTGGCATGATGCTGGCGGATATGGGGGCCGAGGTCATTCGGATTGACCCACCCGGCGGACCGGCTTTTGACGATCCGGCCTTCGACATGATTTCGCGCGGCAAAAAGGTGCTTACGCTGGACCTGAAGACCGATGAAGGCCGCGCCAAAGCCATTGAGCTGGCCAGACGCGCCGATGTCGTGATCGAGAATTTCCGCCCCGGTGTCATGGACCGGCTGGGTCTGGGACAAAAGGCCCTGCGCGCCGCCAACGATCAGTTGGTCTATCTGTCGATGCCGGGATTTGCCTCGACCGACCCGGAACTGGCCGGACTGCCCGCCTGGGAGGCGGTGATTGCTGCCTATACCGGTCAATTTACCGATATGGGCCTGAATCGGCGGCTGATGGGCATCAACCCCTCCTTCACACCTCTGACGCTGGCCTCGGCCTACGGCGCAAGTTTCGGCGCGATGTCCGTGCTGTTTGCACTGAACGCACGTGAAAACAATGGCGGTGATTACATCGAGGTTCCGCTGGCCTCGGCCTTGCTGGAAGGGCTGATCTACAACTGCGAACAAATCGAAGATTACCCCGAACGCTACAAGTCCCCGCGTGAGGTCGAGCTGGACCGGAGGGCCGCCGAAGGCTTGCCGATGAACCTCAAGTTCGAAGAACTGTCCGAATTCCTCGATCCGTTCTACCGCACCTATACCTGCGCCGATGGGCGTGGGTTCTATGTGGTTTCCGGATCGGTCGCCACGCACCCGCGCCGGGTTCTTGAAACATTGGGGCTCAAGGAGCTGGCAGACGAATTGCCGGATTTCTCGGCCTATCTGGACACAAAGGACTGGCCCGCCGAATGGTCCATCCGAAATTACCCTGTTGGCGCGTCGGATCGCGAGCGGGTCTCGACCGCAATGAAAAAGGCGTTTCTGACGCGCCCTTCGCACGAGTGGGAAGAACTGTTCGGAACCGCCAAGGCACCCGCGACGGCACAGCGCTTCACCAAAGAATGGCTGGCCGATCCGCATGCCCTGGCCTCCGGTCTGGTGCTGAAAGTCGATGATGCCCGTAACGGTGAGATGCGGCAGATGGGCAACGTGGCCTGGCTGTCGGGCGATGACGAAGCGGCGGTGAAATCGGGCCCGGGTTCCGCTGATCTTGATGCGCTGCTGACTGAGGCCCCCCGCAGCGGCGGCCAAACCGGAAACGGAGGTTGGCTGGACGGGCTGAAGGTGCTGGACCTGACCAACGTGATCGCTGGCCCGACAATCGGGTCGACGCTGACCCGCTTTGGGGCGGATGTCACTCTGGTTCAGTCGGTTGAGCCTTCGGTAGATCCCTGGAACACTGTTGTCTTCGGTATCCACGCACAACGCGGCAAGGAAAGCATCCTGTTGAACCTGCGTTCCGACGACGGGCAGGAGGCGCTGGCCAAACTTATCGAGCGATCGGATGTCATTACCATGAACGGCACGGACGAACAGCGCGACAAGCTGGGTCTGTCTCCGGACCGTTTGGCCGCGATCAACCCGAAACTCATCCTTGTGCAACTGGATGCGTTCGGCGGGCCGACGCGGGGGCCGAAATCCGATCACCTCGGTTACGATGATCTAGCACAGGCTGCGACCGGGGTCATGGTGCGGTTCGGGGGTGGCATGGAGACGCCCGAGGAACACGCTCATTTCGGCACTATCGACGTTCTGACAGGTTTCTGTGCCTGCGTCGCACTGGGCGGCGCCTTGTTGCGTCTGCGTGAAACCGGAAAGGGCGGGATTGCCCGCGCTTCGCTGGCGGGCGCAGGTAACCTGATCCAGGCGCAATTCATGTACGACTATGACGGACGAGCCCCGTTCAACGAACCATCGGGCCGCGAGGCGTTGGGCTGGGGGCCGTTCTATCACTGCTACGAGGCTGCCGATCAATGGATGTTCTTCGCAGCACCCATCGAACGGCAGAATGCCCTGACAACGGTGGCGGATTTGGCGGACCTGGCCAATCTTCCTGAAGATGAGTTGCACGGGGCACTGGCCGAGCGTTTCCGGACCCGACCGCTGGATCATTGGCAAACCGCATTCGCAAACGGAAAGAACACGGTGGTTCCGCTGGCCTCGCTGCACGACACGCGCGACCGGTCGCTGCAGCTTGAAAGTGAAGGCGAGATCGACATTTCCAGCGCGACATTCCGCGTCATCCGCCATGACCAGCACCCGATGGGTCGTTGGTGCGATCTGGTGGCGCCCAATGCGGTGCGGACTGAAACCGGCAGGATCACGATACCGGGGCCGATGCCGAAATACGGGGAGCACACGACCAGAATTCTGACGGAAATCGGATACGACGAGGAACAAATTCAGCAAATGGTCGAACACGGCGCGGCCGGCACAAGCTGGTCCGAGAAATATTTGCCCGAGTAATTCGGGCCGTAATTGGCGTGCCCCGCCGGGCGCGCCTCCATTTCGTCAAAAGGGAGGTCCCATATGTCAGACGAAAACCCCAATGCCCATCTGGTGGCTAAATCCGGTTTCTTTACCGGTCTGCACCCCGGCATGGGCTTGGCCGCGAAGGCGATGGTCGCCGCATTCGTGATCTTTACCATCCTCAACGTAGAGTTCGCAGGCGGCATCTATCGCTCGATCCGCTCCTGGCTGGAAAGCGGGTTAAGCTGGTACTACATCTCGGTCGTTGCCGGGATCATGCTTTTCTGCTTCTTCCTGATGTTCTCGAAATACGGCTCGCTGCGGCTGGGGGACGATGATTCCCGCCCCGAATTCAGCAACTTCAGCTGGTTTGCCATGCTGTTCTCGGCTGGTATCGGGATCGGCATCCTGTTCTTCGGCGTGGCTGAACCGATCTTCTATTTCGACAACTCTGGCGCATTCGGCTATCCGAATAACCCGCATGCCGACATGAACGGGCATACGGAAATGAACATGCAGCGTGCCATCGACGCGATGCGTGTGACCTATTTCCACTGGGGTTTTCACGGCTGGGCGCTGTATGTGATTGTCGGCCTGTGCCTTGGTTACTTCGGCTTCAGAAAAAAGCTGCCGTTGACCATGCGCTCGGCGCTGTATCCGCTGATCGGCGAAAAGATCTATGGCCCCATCGGTCACATGGTTGACCTGCTGGCCGTGTTCGGCGCGGTGTTCGGTATCTCGACCTCGCTGGGTCTGGGTGCAAGCCAGATGGCGACCGGCATGAATGTGCTTTTCGGGATGGAGAACACCATGGGTCTAAAGATCGCCCTGATCATCATCGTGACGGTGATCGCGGTTGCTTCGACCGTTTCCGGTGTTGGCAAGGGTATCCGGATCATTTCCGAATGGAACATCTGGCTGTCGATCGTTCTGCTGGCCGGGTTCATCATCATCGGCCCATTCCAGTGGTTGCTGGGCTTCTACGTTACCACTCTGGGCGATTACCTGTGGAACTTCATCCCGATGGGCTTCTGGACTGCGGTTGACGGCGATTCCGTCAAATGGCAGGGCGGCTGGACCATCTTCTACTGGGGTTGGTGGATCGCATGGGCACCGCTGGTTGGTATCTTTATCGCGCGCATTTCGCGCGGGCGGACCATTCGCGAGTTCATGGTGGGCGTGCTGTTCGTACCGACGTGCATCGCGTTCTTCTGGCTCTGCATGTTCGGCGGTACCGCCATCTGGCAAGAGCTGAACATGGGCACCGGACCGGCAACCGAAGGTGGTGCAGGCCTGATCGAAACCGTTCGTGCCTGGGATCTGCCCGCCGCGCTGTACGGAGCGATCGAGAACCTGAACAACACGTCTTGGATGGGTGACCTGAGCTGGCTGACTTGGCCGATGTGGGCACTGGCGACGTTGCTGCTGTTCTCGTGGTTCGTTACCTCGGCGGATTCGGGCACTCTGGTGATCACGACGATGCTGTCGATGGGCGATGACAACCCGCCAAACAAGTTCCGTATCATCTGGGGCTTCGGCATCGGTGCAACGGCGATCGTTCTTCTGCTGGCGGACGGTTTGTCGGCGTTGCAGACGGCGAACATCGCCGCAGGCTTCCCGATGTCCTTCGTGATCCTGGCGATGGCCATCGGCCTCTACAAGTCGCTGCGCGAAGACCCGTCGGCGACCCCGATCAGCCAGACTGTAACCCCGCCGGACGGCACAAGGGTTACGCAGGACCTGCGCGCCTGATCTGACCGGAGCAGTAAATTTGAGCGGACCAACCGCTTCTTACGGGCGGCCCTTTTGGGGCCGTCCATTTCATTCACGGAGCCCAAGATGCGCATCACCGATATCGGCGTTATTGAACTATACGCGTCAAAACCCGCGGAGCAGGACGCCCATGACACAGCTTATTCCACCTGTCTGATCCGCATCAGTACAGATGACGGGTTGATGGGTGTGTCCGAAATCGACACCATCCCGTCTATCGCCAATGCTATCATTTCGGCCCCGACGCGATCCCCCTTGCAGCGGGGTCTGCGCGAGATTCTGATAGGCAGGGACGCCACCGATATCGAAGCGCGGTGGATGGACATGCTGGAGCAGACCAGCTTTATCGGTCGCCGCGGCCTGGTGATGCATGCCATTTCGGGCATCGACATCGCGCTGTGGGATCTGAAGGGCAAGGCTGAAGGTAAAACCGTCTCAGAGCTATTGGGGGGATGTCGTCACGACCGGGTACCTGGATACGTTACCATCTACCCTCTGGGGCGTTGCCCGGATGAGGCGCGCCGCAAGCTGGACAAGGCTGTTCAAACCTACAACCCGGTGGGGATAAAGATCGCCGCCGACAGGTTCTGGCACGAAGATCCGGCTTTGGCCGAAAAAATGATCCGCACGACGCGCGAACATCTGGGTGCGGACTTTCCGCTGATGGTCGATGCGATCACGGCATTCGACACGGTGGAGGATGTGCAGCGTATGCTGCCGGTGCTGCACGACTGCAATATCCACTGGCTGGAGGCTCCGCTGCCGCTGGACGACATTGATGGCCACGCATTGCTGAAAGGATGCGGGTTGCCGGTGGGTGTGGGCGATCTTGGTCTGACCGCACCGCTGGAATGGCGTCCGTTCTTTGAGGCAGGGATTGTAGACATCGCCCAACCGGACCTGTCGCATATCGGCGGGCTGACCGGGCTTGTGAAGTTGCAGGCAATGGCGAAGCATTTTGGCTGTGACAGGATCGCGCCCCATGGCTGGAACTCGAACCTGACACTTGCAGCTAACCTGCATGTTCTTGCCAGCCGCGACCCCTTGGAGATGGCCGAATTCTCGACTTCAGCTTCACCACTCAGATGGGCCGTCACGCGTGAAGAGATTGCGTTTGATGACGACGGTTATCTGCCCGTGCCACAAGCGCCGGGGCTTGGCATGCGGATCGACTGGGAACGGATAGAAACCTATCGGACCTGAGCCTGCGCGAGGCCGGGGCGCAGGTTGTCTGTCGCGCGGGTGAACGCCTCGAGATAGTCAATAAGTGCGTGCGATGCGGCGCACGCGGCCTGCTTGTTGCCCTTCGATACGGTGTGCAGAATATCGGCGTGCAGACTGGCCGCGTGCTGATAATCCTCGAAAGTGGCGTGAAAAAACCAGAACCGGCGTGAAAGACCTTGAACAGGTCGCATGGCACGAACCAGAAACGGATTATCCGCTGCTTCGGTCAGCGCTTCGTGCGCGGTTCGCAGAATCCGCAGAAAATCGGCACGGTTATCAACGTTATCCGCCGAGCGTTTCAGGTTCTCCGCCAGATCGGCAAGTGCGCGGCGTTGTGTGTCCGATGCGTTTTCACAAGCCGTTTCGATGCAGATCGATTCAACCGCGCGGCGCACGCGCAGCAGCTTCATCTGATCATCCATGCTGATGGGCGGGATCTGGATGCCGCGACGTGGCTGAATCTCGACCAGCCCCTCATGCGCAAGGCGTTGCAGCGCTTCGCGGATCGGGGTGCGCCCGAATTGAAGAAGCTCACCCAGTTCCCGTTCGGTATGCAGGCTGCCCGGAGATAGCTGGCCTATCACCACCATGGCTTCCATGGCTTCATATGCTTTTTCGGCCTCGGACAAGTTGTGCTCCGATCAATTCATATATTAGGCATGACTATTTACAATGCGCAGGTAAAAACGACCAGTGGCAAATACTGAGGGCCAGATTACGCAGCTTTGCAGTCAGCGGCAGATCCACCACCCGATCGTGCTGTAAAAGGGTTATCAGTACCCTTTGGCAAGAAAAGAGAACTCGCCCCGCGCGTGATGCTCAGCTGCTTTGCGTTCGTCTTTTTTCAGGCGGCCATCAGCGATGAACTGGACCCAAATGGGTATCTGCCTGACGGTCTGACCGGTGGACTTTGCAAGAACAAAGGCTTTGGCGCATTTCTCAAGCAGTTCAACGTTCAAAAGCAACCGTTCAAGACCCATGCCCAGACAAAAGGAAGTATCCGCAAAAACAAAGGCATTCGTGGTTCCTGCAAGGTTTTTGGGTTGCATCGCCTCGTTGGCGGTTTTTTGAAAGACCGGAACGCCGCGCCCCAGATGTCGAACCTGTTCGTCAAAGGTTGCAGGCATGGGGGCTGCCATTTCGTGCATGGTCCGCAGCCAGCCCATCCCGCATTGCAGCGCAGCACCCACGTCCGGCCGGTATGAGTAAATACGCTGGAGTGCCGATCCGTCCGGGTTTGGCGCGCTCCATTCCAGAGCGCCGCCGTGTGACAACATCGCCACCTTATTCAACTCCGGGACCCGCATTGTCAGCGTATCGCCGGCGAAAAAAAGCGCCTGATCCGACAGAAGCTCTGCCGCCTGCCGCATTTTCTTTTCAATCTTGGTACGATCAGCCATTGCTCAAACCAGTTTGAATACGTCTTCGAAACGGTTCAGCGCATCGTCAATCACGTCATCCGTGTCGGCCATGCTGGTATAGATGCGGCTGCCTGCCAGCGTCAGGATACCATGTGCCAGATAGGCGGCGCCCATCTCCTCCATCGCGTGTTTGCGTGCGTTGGCTTCGCGCATCAGCTTCAGCGGTGTGCGCATGCTCATCAACATGACCGCCGTGGTTTGCAGATGCACGATCGAGCCGAAATTATAGGCGACAAACGGCAGGCCCAGCCGATCAAGGATTTCAGTCAGTCCCTGACGCAGGCGATCACCGGCGCGACCTGCGTGGCCGGCGGCATCGGTCTCGGCCATCTTGCGGATCGCATAGTATCCGGCGACGCAGGAGAGCGGGTTGGCGGATAGGGTGCCACCGACAAATGCGCGTTTCTGACTGCCGCCGATACCACCCGCAAGCCGCATCATCACATCTTTCCTGCCGCCGATACCACCTGCCATCGGATAGCTACCAGTCAGGCATTTCCCGAACACGGTCAGATCGGGGTAGACATCGAAATACCCCTGCGCCCCGCCCATTCCGGTACGGAAACCCGTCACCACCTCGTCAAAGATCAAAAGCGCTCCGAATTCGTCGCACAGTTTGCGCACTTCACTGTTGTAGGTGCGGTCGGCAGGGCGGGTGCCGCTTTCCGGGCCAAGCGGCTCGACTATGACGGCGGCGGTCCCGCCCCGCATCCGGTTCAGCATCAGCCTGCGGCGCAACGTGCCTAACTCATTCGGGAACACCTCGTGCGTTCGTGTCGTGGTGCCGCGCGGAATGCCCATAGCCTCGCGCCGCCGGGTTCCGGGCACGCGCAGGCCGTAAACCATCTGATCGCTCCAGCCATGATAGCCGCCGCCGATCTTGATGATCTGTTTTTTGCCGGTGAAGGTCCGTGCCAGCCGGATTGCGGCCATCACGGCCTCGGTACCCGATCCCAGCATCCGAAACATCTCGACCTTTGGCATATGCGTGCGGATGAGTTCGGCAAGCTTCATTTCGTATTCGTGGAACAGGCCGGTGACGGGACCGCAATCTTCAAGCAGGTCGACCACCTTCTGACGCACATCCGGATCGTTTGATCCCAACAGTGTTGGCCCGCCTGCCTGCAGAAAGTCGATATAGCGGTTGCCGTCGGCGTCCCACATATACGCCCCTTCACATTTCGAAGCTTCCAGCGGAAAGGGATAGTTGAAGGCCAGATTGTGCTGAACACCACCGGGTATGACTTCGGCCGCGCGCGCTGACAAATCCTTGGATTTTTGGCAATTCTTCTCGAAGTATTCCAAAACCTGCGGCATCGCGTCGGGCCGGATCGAACGTACGGGTTCCTTCAGCAGCGCCTGCAGCTTGTCCATGACAGCTTTCGTATCCGGATAGGTCGGCAGGCCAGTAGGTTGCTTTATCTTTTGTTCCGCGTTCACGATACTGATCCTTTGGTCAGGATACCTTCCAATGTGCCAAGCGTCATTTGACGGGTGACGTCCGAAAGGTTCGGGTTGTTCCGGATGAGTGGGTTCAGATATTGCGCTGCCGCATCCTCGATCTTGGCAACCAGATCGGCACCCTGTTCTAGCGAAGAGGCGGATGCGATCACGCCGTGGCTGGCCAGAAGATAGCAGTAGACATCCTTGCGCAACGCCTTGCCCAGGGCTTTGACCAGCATGCCGGTACCAGACGGCCGGTATTTGGCCAGAGCGATGTGATCGCCGATAACTGCCTTGTCCGATCCGTCGGGCCAATCCAGGCGCTTGTGCAGCAAGGCGACCGCACTGGCGACCGGCTGATGGGTATGGATGCTGGCCGGTCTGTCGAGGAACGTGCTCAGCATTCGTGCGTGCAGTCCTTTTTCCACCGATGCGGGCTTGTCACCATCGATTTGTTCCAACCCGTTCAGCCGGATTACCGCGATGTTAGCGGGTGTGAGCGTGGTATAATCGGTGGCCGACGGTGTAATCGCAAACAGATCTTTATTCAGCCGCAGGGCGACGTTGCCACCGGTTCCGGCCAGATATCCCTGATCGGACAGCTTGTGACAGATATCAACAATGGCAGCGCGTTCGTGAACGAAGTCAACCATGTGCCCCTCCCGATGTGTTGGAGTTGAGATGCCGGAATGTGGGTGTCAGGCGCTTCTGCAGATCGCGAAAAACATCAAAACGGGCGTCATAGATGCCCTTGTTTGCCGGATCAGGTTCGAAGACCTTTTCGATATGCACCATCTCAGCCGCACTGGCATAGTCCATTTGGCCGACGCCCACGGCGCCTATGACAGCAGCCCCCAGCGCATTGGCTTTGATCGGCGCGACGGGCCTGCGGATCGGAGTATTCAGGACATCCGCGTAGATTTGACACCAACTGTCCGATTGCGCGCCACCACCGACAATGTTGATCTGCCCCGGCCAACGGCCAAGAAACCGCTTGACGGAACCGGCCATCATTCGGGTGTTTAGCGCGGTACCTTCCAAAACCGCGCGGGCCATGGTGGCGCGGCTGTGATCGGCATGAATGTTCAGAAAACCCGCCCGCAAAGCGCTTTCATCATTTGGGCAGCGTTCGCCAAACAGCCAGGGAAGGTACATCAGGCCCTCGCTGCCGGGCGCAATTCCGCTTGCCGCCGTATCGAGGCGGGCAAAGATATCCCGGGGGGCACCGCCTTCGGTCAGCCCGTCAGGATGATCCAGCATTCTGTTCTTGAAAAACTCGATACTGCTTGCGCCGCTGCTTTGCATTGCCATCATCAGATAGCGTGAGGGCAGGGCACATGGAACCGAAGCGATCTGGTGAAACACATTGGCCTTTTTGAACGGCACATGCGCCGCCAGCCACGAGGATGACCCGATATAAAGATGGGTGTCATAATCCACCACTGCACCGCTGCCGATGGCCGCGGCGGTGTTGTCGATGGCGCCAGCGACGACCGGTGTGGAGGATGGAATGCCCAACTGTTCGGCAACATCCGGCAAAACCGGCCCCAACACTTCGTCACAGCGAACAAGGTCAGGGAATTTGTCCGTCTCAATACCGCTCTGGGCGATCAGTTTGTCATCATAGCGGATGTTGGCGGGATCACGGTTGTCTGTCACCCATGAGGTCAGAATGGAATCCTGTGTTGCCACGAACCGACCGGTGAGCTGCAGGTTGAAGAAGTCCAAGACGTTGAGGAATTTGTAGGTGCGCTCATAAATGCCCGGAAAGCGATCCCTTACCAACAGCATATGCGCTGCCGGGTCCTTGCCCGACAAAGCAGGGGCCCCGCCGCACAGGCGCAGCCATCGAACCAGTTTTAGCGGATCATATCCCGCAATCTTCAGCGAACCCTTCATGCTGTCATGAAGGTGCTGCTGCCCACGCATGTCCAACCAGGTGATCGCGTTCATCAACGGATTTCCGTCCCGGTCGACCGGAAGAGTACCTTCGCCCTGCGTGGAACTGCAGATGGCAAGAATGCTGTTTCGTTTCACCCCGCTTTGCGTAAGCGCGTCGTTAGCGGCGCCCAGAAAGGTAGTCCACCAATCATGGGGCACCTGCTCGGCGCCGACCTCGTCCACAACATGCAAGGCAACGGGACGAAAGGCCCAGCCCGATACCTTTCCGTCCAGCGAAATGACACCGACCTTGCACCCGCTGGTACCAAGGTCGATCGCCAGAATGTGGGCTTTAATGTTTGTGTTTCTGTCGCTTTGCATCTGCTGCCTTGAACCTGTGACATCAGATATTAGGCACCATCAGGGGCTGCGCTAACTTCCGAAATGGCCAGTGAAGGGTCATAATCGGCCAAAAATGTGGCCACTCAGATGCTGTCGGCCAATCTATCTTTCCATCATTTCCCGGCGAGCCTGCGCTGGCGTTTTTCCGGTCCAGCGGCGAAATGCGCGGCGGAAGTTTTGCGGATCGCTGAATCCAGCCTCCTGCGCGACTTGATCCAGTGACCAGACGGGGTTGCGAAGCAAGTCCAGCGCCCTGAGCCTTTTTTGCCGATCCAGAAGCGATTGATAGGTCACATCCAGCTCGCCCAGCCTTCGGCGGAGTGTCCGGTCGCTCATATGTAATGCTTTTGCCACGGCAGAGAACTTTGGTGCATCGGAAAGGTTCTGCCGGATAATCCTTTCAACCGTTTCCACAAGCTCCATCATTTCCCGTGCCCGTATACCGGTTTCCTGCAGGTACCCCAGTACTTGCTTGTGGGCCAATGGGTCGGCGGTCAACAAGGGCGTCTGATGCCAAGCCAGATCATAGACAAAGGCGTTTTCCGGCTGTCCGAACCGTATGTCGCATCCGAAAACCTCTGTGTATCGCAGGCCGGAGTATACCGGTTCGGGATAGGTCAGGTCGACGCGCAGCGGCTTGAACGTGTCACCGATCAGGTCCAGCGCAAGTTGCATGAAACTGGAAAAAGCCTCTTCAACCAGAAAGACATGGATGTCGGGATCGTGAAATCGACTGTTTGCCGACACAAGGAAAGCCCCGTCTTCGGTCCGCGCATCAAACTCCAGCATACTGCCGGTTTCCTTTTGCAGCCTCAGCCCCAGTTCAATGGCGTCACCCAGCGTATTGCTGGTGATCATCGCAAATCCGACCAGACCGATGGAGGTTATTCTCTCGCGCGAGCCGGTTTCCAGACCCAGTGCCCGATCCTCGGCCATATCGAGCGCACGGCGGATGAATTCACGACCCTGCCGAAAGGAAACGCGGCAGTAGGGGTCGGTCAGGTCTTCGATCGACAGGCCAAGACCTGTCGTCAGTCGCGATGTCGAAATCCCCAGATCCTTCATAGTTGCAGTCAGACAGCGGATCAGGAAAACCGGGATATCCGCGGTCAGATAGCGGGTGTCATTCTCGCCTGCTTCGTGACCTGTGGGCAAAGCCTCTGTGAATGAAGTATCCGGGGTGCCGGGCATTTGTTTCATACAGCCTGTTCGTTCGATTTTGGATCTGGGGGCGCCATCTCCGGAGACATGTGGCCAAACTTCTGCAATACGTTCCGGGTTATGCGCTCGACCTGCCAATCGTGACGTACAAGCCCCATGATCCATTCGCAGGTTCCGGCGGTAAAAACCTCGCCCTTGCCACGTTTCCAGTTCACGATTACCCCGTTACCCCGCGAGCTGCGGTCCAGCGTTTCTGCCGTGACCTCACCAAACATGGTGTGCGCTTTGAAAGTCGCATCGGCGTCTCCGATATAGACGGTTTCGCCCCAAATATCATGCTGTGGTTCGATATTGGTGGCTAGGCCAAGGGCCAGAATCTCCATCTCGGGGTTGGCCCCGTCATTCCCTGTGGCATAGGGCAGGCCGTCCTCCATGCAATAGTCCACGCCATCCACTTCATAGCCAAAGATGCGTGATGCCGCGCCCAACTGATCGCCATAGCCCAGTTGGGTGCCGGCCAGCGCCCAATGACTGGGCCGGTATACCGTGAAACCGCCGCTGCCCTGACCCACGCAGCGCCCCAGCCCAGCATAAACCCCTTTCAACCCATTGACACCAAACGTTTTTGCGCCGGGCCAGTTGACTGGATCAACCTCCCAGGCTGCCGTTACCAGATGGTCCTGATCGGTTCCCACCAGAGGGTCCTGATCGGCCGTATACTTGTAGCAAACCTGGCTGCGCCCTTCGTCCTCGATGCGGGTCTGCCACAGGAAGTTGCCACCGAACCGCGCAATGTTACCCCCGGCTTCTGTGTATCGATCAACGGCGTGACGCATGTTAGCGGACCAGTATTCGTCGTGGCCGACAAATATGGCACAGCGATATCGGCTCAGCAAATCCGGATCGGCATCAAGATCGTGTTGGGTGGCAAAGTCGATTTCAAACCCCTGCACCTCGGCCCAACGGGCGAAATGGCGTTCATAACTGGCCCACCCGGCCGAGGCGTATTTCTTGGAATAGCCATAGCTATACGCCCATTCCATGTAAGGATAACGAACCATTCCACCCGGGGTGTGGGGGGCTTCGGGTACTGCCCGGGGGGCGCCTTCGGGTAATTTGCAGAACCCGCGCGTCCATGGGCGTTGGGTCGAGACCACCGGTGAGAAGGCATTGCCATCGGGACCAGTGATGCCTTCGTAATGGTTCGATCCGCCCCAGCAGTTATAGGCCAGCCAGGTTCCCGTGGCGCAGACCAGCAGATACGGCGCGGGCGGTTTGTCGGCCGCACGGCGGACAAGGAACATGTGGTGTTCCTCGACCATGTCTCCGTCGCGTTCGGCGCGCAATGTCACCAGATAGCCGCCTTCTTTCCAATCGTCGGGAATGGTGAATTCAAAAGACGACTGCCAACCGCAACCACCTACCGAACAATCTGCCGGTGTATCCTGATGCACGCCTTTCAGACCGGTTTCCGTCAGCATGGCCTCATAAACCGCACCGTCGCGACCGATTTCAAGGCTCCATGTTTCGGCGGTCGTCGATACACGCAAGGCCACATTGTCACCGGGCGCATAGGTCATACGCTTTGTATAACCCCAGATTTCCAGTACCTCAGCATCCCGCGACGGACCGATATAGTAGTTATCAAGAATGTGCCGCGCCTTGGCGCGAGTGCGGGGCGTTGTCGCCGGAGCGGCGGATTCCAAGGCGGACATAGGTCATTCCCATAGTGGTAGAAATTCCGGACCAACTGACGCCAGCGGCCCCGCAACCGATCTTTGCACCATTCCTTTTTGCAGAAAAGCCGACAAGTCAAAGCCTCATCTGCTCGCGCAAGAAGTGGCTATAACCATGGTTTTGGCTAATCTGGTGACAGTCGACGTCACATTTTCGGTCTGGGCGTGGGTTCCGAGGCTTTGCCGATCCGAACCCGTTCTCGCGTGCCTTCCCGTTGGAAGGCAGCTTGCTCGGCATCCAGATCGCTCATAAGCGCATCCAGCCGAAGCCGATTGGTCATGGGTGTCGTTTTACCTTCGGCGCGCAGGCCTTCGTGACGGGCACCAGCGGCGTATTTCTTGTTGCGCTGATGCGGTTGGACACTGTCCATGTAACGTGGATCGACCGGCGTTGTGACCGTCAGATATCCTGCCGCGACCGCGCGGTCCACCAGATCGGCGCCACGCGCTGTGCGGACGACAATGGCGTTGGTGCCGGGATCGTTGTCTTCGGTTGCCGGATCAGGAGAGCCACCGGGCCATGTGTCCGAGGCCGCGATATCCGCAGCCTCACCGATACCGTCGGGGCAGACCTTGCAGCGGAAAGGCAGCACCCACATGCTTTCATCGGTTCCCCAGAAATCAGTATAGCGCCTTTCGTGAACCATCCCGTCCGCCGTCTCGACCCGGGTCAGGCCGGGGCAACCGTGGCCGCGATAGCGAAATCCGGTCACCTGTTCGGGGTTGATCCCAAGTTCCTGATCCAGAAAACGCGCCATGCCCTGTGGCGGCATGAAGCCCCCGCAAACCGGGGTCAGCATGAATTTGACCAGCGTGTTCACCCGTGCATCCACGCGCGCAAGATTGCGCAGCGCAGCGATGTCGCAAGGCTTGCCCACAAAGGCAAAAGGGCGATCCTTTTCCAGCTGCTCCAGCACATCAATCAGCGGTGCAGTCGGGCCATAGCGCGACCCGGCACCCGCCAGTACGTCCGCAGCTGTGGGCGAAACGGCGCGTTCTCCGAATGTCGGTTGAGTTGTGGACGCTCTGGCATGCAGAATGAAATCGACCTCACCGCTGTCGACCAGATACATCCCCAAGGCGGTCAAAACGCCCCCTGTTGATCCCTTGTGCCTTACATCGGGATCACTGGCATGGGCGAGAGACATGCTCTGGTAGGGACCCCAGACCAGATCGGTCTTTGTGGTTTCGTCGATCTCGCACCCGGGCAGGCCCTCAATCCGGGTGCCCGGGCACAGATCCATCAGATGATCCACCATTTCATGTGTCAGCTCTCCGGTCACGACCGGCCGCTCGTAACCGGTTTCAACGACCTGCATCTGCACTGTCTGAGGTCCGGCCACCGATTGACACAAGCCACAGCCGATACACATGGCATCTTCGGATATCCGGTTCAGCCGCTCGGCCGGGCTTGATGTTTGTGTCACGAAATTTCCTCCACCGAGCCCATCCCAATCCATCCCCGCCCGTCCGGCTTGTCCAAAAACGGCAGATATAGGGCAGGGCGTATTCTATGATTACCTGCAGATTAGAGCTGATTGAACAGTTCCCCGGGCAAGTTGTCGTGCCGCGGCAAGCCAAGCGCGCGCAATAGACAGAACATCATGGCCTGGTTCGAGGTGACAACAGGTTTTTTAAGATGAGCCTCGATCCGGCTGACGGCCTCAACTGCGCGCATGTCGGTGCAACTGAGTACGATGGCTTGCGCGTCCGGATGGTCGGCCCGGCAGGCAAGTTCAAAAACCTCATCGGGTGTCAGTTCGCCTTGCCCGTAGTTGCCAAGCTCACGACCGATATCGGCACGTTTGACGGTTTCGATCCCGTTGTCAGCCAGAAACGCCACGGCCTGTTCGTTTATTTCACCCAGATAGGGTGAGGAAAATCCAACGCGGGCAGCCCCCAGCGCATTGATCGCCGCGACCAGCGATCCGGCAGCCGTCAGGGAAACCGCGCCCGAGCCTGCTTTGATCTGCCGCGCCAGATCGGTGTCGAATTCTGGTCCGTGGGTCAGTGTCGCCGAAGTGCAGCCGTACAGCACCGCGTCTGGGCGGACACCTGAAATCATCCGCAGATCATGGCTGATATCCGACGCGCCCAGACCTGCCATCTGATCGGCGCCCGGAATCTCATCCACGTCGTAACCGCCCATGCGTTGAAAATGCATAGTGGTGCCGGGTGGGCGCATCAATTCCATGTCCGGTTCCAGATTGGTGTTGGTGAAGGGAACCAGCACACCTATTTTGGCGCGTGTTCGTGTCTGGATCGTCATGTCAGAACTCCTTTCAACACCGAAAGCGCACGCTCCATTACCGGAGGTTGGCATATCGTGGCGCGCAGACAGTCGGGCAGGCCGTAACCACCCATACCGCGCATCAGCAGCTTTGCCTCGCGCAGCGCGATATCGGCACGGTGAGCAGTATCAGGGCTATCAAATCGCAGCAGAACGAAATTGGTGTGACTGTCGGGAACCTCCAGACCCAGCCTGCGGCAGTCTTTGGCAAAACCGTCGCGGATTTCGGCAGTTTGCGCCACGGTTTCCCGCATATGAGCCTGATCCTGCATGGCAGCGGCTGCCATTGACTGAGAGCAGATCGAGATGTTGTTCGGGTTCAGAAGTTTGCGCAGTTCATAGGCGATCTCGGGAGGGAAATACCCCCAACCTGCCCGCGCGCCCGCTAGCCCGTAAGCCTTGGACAGTGTGCGCATGACCACGGTGTCGCCCCGTTCTACCAAACCAAAAATATCTCCGGGGTCCTGAGCTGCATCAGCAAACTCGGCATAGGCCTGATCCACCACCAAAAGCACATCGGCGAGCAGGTTCGACCGCAAACGAAGAATGTCGGAGTTTGAAATCAGGGTCCCGGTCGGATTGCCCGGATTGCACACAAAAACGATCCGCGTTTGCGGGGTCACCGCAGCAAGGATGTCGTCAACCGATACCGTCAGATCAACTTCGCGCGCCTTGACATAATCCGCCTGTACCTGCGCGGTTGCCGAGGCCACATAGGCATAGCCGTAATCAGTGCCAAGAACCCGATCACCGGGCCCGGCAAATGCGCGGATCAGGCTACCGATCAGTTCCATCGAACCTGCGCCGCACAGGATTTTTGCGGGGTCCAGCCCGTGAACATGGGAAATGGCCGCACGCATTTCGGTCCATTCCGGATCGGGATAGAGCGGCACCTGATCCATCGTCGCGCGCCCGGCAGCGATTGCTGCGGGGCTTGCCGGAAAGGCGCTTTCGTTTTGTGCCAGTGAGATGGTATCGGGCCCGCCAAGATCGGCAAGCGCATAGGCCGCCATCGCGTGAACATGAGGAACGGGGCGGATCATGGTGCACCTCGGTACAGCTTGGCTCCGGCCTCGGTCACCAGCCCGCGTTTGCGGTCCCGCGCTATAGCTTTCGGGTCGCGATCGGACGGATCGCCAAAACCACCACCGCCGGGGGTTTCGAAAATCAGATAGTCATCTGCCTCAACCCGAAGCTCGCCTTTGCCGGGGATATCATCACCTCCATCGCGAAACCTGATGCGTCCCGGCGCGCCGGGCAGTCCTCCATCCCGGCCAAGCGCAGGAAACTTCAGCCTTTCGACCGACAGAAACACAATGAACGGAGCGCCGTTCGCCGACGTCATCTCGATCCGCTGTCCCAGCCCGCCCCGGTATTTGCCTGCGCCACCTGAATCCGGCCGCAACTCGCGCCGCCAGATGGTGACAGGCGCTACGCTTTCGGTGATCTCGACCTGAGAACCGTATACCCCCGAAGGGTAGGCGGTAGCTGACAGCCCGTCTGCATGAGGGCGGGCACCAGTGCCGCCGTTGTGGACGGGTTCGACGGCAAATTCGCGCCCTCCATCCCGCGCCACCTCGGGCGCGTGACGCATAGGCAGATCGAACATGCAGGATGCGCCTTCGGCCGGAACTTCATCGGGCAAGGCCTGATGCAGACACCCGAGTACCAGATCAGGTGTCACCTGACCCAACGTGTGCCGCATGGCGACCGGAACCGGGCGCTGCGCGTTCAGGATGCAGCCTTTGGGTCCCGTCACGGTGAAGGGTTCCAGCGAGCCTGCGTTATTGGGAATGTCCGGCCCCACGATGCAGCGCAGCGCGAAAACGGTATAGGCGGTCGCATAGTTTAGCGGCACGTTGATACCTTTGCGGGAACAGCCGGACGTGCCTGCAAAATCCACATGCATCCCATCCTTGCTGACGGTCAGTGTGGCATGCAGTTCTAGTTCGTTTTCATAGCCATCCATCTTCAGTGCATTCTTGTAGATGCCCTCTGGTACCTCTGCGATGGCCTCCAGCGTTCCGCGCCGCGACGTGTCGATGATGTATTGTGAGAGCGTCTCCAGATCGTCGAGCCTGAATTCCTCCATCATGTCCAAAAGCCGTTTCACCCCCGCCTCGCAACAGGCGATCAGGGCATAGATGTCGCCCTCATTGGCAATGGGCTCTCGGCTGTTGGCGCGGACGATGTCGAGTAAAAGAGCATTGGGCTCTCCGGCCTCGACCAGTTTGCAAGGCGGGATCAGAAGGCCCTCGTCATAGATGTCGGAACCTTCCGGCCCCATGCCCAGACCACCCAGATCCACCAGATGCGATGTACACGAGGTGAAACCCACAACCCTGCCGTTCCTGAACGCTGGCATCATCAGCAGAAAATCATTCAGATGACCCGAGGCCAGCCAGGGGTCATTTGTCATATAGATGTCGCCCGGCTGCATGTCCTGCACTGGGAAGCGGTCGCGCAGATGTAACACTGCCTCGGCCATGGTGTTGATATGGCCCGGTGTGCCGGTCACGGCCTGCGCCAGCATGCGGCCTCTGGCGTCGAATATACCGGCTGAGATATCGCCGCATTCGCGGACAATAGGGGAAAAGGCGGCGCGAATCAGGGTCTGTCCCTGTTCCTCGACCACTGCCAACAGCCGGTTCCACATCACTTGCAAGCGGGCAGGGGACAGGTCGTTTGTCGCGGTCATGTTCATCATGCAACTCCTTTCCGGTCACGGATCAGAACCAGATTGCCAACACCGTCCACATGGGCCGAGAAATCGGCCGAGACCAGCGTCGTTGTCTGAGGTTCGGTGATCAGGGCAGGGCCGGTGACCCGGTCGCCCGATTTCAGGCTGTCGCGTGCCACAAAGGCGGCCTGTTTGATCGTACCGTCAATGTCACAGGTGATCGGGCGGGTCTCGGATACGCTGACCGTGGCGGGGGGTGGCATCGCCGGAACTGATTGGTCAGGTCGATCCAGCGTGGACACACGGACTGCCCAGTTCAGTATCTCGATCTCCATTCCTGGCACGGGGCGTGAAAACTGCCTTTGGTATTCTGTCTCGAATGCTGTTGTCAGTGGCACGATATCTTCTTCGGCAAGTGCCCGGTTCGGCAGAGGTATTTCAATCTCGTGGCCCTGACCGCTGTAACGCATGAAAGCGGTGCGGAATGTCTGAACCGGTGCATCCCCAGCGCCTTGCGAGACGACGGCCTGTGCCTCGGCAATCATTTCGTCGAACACGTTATTTATCGCTTGGACATCCAGACCGTTCAGCAACGAATAGCGTGAGCGCACGATCTCGAACGAGACAGGCGCGAACAGGAACCCCACAGCAGAACCGACGCCCGGATTGGGTGGGATCACGATCCGGTCGACTCCTGCAGAACGTGCCACCCGGCTTGCATGCAGCGGGCCGTTGCCGCCAAAGGCAATCATCGTGCGCGCGCCCAGGTCCTTGCCGCTTTCTACCGCGTGCATTCGTCCGGCACTGGCCATGCTTTCGTCGACGATCCGACTGACGCCATCGGCAGCACCGATTGCACCAAGGTCCAGCGGCGCACCGATGACCCTTTCCAAAGCCGCAGACGCGGCTTGCGGATCGATGCTGATATGCCCCTCGGCAAACGTGTCCGGCACGATATAACCAAGCGCGATGTCGCTGTCGGTCACTGTAGGCTCGGCGCCGCCCCGGCCAAACGCCACCGGGCCGGGTTCCGACCCTGCCGATTTGGGTCCGACGGTCAGGCGGCCCAGCCGGTCGACCCCGGCGATAGAACCGCCACCCGCGCCGATCTCGATCATTTCGATCACCGGAATTCGCACCGGCATACCCGAGCCTTTGATGAAACGCGCTGCGCGGGCAATCTCGAACTGTCGCGAGGTTTGCGGGCGGGCGTTGTCAATCAGACAAAGCTTGGCGGTGGTGCCGCCTACGTCAAATGAAAGTACCTGTTCCAGCCCTGAACGTGCCGCGATCCGGGCTGCCAGAATGGCACCTCCGGCCGGGCCGGATTCAACAAGCCGGATCGGGAACCGCGCGGCGGTGTCGATGGTGCACATGCCGCCGCCAGCGGTCATCATCAGGATCGGGCAAGTCACACCTTCGGTTGAAAACCGCTCGGCAAATCGTGACAGATAGGTTTCCATCAGCGGCTGGATATAGGCGTTGGCGACGGTGGTGCAGAGACGGTCGAATTCCCGTGCCTCGGGGCTGACTTTGGACGAGATCGAAACCTTCAGCTGCGGTCGCCGGTCTGCAAGAATATCGCGCAACCGGCGTTCATGCGCGGGATTTGCGTAGGAATGCATGAGGCAGATCGCGACGGCTTCGGCACCGCTGTCATCAAGCTGCTGCAACAGCGCATCAATCGAAGTATCGTCCATCTCGATCAGGACTTTTCCATCTGCGGACATTCGTTCGCGGACGGTCAGCGCCCTGTCGCGGGGCACCAGAAGATCGGGCTTTTCCAGATTGATATCATATTGCGAATATCGCCTTTCGTAAGCGATTTCGAGGATGTCGCGGAACCCTTCGGTCGTGATGGTGGCGACGGTTGCCCCGCGCCGTTCGATCAGCGCGTTTGTCGCCAGAGTTGTGCCGTGAATGAACCCGGTCACCTGACCCAGTTGCCGACCCGATTGTGCCATGACGCGGGTGGCACCCTCCATGGCTCCGTCAGCGGGGTTTTGGTGTGTTGTTAGGGTCTTGGTCGAAGCGACAATGGTCTCGTCACCTGAAACAAGAACGGTGTCGGTAAAAGTGCCGCCAATATCAATGGCAAGGCGCAATGCAGGAGGAGTTGTCATAGGGCATTCCAAAGCTGGACTTCAAAGCATCAGATACGGGAAAATCCGATCTCAGCCTCGGGTGACCAGATCGCAGCCGGTGATACGGCGGTTCAGACAATTTGGAACGCAATGTTTGATCATGGTGTCAGTTGGGCCTGTTGTGGCGATTCCGGCAAGCCGAATTGCGACCTAAATGCCTATGAGCGACAAAAACCTTTTGTACGTCACCCACGTTGAAAGGTGCAAAACTACAGAAATTGGCGAAAATCCCGAGTGCACGAGCCTTACGGGTATCTGCAATCCTGTTGAAACTTTACATTTTTTTGTTTTGGCCACCTACTATGGCCAGAGTATTTGCACATTTTTCATAAGGCAGGCGTGTAGCTTGTACGCCGACCAGACCGGAGGGACCGATGAGCAAGAACGTCTGCGAAGTGTTGTTGGATATCCTCGCCGACGCAGGGGGTCACCAGATTTTTGGTGTGACGGGTGATGCACTCAACCCGCTTCTGGAAGCGATGCGGGGTGATGACCGGTTTGAATGGATCGGCGTTCGCCACGAGGAAAACGCAGCCTATGCCGCTTATGCCCAATCGCACCTGACGGGCGGGATCGGTATTTGTGCAGGAACGGTTGGTCCCGGTGCGCTGCACCTTATCAACGGGCTTTACAATGCCAGACGTGAAGGGGCCGGGGTGGTTGCGATCACCGGTCAGGTGGCGCATCGCGAACGCGGCACCGGCTATCATCAGGAGGTTAATCTGGACAAGGTGTTCGAGGATGTCTGCGCCTATCAGGCCGTCATCAATACCCCGGATCAGATGCCGCGACTGGCCCAGATCGCCGTGCAGCGCGCGCTGCTGAACCGCGAAGTGGTCCGGATCGAACTGCCCATGGATGTGTCGGAAAAGCCGGTGCCCAGCCTGCACCAGATGCATCCGCTGGTGAAAACGCCATCAATCCTGATCCCGCCGGATTGTGAGATCGACCGGGCAGCAGGGATCATCAATGCCGGAAAAAAAGTCGCCATATTTGCTGGAGTTGGCTGCCGCGGCGCAAAGGACAAGGTTATGGCCCTGTCCGAGCGGCTGAATGCGCCTGTTGCCCATTCGCTCAAAGGCAAGGACATCTTCGACTATGACGATCCGAACGTTGTCGGCATGACCGGGTTGATCGGCAACCCCGGCGGGTACCACGCGGTGCGCGATTGCGATGTTCTGGTGATGATCGGCACGGACTTTCCATATGAGTGGTTTTTGCCGGACAAGGCCAAGATCGTGCAGATCGACCGGAGCGTCGAAAATCTGGGTCGCCGCGCCCCGATTGCGTCAGGTCTTTTGGGAGATGCCGGGGCGACGTTGGACCTGCTATTGCCAAAAATTGAGGAAAAAAGTGACCGCAATTTTGCCGACTATCAGATCAAACTTTGCAACAAGTGGCTGAAACAGCAGGATCAAGAGGCGAGTCTTGAGCGCAGTTCCGAACCGTTGCACCCGCAGCTGTTTGCCCGCGAGATTTCGGATCAGGCTGCTGACGATGCGGTTTTTGCCATGGATATCGGGGAATGCACGGTTTGGGTGGCGCGGCAAACGCGGATGAAGGACGGTCGGCGCATGGTTGGTTCATTCAATCATTCATCGTTGGGATCTGGTCTGCCGTCTGCACTGGGGGCTGCGGCACTGGACCCGGGCCGCGAGGTCTGGACATTCTGTGGCGACGGCGGATTTGGCATGTCGATGCAGGATTTTGTGACTGCGGTACGTTATGACTGGCCGATCAAGGTGATCGTGTTCAACAACCAGACGCTTGGTTTCGTGAAGATGGAGATGCAGGTATCGGGCTATGCGATGAACCCCGCGGCGACCGATCTTGTGAACCCCAATTTTGCCGAATACGCCAAAGTGTGCGGTGGCGATGGCGTCCGAGTGGAACATGCCGCCGACATCAGGGATGCGATCTCTCAGGCCAAGGTCAGCCGCAAGCCTTTCATAATCGAAGCGATGGTAACCCCGGGTGAGTTGGTAATGCCGCCCCATATCAAGGCTGACATGGCCTGGGGTTTTGGCATGTCCAAACTCAAGGAAGGTATTTTGCTGGCCAAGGGCGATCATGCGCAGTGGGATAATTGGGTCAAGGAACTCAAGGCACAATGGTGACGTGGGTTATCGGCGCAAATCTGACCGGCCGCATCTGGAACTGACATTGCGATCCCGGAACTCTCCGGGGTCTCTACGGAATACTTCTGTCGGAGAATGGAAGAATGGTACGCAAAATCTATTACGCTGTCGCTTTCCTCGGCCTGCCGTTGACGCTGTTGCTGGGATGGCTCTGGACACCGGCCCTGTGGTTGCTGGTGATTGTCATCCCCTATGTTCTGATTGGTTTTTATGATCTGACCACAACAAAACACAACGTCCTGAACAACTATCCTGTTCTGGGGCATTTCCGGTACATGCTGGAATTCGTCAGCCCCGAAATCCGCCAGTATTTCGTGGAAACAAACGACAGCGGTCGCCCATTCAACCGGATCACGCGCGCGTTGGTCTATTCTCGCGCAAAGGGGCAGCAGGATACACAAGCCTTCGGCACACAATATGACATCATGAAGGTCGGCTATCACCGGTCCAATCACTCGCTGGCGCCAAAGGAAGTGGACAAGAGCGAAGAAAGGATCACGCTGGGCGGACCGCAATGCGACAAGCCTTACAACGCGTCTCGCCTGAATGTGTCAGCGATGAGTTTCGGTGCACTAAGCCATACGGCGATCCGAGCGCTTAACGGCGGGGCAAGGGATGGCGGGTTTGCACACAATACGGGCGAGGGCGGCCTCAGCCCCCATCATCTGGCAGAAGGCGGAGATATCATCTGGCAGATCGGGACCGGGTATTTCGGTTGCCGCACGCCTGAAGGTGGCTTTGACAAGGACAAGTTTGCGGAAAAAGCCGGGAAAGATGTGGTCAAGGCGATCGAGATCAAGCTGAGCCAAGGTGCAAAACCGTCCCATGGTGGCGTACTGCCCGCAGCCAAGGTGGATGAGGAGATTGCGGAAATTCGCGGGGTTGAGCCGCACAAGGATGTGATTTCCCCTCCGACTCATTCAGCATTTGACGGGCCCGAGGGGCTGATGAAATTCGTGCAACATCTGCGCGAGATGTCGGGCGGCAAGCCCGTAGGGTTCAAACTCTGCATCGGGAACCCATCAGAGTTTATGGGGATATGCAAGGCGATGCTCGAAACCGGTATTCTGCCAGATTTCATCACGGTCGACGGGGCTGAAGGTGGTACTGGCGCTGCACCGGTCGAATATTCGAACCGTCTGGGCGTGCCGGCGAACGAAGGGTTGATTTTCGTTCACAATTGCCTGCGGGGGATCGGAGTGCGTGACAAGGTGCGAATAATCTGTTCGGGCAAGGTCGCCACCGGTTATGATCTGGTCGAAAAGTTCGCGTTGGGGGCAGATATGTGCAACTCGGCCCGGGCCATGATGTTTGCGGTCGGATGCATTCAGGCGCTGCACTGCAATACGAACCGCTGCCCTAGCGGCGTGGCCACTCAGGATCCGGTGCGGGCACGCGCAATCAATGTGCCGCAAAAACGGCAGCGCGTTCACCGCTTTCACGACACCACTTTGGAGAGCTTTCGTGAGATTTTGGGTGCGATGGGCCGGCAAACCGTTCGTGAACTGCAGCCTGCGGATATCCTGCGGCGGACTGCCGACGAAAGGGAGCGGAGCTATGCCGAGTTATATACGTTTCTGACGGATGGCGCGCTGTTGAATGGCGAAGTGCCGGAACCTTATGCAGCCAATTGGGAACGGGCGTCTGCCAGCCACTTCTGACCCTGATTATACTAAGCCGAGGTCTGTCACATGCTGAGGTGCAACCCGATCCACAGCGCGATCCAGCACAGGCCGAGGCTTAGTAAAACGTTGCCAGTAGCCATCAGAACGGTGCGTTCACGGCGGAGCTGAAGCGACTGGTAGGCAAAGCTCGAAAAGGTAGTGAACCCACCGCAAAAGCCAAAGACAAGGCGGCGTTCTTCTTCGGGCACTGTTGGAAGGTCTCCAAGGTGCCCGAGCCAGAGGCCCAGAAGAAGGCAGCCGGCCACATTTACGATCAATGTGGACAAGGGCAGTTCATGGGTGACAACACGGGTAAGCCAGTGGCGCAGAACGGCACCCAGACCGCCCCCCAAGGCAAATGCGGCGTGCAGGTAAAACTCGTTCATCTTTGCTTTTTCTGCGCGTGATAGCGCCGCCCGATCGCCTCACCCAGTATCGCAGCGCCCAGACCAAAGGCAATTTCGAACAGAATGGCCACGGATAGGTAACCGATTCCGTCTTGGGCCAGCCTTTCAAGCTCTGCCACGAATGATGAGAATGTTGATAATCCGCCGCAGAAGCCGACAGCACCCAAGTGTATTACATGGGCGTGAACGCGATGCCGGACAGCATAAAGCCAGCCCAGCATCAGACAGGCCGCTATGTTGATCCCGAAAGTCGCCGTCAGAAAAGGCGCGCCGGGGATTTCCAGCGCAAAAACCTCGCGCAGCAGCGACCCCAATGCGCCGCCAACAAAGACGGCACCATACATCAAAATACGTTCACGCAGACCGGTCACCGTTTTCGTACACTCGTCCCCGCCAAATGGATGCAGGTTTCATGACAGCATGCCGTTTTCAGAATTTAGTTCTTTCTCTTGGCGCTGGCCTGCCGCATGGCACCGCCATTACCGGTGATCCTGAGATTGCGACCATTGTCCAGCAGCTCCACGTCTGCCTTTTCAAGCTTTCCTTCCCAACCACCCTTGGTCTTTGCAAGCGCGGTTGTTTCGGGCCCGTCGCTTAGTCGGCTCCAGACCAATTGGGTGCAGTCGCCGTTGACGGTGAAGTCACCATAAATACCGTGTTCCTTGAATTCGTACTCTCCTCCGGCCCAGGGGCAGGTTTCGTCTGCAAACGCAGGCATTGCGGTAGCGCTCAGGCAAAGAGCAGCCGTGCAAAGATAATGTTTCATGGGTTTTCCAACAATAAATAACAAGGATGAACCTAGAGCATTGCATATTCCTGTTCCAACGCAAATCCCGGGATTGCCTGCCCTCGGTTGCTTTGGTTACGAACTGCTCAAACCTGGATAGTATTCCTACCAACCCCCGGAAAGTGAAGAATAACTGTTTCCTTTTCGGCGGGAATGTTGAAGCATGTTAACCACAGTTAACAGGATAGATTTATGGATCAGGATAGCGACCCGTCACGCAAGACATTTCATGATCCGTCGTCAATTGACGACATGGCGGCCATGTATCTTTCAGCGCTGAAGGACGTTTTGGCGTCCCTGAAAGATCATGAAACCGGCGGCAGGAGATTTCAGTCGGATGTGATGTACCTGCTGGCTCAGGCACAGGCCAGATGGCTGACTTCGGCCCTGCGGTATTGGCAGCAGGTTGCCGCAATCATCGGGACGCAGGGCGTGGACGCGATTGAGGCGATCGTGCCCGAACCCAAAGGGCAATCTTTGGAAGCACAGCAACTGGTGTTGCTGGACAAGGCGCGCGCTATCCTGCGCGAAATCTCGGAATTGTCGATGAGTGAGGCTAAGCTTTTGCAGCGCGACTTGATGGATATCGAAGCGGAACTCCGCAATGTGGTGAATTCGGACGATGATGATCTGGATGGTCCTCGCCGTTATGCAAAGCCCAAATCATGAATAACGAAGGCGTTCGCTCCGACTGGATCATTCCGGAGCTGGGATTTGAGGCTGAAACCGAAACGCTGCGCGCTGCAATTGGTGAGTGGGTGAAATCGACACCGCCGGAAATGCAGCCCCAGCTCGGCGAGCAGTTTCTTGCGGGGTCAAAGTACTTTCGGCCGCTGACGATTTTTGCCTGCCAAACGGCGGCGGGCGGCGATGAGGTATCGGACGACACCATTCAGGCAGCTCTGGTGCTGGAATTGTTCCACAACATGACGCTGGTCGTTGACGATATTCTGGACCAATCGGATGAGCGTCGCGGCAAGCCGACAATGCACACGGCCTTCGGGCAACTGACTGCGCTGATGACATCCGGCTTTATGGTTGCGGAAGGGTATCGGATAATGGCCCGGGACCCACAGGTCATTTCCCTACTGTCCGAACTGATGTCGCGTCTGGGTGTGGCTGAGGTGATGCAATGGGACAGCCGCAAGATGCCCCGCGGCGTCGAAGACTGGCGGCGGCTGGCGCAGGAAGATACCGGTTCCATGTTCGAGGTGGCCGCCTGTCTGGGGGACCGCAGCGAAGGTCTGCGCCAGTACGGTGCATTATTGGGCACGCTGTACCACGCGTGTGACGACGTGTCGGATGTGCGGGGCACCGAGGCACTTGGCGGTGGAGGTGAAGAAGACATCCGCGACGGCATCCTGACCCTGCCTGCGGCAATCGCAGTGCGCGAACCAGAGGTGGCAGCGATGTTCCGCAACCCCAACCCGGACAACTATGACGCTTTGGCCGAAGCCTTTCGCGCAGCGTTGCCGGAAGCCGAGGCCGAATTGGACCGAATTGCCGCAAGCGCGATTGCTGAGGCCAGACGGTTCGCAAAAGATCCCAAAAAGCTGATCACTCTGGTCGATCGCACCCGCGCACTGGGCGAAGCCCGCTGACGCGGGCGAACCTGTGCGCTGCTAAATATGTTCTTTGGCGGCGGTCAGGTATTGGGTCGAATGACCTTCCTGAAATTGCGCGTAGACGGGTTGGACAAGGCTTGTGCGAATGTCCTTTTTGGTTCGCAAAGACGCCAGACCAAGTGACGCGCGCAACTGCCAGGACAGGGCCGACCGTTCTTCGGCCAATGTCAGAGCAGCCTGATAGAATTCTTCGGCCTTTGACCTGTCATCGCAAGCCAGCGCATGTTCGGCTTTGACAAGATTCAGTTCAATGGCGTGATTGAATTCGCCCCCTTCGGTCAACGGCCCGTGCAGATCGTCCAGCACAGTTGCCGCATCCTCCAGCCGGTTCATTGCAATAAGCTGGCGCGCGTGGTTGGCCTCGAAACAGACACGGTGGTAGTGAACGCCAGCGGCCTTGCAGGCGGCCGCCGCCTTTGCGGTCATCTGCTCGGCTTCTTCCAGCTGACCTTTCTGCGCCATCGCACGTGCGCGCCAGAACGATCCCCACAGCCCGAGGAATCCATATCCGTATTCGCTGGCCACCGCGCTGCATTCTTCGGTCAGCTCCATGACCTTATCCCAGTCGCCGTTCCAGTCGTGCACGCGAATGACGCCATTCGACAGCGCATAGACCAGTGAATACGGGTCTGGCAGGGTGCGGGTATATTCAAGAATATCATTCCCGACCTTCACAGCCTGTTCGGGATACCCCAATGACCAGAGAGCCGCCGCACGGAAACACTCGGAAATCACCTTTGGTTCGGCGGCGGAAAGGCGCGGACCGGGTTGGTCCCAGACACCCTGATCATACAGCTCAAGCACGCGCTCGCCATATCGAACGGACTCGGCATAGTCACCGCGGTTGAAATGCGACCAGCACTGCATGGCGTCCGAGTAGATTTCGTAACGGGCGTTTCCGCTGCGCTCGGCCTCTTCCGCAAGCGCAGCAAAAGTCTTGTGCCCTGCTTCGACATCCCCTCGCATGGTTTGAAACGCACCTATTCCATACAGAACGGCGACGCGAAGATCGGAATCGTCCACATCTCCAAACAGCTCGCGCGCTCGCTCGAATGCCGTCTGCGCCTGAGGCGAGGCATAGCTGGTTGCTGCAAAATGGACGACACCGATGGTCGACTGAAGCTGAAGCTCCAGCTTGGCACGCTCGGCCGGGTCTTTGATTTCGTTGACGAAATCCAGCCCGTGACCTAGCTGTACCAAGGCTTCCTTCATCGAAGCCCGTCCCCATGCCGATTTCCCTGCTGTCAGCCAGTAGGAAACCGATCGGTCCCCAAGGCCCGCAGCCACGAAGTGGTTTGCAACCTGTTCAGGCCCCGATTTGCACCGCTCGGGAAACTTGTCCTCCAGCGTTGTCGCGATCTTTCCGTGCAGCTGAAATCGACGCTTGCGCAGGATCGACCGGTATGCGGCCTCCTGAATTAGCGCGTGGCGGAACATCCAGCTGTTGCCCTTTGCAGACGGGTAGGCCAGATCGGCCTCGGCCAGTTGCTCCATCGAATCCGAAAGATCGGTTAGTGGTGTGTCTGTGACCTGTGCCAGTAGATCGATATCGAATTCGCGCCCGATCACCGCCCCGATCTGGGCGAATTCACGGGTAGAACCCAGCTTGTCGAGACGGGCCATCAAACTGTCCTGCAAGCTTTCGGGCACCAGATCCACGCTGTCCTTGGCTTCCATAGCGGAGCGGGTCAGTTCTTCGGCAAACAGCGGCACCCCATCAGAGCGGTCCAGCAGTTGTTTGCGCTGCTCGGGCGTAAAGGCCTTCTCTTGCGTGATGCTGTCCAACAATCTTTCGACCTCGGCAGTTGAAAGTCGCGAGAGCTTGTGGGTTTCAAGATGGTCGGCGTCCCATTCGGGGCTGAATTCCGGTCGGCTGGTCGCCAGCAGCAAAATCGGATGATCGACCAGCTTTTCTACGAAGCCATTCAACAGCTCAAGCGATGTGGGGTCGATCCAGTGCAGGTCTTCGAAATGCACAAGCAAGGGACCTTGCTTTGCCTGCACAATGACCTGCTCGATCAGCATGTCGTTCGTGCGGGCCTTTTGCAGCGCCGGTGAAAGGTTGAGTGACGGATATCTGTCACAAGGCAATGAAAAAAGCGACGCCATAAGGGCGCGCGCCTCACCCAGATCCCCCTCGGCGACGACCAGCTTTTCCAGCTTGTCCAGCCGCACGTCGTCGTCATCTTCGACCGAGAAATCGAGCATATGCTCGATCCTACGCCGGATGGGATAGAGGGCCGTGTTTTCGAAATAGGGTGCGGATTGAAGGTGGAAAACCCGCGCGCCTTCAATCTTGGCCTGGTTCACAATTTCGTAGGACAGGCGGCTTTTGCCGATACCGGCCTCGCCCGATACAAGGCAAACCCTGCCTTTCCCGGATTTAACGTCATCCCACGCCGCCATCAGGCGCGCGCGTTCTTTTTCTCGGCCAACCAGTGGTGTCAGCGTTTTGCGTGCGGATGTGACGGCAAACCTCTCCTGACGTTGCGCTTCGGAAACGACGCGCCATGCGACCTGTCCCGGTGCGAAACCTTTCAGCTGAATGTTCTTCAGGGGCTTATAGACAAACATATCACCCAATAGGGAGTGGGTCCTGTCGCCGATTATGATCTGCCCCGGCTTTGCCAACCCTTGCAGACGGGCGGCAAGGTTGGGTGTGTCCCCGGCAACGGCCGAGGTGGAATCCACACCACTGCGGTCAAGATCCCCGACCACAACCGTACCGGTCGCAATGCCGATACGCACTTGCAGGGATTCCCCCGCCGTCGTGTCGAGCGACGCAACCGCTTCGACAATTTCAAGGGCAGATCGGCAGGCCCGTTCTGCGGCATCCTCCTGTGCGACAGGATAGCCGAAATAGACAACGACCCCATCGCCAAGGTATTGCGCGACGTGTCCCCCCGCCTTGATAACAAAACGGGAAACCGTGGCCTGATAAAGCGCCATGAGATCGCGGTAGTCTTCCGGATCAAGCCGGGCCGAAAGTGCGGTCGAGCCGACAAGATCACAGAACATAATCGTCAGATGTCGCCGCTCAGCTGCTTCTTCACTGGCCATCGCTCCGCTAGGCTTGGCTGCGACCGAGGCAGAGCTAAGCGTGGCAATGGCTTTGGCGATCTTTAGACGATGGCCAAGGATCGAAACACCCATTTCCTTCAGGTGCTCGTCAGTCACATCCCCTAGAATATCCAGGTCGATGCCGTTCTCTTCGAACACTTCACCGTATTGAGGCAAGCCAATTTCACTTAACCACGCCTCAATTGTCTTTGTTGTCATGGGTCTTCTCTGAACTTACTTACTTAACTTCGTATCTATTTCCGCCGTTTACCGTCAACCGTGTAGTTCCAGAACAATGGGCCCAGACCCATTGTCTTTTTGTCCCACTTGCTGGCAGGTAACCAATCGGTGAACAGCGATCCCAGGTCATCGGGGCTGGGGGTGAACTTGGATTTGGGAAGTTTGAAGTCCTTGGGTGGCCAGAATTTGTTGATCCCCAGAGTTTTGTCCGCGAATGACCAGGCTTTTGCACTGGCGGCAAGTGGCGCCCATGCCACTTTCAGCGCTTGGAACATCTGGCTTGGATAAAATTCCGGTGTGATCATTTCGATGGGCGTGCCCACTTCACCCTTGTTCGGTTCCAGCTGCGCCATCTTGCGCACGCCTTCTGCCGCCATCAGCCCTGTGGCGCAGGCACCCTCTACGGTCGAGACATCAGCGAAGTTTCTGACATATGTTCCTGCCAGGAACATATTCGAAAACCCCGTCTGTACCTCGGGACGATGGGCCCAGCTACCGGTCAGGTTGGCGAACAACTCCTCGCCCGTGTTCGTCTCGACAGAGGTCTGGTACAGATCGATATCTGCAACCGTCAAATCCAGATTTTCCACAATTTCGCGCAAGATATAATCGATGGCGGTCTTGGGATTCTTCAAATCAAGAATGACGTTATTGTTGGCATCCCGACGCTCGGGTTCGACCGACAGCAGTGATTTGAAGTCCGAGACGGTGACATAGAGGAACGTGTTTTCCAGGCCCCATGTGGCGGAATAGTTCAAGAATGTCATCTCATATGGCGCGTCCATGAACACTACGACTTCGTCCGGAATGTCATCGAGCTTGCGATTGAGATAAAGCTCGACCGAGGCCATGGGCTCGGCTTCCAGATAGCGGACCTGTCCAAGATCAGGATCGGCAATGTACAGATCGTTCGTGACCATGGACGCGAACGCACCCGGCGAAACGCTGATGATGACGTTCTGATCCGAGACGTCAGCCACGATATTTTTCTTTTTGACCTTCCAGTCCGTATAGACCGAAGGCGATTTGGTAACCTCGTCGAAAACCAGTTTGCCAATCCTCTGGCCGGATTTGTCCGGATGAATTTCCTTTATCCGGTGCAGATATTTTATTTCGAACTTGTCCCCATACGAATGGAGTTTTTTCAGAAACGGGTCGAGCAGCGTGTCCTTCTTGGGCCCGTCGAAAAGCCAGAGCTGAGGAACCGGAACGCGGTTGCCGTACTTCAGAAACGTTTTGTAGCTGCGGGCAGAGGCCTGCCAGCTGTCGATTGCCCAGACCGTCTGCCAGATTTTTTCATGCAGGCTCACAACTTCGTCCGTGCAATAAGGCCGGCCACGCAACCAGCCATTGAAGGACATCCGGTCAAGTTTGTCGTCTTCGCTGTCCGGGATAGAAAGCAGGTCGACCATCGAATACATGAAAAGGAACAACTCCTCCGTTGGAGCTGCACCACCTGTCAGGTTTCGATAAAAGTCCTGAATTCCGCCCGGGTTGACCATCTCGGGCATGTCATCCAGATGCCCCTTGTACAGAAACTTAAAACTTTCCCGAGGGGTAAAGTTCTTTTCGATTCCCAGATCTTTGGCGACCGACCAGAAGTTGTAATACCAATTGCACAGCATGTGATAGCTGTGTTCGCGCGGGCATTCTCCGTGATCGTGTTCTTTGTGAGATCGCAACATCCCACCTATAAAATTGTCCTGTTCATAAAGGGTTACGTGAAAGCCACGTTCTAAAAGTCTTAGTGCTGCCGTAAGACCAGCGATCCCGGCGCCAACAATTGAAACCTTATGCATTTATTCACCACCTTTGTTGGGGCGACGCCTTGCCTGCACTATTGGCCAGTGTCGCAAGTACCGACACACTACGCGTCATTACCCATTTTGGGAACAGTTTTGGAAAAAATGCAGATGTGGCCCAGAGTTACGACCAGAGCAATCAACCCTGCCAGTGTAACCCACGGCGAAGCAACTGGCGTTGGACGCGTCCCGGGTAATCAGAACAGATCGCATCAACGCCCAATTCAATCATATTCTCGATGTCCCGGTGTTCGTTGACCGTCCAAACGACAACCTTCAACCCCAATTCCCGCGCGCGGGCCAGGGACTGCGATGTGATATCAAGATAGTAGGGGCACCAGAACTGACCGGATGCTTTTGCAATCATTTCGGGCAGGTCCATGACGGACATTCCTTTGATCGGATTAACCTCCTGCGAGGAATCCTCTCCCTTATCCGCTGCGTTTTCCGGTTGCTGGGTCAAAAACGAAACCGGAATTTCCGGGGCAAAACGTTGACACAACGTCAGTAACCCCCAATCAAAACTGTGCAGCACCGTGCGCTCTTGCACATGGGCCTGCCTAACAACTTCGACCACCGACCGGACCAGATTTTCACGGGCGGAAACATCATGCAGAAAGTCCGGGTCGGATTTTATTTCCAGCAAAAGGTGCGCGTTTTGGTGTTCGGGCTGTCGCAAAAGCTCCAGCACTTCGGCAAGCCGGGGAATGCGGATATCGCTCAGGAACGCCTGATCGGGAAACCTCTGGCCATATTCGCTGTGGCCATCCAGACCGCCCACGTCATGCTGCAACAATTCGACATATGACAGGGAGGAAACCTTTGGTTCGGGCTCGCTCAGCCATTCGCCGTTGCTGTTCCGAACCACTGAACCGGTAAGCCGATGATTGTGCGTTACGACAGGAACCCCATCGCCCGAGTTCGTAACATCCAGTTCAAGCAGCTCCACGCCGGTTTTGAGTGCAAACGCAAAACCCTCGATCGTATTTTCCGGCATGATACCGCGCGCACCGCGATGGCCGACAAGCCGGATAACCGAGGGCGCTCCGGAAAATGCTGCTATCTGTGGAAATTTCATTATTTCTCCAGACGTTTGCCGGTTTCCGGGTCGAACAGATGGATCAGCGCAGGCTCGACGCTGAAGCGGCGAAGACTGCCAACACCGTCATTCGCATGGCCGGTAACGCTTGCCACGATTGCATGATCCGTTCCTTCAAGGCGTCCATGGATCAGCGTGTTGGCGCCCAGTTGTTCCAGCATTTCCACGCGAACAGAAATTGGGCCATCCGGATCAGCCGACAGATGCTCGGGCCGAATGCCAAGTGTTGCGGTACCATCAGGAACCGAACCCGCGTGCACTTTGGCGCCTCCGGGCAACAGCCCATTGCCATCCTGCAGCTGAGCCGGAAAGAAATTCATCGCAGGGCTACCGATGAAACCCGCCACAAAAACCGAGGCTGGTCGGTCATACAGCTCGATCGGTGTGCCAAATTGCTCGACATATCCGCCATTAAGGACCATCAGCCGATCACCCAGCGTCATCGCCTCGACCTGATCATGCGTGACGTAGATCGAGGTGACGCCGAGGCGTTGCTGAAGCTTGCGAATTTCCAGACGCATCTGAACCCGCAGCTTTGCATCCAGATTGGACAGCGGTTCATCAAACAGGAAAACCTGCGGGTCGCGAACAATGGCCCGCCCCATGGCAACACGCTGACGCTGACCACCGGACAGTTGCCGGGGTTTGCGATCAAGATACTGACGAATTTCAAGCGTATCGGCCGCTTCTTCGACCCGACGGTTGATCTCGTCTTTCGAAAGCTTCCGGATTTTCAGGCCATAAGCCATGTTCTCCCGCACGCTCATGTGGGGGTAGAGCGCATAGTTCTGAAAAACCATCGCAATGTCGCGCGCCGATGGCTCCAGTTCGTTGACCCGCCGTTCACCAATTCGGATTTCACCCGAAGTTACGGTTTCGAGCCCGGCAATCATCCTCAGCAATGTGGACTTGCCGCATCCCGAAGGCCCGACGATCACGACGAATTCGCCGTCTTTGATGTCGCCTTCGATGTGGTGCAAAACTTCGGTCGGGCCGTAGGATTTCACCAGGTCTTTTAGTTCTATTGTTGCCATTTAGGGCGTCCTACTTGTCGGTTTCCGTCAAGCCCTGAACAAAGAGCTTTTGCATTGCGATGACCACAAATACCGGGGGGATCATCGCCAGAAGGGCGGTCATCATGATGATGTTCCATTGGGGGCTCTGTTCGGCGGCCTCCAGCATCTGTTTGATCGACATGACGATCGTCGTCATTGACGTGTCGGTCGTGATCAGCAGCGGCCAGAGGTACTGGTTCCACCCAAAGATGAAAAGGATCACGAACAATGCCGCGATGTTCGTGCGCGACATCGGGATCAGGATGTCCCAGAAGAACCGCATGGGACCCGCTCCGTCGATCCGCGCGCTTTCCAGCAACTCATCCGGTACGGTCAAAAACACCTGACGGAACATGAAAGTCGCAGTGGCCGACGCGATTAGCGGGATGGAAAGCCCCCAATAGCTGTTTAGCATTCCAAGGTTTGCCACCACCTCGAAGGTGGGCAAAATCCGAACTTCGACCGGCAACATGAGCGTAATGAAAATCAGCCAGAAGAACGTCATGCGGAAGGGAAACTTGAAGTAGACGATGGCAAAGGCCGATAGCAATGAGATCACGATCTTTCCGACGGAGATCATCATCGCCATGGCAAGGCTGTTCAACAACATCAGCCAGACAGGTGCCTGTTCAGTGCCGCTCAGCCCCTTGCCGAACAGTGTCTGGTTCATGTTTTCCCAGAAATGCGTGCCGGGCCAGAGTGGCAATGGCGCCTGTGTCATACGCAATTCATCATGGGTGGATGCAACGAAGGTGATCCAGACAGGAAGCGCGATTGCAAAGACGCCAATGATCAGGGCCACATGCGTGAGGAACGTGGCAAGCGGGCGATTTTCAACCATCAGTATTCCACCTTTCTTTCGACAAAGCGGAACTGGATCACCGTCATCGCAATGACCAGCGCCATCAGGATCACCGATTGCGCGGCCGAACCGCCGAGGTCCAGACCAACAAACCCGTCATTGAACACCTTGTAGACAAGGATCGTCGTCGCTGTTCCCGGCCCGCCTTGCGTCACCGCGTGAATGATGCCGAAGGTTTCGAAAAAGGCGTAAACCATGTTGATGACCAGCAAAAAGAACGTGGTAGGCGAGATCAGCGGAAAGATGATTGTCCAGAAACGGCGACCAGGTCCCGCGCCGTCGATGGCGGCGGCCTCGATAACCGAGTTGGGGATGGATTGCATGGCAGCCAGATAAAACAGGAAGTTATAGGCAACCTGCTTCCATGCGGCGGCAAGGATCACAAGCGCCATTGCCTGATTTCCGTTCAGGTAGTGGTTCCAGGTTATGCCTGCGAATTCCAGAAAATACGGGAAAATGCCCAGCGTGGGGTTGAACATGAACACCCACAACGCCCCGGCCAGAACAGGGGCAACCGCGTAAGGCCAGATCAGCAGCGTCCGATAGAACATGGCGCCGCGAATTACCCTTTGCGCGAAACCCGCCAGAACAAGCGCAAACCCCATCGAAAGCGCAGCCACGAGGATCGAGAACACGGCCGTTCTTTTGAAACTGGCCAGATACAGTTCATCCGACCAGAGAATTTCGAAATTCTCGAACCAGACAAATTCGGTGCCAAGGCCGAACGCATCTTGAATCAGAAAGGACTGATACATCGCCTGACTTGCGGGCCAGATAAAGAATATCAGCGTGATGGCAATCTGCGGCGCAACCAGAAGGTATGGCAGCGGCGCGGAAGGGAAGTGTACTCTCTTGAGCATGAGTGGCCCTGACCGAACTGGATCATGCCGCCCCCGAAGGAACGGCATGATCCCTGATTATGGATTAGTTGGTGGTGCGTTCGAAGCGGCGCAGCAGATCGTTGCCACGCTCGACCGCGTTATCAAGCGCTTCCTGCGCCGACTTTTCACCAGCCCAAACTGCCTCCATTTCTTCGTTGATGACGTCACGAACCTGCACGAAGTTGCCATAACGCAGACCACGGCTGTTGGCGGTCGGGGCATTCAGGCTCAGCTGCTGGATGGCGATGTCGGTGCCGGGGTTCTTGTCATAGAAACCCTGTTCCTTCGACAGGTCATAGGCCGCTGTGGTGATCGGCACGTAACCGGTTTCCTGATGCCACCATGCCTGAACTTCGGGCGATGACAGGTAGGTCAGGAACTTTGCGGTCCCTTTGTATTCTTCATCGTCATGACCCCCAAGGACCCATAGAGTTGCACCGCCGATGATCGAGTTCTGCGGCGCATCTGCCACGGCTGTGTCCAGCGGCAGCATGGTCTGGCCGAATTCAAACTCGGCCTGCGAAGAAATCGAACCGTAGTAGGCAGACGAGTTCATCCACATGCCGCATTCACCGTTTGTGAACATCGGAAGGCTGTCACCGCGGCGACCGCCGTAGACGAACAGATTACCATCGGACATCGAGGCCACGTCATCCAGACGCGCGGCGACTTTGTCGTTGTTGAAGGTGAATTCGGTATCGAACCCGCCAAACCCGTTTTCAAGGGTGCCGGTCGGCAGATTGTGCCAGGCCGAGAAATTCTCGATCATCACCCAGGACTGCCAGCCAAAGGAAAAGCCGCACTTCATGCCATTGTCGACCAGCTTTTGCGCCGCTTCCTTAACTTCGGCCCAAGTGGTGGGAACCGCTGCGCCTGCCGCGTCCAGAGCATCCTTGTTGTACCACAGAACCGGGGTCGAGCTGTTGAACGGCATCGACAGCAACTCGCCCTCAGGTGTCTCGTAGTACGAGACCACCGCCGGAAGGAAAGCGTCGCCGTCAAAAGGTTCGCCCGTATCGGACATCAGCTGTTCAACCGGATAGATCGCGCCTTGCGCCGCCATCATCGTTGCGGTGCCGACCTCGAACACCTGAACGATCTGGGGGTGTTCCTGCGCACGGAACGCGGCAATCGCGGCGGTCATGGTTTCGGTGTAGTTCCCCTTGTACACAGGAACCACCTTGTAGTCGCTTTGCGAGGCGTTGAAGTCCTCGGCGATCTTGTTGACGCGCTCACCATTGGTGCCGCCCATCGCGTGCCACCATTGAATTTCGGTTTCAGCAAAAGCCATGCCGCCGGTTGCTGCGACCAGTGCAAAGGCGCTGAGTGAGGACTTGATTGTCATGAGTCTCTTCTCCCTGAAGTTAGCTCTCGAACCTTTTTGCGTCAGGCTGAGAGAATAATTCAAGCAAAAGTTTTTTGACAAATTTCATAACACAACATTATATCACCGGTAGCAAAAATCTCTCCAAGGGACCGTAACCCATTGAAATTTAAACTCAGGCAACTCGAAGCGTTTCAGGCCATTGCGCATACGGGTTCTGTGACTCGTGCCGCAAAAATACTTGGAATTTCTCAACCCGCCGCCAGTCGGCTTTTGTCGGATTTCTCAAAATCGGTGGCGGTGGACCTTTTTGTCCGCAAGGATGGCATGTTGGTTCCGACCAGCGAAGCACGATATTTGTTGTCCGAAGTTGGCCGCGTTTTCGAGAATCTGAACCACCTCGAGGAACTCACCCGGGACCTGACAGAGCGCACTGCGGGACACCTGCGGATTGCCTGCTTGCCGGGTTTTGCCAATACACTTTTGCCCGAGCTACTGGCGGGATTCCTGAGGCATCGGCCAAGTGTCCGCCTTACGCTTGAGCCGGACAGGCCAGAGCGTATTCTGGAATGGATCATCGGGCAGCAATACGATTGCGGAATTACCGATGAATTTGCAACGCATCCCGCAGTTGAAAACATCAATGTACCGATCCGAACCGTCTGTGTTTTGCACAAAGACGATCCGCTGGCCCATCGAGATTCGGTATCACCATCCGATCTTCGTGATCACAAACTGATCCACACCCGGCGTGACAGTCCGTTTTATAGAAAGCTGTCAAACGCATTCGCCGAATATGGTGTGGAAATGAACAGCTGGATCGAAGTGCGCCAATTTTCAACCGCGTGCATTATCATCAATCAGGGGCAGGGGGCGTCGATCGTCAGCGCCCTGGATGCCGAGGCTTTTCGGGATCAGAACGTCGCCATCGTCCCGTTTCGGCCCGACATCCACCATCGCCTGTCCATTTTGCAACCTGCCGCCGGCAGCAGGTCGCTGCTGGCGCTGGACTTCATCGATGCGTTCTTGCAGGGATTGCAGCCCTTTCTTGCCGACCCGACGCGTCAGCCTTCGATTTGATCCGTACCACGCGTCAGGAACGTTGAGACAATCCGTTCTGGGGATTCCTACGCCGGGCGCAATTCCAGAATGTTCCGGGCCTGTTGCCATGTGGCGACGGGGCGCTCGTATTTCTCGCAGAGTTCAACGGCACGTTTGACCAGAGCCGCGTTAGATGGGGCAAGCGATGATTTGTCCAGACGAACATTGTCTTCCAATCCGGTTCTGGTGTGCCCGCCTGCGGCAATCGCCCATTCGTTCACTGCCAGCTGATTGGCTCCGATCCCGGCTGCGCACCATTCGGCCTCCGGTGCCCGAGTCTGCATGGTGTTCACGTAGAAATCAAACACCTCGCGGTCAGCAGGCATGGCATTTTTGACGCCCATAACAAACTGGACATAAAGCTTGCCGTACAGCACCCCCTGACCATGCAGGCGTATGGCCTGCAGGATATGGGACAGATCAAATGCCTCAATTTCTGGTGTTACTTCATAGGTGCGCATTTCGCCCGCCAGCCAGTCAATCAGATCGGGCGGGTTTTCATAAACGCGCGTGGGGAAATTGTTTGACCCCACGGACAGAGAAGCCATGTCCGGGCTCAGCGGCAACATACCCCCACGGGCCGCGCCAGCACCGGATCGGCCACCTGTCGAGAACTGGATGACCATACCGGGGCAGTGTTTTTGTAACCCTTCCTTGAGCCGGGCAAACCGCTCGGGGTCGCTGGTTGGTGTCTGATCTTCGTTGCGTACGTGGCAATGGGCGATTGAGGCACCGGCTTCAAAGGCTTCGTGTGTGCTTTCAATCTGCTCATCCACGGATATGGGAACTGCAGGATTGTTCTCTTTGGTCGGAACCGATCCGGTGATCGCGACACAGATGATGCAGGGTTTGGACATGTTCCCCTCCGGTTCAGATGTCAAAAAAGACGGTTTCATCTTCGCCCTGAAGGCGGATGTCAAAGCGATAGACGGTCTGTCCATCGCGTTCCTGCCGATCTGCAATCAGGGTTGTTTGGCGGTTTTTCCATTCAATGGTGTTCAGCACCGGGTCGGCACCGTTTGCGCCAGCTTCGTCACTGAAGTACAGGCGCGTGTTCAGGCCGACGTTGATCCCGCGTGCCACAATCCAAAGGTTGATATGCGGCGCCATCACTTTGCCGGATCGCCCCGGAACCGCGCCGGGCTTGATCGTGTCAAAACCCCATTCGCCTGTTTCGAAATCGGTGATCACACGGCCCCATCCCCGAAACCCGTCCTCGACCTGACCGGGCTGTTCGGGATGGGCATAGACACCGGCAGCGTTTGCCTGCCAGACCTCAAGCATGACGTCCCTGACGGGGCTGCCCGTGCCATCGATCACCAAACCCTCAACCCGGATTCTCTCGCCCTTTGCGTTGGGTCCGGCTATGTCCCAGCCAAGTTCGCGTCTGTAGATGTCAAATCCGGCAGCACCCGGCGCTAGGCCAATGTGGACATACGGCCCGGCTGTTTGCGATGGAGTCTCCCGAAGGTATCGGAGATTTTGTGCCATCAGTTTCCCTCCAACCGGTTTTCAAACAGGGTCGAGCGCCGCCCGCGCAAAACAATGTCGAATTTATAGGCCAGCGCATCCAGCGGGATCGCTGCGTTCATGTCCAGCATCGCAACCAGTTGGTTCACAGCCTCGGGGTCAGGGATCGTTCTGACGATCGGGCATCTGGGGATCAGCGGGTCACCCTCGAAATAACATTGTGTGATGAGGCGTTGCGCAAAAGCCGTGCCAAAGATCGAAACGTGAATATGGGCAGGTCGCCAGTCATTGATCCGGTTGCGCCACGGATATGCTCCGGGTTTGACTGTTCGGAAATAGTAATATCCGTTTTCGTCAGTCAGGGTGCGCCCACACCCGCCGAAATTCGGATCAATCGGGGCGAAGTAGGTATCGTTCTTGTGACGATACCTCCCACCCGCATTGGCTTGCCAGATTTCCACCAGCGTATTGGGAACCGGACGCGCATTCTCATCCAGTACGCGGCCATGCAGGATTATGCGTTCTCCAATCGGACTTTCATCCGGTCCGGCATAGTTCGTCAGCAGATCGTTGTCGCCGGGATTAATGTCACTGTGCCCAAAGGCAGGTCCAGTAATTTCGCTCAGGGTATTTTCGATGCTGATAAGCGCAAGTCGTGGGGAACGCGCGACCGAGGTCTTGTAGTCCGGTGTTAGGGCAGGAGGGTGCCAATCGCGGTCACGTTGGTAAAATTCGCCGGGCTTTGGCTTGGGCGCGCCTTTTCCAGAGTAATCTTGGGTCATTCCCCCTCCATTTCGGCATAGGTTTGTCTGGCCAGCTTCAGGGCATGGTTCGCACGTGGCACACCGGCATAGATCGCGACGTGCTGGAAGACTTCCAGCACATCCTGCTTTGTTGCACCGGTATTGGCGGTGGCGCGTATATGCATCGGAATCTCTTCGAAATTCCCAAGTGCGGCCAGCAAAGCAAGGGTCAGCATCGACCGTTCGCGCAGGGTGATGCCTTCGGACGCCCAGACCGTCCCCCAGGCGCCTTCGGTGATCAGGGTCTGAAACGGCTCGTCAAAGTCAGTTTTGGTTGCCTCGGCCCGATCGACATGCGCCTCGCCAAGAACACCGCGTCTGATTTGCATCCCGCGTTCAAATTTTTCGGACATACTGACCCCTCTGATGCGTCGCCGCTTTGATCAATAAGGCAGCCCTACGTAATTTTGTGCAAGTACCGATTGCGCTTCGCGGTTGGTGCGCAGGAAATCCAGTTCGGCGCGCTGAATCCGCAGATCGAATTCCGTCTGGTGCGGAAAACGGTGAAGCAGGTTTGTCATCCACCAGCTGAAACGTTCAGTCTTCCATACGCGCGCCAGAGCTTTTTGCGAGTAGGTATCGATCCCTTCGGTGTCGCCGCTTTCAAAATACCCGGTCAGAGCATGATACAAATAGTGGATATCACTCGCGGCCGTGTTCAAGCCTTTGGCACCGGTCGGCGGAACAATATGCGCGGCATCCCCACACAGGAAAAGCCGCCCCCAACGCATCGGCTCTGTCACGAATGACCTGAGCGGAGCGATTGATTTTTCGATCGAGGGTCCTGTGACTAGGTGGTCGGCGGCATCGGCAGGAATGCGGCGTTTCAGTTCGGACCAGAACGCCTTGTCAGTCCAGTCCTCGGGGCTGTCTGACAGTGAGCATTGAATGTAATACCGGCTGAGGTTGGCATTGCGCATGGAACAAAGCGCAAATCCCCGATCCGAGCAGGAATAGATCAGCTCGTCATGGACAGGAGGTGTTTCCGACAGAATGCCAAGCCATCCAAACGGATAAACCTTTTCATATTCGCGTCTTACGGTCAGGGGTATGGTTTGGCGGCTGATGCCATGAAAACCGTCGCACCCGGCAACAAAATCGCAGTTGATCCGGTGTTCGGTTCCGTCCTTTTCATAGGTAACGAATGGCGCGTCACCATCGGCCTGATGTATTTCCACATGCTCGGCCTCAAAGACGGTCTTTGCGCCCGAGGCATCGCGGGCATCATACAAATCTCGGGTCACCTCGGTCTGGCCGTAAACTACGACGTGACTGCCAGTGTGTTCCTTGAAGTTGATCGTGAACTGGCCATCGCCATCAGAAATCACCGCGCCGTCATGGGTGAAACTTTCCTTGTCCATGCGCTCGCCCACGCCTGCTTCGCGCATCAGGTTGACGAAACCTACCTCAAGGATGCCAGCGCGAATACGGCTTAGAACATGATCTCGGGTTCGGCGCTCCAGAACCACTGTGTCTATTCCACGACGGTGCAGCAACTGGCCCAGCAACAACCCCGAAGGTCCGCCACCGATAATGGCAACCTGTGTCCTCATGCAACTCTCCTCCCAACTGCAAGCTTATGAGGAGGAGCAGAAAAGTAAATTGGTAACCGCCGTTTACGCAGATACCGGTGCGTTCAGTTCAGGGATGGGCGCGGGTTGTTGGCGGCGTGGGCACTGATCTTGCGGATGCTCCATTCCACCGAGTCGCGCATGGCATCGCCCAAGGCTTCATCGAACGCCTTGACCAGATCCGGCGTCTGATCGCTGACCGATACCACTTTTTCCTCGAACGAACTGGACGCGATGATTTTATCTTCGAATTCGTCAATGATCTTTATGTTCAATCGCACCTTGATCTGAACTGTTTTCGAGTTTTCGGTTTCTCCGATCACGTGACCCTGAAATTCGCGCAGATCCGGAACGACCAGGTAATCTGCACGCAGCCCGACTGTGGAGCGCCCGACCGCAGCCACTTTTCTGGTATTTTCAAAGCTTTCGACCAGCAGAGACTGAACGAACAGGGGTGCCCGGTCCACCCACCTTGCGCGCGGCAGATATTGTACCTGCAACGGGGTCGGTTGAATGGCGATCTGATCGGTGTTCACAGCCGCAGTGGCTGTAGGCTCTTCGACAACGATCTGTTGTGCGAGACGCGGAAGAGAAGATGAAAAGGTGCTTTTGGGTGTCAGCGTATACAAATCGTTGGGCTTGGCCGCCTGCTTCAAAGTGCCTAACCCCGCGCAACCGCCAAGGATTGCTGCGACGACCAGTGCGAAGAATAAATTAAGCCGGTTCATTGACGAAACTCCGAAGCCTGGGTTCCCAGCAGAAAGCGGGCGGGGTCACGTTCCACCCTGTCCACAAGACGATCAACATTGACGACCAGCCGTTGGGCCTCTTCGATGAAGCGCACGAACTGAGGCAACCCTACGCGCAGAAAATCCGAGACCTGACGCTGGTTCGCCTGCACGATTTCATCGACCGTTCCCAGCAACTCGGATGCAGAGTTCGAGGCGCTCAGGATGTTGTCCGAAACCTTGTCGAGGCTGCCGGCAACCTTCGACGCGGTCGTCGCCACCTTTTCGGCCGCATTGCGGATATCGGCCACGACGGCAGAGATATCTGTGTCCAGGACCCTGTTGGCCGAGTCAAATGCCTGTTCGGCGGAAGAAAGTGCGCTCTTTGCGGTTTCCATCGCAGAGGTAATCGAAACCAGAGTTTCATTCGCGTTTTCCACCGTTCCGGTAATGGTGCCAAGGGTTACACTGCCCTGTTCGCTGAGAACAATAAGATGGTCGGCCAGTTCAGAGCCGCGTTCGATAAACGGCTTCACATCGTCTTTGATGATGGTTTCCGCCGTTTCAAGCGTCTGTTTGGCCGTATCAAGCGCCGATTTCGCGGAATCGCTGGCATCTTTGACGCTGTTCAGAGTGTCTGTCCCGGTTTTGAGCGTGGTTTCGGCTGTATCGGATAGCTCATCCAGCCGTTTTGTGAAGGCGCCGATATCGCGGGCCGCGCTGCCCAGATCGCCCGAAAGTGACTCGAAATCAGACAGGGTCTTATCCAGACGCCCCGAGGCCGAGGCAAGGTTGTCCAAAATCCGGGTGACTGCTTGTCGATTTTCCTCATCCACGACTGTGTTGAGGTTTTCCAGCAGTTCGATGGCCTTGTTCAAAAGCTCTGGCGCGCCCTCGAAAAGCGACTGTATCGCGCTGCGTTTGCTTTTGATGACACTGTTTTCAGGCAAGCGTTCTGCCGTAGGCGATCCGCCCGAAAGTTCAACATAGCTGACCCCAGTGACACCCAGAGATTGCAGTTGAGCAATTGTGTCGGTTTTGACCGGGATGTCGGCATTCACCTCAATCCGGACGCGCACCTTGGCGGGGTCGTCCTCGTCCAGATTCAGTGCGATGACCTGTCCCACCGGCAGGCCGTTAAAGCTGACACCGCCGGCTGTTGCCAGACCCGACACGTTGTCGAACAACACGTCATAATAGGCGTATTGGCGGTTGACCTCGAACTTGGCAAGCCAGAGGAAAAAGCCAAAGGTGCCCAGAATACCCGCCAGGGTAAATGCACCGATCAGAAGATAATTCGCTCGGGTCTCCATGGCTGCCTCTAACTGTTATACCCCTTATCTTGCGCTGCGCGCGCCCTGGGGCCGTTGAAATACTCCTTTACCCAAGGATGATTGACCTTGGCCATTTCTTCAATCGGACCTTCCACCAGTACACGTTTTTCGGCAAGTACGGCGATCCGGTCACAGATTGCATAAAGGCTGTCGAGGTCATGGGTTACCATGAATACCGTCAGCCCCAACGCCTGTTGCAGTTCCTGAATCAGTTCGTCGTATGCCGCCGCCCCGATTGGGTCCAGGCCGGCGGTCGGCTCATCCAGAAAGACGATCTCGGGGTCCATTGCCAAGGCACGGGCCAGCGCGGCGCGTTTGCGCATGCCGCCCGACAATTCCGAAGGGAACTTGTCGCAACTCAATTGTGGTAGGCCCACAAGGCTGATCTTGAGCGCGCCAAGCGAACGCATCAGGCTTTCGCTGATATTCACATGCTCGCGCAGCGGGGCCATCACGTTTTGCAATACCGTCAGCGACGAAAACAGCGCCCCGTCCTGAAACGCCACACCCCAGCGTCTTTCGATGCGGCGGCGTTCTTCTTCGGGTGCGTTCAGAACATCAACACCCAGAACTTCGATGCTGCCCGATGCAGGCGTGTTGAGGCCCACGATGGTACGGAGCAGCACCGATTTGCCCGTGCCGGAACCGCCGACAACGCCCAGAACCTCACCCCGCCAGACATCCAGGTTAAGGTTGTCATGGACAACCTGAGGCCCGAACCGATTGGTCAGGTTGCGGACGCGGATGACCGCCTCGCGCTGTGCGCCGGTTTTTGTGGCCTGCTGTACGGTTGAGCCGTCCATGTCAGACCCCCACTTCCGAAAAGAAGATCGAAAACAGAGCGTCGATGGCAATGACCATAAAGATGGACTGCACGACCGAAGCGGTTGTGCGCTGCCCGACACTCTCTGATGACCCCTTGACCTGCATGGCCTGCCAGCAGGCGATCACGCCAATAACCAATGCAAAGAAGGGGGCCTTGATCAACCCAACGGCAAGTTGCCAGACATCGGTGTTTTCCTTGAGGCGCGTCAGGAACATACCCGGGCTGACACCCAAGTCGATCCAGCTCATCAATGCGCCACCAAACAGGCCGGCGATGTCAGCGACAAAACCCAGGATTGGCAGGACGATGATCAATGCCAGAACACGCGGGACGACCAGAACCTCAATCGGGTCAAGACCCAGCGTGCGCATCGCATCGATCTCCTCCTGCACCTTCATCGATCCGATGGACGCGGTAAAGGCCGACCCGGATCGGCCAGCAACAATGATGGCGGTCAGTAGGATGCCCAGTTCGCGAAGGATCGAAATCGAAATCAGCTCGACCACAAAGATTTCTGCGCCAAATTGTTTCAACTGCGTTGCGCCCTGAAATGCCAGCACAACACCGATCAGAAACCCCATCAGGATAACGATGGGCATGGCCTTGAAACCTGTTTCGTCCATATGCGTGACAAGTGATGCCTTGCGCAGCCGCCAGGGCATCAGCAGACATCGGACAAGGCGATGCAGAGTCAGGCCGAGAAATTCCAGAATTGACATGGAATCCTTGAACGTACCGGCGGTTTTTTCACCTAGCCGTTCCAGCCACGGAACAAAGCCATGTGGTGGGGCTTCGGGACCGGTCTCGTCGGGCATGTTTTCGGAAACGGTTTCGATAAGCGCGGCATGGGCCGGCTTGGCCCCCGTAACCTGCGCATCGCAGCCTTCAGCCTCTAACCGGCGTTTCAGGTTGGCGATCAGCCACGCGCCACCGGTATCCAGCGCTTCGACCCCGGACAGGTCAAGCACAGCCTTGGAATTACTGCCTGTTACATCTTCAAATGGACGTTCAACCACGTTCAGCGACTGAGTCAGCATTCTACCTGCAACGCGAACAAGCAATCCGTCAGCCGTTTGTTCTGAAGAAAGCGAAGGCTGGGTCATGTTTGGAATGAGTAGCCGATAACCCCCCGACTGCAATGGAAATCTTTTGGTTGGGGTGATTTTGCCGGGCATGTTTGCCAAGAGGTTACAGTCTGGTCAGTGACCGGGGGATGTGGATTTGTTATTCGAGCTGCCTTGCGGACAGTATCGTCAGACCGGCGAGCTTCCATTCGCTCGCGGCGTTTTCAAGCTCAACCACAGCCTGATAGGCGACGTTGCGGCGATGATTATGCCCCCAATGGCCCGCGCCTGCACGTGCGGTCCAGGTAGCGACGGCCGAAAAGCCCGGCCCGTTTTGGCGTGGTCGGATTTCGGTGAGCGTCACATCGTCAATCCCGTCGGACCTGGCGTATCCACCGCCGACAACAGGAATGGCCAGGCCGCGTTCAATCTCGGCCAGAACCTCTTTTTTTGTTTGCTCGGCCAGCACCGGCTCCAGCATCGCGGCCTTCCTGTCCGCAAGAACCTCATAGCCCGCAATGTTTATGTTGTTCAGCATGGTTGCAAAGATCGCTGTCGCGGTTTCGGTATCCGGTGTTTTTTGAAGTGGGTTTGCAAAAGCCAGCTCGCCGCGCCCATAAAACAACCCGGCCAACATCAGACACGCAATGGAAAGGCCTGACAAAATCAGTCTGGTTCTTCCATTCTTTCGCATTGCAAAAACCAGAACGATTAAAGCCACAACCGCGAAGGCCAGAGTCAGAACAGGCAAGCGAATGCTATCTGCCCCGCTTGTGGTCAAGTGGGACATCACCGGCTCTTCATATGTCAAAAGATGATTGGTCCATTTGATCTCAGGTGCATCGGGGGTCGCACCGCTGAGAAAAGGACCTGCAGGATCAGTGAGCGTCGCGGGAACTTTCAAAATTCGATCATTGAACAGGTTCCAGGTTATGACCGCTTCTTGCGGAATGATATCAACCGGAAAGGACAGTATGACACCGAGCATGGTGGTGGATGGATCAACGAGTTCCGGATTATCCAGTACCTCCAGACCATTGGTCGTGATTTTCAGAAACTCTGCACGGCCGGAATGGGCCGATACCTGTTTCCCGTCCAATGTCAGCGTGTTGTCACTTGACAGAAAGTCGATTGCGGCGGTTTTGAATTTTTGCTGGTCGTCTTGGTTTAAGTCTTGGCTGTAATAAGATGTTTCACCAATAAAATCTGCCAGATCGCGTACTCTGATCAGACTTTCATGCCGGACTTCCCTCGGTTCCACATAAAGAAACGTCATTGCTGCAGATTCATGGTGTCTTCTGAGGTTCCTGTTGGCGAATTGCGAATACCATGGATCGTCCCAATTGATATTCAACCGGGCTGGACCTGACAGAAACTTAAAGCTTGTGACCGGCACATCCCGATCGAACAAAACCATCCCGATCGAGACATCGGGCTTTCCGTTGCCGCCCATGGGCGGGGTTAGCGTTATCGCATCCGGTTTTGACCCCTCAAAATCATAAAGCAGATCGGCATACAGAACGCGTTTATCTTCCGGTGGTTCCGGAAACCGCCGTCCCGAATACGGATCGACTTTACCGGACAACGGGGTAGTGCGATCAACCCGCATACGCGGCTCAACGGTCTTTACCTGAATAGGCAGCGGTGTCCCGTCATCCCGTTTCAGGCTCAGACCGCTCTGCGCAAATTTCTTAATCCGATCCTGAAAAACCGGGGCCTGACGTTCAGAGTCTGTAAGCCAATCATCCGGGATCAGCGCCGCGAACTCTGGAATATCGCCGTTATAGACCTCCAGCCGAAGATGCACGCCGTTTTCATCAATGTGAAACTCTGCGACGTTCGGCGCAACCTCTGCACCGCCAAACGGCATGTAATCCGCCCGTGCGGCGGTAGCCGCCAGAAGAAAGAAAAAGCAGAATAACTTTACCATTACACGCGCTGTTTCGGCCCAACATCGACGAAATGTTGAATTCTCTTCGCTGTTCATATTCAAAATTTCATATTGAGCCTGTGAAATCAAAAGGTTTCATGATTTTCTGTTCCGGATCGCACAGAGGTTCAGACATGATCACAATTATTGGTCAATCGAACTCAACCACCGGCAAGTCGCGCAAATTGGCAAGGGCGATTGCCTGTCTGGTATTGCTCGCAAGCCTTTGCGGCACCGCTGCGCTGGCGCATTTCAAGCTCAACCAGAATGTGCGGATACATCATGTGGTCCATAACGATGAAGGGGCTGATCTGTACCTGCGTCTTCCCTTGGCCTACCTTTTGGCGGGTCTTTTGGGCCCGGTACAGGATGACGGTTTACCTGAACCTGCTCCGTTTACCGTCAACCGGCTGGAAGATGGCACCGTTATGCACATCGTTGATCATCGGGCGTTGGCTGCCGATCCCATGGGTCTCGGCAGAATCGCGACAAGTGATATTCAGGTGCAAAGTGACGAAGGTGAGTTGCAGCTGGAGGTCGTGGCCGTAAGGGTGCATCCAATTGGAACAGAGCCCGGATTCGCGACACGGCACGAAGCAAAGGCCGCATTCGAAAGCGAAGCGGTTTTTCCCCCCGACGCGCCAGAGACATATGTCGGGGATGCTGTGGTCGACGTTCACCTGCGGTACGGTGGTGGGCCGATCCGATCTTATGCGATGTCGCATTCTTTTGATCCGGGACTGCCGGAACAGGAAAAGACAGCGAACCTGATATTGGACTATCGCGGGGACACCACTAGGACCTTCCGCGCCACCGGACTGATGGGCGAACCCATTCAGATTATGCAGTCGTCTGCCGCTGCCGTGTCCACCTTTGTTGTCGAGGGGATACGCCACATCCTTGAAGGTCCAGACCACGTTCTGTTTGTGCTTTGCATGATTATCGGCGCCAGTGGTCTTTGGTCGCTTGTGGAGAGGGTAACGGGATTTACCATCGGCCACACGGTTACATTGATCCTTGGCTTTTTTGGCATAGCACCCAGTGGCGCCTGGTTTATCCCGACAGTTGAGCTGGCGATTGCGCTGTCGATCATTTACGCGGCCTGGATGGCTGTGTCTAAGGACGACACAGCACCCGGTGGTAATCTGCGTGCATTTGCGGTGACTTCCGGCATCGGATTGCTGCACGGGTTCGGATTTTCGTTCATGCTGCACCAGATCCTGAAAGTTGATGCCCCGAATGTCTGGCAAAGCCTTCTGGCGTTCAACGTCGGCGTTGAAATCGGCCAGCTTGCCATCGTTGTGCTTGTCTGGCCGATCGTTGTCGTGTTGCGCAGAATTCCCGGGCGCGTTTGGTTGTTGTCGCGCGGAGTTGTTGCTGGCTGTGCGTCGATCATCGCAATGTTTTGGGTAGTCGAAAGAGCCGCATATTTTCTGTGAGCAGATCGTCACGCAAGCATTCATCATCGGGAAAAACACGTTTGAGTTTGCGCATGCAAAGACCAGCTAGATGCGAGTGCTTAACTCCAACTCCAAACACTGTGCCTATTGATTGGTCACAGCAGACAACGGTCAGAAAATATGCAAAAATTATTGACAGATAAGAATAATAGGGGACATCCGAAAAATTAGTGCCCTGTCCGAAGCTTCATCAAGAAAGGGGAGAGTTTTGATGACCGCAAAGGGAAAAACCCGAAATGTTGGGAAGATTTTGAGCGCTAGTTTTCTGGCGTTCAGCATGTCACTCATTCTTTCGCATGCAATATTCGCTGCTGGCGGAACTGTTTCAGACCCGAATGGCACTGCCCCTGATCGATACATCTATTATCCCGGCACCGAAGAGCTTGCGGATGACGAAATTCGCCTCATTGCGTGTGGAACTGGCATGCCGGCAGCGCGGCACAAACAGGCGGCGACCTGTTTTCTGGCCGAATTGGGTAATGGCGATAAGTTCTTTTTTGATATTGGCACGGGGTCGATGGCCAATGTCGCAGCATACATGATCCCCTATGACATGCTGGACAAGGTGTTCATCACACACCTGCACACCGATCACTGGGGTGATCTCGCCACTTTGTGGGCGGGTGGCTGGACCGCAGGCCGCACTGGTCCGTTGCGCATCTGGGGGCCATCCGGCGCAACCGATGACATGGGTACAAAATACGCGGTCGAACATTTTTTGAAGGCTTACAACTGGGATGCGCAAACGCGCAATTTTGCCCTCAGCCCAGAGCCCGGGAAAATTGAAGTGACCGAGTTTGATTTTCGTGGGGAAAACGAGGTCGTGTATGACGAAAACGGCGTTGTGATCCGGTCATGGCCAGCGATTCATTCGGGTGACGGCCCGGTCAGCTTTTCGCTGGAATGGAATGATCTGAAGATTGTGATTGGCGGCGATACCTATCCAAACAAGTGGTACATCGACTATGCCAAGGACGCGGATCTGGCGATTCATGAGACCTTTCTGACACCGGATCAGCTGGTCCAGTGGTACGGTCAGTCGCCCGAACAGGCCCTTGGCGTGGGCACTCAGGTCCACACGGCTCCGGCCGCCTTTGGTAAAGTGATGGCCGAGATCAAGCCGCGCCACGCTGTCGGGTACCACTTTTTCAACGAAGAAGGTACGCGGTTCGATATCTACGAACAGGTTCGAACGGTCTATGACGGGCCATTGTCATTGGCCACGGACAACATGGTTTGGAACATTACCAAAGACGCCATTTCAGAACGTATGGCGGTCATCACCGAAGAAGCCTGGTCGGTGCCCGGAGCGAAACCTCCGCCAAAACCCGATACGACCGGTCTGACGGATCCTCTGAGTGACGAGATGAAAGCAGGAGCCTGGGATGTGAGTGACGTGCTGACGGATCTGGTCAGTGAATTCAAAAAAGAGCACGGCATGCAGTGATCGCACCTGCCTCAATAGTCGCTGAGATTGTTGACCCGGTTCCCGCTTAATACGGGCCGGTTCGGCGGTCCGATCAATGCGGGTATGAATGTGATAGTGAAGGCAAGCCATCCCAGGCACCACATCAGGGCCGAGGCAGAAATTACTGGGCTATAGTGATCTGGGAGTAACGGCGCCGCCAGCCGACAGACCGAGGCCAGCCAGATCAAGGTTGCGCACAGCGCAAAGCCATGGCGGGCCTGCAGGACACCCTTTTCCCGCTTGGCTGCGGCGCGGGCGGTGATCGCCATGATCAGACAACCCATCGCGCCAACCGTGATGGCGTGCAGCGCAGTTGTGGTCGAATAGGAACTTGGGGCCATCACGGCAACTGCAACCAGCGACAACCCGAATGGCAGCCAAAGAAACGCAGCATTCAGCGCAGTCAAAAGCGGGTTCGACAGTATTTCCCACTGGAGCCATGTTTGCATCCTTCGAACCAAAATGCCGGCGGCCAACAAAATAGCCATTCCGCCGAGCATCCTCGCATTCACGAGATAAGAAACGGTCCCTATGGCGATACAAAATACTGCAACCCACGGAGTTGACTGTGTGCCATCCCCCTTTTGGTTATACACAGCCAGCATCCAGTTGCGACTAAAAGCCGGGATCGCCTTGGCGCCAATCACCGCTATCAACATCGAAAATATAAATATCGTGGTTCCGGCCACCTGACTGGCCTGAGCGTATGCACCGCTGACAGACGAAATAAGAAGCAGCGCATCACAGAAACCCAACGCCAGAACGACGGCAACAAACCCGGTCTTTCGACCCTCTTTCGCTGAAATGATCGCCCGTGCCAGAATTGCAGCGAGAAACAGAAAGTAGCCGAGGCCCGGCAACAGAACCGCCCAGATTGGCAGGTGGCCACCGTTGGCACAGACCAATCGGGACAGGCACCAGATGAGCATAAGCAGCTGCAGTGGCCTGCCCTGTAGCGGGCGGCTTCCGGTCCATGAGGGCAGTGCAGTCAGCATGTAACCACCCACGGCGGCCCCGCCAAAACCGAACAGCAGTTCGTGTGCGTGCCACAGCGCCGGTGTGCCAAGTGATGGGGCGTTCCAGCCGAATTCCGCCCCCAACGGCCAGATCAGGACGACAGTGGCGGCGCAGAGAAAGGCCGCAGGAAAAAGCGGCCTGTAGGGCATCGCCCAGAAAGACCTGAACCCACAGGCGAATTGCATCGCTATTTCCGCAGCAAATTACGCAGGTGCAGACCGGTCAGACCATTCAACGCCGCTGGTACCTAATAGAAAACCGTTGCTCAGCCGGACGCCGGGGGTTTGATCCTGAACAGCTTGGGACACTGCGCCAGGACCCACGGCCCCATTGACACGCTGACGGTAAACCTCGCAGAGGCTTCCAAACCCCGAGGATTGCGGTGACAAACGCAGTGCGGATACCCCTGCATCGCACAGTGCTTCAATCTGATAATCGACGCAGGCATAGCTGTCTGACAGGGTTTGCACCCCGTTCATCGAAAGAAATGGCTGGTCATCCATCGTGCGGACGTCGAGGCCATCGGGGTCCTCTTCGCAGGCAAACTGGCAGTTATCCTTGGTCCGCCCGTGCCTGCGTGCGTGATAGCACCGCCCGGAGATAGCCAATGGCACACGCCCGTGTCCCCAAACCTCGATTGCGACACCGTGTTCTTGCCCTGCACGCGCTAGGACACACACCGACGCAAGGGGAAGCTCTGGCGGCAGGCAGATACGGGTCGCGCCGCGCCCAGCAAGCCAACGCAGAGTGCTTTCATTATAAACATTGACCAAGGGGCCAACCGAAAAGGCGGTGCCTTCGGGCAGATAGGCGAGTGCCGTCAGGTCGTTAACCTCGATCTCCGCCCCCATTTCGGACAGTTCCGCAGTAATCTTGCGCTCACGTTTCAACGTAATTAGCGCAAGGCTGGTCAGGGCAACCTGTTTCCCGGCCGACAGCAGGGTCGAAATCGCGCCGGGAATACGGTCCTGAAAAAAAGGCAGGCGTTTTGAACACACCAATTCGCCCAGAACCACGCGATCGACGGGGGCTGTGGCAAGATCGTCGTAAAATCCTGCCCATTGGTCGGCTTTCCAGAAATACTGAACGGGGCCTGCGGTCAGTTCCATGCCGTCACCTCCAGGTTTTTCGATAAGCGCCCGTGGTTGTCGCCTGACCTTCGGACAGCGACGCCAGCAACCCCTCGGGCACGGGCTGGCCCTTGTCGAGCGCGTCCACGGCCGCGCGAAAATTGCGCACGACCTGCGCGACATAAGCTTTGGATCTTTGCCGCCCCTCGATCTTGAGTGCCGTGACACCTGCCTTTGACAACTGCGGGATCAGCCGTTCAGCATTCAGGCTCACTGGGTCCTCGAACAGGTGTCCAGTCTTGCCACCGGCGCTGAAACAGCCTTTGCAAAGGGTCGGGTAGGGAACCGGCTCGTCCTGCCCGACACGATGGATCGTAAAGCCGTTCAGCCGGGCATCCAGTTTTCCGGCGCTTTCGCGGTATTCCACATGGCTGGCCGGTGAACATACGCCGTTCATGTTTGGTGATTTACCTGTCGCATAAGAAGAAAGTGAACAGCGCCCTTCGGCCATCACGCAGAGGCCGCCAAAAACAAAGACTTCGGTTTCAACATCCGTTTCGGCATTGATCGCAGCGATTTCGGGCACGGACAGGACACGCGGCAGCACGACTCGTCGGATGCCAAACTCTGTGGCGCAGAAATTGATGATATCGGCATTTGCCGCTGCTGCCTGTACGGACATATGGCGCCTTAGGGCCGGATGGGTCCGTGCGGCGTAATCCAGCAGCCCCAGATCAGCCAGAATAACGGCATCTGCCCCTGCAGCAGCAGCATCACCGATTGCCTGATGCCAGATATGTTCGGCACCAGCTCGCGGAAAGGTGTTGATCGCCACCAGAACTTTGGCCCCATGCGCATGCGCAAATGCAACGCCGTCGCGCATTTCAGCCCGGTCAAAGTTCAGACCGGGAAAGTTGCGGGCGTTGGTTTCATCTGCAAAACCACAATAGACGGTATGAGCCCCGGCTTTGACTGCAGCGCGCAACGCCGCAGGTGTTCCCGCGGGGCAGACTATCTCCATTACCACGCCAACGCCTCCTCTGGCCGGGACAGGCACAGCCCGGCACGGCGTTCAGCCAACCCGACCAGTTGCCGCAAAGCGGGAGAGAACGGGCCAGACATGCGCGCCAGTTCATCGGACAAATCAATCTCGCTGTCGTCGATCGCATTGCGCAGGGCAAGTACGGCGGCGGTGTCGCCTTCGATCACCAGATCGCGAGAGAAAAACAGCGCATCACCGTCAACCGCGCCATGCAGCAGGCCCAGCAGCACGGACAACGCCCCCGCGATCCTTGCATCGCCTTGCCCATGCCCGCGCAACGCCCGAACGCTTGGGTGGCCACCCTGCGGTTCCAGACTGATGACAAAGGGCAGGTCGGTGGGATCCAGAATAAACCGCGCATGCGCGTGCTCGCCCAGACGTCGAAACAACGAAGGGTGTTTTACCGCGACGGCTCGGGAGAACTTTGTGAGTGTTATGGAAAGCGGCACAAGCGGGGCTACCCGCAAGGCGCGTTGCAGCGGCGCGGGGCACGTTGGAAACGCCGATGGGAAGTGATCCAAGGGTTGTTCCTTTTCTGCCTTGGCGGTCAACAGGTTCAGCGTGGTCTTTCTAGGAGTGTGAATCCAAACGCGAATTGACGAACGTCAATTTCGATCCACGAACCTGCTGTTAGGCGCGAACCAGAGGCCGCAATGACAAGGCCCTGCAGGAGAAGACCCATTCGCGACTACCCTCCCTTTCCCAGCCTGCGCCGCTTTCTCGACTGGTGCCGTGACTCCGGGCAGTTCAGCCCAATTCCGCAACCGGTGCCTGTCGCGCACAGAATGACAGCAGTTCACAAGGCTGTACTGGAAAGCGGGGGGCCGGTTCTGCAGTTTGACCGCCCGACCGGAGCAGATGGGGCCAGTTTCGAAATTCCGGTTGTGACCAATCTGTTCGGACACCCGGATCGCGTTGCTGCAGGATTGGGGGTGGCCCCGGAAAACCTTGGCGCGCTGGGTGACTTCCTGTCCGAGCTACGGGCGCCTACGCCGCCGGACGGAATGAGGGATGCACTGGCGCGCTGGCCATTGCTGCGGGCAGCGCTCAGTACGCGGCCAAAGGTTTGCCGCAGCGCCCCGGTTCAACAGATCACACATGAAGGCGAAGCCGCAGATCTGTCCGCACTGCCTGTTCAGACCCACTGGTCCGGCGATGCCGGTCCCCTGATCACATGGCCAGTTGTCCTGACGCGGCCATTTGGATCGGAACCGGATGAAACCTCGCACTACAATGCCGGGGTCTATCGTGCGCAGGTTCTGGATCGAAACCGCCTGATCATGCGGTGGCTGCCGCACCGCGGTGGCGCGGCGCATCATCGCAGCTGGTCTGCAAAGGGTCAGGCCGCGCCCGTTGCGGTTGTTCTTGGTGCTGATCCCGGAATGCTGTTGGCCGCGGCTCTGCCCCTGCCGGAAACCGTGTCCGAGCTAACTTTTTCCGGAGTGCTCAGCGGCACACGTCCACGACTGGTCAGGGCAAAGACAATACCTCTGATGGTCCCCGCCGAAGCCGAGATCGTTATCGAAGGCTGGGTGTCGGCGACGGAAACAGCCCCCGAAGGACCTTTTGGTGACCACACCGGCTATTACAACCCGGCCGAGCCGTTCCCGGTCATGAATGTCACCGCGGTAACGCATCGGGAAAACCCGTTGTACCTTTCGACATATACAGGACGCCCGCCGGATGAGCCGGCAATCATCGGTGAGGTTTTCAACCGGCTTGCACTGCCGACGATCCGTGCGCAGATTCCCGACATTCTGGATGTCTGGCTGCCTCCTGCAGCCTGTTCCTATCGTATGGCCGTTGTCAGCATCGACAAACGCTATCCCGGTCAGGCGCGGCGGGTCATGATGGCGCTTTGGGGGATGTTGCCGCAATTCAGTTACACCAAATCCATAATCGTTGTGGATGACGATATCGACGTCAGAAACTGGGATGACATCGCATGGGCGATCGCAACCCGCATGGACCCGGCGCGGGATGTGATGATGATGCAGAACACACCCATCGACTATCTCGACTTTGCGTCCGCGCAACCCGGGTTGACCGGAAAAATGGGGTTCGACGCGACACGCAAGATCGGTGCGGAAACAACCCGCGAGTGGGGGGAAGTCATGACAACGGATCCGGCAGACGCCGCATTTGCAGCTGAACTTCTACGTGATCATATGCCGGGTCTGGTCTCATGAACGGGAAACGTGTCGTACTGGGATTGTCCGGCGCATCGGGCGCAGCTCTGGGTATATCGGTTGCAAGGCAACTGCGTGATCTGGGTGCCGAGATTGATCTGGTCATCAGCACGGCGGCAGAGCGCACTATTGCAGCCGAATGTGGTCCGAACGGAATGGACAAGCTAAGCTCGTTCGCGACACGTTTGCATCCAACCGAAGACATAGGTGCCACTATCGCTTCGGGCTCGGTGCCAGTTGCAGGTATGATTGTGGCCCCCTGTTCAATGCGCAGTCTGGCCGCCATTGCCCATGGGCTGGATGACAATCTGCTGACCCGTGCCGCATCGGTTCAATTGAAAGAACGCCGCCGAGTGGTGTTGCTGGCGCGAGAGGCGCCTTTGACGCTGGCGCATCTTCGGAACATGACCGCCGCCACCGAACTGGGGGCAATCATTCTGCCACCGGTTCCGGCCTTTTATCTGCTCCCCCAATCTTTGCCTGAAATCATAGATCAGATTGCAGCACGGGCTATTGATCTGTTGGGCATTGGCCAACCCATGGCCCGTCAGTGGGATGGCTAGGTTCGATCAGCGCCCCACGCCCACATATTTTTCAAAGCCCGAGTTCATTGCCCGCTTTTCGGAATAAATGTTACGCAAATCCACCATGCGCGGGGTCTTCATTCCTTTGGCGATATCTTCAAGATTCAGGGCGCGGAATTCGTTCCATTCAGTCAGCAAAACAACTACATCGGCGCCTTCAGCAGCCTTGTAGGGGTCATCCACCCATTGAACACCGGGCAACAACGCCTCTCCTTCGGCACGGCCCTGCGGATCCACGACTCGAACCTGGGCGCCGCCTCCAATCAGTGCCGGTACGATTGTCACGGATGGGGCGTCGCGCATATCGTCGGTGTTCGGTTTGAAGGTGACACCCAGAACTGCAACAGTCTTGCCGTTGAAGTTGTCGTCGCAAGCGTCGCGAATTTTGTCGACCATCCGGCTCTTGACGCCGTCGTTCACTCTGATGACGGTTTCAGTGATCTGCATCGGATGGGCATGTTCCTGCCCGATACGTGCTAGCGCAGCGGTATCCTTGGGAAAGCAGGACCCGCCATAACCAGGCCCCGCATGCAGGAATTTATTGCCGATGCGGCCATCCAGACCGATGCCGCGCGCCACCTCCTTGACGTCGCCGCCAACACGTTCACACAGGCCCGCAATTTCATTGATGAATGTGATCTTGGTCGCAAGGAACGCATTGGCCGCGTATTTGATCATTTCAGCGGATTCCAGATCGGTCGTCAGAATCGGAAAATCACGCAGGTAAAGCGGGCGATAGATTTCTGCCATCACCTCGGCCGCGCGGTCCGACTCGACACCGACAACCACGCGGTCGGGACGCATGAAATCGTCTATTGCCGCTCCTTCCCGCAGAAATTCCGGGTTGGAGGCAACGTCGAATTCCGCGTCTGGATTAGCCTCGGCCACGACCTGCTGCACTTTACGGTTGGTGCCGACAGGGACCGTGGATTTCGTGATGATCACCGTGTAACCGGAAATGGCATGCGCAATCTCTTCGGCGGCGGCCATCACATAAGTCAGGTCCGCGTGACCGTCACCGCGGCGGGTCGGCGTGCCCACCGCAATAAAAACGGCATCAGCCCCGCGTACTGCGGAGGCCAGATCGGTGGTAAAATTCAGGCGCCCGGCAGCGACGTTCTTGGCCATCAATGTATCCAGGCCGGGCTCATAGATCGGAACCTTTCCGGCCTGCAACATCTCGATCTTGGCGACTGCTTTGTCGACGCAGGTCACGTCATGCCCGAAATCGGAAAAACACACCCCTGACACCAGGCCCACGTAGCCGGTGCCGATCATTGCAATTCGCATTATCCGAGACCCTTCATACTCAATTACCGCCGATGGCGGCCCTACATTTGAAGAATCCGCCGCCGGATTCAATGCCTGTAATCAGCGTCTGCTTGCATTCCCTTCGATCTTGAGGTTTTTGGGGCGACAAACAAGAACGTGAATTTGGTGGGGCTTTAATGACCAAAACAGCTTTGATTACCGGAATTACAGGTCAGGACGGATCGTATCTGGCCGAGTTTCTATTGGCCAAAGGCTACGAAGTGCATGGAATCAAACGCCGCGCCTCGTCTTTCAACACACAGCGGATCGATCACATTTATCAGGACCCGCACGAACCAAACCCGAAGTTGCGGCTGCATTATGGCGATCTAAGCGACACTTCGAACCTGACGCGAATCATTCAGGAGGTGCAGCCGGACGAGGTTTACAACCTCGGCGCGCAGTCTCACGTGGCGGTCAGCTTTGAATCGCCGGAATACACGGCGGACGTGGATGCCCTTGGCACCCTGCGCCTGCTAGAGGCGATCCGGTTCCTTGGGTTGGAAAAGAAGACGCGCTTTTACCAGGCATCGACTTCAGAGCTTTACGGTCTGGTTCAGGAAATCCCTCAACGCGAGACCACGCCGTTTTATCCGCGCAGCCCTTATGCGGTGGCCAAGCTCTATTCCTACTGGATCACCGTCAACTACCGTGAGGCCTATGGCATGTATGCCTGCAACGGCATCCTGTTCAATCACGAAAGCCCGCGCCGCGGCGAGACCTTTGTGACCCGCAAGATTACTCGGGGCCTGGCGAATATCGCGCAAGGTTTGGAAGACTGCCTGTACATGGGCAACATCGACAGCCTGCGTGACTGGGGCCATGCCAAGGACTATGTGCGGATGCAGTGGATGATGCTGCAGCAGGACAACCCCGAAGACTTCGTGATCGCGACCGGCAAACAATATTCTGTTCGCCAGTTCATAGCGTGGTCGGCGGCCGAGCTGGGCGTTACTCTGGAATTCTCGGGCGAAGGTGTGGATGAAATCGCAACTGTTTCCGCGATCGAGGGCGAAAATGCCCCGGCGCTGAAGGTCGGTGATGTCATCGTCCGTATCGACCCGCAGTATTTCCGCCCGGCCGAAGTGGAGACCCTGTTGGGCGATCCCACGAATGCAAAACAAAAACTGGGCTGGGAACCGGAACTGACCGTCCAGCAGATGTGCGAAGAAATGGTCTCCGAAGATCTGAAAACGGCCAAACGTCATGCACTGCTCAAAGAGCACGGGTATGAATTGCCGGTCAGCCTGGAAAACGGCTGAGGAGTAGGCTTATGCGTAAGATCTATGTTGCCGGTCACCGGGGTATGGTAGGCGGTGCGATCCTGCGCCGCCTTCAGGATCGCAAAGAGGCGGGCGAGTCGCTGGAACTTGTTACGCGAACCCATGCGGAACTTGATCTGACGGAACAGTCCGCCGTTCGAACCTTTATGGAAACCGAACGCCCCGATGTTGTGATACTTGCCGCCGCAAAAGTGGGCGGCATTCACGCCAACAACACATATCCAGCTGATTTTATTTATGAAAACCTGATGATCGAGTGCAATGTGATTCATCAGGCTTTTGCTTCGGGCGTAAGGCAACTGTTGCAGCTGGGCAGTTCCTGCATCTATCCCCGGGCGGTTCCGCAGCCAATGCGCGAAGATGCGCTGCTGACCGGAGTTCTGGAACCCACCAATGAGCCGTATGCCGTGGCGAAGATTGCAGGCATCAAGCTGTGCGAAAGCTACAATCGCCAGCACGGTGTCGACTATCGCTCGGTCATGCCCACGAACCTCTATGGGCCGGGTGACAATTTCCACCCTGAGAACTCGCATGTTCTGCCTGCGCTGATCCGCCGGTTCCACGAGGCGGCCCGGGACGGTCTGGATGAGGTTGTGATCTGGGGAACCGGAAAGCCGCGGCGCGAATTCCTGCACGTGGACGACATGGCCGAAGCCTCTCTGTTTGTGCTGGACCTGCCGCGAGAAGACTACGAGGCGAACACACAACCTATGTTGAGCCACATCAACGTCGGTTGTGGTTCAGACGTGTCGATTGCCGAATTGGCCGCGCTGGTGGCGAAGGTCACTGGTTTTTCGGGCAAGATAACCCAGGACACCAGCAAACCCGACGGCACGATGCGCAAGTTGATGGACGTTTCACGGCTTGCTGACATGGGCTGGACCGCGCGGATTGAACTGGAAGGCGGCATTCGCGAGACCTACGATTGGTTCCTCAAACAATCCGACACGGACATTCGGGTTTAAGTGCCGCCCGGCATCTTGCCGGACGGCCATCCATCAAAACCAGCGTCCGACAGCAATCATGGCGGGTGCCGGTGTGGATGTATCGGAGCTAGCCGACATCACCTGATATGTAACCTGAGTGGCCGATGCTGTGCCGCAGCCAACAAAACGCTGCGGCGCGCCGCCGTTTCCACTGACGGCGGGGATGCTGCCGGCGGCGAATGCGGCCGGGAAATCCCACGTCATAATTGCGCCGGTGTCGAACAGCGCGCCTTGCGCGTTCGTACAACTCACTCCGGCAAGCGTCGCCGAGCAAATCTGGGTTCCGTCGGCAAATCTTACGAATTCTCCGTTTGCGGTGCTGCCGCGTTCGATGACGGCGCCCGTGGGTGCACCGGCATTTTCCGAAACCGTGCCTACTAGATTACCAGGGCCATACCCGTAATCCGCCCGCATCAGCCTGCCGGGGGTGGTGTCGCCAGCACTGTTCTGCACGGCTGCGCCGCTGGCTGTTCCCGTGGCCGGATCGATGGCCAGCGCTTCGGTCCACGATCCGCCATCCGGCGAAACCTTGATGGAAAACCCTGTTCCCCCGGTCAGCCCCATTTCCGCGTGACCGGTCCAGTTTGACTGGAATAGCAGGGATGCGGTGTCTCCTGCGCTCGCCTTGTTGATTTTCAACTGATGCCCGGCCCCATCGTGAGACAAAAGCGTTGCCGGTGCACGTACCGACAAGCGGTTGTTCTGATCATGGCTGGTCGCGATGCCGACACCATCGAGGTTCTGAAGCTCAATAGGCGGCTCGACCCACGCTGAGCCGTCCCAGACCACAATCCGGCTTGCGGCAGCATCCCATGCCCGCCACCCCGCGCGGGCAGAGAAAAAGTGCCATGTGTCGTCCAGCCAAGCCGCAAGCTTACCCGCCTGACCAACCCAATCTCCAGTCGGGTTGGCCCCCAGGCTGTAAATATCCCCCTCGGCAGGAGAGACCGGCGGTGTCATCGCATTGGTAGACGCCAAACTCAATTGAACGACAAGGTCCAGTTTGCGCAGTGCCTCATTGTGGGTGACGTGTTTTTGCGCCTGTGAAGGTTGCAAAAAGGGCAGGGCCAAAAGCGGCGAGATCTGTGGCATCGGAATCTCCTGTCGATGTTGTCCGGCAATTCGAATTGCGCGCAACCCTGCGACCGAACCAGTAAATCTCATCCGAGCAGCCCGAGCTCTCAGTTGATTTTTTGTTTACCGTAATTTCTCGAATTGGAAACAAACGCCACAATTGGGCCCATTTGTAGACCCGGCCGCGACCTTCACCGCCTGCAACATGGTTTGTGGAGTGGAAACAAAATTGTGGTGGGGCCATGAAACCGGTGTTTCAGGGGCGTCTGACGGCAGGTCAGGCTGTTCTGGATTTAGATTTACGTGATCTTCAGATAATTGACGGGCCGTCGGGACCGGTCCTTTACGCGGCAACAGGTCAGAACGGGGGCATAAGTGCCTTTGACGTGAACGAGGGTGCTCTGGCATCGTCGCTTCCCGGAAAGGTGTTCTTTTCACCGGCGGATGTTGGGCTGGGCGTCGGTACGCTGGTCGACGCCGTTACAGGGACCGGGCCAAAGCTGTTGCTTGGATCGGGGCCGGGGCACAGTTTGATCGGATACGACCTGCATGCGAATGGCGGATTTGGAAGCAAGGCCGAAACCGGGCTGCCGAGCGGCTCGGGCGGAACAATCAGCGGAGTGGCAACGGCATATCTGACGGATGGTCGGATGGCTCATTACGTACTGGATGCGAATTCGGGAAAACTTGGCAGCTACGTAGAAAACGCCAACGGCGGATTGGATGCGATCGCAGATGCACAAATAGACGCGCTTGAAACGCAGAAGGGTGCAAGCTTTCACGACGTGCAATCGGGCGGTTCGCGCTACGTCGTGGTGGCAGGAAGTGGCTGGGCAGGCCCCGGTAGTGTCACCAGCTACCGTGTCGATCCGGCAACCGGCGCTTTGGAACAGCGTGACATCAGCGGGGCTGTTGACGGATTGGGAATAAACACGCCAACCACAATGGCAACCATCAGTGCGAATGGGACCGCGTGGGTCGTCGTCGGCGATGGCGCTGCTCAATCCCTCAGCGTCTTGCGTTTGGGTGCAGATGGCAGCCTGACACCGACCGACTACTTGTTGGACACGCAGGAAACGCGTTTTGGCAATGTTCAGTCTGTTGCGATGCTGGAAACAGATGGCAGGATTTTTGTTGTCGCCGGCGGAGGGGATGACGGATTTACCCTGTTCACCCTTCTACCCAACGGCCATTTGCTGCAGGTTGCGACGCTTGCACAAGCACCCGGGCGCGGCCTGCGGGACTTGACGGCATTGGAAATCGTCCGCGTCGGCGACGAATTGCAGATATTTGCTGCAGGCGAGGGAGCCCCCGGAATTTCCCAGTTCCGTGTATCGTTGAAGGATCTTGGGCAGGTAAAGCAGGATCAGGATCCTGAGGCCCAGACCGTTATCGGAACAGGCGGCGATGATTTGATCGTTGCAACTGGCGAAACTTCCTTTGCCGGGGCGCGTGACCGGCTGGAAGGCGGCGCTGGGAATGACATTCTGGTTTCCGGAGGCGACGGCAGCGACATGCATGGCGGCTCAGGGGCCGATGTATTCGTTGTGACCGAGGGCCAGCATCACATACTGGATTTCAATCCAGCCAAAGACGCGTTGGACGTTAGCGGATTGCCGTACCTCTACAGCCCCTTGCAACTGGATCACGATGTAATACCGGATGGGATTGTACTGCGCCATAACGGAACCGAGATCCGTATTACATCGGCCGATGCCAGCCCACTGACATTGGCCGATCTTTGGCCGGGTAACCGTTTTGACAGCGCAAACCATTTTCCTGTTGGTTCACAGGCTCCGGGTGCACCAATCAATGTATCCGGCAGCGACAACGCGGACACGATAGAAGGCACCTGGGCGAACGAGATTTTCACGCTGGGTGCTGGCTCGGACGCGTTTGTCCTGATGTCCAATTCGGGCGCGGACACGATCACCGACTTCAACCCTGCCGAAGATCGCCTGGATTTTTCGAAACTGGACACTGTTCAACAGGCCGCTCTGACGTCTGTTCAGGTCGGCTCCACACGGATCATAACATTTGGGGACAGCTCCACTCTGAAACTGACGGGTGTTGACGTGAACTCAGCTCCGCAAGGGACGGCTTCCGTGAGCGGGTGGCTTGGCACAGGCCAATCTCTCCAGGCAAAGACCGTGGGCATACAGGATGCAGATGGTATTGGAACCGCGTTTACCTATCAGTGGCTACGCAATGGGGTGGAGATTTCCGGAGCGACAGCAGCCAGCTATCGATTGAAGGACTCGGACGCGGGTGCTCAGTTTTCCGTCCGTGTAAATTACATGGACGGGTTGGGAACATGGGAATCCGTCCAGAGCCAGAAAACAGGCTCAGTTTCCGCCGCATGGCGGGGAAACAATTTGAACAACGTCATGCAAGGCAAATCCTCTGTTGATTTTATCGAAGCACTAGGTGGGAACGATGTGGTTTTTGGCAATAAGGGGAACGACGCGATCTTTGGCGGCTACGGAAATGACAAGCTGTATGGCCAGTGGGGCCAGGATTACATGGTAGGAGGTCGTGGCAATGACAGGCTTCTGGGCGGTCAGGGCGCTGATCGGCTTGATGGGGGTGACGATCACGATTTTCTTTCCGGTGAAGATGGCAACGATGAGTTGTTTGGAGGATCGGGGAACGACGTTCTTCATGGCGGCATCATGCACGATACTCTTGATGGTCAGCGCGGCAACGACAGTCTGAACGGTTGGTATGGATCAGACATACTCAGAGGGGGTGATGGGCTCGATAAGCTATATGGGTCGTTCGGTGTCGATCAGCTGTTTGGTGATGCAGGTAACGATTTGCTGCAGGGAGGTGGTGGAAACGACAAGCTTTGGGGTGGCAGAGGCGATGACATTCTGAAGGGCGGACCTGCGAATGACCTTTTGCATGGGGAACAAGACAACGACGAACTTCGGGGGGGAAACGGCGACGACTCGCTTTGGGGTGGTGAAGGCCGTGACAGATTGTTCGGACAGGGAGGGAACGACCAGTTATTTGGTGATCACGGTGATGATTTTCTTGCGGGAAAATCTGGGGTGGACACCCTGTGGGGCGGCAGCGGTAACGATATTCTTATTGGTGGGTTGGGTGATGACATTCTTCACGGAGGAAGTGGCGCAGACGAATTTCGCTTTGTCGGGAACCACATGAACGACACGATCAGCGATTTTGAGCCGGGGCAAGACACGATTTCGCTGGTAGGTCTGGCCAAATCATACGACGCCCAGACGATTGAAGCGCGTGAAGGCGACGCATTCATTATCCTCAGCACGGGGATCATTCATCTTGAGGGTGTAGCCCCCGATCAGTTGAGCGCCGAGGATTTCCTTTTTTTGTAGGCAAATAAAAAAACCCCGCAATGCCATACGGCAATTCGGGGTTTTGAGTGCGCTATTACAATCGCCTGCCTCTATTTAGGCCGTGCATCAGCTACGGGCGTAAACGTCTTCGTAGCGGATAATGTCATCCTCACCCAGATACGAACCGGTCTGAACCTCGATCAGCACCATAGGAACCTTGCCCGGGTTTTCCATCCGGTGAACTGCGCCGAGCGGAATATAGACCGACTGATTTTCCGAGATGAGGGTAACTTTATCGTCCACGGTAACCTTGGCAGTTCCTTCAACGACGATCCAATGCTCGGAACGGTGATGGTGCGATTGCAGGCTCAGTGACGCGCCGGGGTGAACATGGATGCGCTTGACCTGAAAACGGTCGCCAATCACCAGACTTTCAAACCAACCCCAGGGCCGGTGATCGACAGGCAACGCTTCGGCCTGTTTCGCCCCTTTGGCTTTCAACGCGGCCACCGCCTGTTTGACGTCTTGTGCCTTGTCCATGCTGGCTACAAGAACCGCATCGGGCATCGCCACAGTAATAACGTTTTCCAGCCCCATCGCGACAACCTCTTGTGCGGGCGTCTCAGAGCGCACAAGAACGTTTTTGCAGTCAATGGCAGTCACTTCACCGGTTGTTGCGACACCGTTCTCATCGGGTTCGCTCAGTTCCTGAACTGCTTGCCAGTTGCCCAGATCAGACCACCCGGCAGAGTATGGGACAACGCTGAGGTTGCTGGCTTTTTCCATAACCGCGTAGTCGATCGAGATGTCTTCGACCTCGTCCCAGGCTTTTGGGTCCAGTCGCAGGAAACCCAGATCAATCTGGGCATCTTCGACAGCCTTCTGAACGGGCGCTAGCAGCTGTGGGGCGTGCTTTTCGAAGGCGGCCAGAATATCGCGTACTGAAAACAGGAAAATCCCCGAATTCCACAGGTAGCTGCCATCTTTCAGCATGGACTTTGCGGTTTCCAGATCCGGTTTTTCCACAAACCGGCTCAGTGGAACCGTCGCACCTGAGCCATCTGGCTTTTGTGCAAGATTCAGATAACCGTAACCCGTTTCAGGGCTGGTCGGTGTAATGCCAAACGTGATGAGATCACCATTGGCCTGAATCGCACGAACGCCTTCTGCGATGGCCTCGTGGAAAGCACCTGTGTCCGGGACCACATGGTCTGACGGTGCCACCAGCATGATGGCTTCAGGGTCTTTCTTTGCCAGATGCAACGCGGCGGCCAGAACCGCCGGTGCGGTGTTGCGGCCATCTGGTTCAATCATTATCGGGCCGGGGTCCATCCCGATCGAGCCCAGTTGTTCGGTGACGATGAACCGAAAAGCCTGATTGGTCAGCACCATGGGGGCGGCATAGGGCGAACCCGCCGGGCCTCGCATCCGCTCGGCACAAGCCTGTAACAGCGTCTCGTTTCCTACCAACGGAACAAATTGCTTGGGATAGCTTTTTCTGGACAACGGCCACAGCCGTGTGCCGGAGCCGCCACAGAGAATGATAGGATGAACAGTTGTCATAATGCCCGTGCTTCTAGACCAATTGAGGAGGAGGGGCCGCTGAGAGGCCCATAAGACTGGATCGCAGTTTTGTCACTGCGCGGCATGTTCGGCAAGGGTCAGATCCTGCAAATAACTGGACAAGTCAGCGCGCAGGTCGTCACGCGCCAGCGCAAACGCCACGGTTGCCTGCAAAAACCCTGCCTTTGACCCGCAGTCAAATCGTTGCCCGTTAAACCGGTAGCCATACACCGGAACACCACCTGCGATGTCATCCGCAATGGCATCGGTCAACTGAATCTCTCCACCGCTTCCTGTTTTCATCTGGTTGAGATTGTTCAAAACCGTCGGGCTCAGAACGTATCGTCCGATAACGGCAAGATTCGAAGGTGCTTTGTCAGCTTCGGGTTTTTCAACCATGCCCCGGGCAGACACAACCGCGCCCATGTCTTCGGCAACGTCCAGAACGCCATACGCGCTTGTTTTTTCGGCGGAAACCTCCATGGCGGCAACCATGTTGCCACCGGTTTCAGCGTATGCTTCGATCATTTGCTGCAAGCAAGGCTTTTCGGCAGCGATCACATCGTCCGGCAGAATAACTGCAAATGGTTCATCACCGATCAGGCGGCGCGCGCACCAAACTGCATGCCCAAGCCCCAGCGCCTTATGCTGGCGGATATAGGCGATAGCACCGCTTTCCATGTTGGTCGCTTCAAGAACTTCCAGAAGGTCGTCCTTGCCTTTTTTCTTGAGCTCCTGCTCAAGAGTCAGGTTGTGATCAAAATAGTCCTCCAGCGCGGACTTTCCGCGTGAGGTTACAAAAATAAACTCCTTGATCCCTGCCGCGCGGGCTTCGTCAATGGCGTATTGTACCAGAGGACGGTCAACGAGGGTCATGATCTCTTTGGGAACAGATTTTGTTGCTGGCAAAAATCGGGTGCCTAACCCAGCAACCGGGAAAATTGCTTTGGTCACCTTACGCGTCATAATACCTCACAGAATCTTAGCAAACCGGAGCAGCCGGGTGTCCCTCATATGCGGAACGCTGCGATCTATCAATGTTAACTGCACTTTACACATCAACTTCGCCGAATTCTGCCACTCAGCCACATTGAGAGCAAGTTGATAGGTTTCAATGACTGTGGCTGCCAGTTCCGAAGACCACCCGCATCATCTTGAAATCGTGTAGAAAGGCGACAATGAAGGTGCCAAACTTACTGTTTCTGATACAGGTGGAATTACCTCCACGGCGACCGATTGTCCTTGCGCGATGTTGACCGATGTCGCCTGTGGCGCGTCAAGCACGTTTCATCACGCGGAATCGTGATCGACTTGTAAATACAAATGCGCCGGAGCCAGTTTGGGCCCCGACACTTCAGTCTCGAATGCTTTGTGTTATGCGCTGATGATGTTGTGGGTAGGCCCGTAAGGAAAGCCCGTGATATTTTCAGCGCCATCTTCCCCTACGACCAGAATATCGTGCTCGCGGTAGCCACCGGCGCCGGGTTGACCTTCGGGGACCCAAAGCATGGGTTCAATCGAAACCACCATCCCCGGTTCCAGAACCGTGTCGATATCCTCACGCAACTCCAGACCTGCTTCGCGCCCATAATAGTGGCTCAGTACGCCAAACGAATGACCGTATCCGAACGACCGGTATTGCAGCAGCCCCTCATCGGCAAAGAACCTGTTGATTTCGGCGGTGATGCCCGAGCAGGTCGCGCCGGGCCGGATCAGGCTGAGGCCAAGTTCATGCGCCGCGACGTTCGCCTCCCACAGCTTCAGGGATGCCGCGTCAGGTTCGCCCAGAAACAGGGTCCGTTCGAGCGCGGTGTAATAGCCAGAGATCATCGGGAATGTGTTGAGAGACAGGATGTCACCCTTTTGCAGGGCCCTGCTAGTCACCGGGTTATGTGCACCGTCTGTGTTGATCCCGGATTGGAACCAAACCCAGGTATCCCGATACTCGGCACCCGGATGCGCGCGGGCAATCTCGGCCTCCATCGCGTCACGACCGGCCATCGCAACTTCGATCTCGGTCACGCCTTCGCGGATTGCGGCATGAATTGCGGCTCCGCCAACGTCTGCAGTATGTGCGCCGCTTTTGATCAGAGTGATCTCTTCGTCGGACTTAACCAGTCGGGCGGACATTGTGTCTGCTGCGATATCGACCAGCTCCGGGCCACCAAGCATATCCAGTGCCACATCGCGTGACGCCAGCGTCATGTGATCGCCTTCGATACCGACACGCTTTGCACCCCCGATCAACGAGGCAACGGCCCGCCAGTAGTTGTTCCGCTTCCAGTCGGTATAGATCACGTTCTCACCCACCGAGCGCCGCCAGGGCTGACCGGCGTCAATATTTGCCGAAACAGTCGTAACCGCGTCCTGAGTAACGACGCAGCCATAGGGCCGGCCGAATGCGCAATACAGAAAGCCGGTGTAATACGCGATGTTGTGCATCGACGTCAGCAAGACAGCGGGAATGTCGCGCGCCGCCATGATACAGCGCAGCATGCTCAGGCGGCGATTGTATTCAGCTTCGCTGAACTGCAGTGGCGCTTTTGACCCGTTGTGGCAGGTGAAAAATTCGGGGCGATTGGAAAGGTCAGTCATTTCGGTCTCCGTTCAATGCCGAACGGATTCCGCCCGGCCACGAAGTCCCGGCGTTCAGGACAATGCGGCCTCGGCACTCGAGGACCGTGCAAGCCGGAATTTCCGCGACGCCATCGCGGCCGGTCCGCACGGTGAAATGGCTAGATCAAGAAAAGCGACACGTCAAGACGGAGACATGCCCCGCAATCGCTCCGAACGCCTGCGCAACAGTTCAACAGTCGTCAAAAGCGCGATCGAGATCACGACAAGGATCGTCGCGACGGCCAGGATCGTCGGGCTGATTTGTTCGCGCAAGCCGGTAAACATCTGCCATGGCAGGGTTTTCTGGCTGGCCGAGCCTACGAACAGGACCACCACCACTTCGTCAAATGAAGTGATGAAGGCAAACAGTCCGCCTGAGATTACGCCCGGCAAGATCAGCGGCATCTGCACCCGGAAAAAGGTTGTTACCGGATCAGCGCCCATATTCGCCGCCGCGCGGGTCAACGAGCGGTCAAACCCAACAAGGGTGGCCGTAACTGTGATGATCACAAAGGGAATGCCCAGAACGGCGTGGGCCAGAACAACTTTGATATAGCCGACAAAGTTCTTGGGCAGGCCAAGTGTCCCTTCCAGCCAGTTGCCGATGGAGGAGTAGAAAAAGAACATGCCCGTGGCCGAGATGATCAATGGCACGATCATTGGTGAAATCAGAATCGCCATGATCGCGCGGCGGCCCGGCACGTGGCTTTGACTAAGCCCGATGGCTGCCAGTGTTCCAAGTGACACTGAGATTATCGTGGCAATTGGTGCGATGATCAGCGAATTCTTGAAACTGCGTTGCCATTCGTTGTTGGTGAAGAAATCGCGGTAATGCTTGAGCGAATACCCTTCGGGATCAAAACGCAGCATTTCCGGGGTAAAGGTAAAGAAGTCCTGGGCGTTGAAGCTGAGAGGCAGAACAACAAGAATCGGCGTGATCAGGAAGATGAAGATTGCGCCGCAGATCGCCCGGAAACCGTAATGCCACAGCACCTGATTTGACGTAAGATACGGTGGCAGCCCGTGACGGTAGTGGCGATAGTGCACCCAGAATACCAGTTGCGCGGCAATGACGCCGCCAATAATTCCGAACAGCGCACCGCCCAAGCTGCCCACTGCCAAACCGATCAGCGCACCCAAGAGGGCGCTGACGATCTTGGCGGGTCTGGCTGAGTCGAACAGTGCGATGACCGAATAGGCGTAGCCAATCGCCAGTGCAGCACCGGCTGCCACGGTCAGCAGGAACTCTGAAAAATCGGATGCGGTCGAGACACCGGCCACAAAGCTGACCGCCGCAACGACAAGGCCTACCAGTGACAGCGTGAAGGACAGCGAAACCGGAACTTTGATATCAGAAAGATCGTTTGCCATATTCACTTAACCCAGCTTCACGTTGTCGATGCCGACGATCTTGTCGTAGGCCCAGTAAAGGATCAGAACCACCGCAAGAAGGATCGTTCCAAGCGCAGCCGCCAGTCCCCAGTTAAGCGAGGACGAGATGTGATAGGCGATCCGGTTCGAGATGAAGACGCCTTTGGTGCCGCCGACGATTTCGGGCGTGATGTAGTAACCGATGGCAAGAATGAATACGAGGATCGAGCCCGCGCCGATACCGGGCACAGTCTGCGGGAAGTAAATCCGCCAGAACGCGGTCCAGTTCGTGGCCCCCAGCGATTTCGCGGCTCGCAGATAAGTGGGCGGAATAGTCTGCATCACGGAATACATCGGCAGGATCATGAAGGGCAGCAGGATATGCGTCATCGCGATGATTGTGCCCAACTGGTTGTTGATCATCACCAGACGCGCATCATCAGCTACCAGCCCCAGCCAAACCAGCACATCATTGATGACGCCCTGTTGTTGCAGCATCACCTTCCAGGCTGACGTCCGAACCAGTAGCGAAGTCCAGAATGGCAGCAGTACAAGGATCATCAGAACGTTTGCCTTACGTGCCGGCAGGTTCGCAAGTATCCACGCCACGGGATACCCCAGGATGACACATGACAGCGTAATCACCAGTGACATGATCAACGTCCGCCCAAAGAGCTTTACGAGGATCTGTTTGCTTTCCGGTTGCGCTTGCGCCCCTTCGGGCGTACGGCGCATGTCGACGGCGTTAAGGAAGTAGCCGTTGGTCAATGGGACGGAATGTGTCTTGATCGTTCGCCATGTATCCGGATCACCCCAGTCTTTGTCGATATCGATCAGCGTTTCCTTGAACGGTCCGTCAGTTGCAGGATCCAGCCGTTTGATCTTGCGCCCCGATTTACGGAACAGCGACGACATCCCCGTCTGCTCATAGTTCAAGCGGGTTCCCAGTCGGGTATGCTCTTTGGCTTCGATCGCCACCACCATGTCGTTGACGAACGCGTCAAAGACCTGTTCATCCGGCAACTCTCCGCTATTGGCGTCCCATTCCTGCAATGCTTCGACGGTCAGGGGCAGTGTGTCGGAGACGATGTTGTTTTCAACCGAACGGAACAACATCGACGCAATCGGGATAATGAAGGACAAAAGCACAAACAGCAAAAGCGGCGCGATCAAAGCCAGAGCCCTTAACCTTTGGTTCCGCAAAGATCGTTGCAGGCTTCGCTTTAGCGGTGTGCCATCAGCTGCCAGCACCGGGCCGGATTGTATCTCGTCGCTCATCTTCGTCCCCGTCTGTGACGTGTTTATTGGTCAAAAATTGACTAACGAATGCCTGTAGAGAAGAGGGCCAGACGGCCCCCTTCGGTAATGCGTTCCGCTTATTGCGCCAGCCACGCCTGGAATTTGGCGTCGATGTCGTCGCGGTAATCCGCCCAGAACTCGTAGTTATAAAGGAACGTGTTCTTTGCGTTTTCCGGATCGGTCGGCATATGCGGTGCCATGTCGATACCAAGATCGGCATGCTGGCCAACCAGCGGTGCCGACGAGGCGCGTGCCGGGCCGTACGAGATGTACTTGGCCTGATCCGCCAGACGCTGGGTGTCGGTCGCGAACATGATGTAATCCAGCGCACGTTGCTTACGCTCATCGCTCAGGCCCGCCGGGATGATCCAGCCGTCAAGGTCGAACACCTGCGCGTCCCACAGCATGGCCACGGGCTGGTTCTGTTCTTCGATGACCGAGAACAGACGTCCGTTATAGGTCGAACCCATCACGACCTCGCCGTCAGCCAAAAGCTGTGGTGTGTCGGCACCGGCATTCCACCAGACGACGTTGTCCTTGATGGTGCCCAGCTTGGCAAGCGCCTGATCCTGACCTTCTTCGGTGGCAAGCACGTCATAGACGTCTTCCTTGGCAACGCCGTCACACAGCAACGCCCATTCCATGTTGTTGATCGGACGCTTTTCCAGCGAGCGCTTGCCGGGATAGTTTTCCAGATCGAAGACATCGCAAATGTTGGACGGCGGAGTGTCGCCAACCAGATCAGTGCGATAGCCGAATGTGGTCGAATAGACGATTTGTGGAATGAAGCATTCCGAAACCAGCAGGTCACCAAAATCGTCTGCAGCAGATGTACCGTCAGGCGCCGGAGCCAACATCGTGTCGGGATCGATTTCCATGGCCAGACCTTCGTCGCACAGGCGAATGGCGTCAGCCGCCACAACATCGACCACATCCCAGGTGATGTTGTTGGCTTCGTTCATCGCGCGCAGTTTGGCAACGGCTTCGGCCGAGCTGTCGTCGTTGATGATCGTGACGCCGGTCTTCTCTGAATAGGGCTCGTGATACGCCTTAAGCTGCGACTTGGAATACGCGCCACCCCATGACACGATGGTCATTTCCTGAGCGGCCACCGACCCGGCTGCTGTCGTAGCGGCCAGAACGGCGAGAATCTTTGTCGTTGATTTCATTTTTTTCTCCCAGTTGGTTTACCCGAGTTTTTTTTATGCGAGACCGGAGCGGGTTTTGGTCACCGGTCTCGTATTGTTGTTTGCTGATTCGTCAGGCGTCCAGCGCCCGACAATCCTGCGGCAGCCAGCCAATTTCGATGATCTGGCCTTCTTTGAGTCTAACCGCATCCGGTGCATTTCGTGTCTTCACGATGAAGTCATCATTTCCGGCCACAGAAAGACGGAAACGGAAGATATCACCCATATAGATGAATTCCTTGACCTCGGCCTTCAGCATGTGCGCGTCGGCGTGCAGCCTGTCCTTGTTGAATTCCACACGCTCCGGGCGGATCGAAACCTTGGTTCGTTCGCCGACCGACGACACGTTGACCGGTTTGGCATCGATCTCTTCGCCATCATCCAGCTGGATGACGCACCTGTCCCCATCAATGGAACTGACGGTTCCGGTCAGCGTGTTGTTCTCGCCGATGAACTGCGCGACGAAACTGTTTTCGGGCTCTTCATACAGCTGGTCAGGTGGGGCGATCTGCTGAATGCGCCCATCGTCGAACACGGCAACCCTGTCTGACATGGTAAGGGCTTCGGTCTGGTCGTGCGTCACATAAACAGTCGTGATGCCCAGGTTATGCGCCAGACGCGTAATCTCGAACTGCATATGCTCGCGCAACTGCTTGTCCAGAGCGCCCAAAGGCTCGTCCATCAGCACGAGCTCGGGTTCAAAAACCAACGCACGAGCCAAGGCAATCCGCTGTTGCTGGCCACCTGAAAGCTGCGCCGGGCGTCTTCCGCCGAACTCACCCATCTGAACCATATCCAATGCGCGTTTGACCTTGTCTTCACGATCGGACTTGCCGATTTTCCGAACCTCCAGCGGAAACGAGAGGTTCTCGGCAACTGTCATATGCGGGAACAGTGCATAGTTCTGGAACACCATCCCGATGCCACGTTTGTGTGGCGGGATGTTGTTGATCGGTTGCCCGTCCAGCAGAATTTCCCCGTGAGTGGCGGTTTCGAAACCCGCAAGCATCATCAGACAGGTTGTTTTTCCGGACCCCGAAGGGCCAAGCATTGTCAGAAACTCTCCTCTTGGTAAGGACAGGTTCAGGTCCTTCACCACCAGAGTTTCACCATCGTATGATTTCTGTACGCGTTCGAATCTAACGAACGCATTGTCGTTTGCCGTATCGGCCACGTGATCTCCCCGTCTAATGTTCCTGTGGCAGGTTGATCCCGCCATCGCATTTGACATCGCCCATTAGAGAACAATGAGAACGCATTAGGCAACTCAAAAATAAATAATTATTACAAAAGGTTGTGAGAATGTTCTGCGGCAAGCTTTTTCATGTGCCAACCAAGCGATTGATTGCTGGACAGAACCGGTTTGCCAATCAGGTCCTGAACTTTTGGAATCGCATCAAGTGTTCGCAAGTTCGTGCAACTGATGAAAACCCCTTCAACTTTTGGGTCTTCTCCAAGTTTCTGGGCCGCGGTGATCACGGAACTCAGGGATATCCGAACGACCTTGGCCTCTTCCGATTCGCCGAAACTGCCGAACACTTCGGTTGACAGGCCGCCTTTGGCGAAGGCTTGCCTCAAAGGCTCATTGACTTCCTCGATATACGGCGACAGCAACGCCAGCCGGGAGATACCCAGATCAGCGGCGCAGGCGAGTGCGGCGCGCAGCGGATTCGTTACGACCTTCGCGTTGCAGCCTTTTTGAACCAACGCCTCAATTCTTTCAGACCCAATGACCGAGCTTGCGGAGGTGCAGCCATATCCAACCACAGGGTAGGGGGCTGCATCCGGCAACAGCGATGCGGCGGCCGTCAGGTCATCTTCCATTGCGGCAAGAGTGCTGTGTGTGACCTCGGCAGAGCTTGGAATGCGCGACACGTGAAGCGGTGCGGGATGATCCGAGAATACTCGCCGAAACTCGGGTTCGATCGTCTGATCGGCCTGCAGGACGATTAACCCCATTGGCGGTGGCATGGCGTTTGCCGGTTCGAGTGTATGAGGGAATATTTTCATATTTCGATGATCTCCGGCCGTGCTTTCGGGCTTAGGAATCGTGGCGAACCCTGGGTAATTATGATGTTTTCCTCATGTACCATGATCTTGTCACCAACAGTGATCCCGGGCTCAAGTGTCAGCACCATACCCGGCTCAAGAACCGTATTGTCCGAAGGGATAAGAGATGGCCATTCAGTCAGGGACATCCCCAGCCCATGCCCAAGGCGACCTGCATCTGTATCACCGCCGCCGTCAGCCAGAACCTTGTTCATGGCATGAAAAAGGTCTGCTGCGGTTGCGCCCGGCCGCGCAATATCAAAGGCAGCATCAGATGCTTCGATAAGTCGTTGATGCGCTGACCGAACCGCTGAGTTCGGCGGCCCGACGGACCAGTTGCGGTCGTAATCGCAAAAGTACCCATCCCAGACCAGACCTGTATCCAGCATCAGCACATCACCGGGCGCCAGCGGAGTTTCTGTAGCCGGAGAAATCACATCGCCATATCCGGACTGGCCAGCTCCTCCAGCAAGGTAGGAAACCCAATCTGCGCCTTCGTCGAGGCAGAGCATTTGGAAGCGGCGATAAACTTCATCCAGCGGCGCGCCTGCACGGGCAATTTCAGGTACCCGGGCAAATGCCCGGCCGGAGATTTCACAAGCCTTCTCGATCTTTGCGATCTCGGCTGCGGATTTAACCATACGGAGCCTACGCAGAATACCGTGATCACCGGATATCTGACGGCTGCCAATCAGCCCCTTCAAACGTCCGAGGTCAGCCAGAGGCATCCGCAAATGAGTTTCGTGACCATCAGGAATGCCGATTCTTGCGGAAAGGGGCGTGAGTTCGACAAGCGTGTCGGCAAGCAGGGTAACACCATCATCCTGCAGGTCCGGCGACGTCCAGGTTCGGACATCTTCAATCCACGTTTGCCCCATCAGAGCTGCGCCGATGGAGGGGATCACCGCAACTGGCGGGCCATCAACGGGCAGGATCAGAAACCAGGGCCGTGTCGGGCTTTCCCAAAAGCGGGTCAGGTAGCCGGTGAAATACCGCAGTTCCGGCTCGGTCGTCAGCAAAAGCGCCGACAATCCGTTTTCAGCCATCAGTTCCTGCGCCCGCGCACAACGGGCGGTAAACTCCGACGTATCAAATCCCCTCATTCAGGAGCCTCGGACAGGAAACACAAAACACGGGATGTGCTGTCGATACCAACTGCGGTGCGTGTATCTGGTGTCAACACCGCAGCCACGCCTGCTCCACCTGATGCGGTCGTGGCCAACCCCGCCGAGGCAAGCGCGGGCAGGCAGGCCGCAACCGCCTCGTCCCCGATCGTCAGAAACAGGTCGGCATCCCGCGCCAATCCGTTCAATGCGATCAGCGAAGGTTCCTTGCAGTCCAGACGCCCCATGTTGCTGACCGGTCCGTCGGCAAAAACGCACTTCCCTGCCTTGATGCTGGCCTGAAGGGCAGGGGCCGCCTCGGGTTCGACGACGACAATCGTCGGACCATCGCCCCAAGCCTCCCGAACATGGGCCGCGACTGCACCGGCCAGCCCTCCTACACCCGCCTGAAGCATGACATGAGTCGGAACCTCGGGGCATTGGCGAACAGCCTCGGCCGCCATCTGCAGATACCCTTCCATCAGAATATGAGGCAGTTCCGTATACCCGACCCATGAACTGTCCGACAAAAGTATCCATCCGTTCTGTTCGGCCGCATTCTGTGCTGCTTCCATCGATGCGGCATAATCCTTGCCCTGCCGCTCTACCTGCGCACCCTGTTCCCGAAGCCGCGCGGCAAAGCTTTCGGGTACGGTTTCGGCTATGAAAACCACTGCATCGGCACCAAAAGCCCGCGCGCCTGCCGCGACGCTCATTCCGTGGTTGCCCGCGCTAGCCGTCACATATGTCTTGCCCCTTAGCGCGTTCTGCCCCGGCGTGTCGCCTTGTGCCTGGACCGCGTGCCGCGCGATCACATAAGCCGCACCCAGAGCCTTGAATGACCCCAGGTTCATGCGGCCCCGTTCGTCCTTGACATAAAGCGCAGCCACAGATCCTAAATCGGAAACCTCGACCAATGGTGTCTCCTGAGCTGCAGGACACTGCGCCAAAAGCGCAGCCACACGTTCGGCAGCCACCGAAGGAAACGGGGCATCGGCCACCAATTTGGCGCCCCCACGATATGGGTTCTTGATAACTGGCACGGCTCGCCAACCTCCGGGTTTTGCCTGACCTTAGCTGGGCAGGGATCGCTTCATGATGGCAAAGCCTGTCATTTTCGACTGCCGATTGAAAGACCCGTGTTTGCAGGTGGAGAAGTCGCATGTTTGACTGGCGATTTGTGCGGAAAGTAGGGGCACGCACCACCTGAGTCAGCTTGGCCAGCCGGAGTAGAAAAGGGCGGCAGACGCATTGCGAACATTTGATAATGGCGGAGGCGAAGCCAGTATAACTAAGCCCGCAAGATCTTGTTGAATATGCAATAATTTTAATTGTAGGTAAATTATACCACTGTTCATACCACACTAAGCTCGATTTCAAGCGAGGTATGGCTCACGGTGTCATATGAGAGAATGTTGGTAAAAAACACTATAGCAGACACTCACGCAGAGTGCAGTATACGACTGCTTTGAGCCCAACTTGACCGATGCCGCATATTGCATGAACGGCGGCTTCTGGACCTCAGCAGCACCAACCACCAAAGTCTGCAGCCCGGATATTGCTACCAACGGTTCGCGCGTCTGAATTTGGATATCTGTCCCGGTCTCGACAAATAGCTATCATACGTTGCGCCCTATATGGTTAGCTACTCTGCGACACTATAGCTTAAGAGGCCAGGATGACAGCGGTGCCGACAGAAAAACTTCGCGATTATCTCGGACCTGTAACCAACACGGATATTTGGGATGATTTCAGTTTACGTCCGAATGATATCATCGTGAATACACCACCCAAGTGTGGCACTACATGGACGCTGAACATAGTGATGATGCTAATTCATGGCCGTGTGGTTCCAGAAGCTGGCAACAGAGAGGACGCCCCATGGTTGGATGCCGCGTTCCGCGACCGGAAGGCGATTGCTGCTTCCCAGTCCAATCTTGAACGCCGCCGCTGTATCAAGACTCATACGCCAATGGACGGGATCGCCTATGGAGCCGAACCCACCTATTTAGTCGTCTATCGACACCCAGTGGATGTGCATTTTTCATTTCGTAGCCACGTTGAAAACATGAAGGACAACAGTGGCTTGATTGGAATGTTCCCTCCGGACGTTCGAGCGGGGTATGATCGTTTCCTAGATAGTCCACTTACCGATACGGGCACTGACGATTTGACTGTCTCGTCGATTGTTCATCACTATATGCAAGCCAAGGCGCGCCGACCAAAAGGGAATGTGCATTTCTTTCACTACGCTGATCTTAGCCGCGATCTGCACGGACAGATTGCGCGTCTGGCAGACATTCTAGAAATCTCTGTGTCACCGCAGACCTTAGATGAATTGGCAGAGGCCAATACATTCGCCAGCATGCGCAAGGCCGTTGAAGCCAGTGAAATGCGGTTTCATGAAAGCTCACCCTTTCACGACCAAGCAAGCTTCTTCGCATCAGGTACGTCAAACAAGTGGGAAGGCCGTCTGACGCGCGAGGATATTGATCGCTACACGAGCCTCTGTGCTTCGCTCCTGTCGCCGGAGGATGCAGCGTGGCTGAACTGGGGTGATCGACGCAAGCCTTAGTGTCATTTTGGTTCCCAGCCGCCATTCGCTATTCTGCCTGCGATGGTTAGCACAGCGGACTTTGCAGCTATCCGCATTATTGCTCCAAAGGACCGGATTCAGCCCAAAGCGGATGTTCAAAACCTAGTTTTGCAAAGCCGCGGTGAAGCAAGCAACCGCAGGTGAGTTGGCGCTGATGTCAGGCACTGGCTATATTGTTGTGATCAAGTTTCCGGATTTGAACGCAAGGTTGGTAGCAAAACACAACATAGCGAATATCCATGCTCCAATCGCCATTCACAGGCCCGCCCGCATCAAAGCGGATCGAATGCGGTCAAGACGGTTTTCGTGTTTTAGCCCCAATGACTTGGCAAAGACTTCACTAGAGAATTTACTATCTCGTGCCTTGATTTCTTTAGCAACACTTCGCGCCGCTTCCATCGCTTCGCTTTCAACATGGCAAACAACCAGGAGTGGCCTGCCTGGGTAGAAGTCAGGCTGTTTTTGGACAATATATTCGGCTTCTGCGCGAGCAGATTGGACATCTCCAATGAAGAAATAGCTCAGGATTTTGATCGACGAAAACCAACCGGGGTAATTCTTGATTTCAGAGGTACTCTTGAGAATTTCTTCTAGCGCCTCCTCATGTCGCCCTGCCATTAGCAATGCGTAAGCCAATGTTGCTCGGGTTGCAGCGTTTCCAGGCTCTCGCAAGAACCCCTGCCGAGCTGCTTCAACTGCGCCCTCGTGATCGCCACGTGCGATCCGAATGGCGCGTAAAAGGGAATTGGGTCGGCTATCTGTCTCATCGGTCAAATTTCGCGCGGTTTCAAAGTCTTCTTCTGCCGCGTGAAGTAACTCCTGCGCCTCTTCCGGAGTAGACCACAATGCCTTTCGAGCGCGGCAATAGGATCGGGCAATCCTAGGCGTCGGGAATTCGGGGTCGTGCTGGAATGCTTCATTCCAAATTTCAATGCACTGATCCATGGCATCTGGCGAATACCTTTGGAAAATGTTGAAAGCCTGGGCGCTCAATCGCCAAGCTTCGAAATTGTTTGTGCCGAGTTGCCATCTGTTGGTATAGCTGCCCGCCCCCAATTTGGTGTGGACGCTGATAACAATGGTCTGCGCCAGTTCATCCTGTAGATCGAAATATTTCTCTGCTTTTCTGTCGAATCTTTGCGCCCAAACCTGAATGCCGGAAAATTGATCCACGAGTTTTGCTTGAATCCGTAGTCGTTCCGCCAGAATTCGAACATTTCCGCTCAGCCGGTATCTTGGTGGTTCCACCGCTTTGGTCTCGTCGACAACAACGAGTTGCTCGACAGTCCCTATTGCAACTGCGATATCTTCTACGAGACCCGCGGCAAATCCGTGTATTGCATCGTCATTTGGCGGTGAACTGAACGGGGCAATTGAAATCGTCGGTTTTATGTCCCCTCGACGTTCGCCTTCCGAATTGTTCAGCGATGAACGCCATCTGTAGACACGAACGGGATTCTTAATGTTTTTAACCTCGTAAGGTCCACTGTCTACGAATTCGTGTGCCCATTTTGCACCCAGCCCCTGGAAAGCGAAACCGGAGATGCACAACCCATCCGGGTCTGCAAGTGCTTCTAACCGTGATGCGACATTCACGCCATCGCCGAAGATGTCTCCTTCTTCGGCGATAATATCACCAAGATTTATGCCAATCCGTAGCCGGATGCGGCGCTCCTCTGGCTGATCTCGCTCTCGGGATTTGTTGTTTTCGAGTATGTCAGTTGCGGCTTGGACGGCATTTACTACAGATGGAAATTCTGCAAGTACTCCATCACCCATGTACTTCACGACACGCCCGTCTTGCGACGAGATCTCCGGCTCGATCACCTCCCTTTGCAGTCGGCGAATTCTCTGTAGGCTACCCTCTTCGTCCTCGCTCATGAGCCTGGTCGAGGCGACCACGTCAGCCGATAAAATCGCAGCTAGTTGGCGCTTCAAAACGGTTCTCCTTAGTGGTGTAAGCCAATTCAGGCGCGTGCTCAAACGCCAGGACCATCAACCTATCTTTACCATCGGCGACCAAAGAACTCACGGATAGTCTGGCGTGCACGCAGCCTTCGGCTTTAGTTCACTTCTACCTCGCTCCGGTTTAACTTGATTTGCTAGTCGAAGCCCATTTCTGAAAATGGTGGGACATCATGGAAGGACTGCCTCTCGGCCGAGAACAACAAAAGCTGATTGAGCGTAGCAATCTGAGACAGTATTACAGGGCAACCTCAAGCGCCATGTGTTTCAGGTCGCATAAGGGCCGATCGATGAACTTTGCAAAGTCCGCTTTCTGTGCGTTTCGGACATTCCACAGCCGGGATGCTGCTCGGCAGTGAATTGTCGCTTTCGTCCGCAAAGCAGTTATTCCGGCCATCTTCAGCGAATGACCGCAAAAAGCCTAAAGCGGGCACTGAAATGCGACAAAAAAAGCAATCCGTTTCTTTTGCTTTAAGCAATTGCTGCAATGCGGCATAGTTATGTTGCATCTGCGAAAAAGTCTCATGGAGCTTCGGTTGTGCCTAAGAAAAAAATTGATATCGCTCTTCAGGGCGGTGGATCGCATGGCGCGTTCACTTGGGGTGTCCTGGATCGATTACTACAGCTTGAAGATATTGAAATAGTGGGCATTTCTGGCACCAGTGCCGGGGCAATGAATGCCGTCGCCCTAGCGCAGGGCCTAACACAAGCTGGGCCTGAGGGTGCTCGCAACTTGCTTAGGCACTATTGGACACAGGTGAGTCGGGCCAGCAGGGCGAGTCCATACAAACGAACTCTGTGGAACAGGTTGCGAGGCGATTGGAGCCTGGAGCATTCTCCCGGCTTCATCATTTCGCAGTTTACACGTCAAATGGCGTCACCGTATCAGTTCAATCCGCTTAACATTAATCCCTTACGGGACCTTGTGCGCGACTGTTTTGATTTTGAAGCCATTAATTCAGCAGAAGGGCCGCGCATCTTTCTGTCCGCAACAAATGTGCGGACCGGGCGCCCCAAAGTCTTTCGCCAACCCGATCTGAGTGCAGATGCGGTCATGGCGTCGGCCTGCCTTCCACATGTCTTCAAAGCTGTGGAAATCGACGGAGAAGCGTACTGGGATGGCGGCTACATGGGTAATCCACCGCTCTTCCCCTTGGTGGACGAGACCGAGGCGCGAGACATTGTCATTGTTCAAATTAATCCGTTCGAACGCGCGGAAATTCCCAAAACGCCCTATGAGATCGAAAATCGCCTTAACGAAATTACATTCAACGCCAGCTTGATGAAAGAAATACGCTCTCTTGGGTTCCTCTGGGAGATTATAGAACACGACAATCTGGATCGCGCGGCATACCGCGATGGGCGATTGCACAGGATCCATGCATCTGGGGCCATGTGTAACCTCGGCGTGTCCAGCAAGATGAACGCCGAGATGGCCTTTCTGGACCATCTTTTTGAAATCGGGCGTAAAACTGCTGACGAGTGGGTGAACTCAGAGTGGCCAGACGTTGGAAAGACTGCAACATGGCGGCCTAGAGAGATTTTTGAAGAAAGCCTCCAGCCGGCGCATCTGGCTGAAGGCACCAATCGGGAGCCAAAGAAATGATGGATATTGTTTCCGTTCTGCTCGCGCTCTTGTTGCTCATGTACTTTGCGTTCCGCGGTGTCACGCTGCTGATATTGGCACCGCTTCTCGCTTTACTGGCAGCTGCTTTGACGGGCGCACTGCCGCTGCTGGCCAGCTTTACGCAGATTTTTATGGCGAATACAGGCGACTTTATCATTTCTTTTTTTCCGCTTTTCTTTCTTGGCGCGATCTTCGGCAAACTTATGGATGACAGCGGCTCGGCGCGTTCGATCGCACATTGGGTGATTGCAAAGCTTGGCGCTGACAAAGCCATTCTGGCGGTCGTCTTGTGCTGTGGCGTACTAACCTACGGCGGGGTCTCGCTCTTCGTGGTGGCATTCGCGATCTATCCGATCGCAGCCGCTCTCTTCCGTGACGCGGATATTCCCAAACGGCTCATTCCCGGAGCGCTCGCGCTTGGTGCGTTCACTTTCACTATGTCGGCTCTACCTGGAACCCCTGCGATCCAGAACGCCATCCCGATGCCATTCTTCGGAACCACAGCCTTCGCCGCACCGGGCCTCGGGATCATCGCAGCCGCCATCATGGCTGGCCTAGGAATGGCGTGGCTCAACCGCCGCGCGTCCCGTGCAGAAGCTGCCGGTGAAGGATATGGACAACACGATGAGGTGCCTCCCGAACTGGACAGTGAGATGCGCGCGCGATCCCAGGGCGAAGGCTTTGACTTGAACGAAATTGAACCAAGCAATATGCGTCAAACGAGTGAACCAAGCTTCGCGCTGGCCATCACTCCGGTAGTGCTTGTGGTCCTGGTTAACTTTCTCTTCATCCAGGTGGCCGTTCCGCGTTTTGATACCAGTTACCTTGCCGAACCGTTGTTTGGTCAGACAACCATTGAGGCCGTACGTGGCGTTTGGTCAATCATTGTCGCACTTACCACTTCGATCGTGTTCCTGCTCGCAACAAATTGGACCCGTCTGGCAAACGTTAAAACAAGCCTCAACAAGGGGGCTGATGCGGCCGTATTGCCGATCTTCAACACAGCCAGTCTCGTGGGTTTTGGCGCCGTTATAGCGGCACTTCCGGTTTTTCAGGCGATCACAAATGCCATGCTCGGGTTGAGTGAGGGCAATCCACTTGTTGCCGTGGCAGTTTCTGTTACGACGCTCTCAGCGATCACGGGTTCTGCCTCTGGCGGTATGAGTATCGCTCTTGACGCACTAGGTTCACAATTTGTCGAACTTGCCGCCGCAACCAATACCTCGTTGGAAGCCATGCATCGCGTCACATCTGTCGCTTCGGGCGCTCTCGACGCCTTGCCCCACAACGGTGCGGTAATCACCGTGCTCGGCATTTGTGGACTGACTCATCGAGAAGCATATGGTGATATATTCGTAGTCGCTGTTCTGATACCGATGGTTGCATTGATCGCGATCATCCTGCTTGGGACTTTCCTCGGTGGGTTTTGAAGCCTCACAAGGTGATTGTCGCAATCATGACAATGATCGAAAATACAGCAAAGCTAGTCGCTGGCACTTTCGACGCAGGCGTTATCGTCCTCCTAGTAGGCGGTCTTAGCTTCCTGCTCGCCCAATGCGTCAAATCATGAATCGATGATGCTGAGCGAAAGGCCATTTTCTTAAAATTAGGGGCCAACCTCGGCCAACTGATTTTGCTTGCGCTTAAGTTTGTCTCGGACCTATTGCACAGCATCGCCCATCGGTCTCTCCAAGATCTTGGTGTATTTGGCGCGATCGTTCTTATAAGGATTCTGCTCGCATATTTTCCCGATCGGGAAACCAGTCGCCTTTCGTCAAGCGGCAATTAGCCAAACAAAATAACTAAATGACAGCTTTGTCCGCACACCGGACCTAGACACGCCGCGGATGCAGTGTTCGCAATGCCGAGGAATGCTGCATGCGCTTTTGCGCCCTTGTACTAAATTCGCGTTGCTGTCTGCAGGGCCGTTTTAAACCCTGTAAACACGGCAATCCCGGAGCAGGTGGCGCCAAACAGCAGCCCTACAAGTTTATCCTGTCAATCCAAGCCGAAACCGCTGCGCCCATCGCGTTCATGTGATCAGCGTGGGAATACCCTGAAACCCGTTTGCGTGGCTTTAGGTCATGATCTCCATCTTCGAGCCATTCAATTTGGATTGCAGACGATAGATTGTACGACCCGACTTCAGCCTTCGTGCCAAACTGGTCCCGGGTTCCCTGACAAATCAGGGTTGGCGTTCGTAGGTTTTGCAGATGCTCGGTGCGCAGCTTCTCGGGTTTGCCGATCGGGTGGAACGGATAGCCCACACATAGCAAACCAGTGGCGCGTTCCGCTTCAAATAGCTCATCCGCAATCATACTGGCCACGCGCCCACCCATTGACTTTCCACCAATGATCAGCCGGCCATCAACTTTGAGCTCTTCGATTGCAGAGAGATATTCAGAATTCAGTTTGTCTGCGCGGGGAGGGGGTTTTCGGCTGCCTTCGGTTCGGCGCTGCGCCATGTAGGCGAATTCAAATCGAACGATCCTGAGGTTTTGCGCAGCCAGCGCTTCTGCAATCATCGTCATGCCAGGGGCATCCATCGGGGCACCTGCGCCATGGGCAAGCAGAATAGTTGCACTTGCTGTTTTGGGGCCGAGTTCAATGAAGTCGGTGGGCATAGTTTCATCTGCTCTTCAGGTTCTGCGTCAGAATACTCATGCTGGCGGGGGACACACAACTTCGATCAGAGATGGCCCGTCGCTGAAGAGACCGGCGGAAAGCGCCTTTGCAAAGCTGTCCATGTCATTTGCACGTGTCCCAGGAACACCGTGGCCTTTCGCCAGAGATACCCAGTCTAGTGTCGGGTTCTCCACGTCAAACATAGCCTGAGCATTCTGACCATAGCTCGCTACGCCGACGTTTGTAAGTTCATCGCGCAGAATCTGATAACCGCGGTTTGCAAATACGATCACCGTGACGTCGAGATCTTCCCGCGCCATGGTCCACAGTGATTGTAGCGTGTACATGGCCGAACCATCCCCAGTCAGGGCGATGACTTTTCGGTCCGGGCAGGCGGTGGCCGCACCTGTTGCGCAAGGCAAACACAGCCCAATCGCGCCGCCGGTGCCAGCGAGCAGATCATGCGGGCGAGCGGTGGCTGTCGGAGGAATGACGTGAAGCCCGGACGTCACGGATTCATTGCAGATGATCGCGTTTTCCGGGATCAGCGCGGCCAACGCCAAACCAACTTTTTTGAGGGTTAACTGCCCGCTGGGAATGTCCGGCAGATCGAGCGGATGGGTTTCTGCCACCGTTTTGCTTGTGACCCCGACAGCGTCGGCGAGCGCTTGCAGCGTCCACTCGATATCATCTGTGGGCGTACATAAGTCCCTAATGGGGCAATACGAAGGTTCGGGCACGCTCGGTTTCCCGGGATAGGCAAAAAAGGCGACTGGCCTATCTGTGCCGAGCAGAGTTATCGAAGATGTTGCTTCAAGCTGAGCGATCTTGGGTGATATTGGATAGACCAGTTGGTCTAGCTTTGCTGTTCCTGCGCCTTTGGAAATGCGCGGTATCAGAGTATCGGCCAACAATCGGCACCCCGTCGCGGCGGAGATTTTTCCAGCCATTTCACGCTGCGGTCCAAACAGGGCTGACCCGCCAATCATCAGCGCGGCATTCGGCGTCACAAGACGGGCTGCAGCGGCCTCTATGTCGCCTATTGAAGGTCGATGGAGGTTTTCTTTGGTGTCCAAACGGCTTGCCGTTGCGTTCGCTTCATTCCAAGCTGTGTCGGCAGGTAGGACAAGGGTCGCGATTTGGCCGTTTTGCGCGCGGGCTGCTTGGACCCCTGCTGCTCCATCCGTAGCTACGTCGGTGGCATTGGTTGATACGCGCGTCCAATGACTGACCGCTTGGCTGATACCGAGGATGTCTCCCTTCAAGGGGCTTTCGTAGCGCAGATGGTGCGTTGCATGATCGCCCACGATGTTAACGATCCCGGACCCTGCTTTTCGGGCATTGTGCAGATTGGCAAATGCGTTGCCAAAGCCTGGTGCAAGATGCAGCAGCGTGCCCGCAACATCACGTTTCATGCGAAAATACCCATCCGCCGCACCCGTCGTTCCTCCTTCGAACAGGCAAAGAATGCAATTCATCTCCGGGTGTTCATCCAAGGCAGCGACAAAGTGCATTTCTGAGGTGCCCGGATTTGCGAAGACTGTATCCACGCCATTGTTCAAAAGGGTTTTTACGAGTGATTGAGCGCCGTTCATTTTTTCCATAACCTGATTTCAAGCGGTCATTTGATTACAATGCTCGCACGAAAAGGCTTTCTTTCTAAACATTTTTATCCTCTCAATCTCGGCCTTGTGGCACGCAATGGATCGTACGGCCGAAGTCGGGCTGCAAGAAACCATGGGCGAGTCTTGTCAGCAGAACTTGGGTTGAGGCGGGCAGGGGGCTTTCTAAGCTTCTACTCATGAAAAGACGATCGCCATTGAAGTATTTCAAAATCAGCCCCGAAATCATTCGCAGAGCGGGTGCCTACAAAGCCAACGCGGCAGGAGATTTGCCGAAACCACCTAACTGCCATACTTCGAGCGACTGACGTATCCTTTCAAATCCTCGTGCTCCGCCCGTGTGAGTGATGATCATTGACCCCAAGCTACAAATTCTTCTTTGTAGGAGCCATTATGCTAAAGGGGTTATCATGGCGGTTGAAATAAGCTTGCTCGACGCAGCCCGTCTGGATGACGCATTCAACCTAGCGACACAAGTTTTTACCGAAGCTAGCACTCTCCATCGCGCTTTGAAGATTGGTTTGAATGAGTACCGGGAACACCTTCGCCACCCCTTCGAAATGATGGTGAGTGAAGGCCTGTCTATCGCAGCGATAGACAATCACTCATGTGAACTTGTTGGTTGCCTTATCGTAACGGACTTTTCTAACCAACTTGTCGAAAAAGCTAACCCATCTCCAAGGTTCGCACCTTTGTCTGCCCTAACCAGAGATCTATGCCGCCAATACCAGCGTAAGCGGCTGATCTCTGTCACGGATGCCATTCTAGTTGATATGGCAGCAGTCTCGAAAGAAGCAGGCGGTGGAGGCATCTACAAGCAGATGCGGACCGCAGCCCATGGTTTAGCCCGAAGTAGAGGGTTTAAGCTGGTAATTGGAGAACTGTCATCCGCCGCAACTCAGCACGTTGTACTGGAACGGCTTGGACACAGAAAAATGGCAGAAACCAATTTTGCAGAATTTCGATACGGTAATGAGCGCCCCTTTCACACAATCCAAAAACCGCCAAGCATCATTCTGTCTGAAGGAGACCTTTAAAGGTCTAGGAAAAGGCGTACTGCGCTTATCCTTTGAAAGACAGAAGGGCTAGGCCTAAGCGCGAATCTATAGGCCTAATCTTCGCGTATTAGTTGCTTGATGGGGTAATTGGTTCGAACTGCACATGGCGTCTCCTTTGTCCGCAAAACAGACATTCGTCGCGATTTAGAGAGCGACGGGATCGAGCCCAAAGTGACCGATACCGCGATAGCCGTAGATGACGTTGTTCGCAGCTAGCTAACTTTCCGAGGATGCATACACGACCCGCGCGGGACATTCCTAAATTCATACAATGCTGCATCGCAGTTTATCCAAAGCCTCCGTTCTCGATCTTGATTCCGGTAATCGAAGTTATGAATTTTTAAGCCATTGTCGGAAGGGCTTCTTCAATCGAATTTCCTACTTGCGACGTCAGTACAAAGCCATGAGCTGAATATTTCCACAAAATGGAAACTTGATATGATATAGAGAAATGCGAATGTAAAATTTTTAGCGATGTAAATTGCCAGCGCCACTGAGCAGTCTTGATTTGGAGGTCAAAAATGCTTCGTACTCTTGTATACTTTATTTCACTGGTACTGGCATCAACAGCTGTTTTTGCCGACGCTGTTCCTAGCGAAGAAGCGGCCGAAGGCTTATTCTCAGATCAACCGTATTCCCCGTATGCCGAGCGCACTTTCCCTGAGCGTCCGCTATGGGGGGACTCGCATCTTCACACCGGGCTTTCGCTGGACGCGGGTGCTTTTGGGAATACTTTGTTGCCGGACGAAGCTTGGCGCTTCGCAAAAGGTGAGCAGGTCATTTCATCAACGGGTCAACCTGTGAGGCTGGCCCGACCTCTGGACTGGATGGTTCTCACGGATCACACCGATCTGATGGGATTTGCACCGGACCTTCAAGCTGGCAACCCAGGCATTCTTGCTGATCCGAAAGGTTTGGAATGGTACGAAGGGTACAAAGCAGGCGGCGAAGAGGCCGGCAAAGCGGCGTTCGATATCATTACCAATTTTTCGCAAATGACCCTCCCAGAAATCCTTCTGGAGTCTTACAGCCCAGGTGCCGACGCTTTTGCCTTTACATGGGAGCAAATCGTTTTGGCTGCGGAAGAACATAACGACCCTGGCAATTTCACAGCGTTCATCGGGTTCGAGTGGACCTCTGTGCCGAAGGGATTCAATCTGCATCGGAACGTTATGTTGCGGGATGGGCCAATCAGGGCGCTTCAGATGGTGCCTCCGGTCACGCAACCACCCTTTGGTGATACCGATCCAAAGGCGCTCTATGCATGGCTTGAAGAATATCAAGAGAAAACGGGTGGGCGCGCGGTTGCCTTTGCTCATAACGGGAACCTGTCGAACGGATGGATGTTCCCAACCGAAGACACCTATCACGGCGGCAAGGTCGACGAGGAATACGTGGCTGCCCGCGCGAAATGGGAGCCCCACTACGAAGTTACCCAGATCAAGGGCGACGGAGAAGCGCACCCATTCTTAAGCCCGGATGATGAGTTTGCCGATTACGAAAACTGGGACGTTGGCAATCTCGACATAACCGAGCTGAAGACCGATGACATGTTGGCTGGTGAATACGCCCGAGAAGCCTTGAAGCGTGGCTTGTTGTTGGAAGAAAAGTTCGGCGTAAATCCATATAAGTTTGGCATGGGCGGCGCGACGGATAGCCATACGTCTCTGGCAACTGCCGAAGAAGACAACTTCTTTGGAAAATCCGTCAGTGTTGAGCCTTCAGCCACGAGGATAAAGCATCCTTTCATCGCCAATGATCTTGGCGAAATTCCGGGCGATCTTCTTGTCGCGTCGGGATACACGGCTGTTTGGGCGACCGACAATACACGCGCTGCAATCTTCGATGCTTTCAAGCGGCGCGAAACCTATGCAACCACCGGACCTCGGATCGGTCTGCGGTTCTTTGGCGGTTGGGATTTCAGTGACGAGGATGTTGAAACGCGCTTCCTTGCTGATGTGGGCTATACCAAAGGTGTTCCAATGGGTTCGGATCTGCGACCTCGCGAAGGTGAAGGTGCGCCCGCATTCCTGATCGCTGCACTACGCGACCCGGTTGGTGCCAATCTGGATCGCGTGCAAGTGGTAAAGGGATGGCTGGATTCTGAAGGTGCCTTGCAGGAAAAGGTTTACGATGTGGCGTGGTCGGACAACCGTGTTGCTGACCAAAACGGCAAGATCCCCGCCGTTGGAAACACTGTAGATGGTGAAACCGCGAGCTGGACCAACACGATTGGTACTGCCGAACTTGTAACCGTTTGGTCTGATCCTGAATTCGATCCAGATGCGCGCGCATTTTACTATGTACGTGCAATCGAGATTCCAACACCGCGTTGGATTCTTTACGACAAACTGAGATTTGGTGCCGAATTGCCCGAAGACGCGGTACTTACACATCAGGAACGCGCGTATTCTTCCCCGATCTGGTACACACCGGCTGAATAACTCTGCAGTGTGCGGCATTAATGACCGAGGTAGATGCCAATACCTCGGTCCATTCACCAAACTTCTGAATCATGCAAAGCATTGATCTTCTTGCAATGCGCAACCGACTGATGACAGCATCGATGTGTAAAACCGGAACGCGTTTCACGCAGGAGCCATCATGCGACTACTGAAAGAACCCCTGTTCCATTTCTTCCTGATTGGAGCAGCTATTTTCATTTACTTCCAAATCGTTGCGCCAAAAACCGAGACTGTCGAAGAGTTCGGGACGATTAAAATCGACGAAAACGATGTCACGCTTTTGTCCGATCAGTTTGAGGCACGCTGGAAACGTCGACCTAGCGATGCCGAGCTACAATCTTTGATCGATGCAACCATTCGCGAAGAGGTTCTGGTCAGAGAGGCAAGAAAGCTTGGCCTCGATCGCGGAGACACCATAATCCGGTCTCGTCTCAGTCAAAAAATGGATTTCCTTACCGAGGCGATCGCCACTTCAGTTGTTCCGGAAGACGAAGACCTGGAGGCGTTTCTTCAACAAAACTCGGAACGCTACGCAACGCCCAGCAAACTGGCCTTCATTCAGGTCTTTGCTGGTGAAGAGCCAAGCAAGGCTGAAGTCGAGAGGGTATTGGCCATGCTGCGCTCGGGAGAAGATGTTTCCGATCTGGGCGGCTCGACACTGCTGCCCGCATCTATGCCTTTGAGCGCGACCAGAGTAATAGACTCGGTCTTTGGAGCTGGATTTTCCAATGGTCTTACAACGCTGGAAACAGGTCAGTGGGCCGGCCCGATCCAGTCGGGTTATGGGATCCATCTTGTTCAGGTGCTGGCCACCGAACCTAGTCAAATACCTCCGCTGTCAGAAATTCATGATGCGGTGCTGCGGGATTGGCGTCGCACGATGAGTGAGGATTTGGCGCAAGCGCAATATGAAATTCTTGCCGACAATTATGAGTTCATATTGCCTGATCTCTCAGGTCAAACCCAATGAAAGCTGTATTCGGCCTTCTGTGTGCGCTGTTGATTGTGTGGGTCGCAGGAAACGCCTCAGCGCATGCGCTTGATCCGGGATATCTGGAAATTCGCCAAATCACTTCAGAAACCTGGAGCGTTCATTGGCGAAAACCCGATGTGAATGGTCAACCGATGGCGATTGACGTGGTGTCGCCGAATGGCTGCACCCCAACGCGGGGCCCTGATCCCATCTCCGATGGCAGAGCGTGGGTTTCTACATGGGTTGTCGAGTGCAGCGCAGATATTGCGGGACAACCCATCGAAATTGAAGGTCTGGAGGTCCAAAAAAACGATGTATTGGTTCGTGTGCAGCCCCTGCAGGCTGAGCCCACGACTCTTCGGTTCACGCCAGAGACAGCTGTCCAGAACATACCTTCTAATCAGACAACTTGGTCTGTCTTTGTCACTTATTTTCAGTTGGGATTTGAACACATACTGGAAGGTTGGGACCACCTGCTGTTTGTCTTCGCGCTGTTTATTCTGGTGCGCGATCCCTGGAGGCTGGTGGGAGCAGTTACAGCATTCACGCTTGCGCATTCGATAACACTGGCATTGGCTACGCTCGGCGTTCTGAATGTTCCCGGTCCACCTGTCGAGGCCGTCATCGCGCTTTCTATCGTTTTTCTGGCGATGGAGATTGTAAAGAGCGGTGAAGGGCGTTTCCGACTTTCAAAACAGAAACCCTGGATCGTCTGTTTCGGGTTTGGGCTTCTGCATGGCCTTGGTTTTGCAGGTGCTTTGGCAGACATTGGACTGCCATCAAACGATATTCCTGCGGCCCTGCTTGCCTTCAACCTTGGCGTCGAGGCCGGACAACTGAGTTTTGTCGGGTCATTGGCTCTGCTGCTAGCAATCTGGCGAATGATTGCACTTCCCATTAGTCAAGCAACAACAGTGGTCACGGCCTATGGTATCGGATCGGTATCGATGTACTGGCTGATGGAACGCATAAGTGGATTTTGAAACGCTATGACTCTGTGTCGGTTGAGATGGCGGGCAGCCCAAAGGGCAACTTGCTTGCAAAGGGCGAAATTCAACCGCGTGCAGATGAATCTGCGTTGAACACGCCCGCGCACGAAAGCCCAATTCGTAGCATTCTCAATGTTTGTCTGCATGCGCAGTCTTCGGCGTTTCCTGCCCAACCTGCGAAACGGTCATGTCCGCTTTGGGTTGCGAGCAATTATTGAAACCAAACAGACGACGGGCCGGTTAGTCCGCATAGCGGACGTCCCTCCCTATTGCGAACTTTCGAATGTTTGCTTTTTCACGGCCCTCACAGGAGAAAAAGCTCTGAGCATCTAATTTCATTGCTGTGCGCGAGTATTGGACAGCAATAAGCCGCCTGAGATGATCAGAATGCCACCTGCGATAGCCCCGATACTGGGATGCTCACCAAAAACTACGAAACCCAAGATCAATGCAAAAATCAGCCATGAATAATCAACCGGTCCCACAACCGATAGCGGTGCGATCCGGTATCCCCTGATTGTACAATACTGCGCAGCGACTGACAGTGGCCCGAGCGCAACGCAACCGACGACGAGCGTTGCACTGATGTTGCGCCACTCCAGCATAGCCGGGACAGATAGGAGAAGGATGCCAAAGCCGGAGACATAGAGCATCATAGACAGTGCGCTTTCGGTCTGGCTCAGGGTTCGGATCAACAACCCTTCAGAGGCCATAAACAATGCACTGAGAAGAGCAACAAAGGCTGGGAGACCTGCGATGTGGCTTTGGAATGCGCCTTGTACGGCCATGATTAGCCCTGCTCCGGCAAGTGAAATTACTATGGCCAGCCAGTGGCGCATTCCAACATGTTCTTTAAGGAACAGGACACCAAGCACCACGGTTATGACGCCGTAGAGGATACCGATGGCCGATGCGTCTGCCACGGGCATATGAGCGGTTGCCCAAGTGATGGCTGCCGCAGCCGAACATCCAAAAACCGTGCGCAAGAAATGCTGGAACGGCACATTGCTTTTGTACTGATTGAATGAACCTGAGCGCACCACGAGCCAGGACACGGTCACAAAACTGCCAATGTATCTCAAAAACAGGATCTGAAACGTTCCAATTGCCCCGTCGGCAAACTTAGCTGCCGCGAAAATCACTGTGAACAAAGCGGTGCTGAGAAGAACCCAGAGGATCGCTTCGGCATACTTATTGGGCGACGACATGTAGAACCTTTTTGGAAGAGATTAGTTACTTCTAAAGACAGTTTCACATTGGACTCAAACTAGTTATTCTATATCTGAATGAGAGATTTTGATGCAGCTTCCAAGTTCAATTTCCTTGAACGCTCTGCGCGTTTTCCTGATCACATCCCGGCATATGAGTATCAAGCTAGCTGCTGAAGAGCTTTTGGTGACACCGGGGGCAGTCAGTCATCAGATAAAGTCGCTTGAGCAGTCTTTGGGAACTCAGCTTTTTGTCCGGAGCAATAATGCTATCGAGTTGACGGATGCTGGTACCCGTTTGGCGCAGAAAGCCATGCCGGGATTGCAATTGATCCATGCCTCTCTTGCTGATGTCATCCACAACAAAAACGTGCTCCGTGTCCGGGCGTCCATGTCATTCGCGGTTAGATGGCTGATACCGAAACTCTATCTTTTCAAAGCGAAGAACCCCGACGCTAATGTGGAAGTCGAGACCTTTTTTGATGGTGCTCGCCAACTGCCCGGCAGTGCAGATATCACAATCGGATATTACCGTGAGAGCGAACGCCCGGTCGGAGTAAGCGACCTATTCGATGATGTGTGCCGTCCGTATCTTTCACCGGTCTTGCTATCAAAACTCGCAGACCCACGCGATTTGTCTACCATTCCGGCGATTCAATGCGCAAAAGGGAATTGGGATTGGCATCTGTGGATGGAAAAATCGGGGGTACACGATGTACATCTCAAGTTCGCGGATCGCTTTGACACGGACGATGCAGCCTTGCGTGCGGCTTGCGCCGGGCTGGGGATGATACTCTCTTCCACTTTCATGGTTGAGACTGAACTGTCCGATGGGCGGCTTGTACCATTACCTGAATGCTCCGAGTTCAGTGCTGGATGCTACACCTTGCAAGTCGGAGAGCACGAAACAAACCTAACCCGCAGATTTGTTCGCTGGTTGCAAGAAATTGCCAAAAGCCGCCATGAGCTTTAGTGCGGCGAAAGCCCGCTTTGTCCGCATAGCGGTCGTTCGTTGCAACTTGCTCCAACGTCTGCCTCACGGACAGACCGGACCACAGCCAGATAGCCTTCATTGGTCATTTACATTGGCTCACTGCACTCGAAGCCCACTAAGGAACGCAATCAAAGCGACCCTTTCGGCTTCCGATAGTTCCGGCATTAAAGCCATCTCTGTCCCAGGAACACGTCCTGCGGGATCGGCGATGAATTGATTGAGCTCTGAGACGCTCCAAACACCGGATAGCGAAGCCATTGCGTTGGAGTAGTTGTAGCCTTCAACTCCGGCTTTGGCGCGTCCTACCACACCAATGAGTGACGGCCCGTGATTGTGCGCTCCGCTTGGAGCGGTTCCTTCTTCGATAATGTGGCATTGTGTGCAACCAATCGCGGAAATCCGCCCGAGTTCCAAGTCGGCGTTCGCTAACTCAGTTTCCGAAATGGGCGGCGGTTCGATTGGTCGTGCACCGCTGTCTGAGAGAAACGAAACCATCTCTGCTTTATCTTTCTTTTTGGCCAGATGGATTGGCGGCACACCCCAAAACTCTCGGGCATTAACGTTTGCACCATAAGCCACAAGAATTTTGGCGGCGTCCAATGCGCCCCTCTCGGCGGCATCATGAAGCGGCGTATAGTCCTTGTCGCCCGCCTGTGCGCTTGGGTCCGCTCCCGCTTTCAGTAAAAGTTCAACTATCTTTTCATAGTTACCACGGGCAGCCTTTTGCAAAGGGCTACCAAAGTCGAGCGTCGTGTTGGCATCTGCGCCATGTTCGAGAAGGATTGCGACAACGTCGGTGTGGCCGGACTGAGCAGCGAAGAACAAAGGCCGCTCCAAACTGGCTGGATCAACGCCTCCTTCGGCTGCGAGCGAAGCCTTCAAAGCCTCAACGTCTCCTTTTCTGGCTGCCTGCAATATGTCGTCAGCTCGAGCAATCTGCGAAGGCAGCAAAACCATAAGAAGGGGACAGAATAGCCAATTGAATAATCTGAATCGAAGCATCGTACGGTCCTCGAACAGTAGGTTCTCCGTCGATCTTACCATATTTCACCGCAGAGCGCTGATTGGGGTCATATCTTAGTTATAACAACGAGATCTGCTTACGCTATTGACCCGATGCTAGGTCCGCTTTGGGCTCACCGCAGACATTCGAAAGTTCACAATAGGGAGGGACGTCCGCTATTCGGACAAATCCGCTGTAAGCTGCACCTCAGCGGCCCGAAGTTTATTGCACGTCTACTCAGCGGCCAAATCCCCTTATTCCTTACCCGTCCCAAAACCAAACAACCCGATTGTTGGAAATGTTCCCGCTTGTTGTGACGGTAATCTTGCGGCCGTCGGTGTGTCGCAAGAAAAACGACTCAGTCCATTTGACGAAAAGGGCGAAAAGCAATCACCGTCAAATCGTCCATGCGTTCTTCATTCTTCATATAGTCATTGAAGGCAGCGTCGATCGCCTGCAAAAGCTCATCCGAGTTTGACCAATTATCTTGCTCAACTACCGCCGCTAGTCTTTGAATGCCGAAGGCTAAACGCTTTTTGCCACCCAATTGGTCGATCAGACCATCAGTGGAGACAACCAAGTCCGTGGCTTTATCCAACTGGATTTTGTGCTCCACGAACTCTGGTTCTTCTGGGGTGTCCACATACCCAATGCTCAGTCTGTCACCCCGGATTCGATCGACACCGGCCGCCGATTTAACCAACAAAGACATACGTGCTCCTGCAAACTTAGCTATCCCTTTGCTTGAATCGATTTGGCAAATAGCGGCATCCATGCCGTCATTAGAAGTCGCGTATTTACTGTCCTGATTTAGGAGTGCGCGGGTTAAGTCGCTCAGCTTCGATAATGCGGAGGCGGGGCTGAGCGCGTGGTTTTCAAAGTAAAGCCGCTCGAGAGTTGCGATTGCCAGCATGGTCATGAAGCCTCCGGGAACGCCGTGTCCAGTACAGTCAATTACGGCGAGCGTCGAAATTCGGTCTTCTGATCTGACCCAGTAAATGTCCCCACCAACTAGATCGCGAGGCTCCCATTTAACCGCGAAATCTGCAAAGGCCGCCTTGCACAGACTTGTCGTAGGTAACAAACCGTGCTGAATTCGCGTGGCATAGTTTACACTATCGACGATCTGGTCGTGAGCTTCACGAATTGCATTTACGCGTTCGACCTCCCTGTCCAGCATAGAGTTATAGCTTTGAACAACCTTACCAATCTCATCTTCCGACTGGTACGGGACCATCTGCGGGTCATCGTATAGCTCGAACCTTTCAATGGCTTTCAACATTTGGCTGAGAGGTCTGTTGATAAGCCATAAGAATGCAGCAGCGCCTGCTAAGATCAGCGCGAATCCTCCGAGAATTCCCAGAAGGACCACAACTCCCACTTCTGTCTGTAACTCATTGTTCAGTATCTCCTGATCAATTCGCGCCAACATCGTAGTCGGCCCAGCAGCCGTCGGAACGGAAACGACGATATCCAAACCCGATTTTTTTATCCTGTCGCATCCTAAGGCGGGCCAGGAAGCCAATGTTTTAGAGCTTTGTTCTAACTTCTGCTCGGCGCAGATCACGTAAGGAAAACCCGAATAGACAGCCAGCAGGCTCTTCGCTTGGGTGAGATTCCCTGCTTCAACCAATTCAGCCAACGGGCGCGCGATACGACTGGCAATTGTTGCCATTTCCGCGGCAACCTGATCCGTTTGAGCTTGCCTTTTGAATTCATAGTAAAAAAGAAGCACAATAGCATTCAAAACGCCCCCAATCAGGAGGGTCGCCAGAATATGCTTTAGAAAAATTCGGCGCTTTAAGAAGTTCCTGAGTTTACGCACTAAACGCCTCTACAGTGTTTGGCATCTAGTTCCCGATGTTCTTCATCGCGGCCTGAAGAGCACCTCGATTGTTTACAATCATCTGTACAACCTTGTAGTCCCCGGAAACTTCACGCACCAGGAAGTCTGCGGTCACCGTGTCGCCGCCTTCAGTTATCATTTCAGAGCAGACGAAATAGTCATTTCCCGCAGGAATAACCATTGGATGAACGTTTGCAGGGTAAACGGTTTCAAACGCGTTGGTGGTTGTGTCCAGATAGGTGTAAGCACCGTCGACCATGACGCCATCGACATGCGCAATCATGGCGGACTGAAGCTTTGCCTTAACCTCAGTCGGAATGTCGGCTGCTGTAGCCGGACCGGACAATAGTATCACGGCGACCACACAAAATAGCCTAATCATGCTAACCTCCCCACTAATAAATCTGCACAATTGATACACTAAAAATGCATAAATGTGTATCTTATGATATTAGGGTCTGGATTTAACTTGGTGCTACCCAAGCATGATCAAGGGGAACAAATGCTTGCAAGTGAAGTCTACGAACTACGCGCCAACTTGCGCAGACAAGGCGTTGTTTTTGCCTACAGCGGGTATGTAACCGAGGGTATTCTCAGTGGTGTTGGCGATGCATTGAAGCAGAAGTTGGTGTCAGAAGATGCGGACACCAAAACTCTTCGCAGCGTATTCGCAGTGTTTGTAGAGCAAATGCAGAATATCATCAGATATTCGGTTGAACGGTTGCCTGCTGACGGTGAGGCTAAGGTGCTGGACATAAGCTACGGCATCCTGACCATCGGAAACGAAGCTGGCAACTATGTCGTTCATGCTGGGAATCTGATCCTTTTAAACGACGTCGACAACATGCGAAGCCGACTTTCAGAACTGCGTGATATGAGCCGAGATGAACTCAAGGCCGCGTACAAGGACCAACTTCGATCCGAAGCTGACGCTGTCGGCAACAGCGCAGGCATCGGCTTAATCGAAATAGCGCGCCGAGCGTCAAAACCAATCGAGTTCGACTTTATGCGAGTTGACGATAACCACGCATTCTTCGCACTCAAAGCCACGGTTTAAGAGGGGACCAATGCAAAATATTGAAATCCCGGCAACAAATCGTACTCCGACGGTGGCGTTTGATTTTGATGCCGGTCACCTTAGGCTGATTGGAGAGTCTTATCCAGAGGACGTTACGACCTTCTTCAACCCGTTGTTTGATGCTCTGAAACAGTGGTTGTCAGATGACCCAAGTCGTAACTGTCGCTTTGATTTCGAACTCATTTATTTCAACTCCTCCAGTGCTAAGGCGATCATGATGCTTATGGAGCTTTTGGATTCCGCCGCAGAGGCTGGAAAAAACGTAGAAGTTTGTTGGTTTCATGATCCCGAAGACGAGACCATGGAAGAGCTTGGCGAAGAGTTTGGTGAAGATCTGAAGCACGCAAAATTCACGCTGAAGAAGTTGTCGGTTCGATGACCATCGACGATCTTTTTGTCCGGGAGAAGAAGGCTTTAGAAGTCGCGGAAGCAACTTTGAGCAGCGGGCAATTCCCGAATGAAGAGACGCGCAACTCAATTAGAAACCTCATTGAAGAATACAGAAAACTGCTTCGAACCACGCGCCGAATGATGCGATTGAGCGATCGTAACGAGCGGGAACTGAATGCGCTGGCCGACAATCAACGCATCGCTACCGAGGAAGTTACCCGCAAGAACCAAGAACTTGAGGCGTTGTCAGGAAAGCTCTCAAAGTACCTGTCGCCACAAGTCTACAATTCGATCTTTTCCGGTCGGCAGGAAGTTAAGCTCGACAGTCAGCGGAAGAAACTGACAGTGTTTTTCTCGGACGTAGCTGGGTTCACAGAGCTTACAGATCAGATGGAATCGGAGGACTTAACGCAACTTCTGAACAGTTACCTGACCGAAATGGCACAGGTAGCTCTGGTCCACGGCGCGACGATAGATAAATTCATCGGTGACGCGATCCTCGTCTTCTTTGGCGATCCAGAAACCAATGGGGTGCGGGAAGATGCCTTAGCGTGCGTGAGAATGGCAATTGCAATGCGAGACAGGCTGGCCGAACTGCGAGCTGAGTGGAGGCAGCAAGGAATACGGCAACAGTTGCAATGTCGGATTGGTATCAACACAGGCTTCTGTACGGTGGGAAACTTTGGAAGTGAAGACCGTATGGACTACACCATTATTGGTGGGGCTGTGAACATCGCCTCAAGGCTCGAGCACCATGCCAACGAAGGAGAGATTTATATCTCTTACGAGACCTGGGCTCACGTCAACGAGGAAATAGAAACCGAGGAGGTCGGATCTATCCGGGTTAAGGGGGTAACTCAACCTGTCATTGCGTATCGTGTCCTGGGTCAAATGGGAGCGAAATCACGCCCTGATAGGTTTACGTTCCAGAAGCCGAACTTTCAGTTGGTTTTCGATCCAAACTCCATGACGTCTGACGAGCGCGCCGAGAGCGCGGAAATACTAAAATCAGCGCTAGCATCAATCCGAAACTACGATACCTGAGATTTGAGTGCGATGTGAGTCGATAGGCTTAAACGTTGCACCGGTGACAACGCTTCGAACCCCACGTACACAGAATATTTTTTGCCGCTGTACGTTAGCCTTTTGAGAGCTTTCTCAAAAAAAACTTCTAATCAGCCATTTGGTAGTACGGAAACTCCCGAGTGCTTGGCTTCAACTCGGGGAAGTGCGCGGCACGGATAATCTAAAATCGCTGATTGAACTCAGTTTGGTCGTTCGCCGCAGAGTAACAGGCTAAAGTCAATTTAGTGTTTGCTTCGGGCTCACCGCTGACATTCGACAGTTCACAATAGGGAGTGATCAGCCCCACTTGTGTGGTCCAATTTGATTGTTAGTGTATGACTGGCCTTTGGTCCATTTGAACGATGGTTTCCGGGGCCGGCGGTT